>NZ_JAOWGF010000023.1:0-85779 GCF_030333285.1 Citrobacter sp. CK199 | reverse complement strand
GTGGAGCGGTAGTTCAGTTGGTTAGAATACCTGCCTGTCACGCAGGGGGTCGCGGGTTCGAGTCCCGTCCGTTCCGCCACCCTAATTAGGGGCGTAGTTCAATTGGTAGAGCACCGGTCTCCAAAACCGGGTGTTGGGAGTTCGAGTCTCTCCGCCCCTGCCAGAAAATTATCCTTAGCATTTGCTAAGGATTTTTTTTGCCTGAAAAACGGCCCCCAGCATATCCATTCAACTCCTTTCCCGGCATCCTTGCCATTGCTGTTCCTTTAATCTTCCAGGACGTTTGTTTTTAACAGATCGCGGATCAACGTATGTTTATCGCTATTTTGTAGCCATATTGCATATAACGGGCGTGAAAGCGTAGCGCTGTCGGCAACGGTATGAAGCCCGCCTTTTTCTTTGGCCCAGCCAACAGGAAGCCAGCTGCATCCATTAAGAGCAGACAGTTGCTGTCTCGCCAGTTCAGCTGAACTGGTGGTAAGAACGGGAACCTCATCGCTCGCAATCAAACCCACTTCATGCTGTTGAAAATCAGGCCCCCATTCAAGACGCAGATAATTTAATTCATCTTTCATCTGTGATGGGCTGCTGCAATACAATGCGAGTGTGAAATGTCCCAGCAATTGACTGCTAAACTCATCCATTTTTGGCGCTTCGGTGGTAATGAGCAGATCAAGCTGACGTTCATGGAGTTGCTTTACTAACGACTGGCGTTGAGCGATCCTGGCTTCAAATTGCAGACTGGCTTGCGGCTCCAGAGACTGATATAAGCGTGCCAGCCAGCCATTGAGCATGCACTCCCACAGAGAAGCGCTGGCACCGATAGAAAACTCATTATGCCGCGACGTATGCGCCACTTCCTTACGTGCCGCCTGCCACGTATTCATCAGCGTTTCTGCATAGGGTAGTAGCTTTTCACCTGCTGCGGTTAAGCGGATATTGTTTCTGTGCCGGGTGAACAGGTTCACACCAAGCTGATTTTCCAGTTGTCTTATCCGAAAACTGACCGCCGATTGGGTCAGGTAGAGCGCTTCTGCCGCTCGTCCAAAGTGGCGTGTCCGGCTAACTTCCAGGAAAGTTTTTAACAATTCCGTATCCACAACGCTCTCCACAAAATTATTTGTCGTAATGATTTAAATCTTTTGTTTTACACTCTGTCAAGCGTAACTAATACTCCGCGCCATAAATAGCTCGGCCAAAGAATTAGGAGCGTGCAGGATGGCGGAAAGCTTTACGACGACTAATCGATATTTCGACAACAAATATTATCCACGCGGATTCTCTCGTCATGGTGATTTCACCATCAAAGAGGCACAACTGCTTGAACGTCATGGTTATGCCTTCAATGAGCTGGATCTGGGGAAACGTGAGCCAGTAACCGAAGAAGAGAGACTGTTTGTCGCGGTATGCCGTGGCGAACGTGAGCCGGTGACAGAAGCAGAACGCGTCTGGTCTAAATATATGACGCGTATTAAGCGTCCAAAACGTTTCCACACTCTGTCTGGCGGTAAACCGCAGATGGAAGGTGCGGAAGACTACACCGAATCTGACGATTAATAAAAAAAGGGCGAAATGCCCTTTTTTTACGTCAGTAGTTTTTGTAAATGAATCAGTAGCCTGTCTATTGCCCGATAGCCCACAGCCTCCTGCAAATGCAGGCGTGTAATATTCTCCGTTTGTTCCAGATCGGCAATGGTACGGGCAACCTTCAGTAAGCGCTGCCAGGCTCGTATAGACAATCCCAGATGTATCAGCGTCTCCTCCAGCCAGTGCGCATCATCACTGTGTAGAGAGCAGTACTTTCGTATACCCTGGCTGTCCAGATGGGCGTTTAGCTTCCCCTGTCGTTCGTACTGGCGTTTCCGTGCGGATATCACCCGTACTTTCACTGTAGCGCTGTCCTCGCCTTTAACCGCTGCCTGACTGAGTATACCGGGCGGTGGCAGGGGAATTTCGAGCGAGAGATCGAATCGATCGAGAAAGGGGCCGGATAAACGGCTGAGGTAGCGCAACGTCTGTTCCGGGCTACAGCGATTATGGTTCCCCTGATAGTGACCGGTCGGGCTGGGATTCATCGCTGCAACCAGTTGGAAGCGCGCAGGATAGGTGATCTTTGCCCGGGTGCGCGAAAGGTGTATCTGACCAGACTCAATAGGTTCACGCAGCGCATCCAGCGTGCGTCGCTCAAACTCAGGCAGTTCATCCAGAAACAGAATACCGTTGTGCGCCAGCGATATTTCTCCTGGCGCGGGTATTGAACCTCCCCCTACCATTGCCGTTAATGACGCGCTGTGATGAGGCGAGCGGAAAGGACGCCGTTTCCACTGCCTTTGTACCGTATCGGCGTTCACCAGGCTGAGAATCGCCGCACTTTCCAGCGCTTCTTTGTCGCTTAATGATGGCAGTAGCCCATTAATGCGGCTGGCCAGCATGGTTTTTCCCGTACCTGGCGGGCCTATCAGCAGCAGGTTGTGCCCTCCTGCGGCCGTGATTTCCAGGCCTCGTTTCCCCTGTTCCTGACCGATAACATCACTGAGATCGTCATGCAGTAAACAGGCGTCAGAATCGGTAGACACTGGTTTCTCAAGATCCCGTTTCCCTTCCAGAAATGCGCATACCGTTTGCAGATGATCTGCAATCAGGCATCCCTCTCCGCTGATTAGCCCAACTTCTGTTGCATTCTCTTTTGCAACAATGATATGTCTGCCTGCCCGAATCGCCTCGGTTGCACTGGATATCGCGCCTGGAACGCCACGTAACGCACCTGTAAGGGCCAGTTCGCCCACCAGTTCATATTCATTAAGCTTATTTGTTGTAAGTTGCTCTGACGCCGCCAGAAGCGCAATTGCGATAGGTAAATCATATCTACCGCCCTCTTTGGGTAAATCTGCCGGGGCCAGATTAATGGTGATTTTCTTCGCCGGAAATTCATACCCGCTATTGATGATTGCGCTGCGAACCCGATCCCGGGCCTCCTTTACCGTCGTTTCAGGTAGCCCAACCATTGTTAAACCCGGCAGGCCATTACTGATATGCACCTCGATGGTTATTGGCGGCGCATTAACGCCAAGTGCGGCGCGTGTGTGAACAATCGACAGTGACATAACTCCTCCCGTTGAGAGAATTATGCTGCATTAAAAACCAGAAATATCCTGCACGATTGTTAATTTTCGGCGCATATTCAGGTAATTTTATCGCCTTTTCAAAATATGCTTTGCTGTTCGGAAGCGTGCTCGCAAAAAATAACAGATGCGAAAAAAGATGGGGGTTGCTGCTGTTTATGAGGCAAAAAGTGAAAATTTTTCATTTCCTGTTTTTTGTATAAAAAACAATGATTTTTTGCTAAACCGTTAGCTGCGTCAGAAAAATGAAAATAAAAATATCTTGTGCTATTGGCGAAAGCTATGGTAACTCTTTAGGCATTCCTTCGAACAAGATGCAAGAATAGACAAAAATGACAGCCCTTCTACGAGTGATTAGCCTGGTCGTGATTAGCGTGGTGGTGATTATTATCCCACCGTGCGGGGCTGCACTTGGACGAGGAAAGGCTTAGAAATCAAGCCTTAACGAACTAAGACCCCCGCACCGAAAGGTCCGGGGGTTTTTTTTGACCTTAAAAACATAAACGAGGAGCAGATAATGACTAATAGCATAAAATTCTGTTTCTCCAGATTTACGGCGGGGATGTAGCTATGAATGGGGCACAGTGGGTGGTACATGCTTTGCGAGCACAGGGCGTTGAAACCGTTTTTGGTTATCCCGGTGGCGCAATTATGCCGGTTTACGATGCGTTGTATGACGGCGGCGTGGAACATCTGTTGTGTCGTCACGAGCAGGGTGCGGCGATGGCGGCAATCGGCTATGCGCGTTCAACGGGCAAAACGGGCGTCTGTATCGCCACGTCCGGCCCTGGCGCTACCAATTTGATAACCGGTCTGGCTGACGCACTGTTAGATTCCGTGCCGGTTGTTGCCATCACGGGTCAGGTTTCCGCTCCGTTCATCGGAACGGACGCTTTTCAGGAGGTTGATGTGCTGGGGCTGTCGTTGGCATGTACTAAGCACAGCTTCCTCGTGCAGTCGCTGGAAGAGCTGCCGCGCATCATGGCTGAGGCTTTCCGGGTTGCGAACTCGGGTCGTCCTGGCCCTGTTCTGGTTGATATCCCCAAAGATATCCAGTTAGCCAATGGTTCACTGGAGCCGTATTTCACCACCGTTGAAAACGAAACGGCTTTCCCGCACGCGGATGTTGAGCAGGCGCGTCGGATGATGGCGCAGGCGCAAAAACCGATGCTGTACGTGGGCGGCGGCGTAGGCATGGCGCAGGCCGTACTCGCGCTGCGCGAATTTATCGCTGCGACGCAAATGCCGGTGACCTGCACGTTAAAAGGCCTGGGTGCGGTGGATGCCGGCTATCCGTATTATCTCGGTATGTTGGGGATGCATGGCACCAAAGCGGCAAACTTTGCGGTGCAGGAGTGCGATCTGCTGATTGCCGTAGGGGCGCGTTTTGATGACCGGGTGACGGGCAAGCTGAATACCTTTGCGCCGAACGCCAGCGTGATCCACATGGATATCGATCCGGCGGAAATGAACAAACTGCGTCAGGCGCATGTCGCGTTGCAGGGCGATCTGAACGCATTATTGCCCGCGTTACAGCAACCGTTAAATATTGACGCCTGGCGTCAGCACAATGCTGAACTGCGTACTGAGCACGCCTGGCGTTACGATCATCCCGGTGAAGCCATCTATGCGCCGCTGCTGTTAAAACAGTTGTCGGAACGTAAACCCGCAGACAGCGTGGTGACAACGGATGTGGGCCAGCATCAGATGTGGTCTGCGCAACATATGACGTACTCGCGCCCCGAGAATTTCATCACCTCCAGCGGCTTAGGTACGATGGGTTTTGGCCTGCCTGCGGCGGTTGGCGCGCAGGTTGCGAGGCCGAATGATACCGTTATCTGTATCTCCGGTGACGGCTCTTTCATGATGAATGTACAAGAGTTGGGCACCGTAAAACGCAAGCAGTTGCCGTTGAAGATTGTCTTACTCGATAACCAGCGGTTAGGCATGGTTCGACAATGGCAACAACTGTTTTTCCAGGAACGATATAGCGAAACCACCCTTACCGATAACCCCGATTTCCTCATGTTAGCCAGCGCCTTCGGCATTCCTGGCCAACACATCACCCGTAAAGACCAGGTTGAAGCGGCGCTCGACACCATGCTGAACAGTGATGGGCCATACCTGCTTCATGTCTCAATCGACGAACTTGAGAATGTCTGGCCCCTGGTGCCGCCTGGCGCCAGTAACTCAGAAATGCTGGAGAAATTATCATGATGCAACATCAGGTCAATGTGGCAGCTCGTTTCAACCCGGAAACGTTAGAACGTGTTTTACGCGTGGTTCGCCACCGTGGTTTTCAGGTGTGCTCCATGAATATGGAAGCCGCCACCGATGCGCAAAATATAAATATCGAATTGACCGTTGCCAGCCCCCGGTCGGTCGACTTACTGTTTAGTCAGTTAAGTAAACTGGTAGATGTTGCACATGTTGCTATCTGCCAGAGCACAACCACATCACAACAAATCCGCGCCTGAGCGCAAAAGGAAGAAAAATGACGACGAAAAAAGCTGATTACATCTGGTTCAATGGTGAGATGATTCGTTGGGAAGATGCGAAGGTTCATGTGATGTCCCACGCACTGCACTACGGTACTTCCGTGTTTGAAGGGATCCGTTGCTACGACTCTCACAAAGGTCCAGTGGTGTTCCGCCATCGTGAACACATGCAGCGTTTGCATGATTCAGCCAAAATCTATCGTTTTCCCGTCTCCCAGAGCGTTGATGAGCTGATGGAAGCCTGCCGCGATGTTATCCGTAAAAACAACCTGACCAGCGCATATATTCGTCCGCTGGTGTTTGTGGGCGATGTGGGGATGGGCGTTAACCCGCCTCCGGGGTACAGCACTGACGTCATCATCGCGGCGTTCCCGTGGGGCGCATACCTGGGCGCAGAAGCGCTGGATCAGGGGATCGATGCGATGGTTTCTTCCTGGAACCGCGCAGCGCCAAATACCATTCCGACAGCGGCAAAAGCGGGCGGTAACTACCTTTCTTCACTGCTGGTAGGGAGTGAAGCGCGTCGTCATGGCTACCAGGAAGGTATCGCGTTGGATGTGAATGGTTATATTTCCGAAGGCGCAGGCGAAAACCTGTTTGAAGTGAAAGATGGCGTGTTGTTTACCCCGCCGTTTACCTCCTCCGCGCTGCCAGGTATTACCCGTGATGCGATCATCAAGCTGGCGAAAGAGCTGGATATCGAAGTGCGTGAGCAGGTGCTGTCTCGCGAATCTCTGTATCTGGCGGACGAAGTGTTTATGTCCGGTACTGCGGCAGAGATCACACCGGTTCGCAGCGTGGACGGTATCCAGGTAGGCGAAGGCCGCTGCGGTCCGGTCACTAAACGTATTCAGCAAGCATTCTTTGGCCTCTTCACCGGTGAAACCGAAGATAAATGGGGCTGGTTGGATCAGGTAAATCCATAAATTAAAAATAAATGGGACGGCACGCACCGTCCCATTTAACAGACAGACACTGGGAGTAAATTACGCATGCCTAAGTATCGTTCCGCCACAACCACACATGGTCGCAATATGGCGGGTGCCCGCGCGCTGTGGCGCGCCACCGGGATGACCGATGCCGATTTTGGCAAACCGATCATCGCTGTCGTGAACTCATTCACCCAGTTTGTGCCGGGTCACGTTCACCTGCGCGATCTCGGTAAACTGGTCGCCGAACAGATTGAAGCCGCTGGCGGCGTCGCCAAAGAGTTCAACACCATTGCCGTGGATGATGGCATCGCTATGGGTCACGGGGGCATGCTGTATTCACTGCCGTCTCGCGAACTGATCGCCGACTCGGTGGAGTACATGGTGAACGCCCACTGTGCGGATGCGATGGTCTGTATCTCCAACTGCGACAAAATCACCCCAGGGATGCTGATGGCCTCGCTGCGCCTGAACATTCCGGTAATTTTTGTCTCCGGCGGCCCGATGGAAGCCGGGAAAACCAAACTTTCCGATCAGATCATCAAGCTCGATCTGGTTGATGCGATGATTCAGGGCGCGGACCCGAAAGTTTCTGACGATCAGAGCAATCAGGTCGAACGCTCCGCCTGCCCGACCTGTGGGTCGTGTTCCGGGATGTTCACCGCTAACTCAATGAACTGCCTGACGGAAGCGCTGGGCCTGTCGCAGCCGGGCAACGGCTCGTTGCTGGCAACCCACGCCGATCGCAAGCAGCTGTTCCTCAATGCCGGTAAGCGCATTGTTGAGCTGACTAAACGTTACTACGAGCAGGATGACGCTTCCGCACTGCCGCGTAATATTGCCAGTAAAGCGGCGTTTGAAAACGCCATGACTCTGGATATCGCTATGGGCGGTTCGACCAACACCGTTTTACACCTGCTGGCGGCGGCGCAGGAAGCGGAAATCGACTTCACCATGAGTGATATCGACAAGCTTTCCCGCAAGGTTCCACAGTTGTGTAAAGTCGCGCCAAGTACGCAGAAATACCACATGGAAGACGTCCACCGCGCAGGCGGCGTGCTGGGTATTCTGGGCGAGCTGGATCGCGCCGGGCTGATGAATCGCGATGTAAAAAACGTGCTGGGTCTGACGCTGCCGCAAACGCTGGAGCAGTACGACGTTATGGTCAGCCAGAATGAAGCGGTAAAACAGATGTTCCGTGCAGGCCCGGCGGGTATCCGCACGACGCAGGCGTTCTCGCAGGATTGCCGCTGGGATTCGCTGGATACCGACCGCGCCGAAGGCTGCATTCGCTCGCTGGAACATGCCTACAGCAAAGATGGCGGTCTGGCTGTGCTCTACGGTAACTTTGCTGAAAACGGCTGTATCGTAAAAACCGCAGGCGTGGATGACAGCATCCTGAAATTTACCGGCCCGGCGAAAGTCTATGAAAGCCAGGACGATGCGGTTGAGGCGATCCTCGGCGGTAAGGTGGTTGCCGGTGATGTGGTGGTTATTCGCTACGAAGGGCCTAAGGGTGGGCCTGGTATGCAGGAAATGCTCTATCCGACCACCTTCCTGAAATCGATGGGGCTGGGTAAAGCCTGTGCGCTGATCACCGATGGCCGTTTCTCCGGCGGCACGTCTGGCCTCTCTATCGGTCACGTCTCACCGGAAGCGGCCAGCGGCGGTAATATTGCCATCATCGAAGATGGCGACATGATTGCTATTGATATTCCAAACCGTGGTATTCAACTGCAACTGAGCGATGCGGAAATCGCCGCGCGTCGCGAAGCGCAGGAAGCCCGTGGTGATAAAGCCTGGACGCCGAAAGATCGTCAGCGTCCGGTCTCCTTTGCGCTGCGTGCTTATGCCAGCCTGGCGACCAGCGCCGATAAAGGCGCGGTACGCGATAAATCGAAGCTGGGAGGTTGATGATGGCCGAGTCGCAACCCCTGTCAGCCGCCCCGGAAGGGGCGGAGTACCTGCGTGCGGTACTCCGCGCGCCGGTATATGAAGCAGCGCAGGTGACGCCGCTGCAAAAAATGGAAAAACTTTCTTCGCGCCTCGACAACGTTATTCTCGTGAAGCGTGAAGACAGGCAGCCTGTACACAGCTTCAAGCTGCGCGGAGCCTACGCGATGATGGCGGGGCTCACCGAAGAACAAAAAGCCCACGGCGTTATCACCGCATCGGCGGGTAACCATGCTCAGGGCGTGGCGTTCTCCTCCGCGCGTTTGGGTGTGAAAGCATTGATTGTGATGCCGCTGGCGACCGCCGATATCAAAGTGGACGCGGTGCGTGGGTTTGGCGGGGAAGTGCTGCTGCACGGCGCGAACTTTGATGAAGCGAAAGCGAAAGCTATCGAGCTGGCGCAACAGCAGGGCTTCACCTGGGTTCCGCCGTTCGATCATCCGATGGTGATTGCCGGGCAGGGCACGCTGGCGCTGGAACTGCTCCAGCAGGATGCGCATCTCGACCGCGTATTCGTGCCGGTTGGCGGTGGTGGACTGGCGGCAGGCGTGGCGGTGCTCATCAAACAGCTGATGCCGCAAATCAAAGTGATCGCCGTTGAAGCGGAAGATTCGGCCTGCCTGAAAGCGGCGCTGGATGCCGGTCATCCGGTGGATCTCCCGCGTGTGGGACTGTTTGCCGAAGGCGTGGCGGTTAAACGTATCGGCGATGAAACCTTCCGTCTGTGCCAGGAATATCTCGACGACATTATCACCGTCGACAGCGATGCGATTTGCGCAGCGATGAAAGATCTGTTCGAGGATGTGCGTGCGGTGGCGGAACCTTCCGGTGCGCTGGCGCTGGCGGGGATGAAAAAATACATCGCCCAACACAATATTCGCGGCGAACGCCTGGCGCATGTGCTTTCTGGCGCGAATGTGAACTTTCATGGTCTGCGCTATGTGTCTGAACGCTGCGAGCTGGGTGAACAGCGCGAAGCGCTGCTGGCGGTGACTATCCCGGAAGAGAAAGGCAGCTTCCTGAAGTTTTGTCAGCTGCTGGGCGGCCGTTCCGTTACCGAATTTAACTACCGTTTTGCCGACGCTCAAGATGCCTGCATTTTTGTCGGCGTCCGTCTGAGCCGTGGACTGGAAGAGCGCAAAGAGATTCTCGCGCTGCTGCATGAAGGCGGCTACAGCGTGGTGGATCTCTCCGACGACGAAATGGCGAAACTGCATGTGCGCTATATGGTTGGCGGACGCCCATCGAAACCGTTGCAGGAACGTCTGTACAGTTTCGAATTTCCAGAGTCGCCCGGCGCGCTGCTGAAGTTTCTGCACACGCTGGGAACGCACTGGAATATTTCGCTGTTCCACTATCGCAGCCACGGCACCGACTATGGTCGTGTGCTGGCGGCATTTGAACTGGGCGAAAACGAGCCTGATTTCGAAACCCGGCTGAATGAGCTGGGCTATGAGTGCCACAACGAAAGCGATAACCCGGCGTTCCGGTTCTTCCTGGCGGGTTAGGGTGTTCGGGAAAATGCCTGATGGCGCTGCGCTTATCAGGTCTACGTTCTTTTGAGCCGTAGGCCGGATAAGGCGCTTGCGCCGCCATCCGGCTAGTGGTTGGGCAGAATGTTCCAGAACGCATCAATAAGCGGCTCATGCAGCCGCTTTTTTTGTGCGCAAACGCCCAGCTCAAACGGCGTTTTCTCGTCGCTGCGCTCCAGGATCATCACGCGGTTACGCACGGGTTCAGGGCTATTTTCCAATACCACTTCCGGCAGCAGCGCCACGCCGCAGCCGAGCGCGACCATCGACACCATCGCTTCATGTCCACCGACCGTCGCGTATATCGACGGATTGCTGATTTTCTGACGGCGGAACCACAGCTCAATACGGCGACGCACTGGGCCTTGATCGGCCATGATAAACGGCACTGTTGACCAGTCGGGTTTATCCACTGAGACCTGATTTCGCACCGGGCAAGGCAATGCGGGAGCTATCAGCACCACCGCCAGATTCTCCAGCATTGAAAACGCGACCGCGCCGGGCAGGGTTTCCGGTTTACCGGCAATCGCCAGATCCGCCTCGCCCGTCACCACTTTTTCCATCGCATCGGCGGCATCGCCGGTGGTGAGTTTGATTTCCACAGAGGGATGCTCCGCCCGGAAACGGTCAAGAATGGGCGGCAGATGGCTATAAGCGGCGGTGACCGAGCAGAAGATATGCAGCTCGCCCGACAGCAACGGGCCTTGTTGGTCGATGGTGTGGCGTAACTGCTGATACTGCAACAGCGTTTGCTGGGCAAACGTTCGCAGCTCTTCTCCCGCTTCGGTGAGCGTGACGGTACGGTTATCGCGAATGAACAGCGGCTGGCCGAGATCCTCTTCGAGGCGTTGAATCTGCCGGGAGAGCGTGGAAGGGCTAACGTGCATTGCCCGCGCGCTGCGGCCAAAATGGCGACTTTCCGCCAGATGCAGGAAGGTTTTCAGATCGCGTAAATCCACTGGCGTTACTCCCGATGTCTACGTTGCAGAAATTGCAATGTGATGTTGTGAATATATCAATTTCCGCAATAAATTTCCTGTCATATAGTGAGTTCATTCTCTCTTGCAAAGACACGGCAAGCGAACCGAACAATAAGCACGACACAACATCATGGAGTTACAGATATGGCTAACTACTTTAATACACTGAATCTGCGCCAGCAGTTGGCGCAACTGGGTAAATGTCGCTTTATGGGCCGCGATGAATTTGCCGATGGCGCGAGCTACCTTCAGGGTAAAAAAGTGGTCATCGTCGGCTGTGGCGCTCAGGGGCTGAACCAGGGCCTGAACATGCGTGACTCCGGTCTGGATATCGCCTACGCCCTGCGTAAAGAGGCGATTGCCGAAAAACGTGCTTCCTGGCGTAAAGCGACCGAAAACGGCTTCAAAGTGGGGACTTACGAAGAGCTGATCCCGCAGGCTGATCTGGTGGTTAACCTGACGCCGGACAAACAGCACTCCGACGTGGTGCGTTCCGTACAGCCGCTGATGAAAGACGGCGCGGCGCTGGGTTATTCCCACGGTTTCAACATCGTGGAAGTGGGCGAGCAGATCCGCAAAGACATCACCGTGGTGATGGTGGCGCCGAAGTGCCCGGGTACTGAAGTCCGTGAAGAGTACAAACGTGGTTTCGGTGTACCGACGCTGATCGCCGTTCACCCGGAAAACGATCCGAAAGGCGAAGGGATGGCTATTGCCAAAGCATGGGCGGCGGCAACTGGCGGTCATCGTGCGGGTGTGCTGGAGTCCTCCTTCGTGGCGGAAGTGAAATCTGACCTGATGGGCGAGCAGACCATCCTGTGCGGTATGCTGCAAGCGGGTTCTCTGCTGTGCTTCGATAAGCTGGTGGAAGAAGGTACCGACCCGGCATATGCGGAAAAACTGATTCAGTACGGCTGGGAAACTATCACCGAAGCGCTGAAGCAGGGCGGCATTACGCTGATGATGGATCGTCTGTCCAATCCGGCAAAACTGCGTGCTTATGCGCTGTCTGAACAGCTGAAAACCATCATGGCGCCGCTGTTCCAGAAACACATGGACGACATCATCTCCGGTGAATTCTCCTCCGGCATGATGGCGGACTGGGCGAACGATGATAAGAAACTGCTGACCTGGCGTGAAGAGACCGGTAAAACCGCATTCGAAACCGCGCCGCAGTATGAAGGTAAAATCGGTGAGCAGGAGTACTTCGATAAAGGCGTACTGATGATCGCGATGGTGAAAGCGGGCGTTGAGCTGGCATTCGAAACCATGGTGGATTCCGGCATCATCGAAGAGTCTGCGTACTATGAGTCACTGCACGAACTGCCGCTGATCGCCAACACCATCGCCCGTAAGCGTCTGTATGAAATGAACGTGGTTATCTCTGACACCGCCGAGTACGGCAACTACCTGTTCTCTTACGCTTGCGTACCGTTGCTGAAAGCGTTCATGACTGAAATTCAACCGGGCGATCTGGGTAAAGCGATTGCTGAAGGCGCGGTTGACAACGCACAGCTGCGTGATGTGAACGAAGCAATTCGTGGCCACGCTATTGAGAAAGTGGGCCAGAAACTGCGTGGCTATATGACTGATATGAAACGCATTGCGGTAGCTGGTTAAACAGGTTGTCGGGTGGCGCTAGCGCTTACCCGACCTACAAAAAGCCATTATTTCGTAGGCCGGGTAAGCGTTAGCGCCATCCGGCAAAAAAGCCCGGTGTTTATACTCACCGGGCTTTTTATTAGTTGCGATACAGCACCTTAATGATGTGGTATCCGAACTGGGTGTGCAGTGGGCCGGTTGGCTCCAGCACCGGGCAGGAGAAGACCACTTTGTCGAACGCCGGAACCATCTGGCCCTGACGAAACTCACCTAAGTCACCGCCTCTTTTGCCTGACGGGCAGATAGAGTGCTTTTTCGCCAGTTTGCCGAAGTCGGCGCCATTCTTGATTTGTTCCAGAAGATCCAGCGCCAGCTTCTCTTCTTTTACCAGGATATGCAGTGCTGCTGCGGTTTTCGCCATTATTTCGCTCTCATGTCTCAAAGGTTGCCCGCCACTTTATCATTCCTTAGGGCGTCGGACATATACTCTTCGCCATCGCAGGACAGATGTCCCGCCGGGTTTAATGAACCGGGAGATGAACGACACTTTTATCAGACATATTCCCTCTGCAACAGGACAGCCGTCCTGTCTTTCCATCTCAGGAGAGAGATAACATGAGCTCAATGAAAAACGCAGAATTTTCAGGCGACTGGCTGACAGGGCTAACCCAAATCGTACGCGATCCGCAGCTGTATGAGCTGCTCAAATATTGCCCGCTGGACATCATGCAGCGCTGGCGCGTTGAGGAAATACCTCGCGGAGCGCTGATTTGCCGTCAGGGCGACATTTGTCGGCAATTCTCGCTGATTGTTTCCGGTGAGGTGGATGTCTTTTACGAAGCTGAAGACGGGCGCCGTTATCGGCAGGCACATTACCGCAAAGGCGACATGCTGGGCGAGCTGGAGATTTTTGAGTCGCGGCATTACATCTGTTCGGTGATGGCGGTTGGCAGCGTTCAGTTGTTAAGCCTGCCGCAGGCGGATTTTCATCGCTGGCTGGCGCTGGATAACCATTTTAACCAGCGGATGCTGCGCTTTTTCAGCCAGCAATATTATCAGTTGTCGAAAAAGGCCAGCAGCGACAATTTGTACTCGCTGTATCAACGGGTTTGCCAGGCATTATGGCAGCGATATCAACATGATGAATCGACCACGATTTTGCTGGATAAACAAAATCTCAGTCAGGAATTTGCGGCGACGACGCGCAGTATCAACCGTATTTTGCACGATCTGAAATCGCTGAAAATTATTGATACCGACGGTGAGCGGATCGTCTTATTAGCCCCTGAAAAACTGAAACAGGAGGCGGAGATCTGAGTCCCTCAGCACAGTAAGGAGACAGAAGATGCAACCCCATATTCGATTAAGCAATAGCATGACCGGTGCACGGTATGCGCTATTGCCCGGCGATCCCGAGCGGGTGGACAGGATCGCCCACTTTCTTGATAACCCTGAGATACTGGGGCAAAACCGGGAATTTCGGGCGGCGCGCGGCACATATAAAGGGATTGAGATTTTGGTGCTGTCGACGGGAATCGGCGGGCCATCAACGGCCATTGCCATTGAAGAGTTACGGCAGATTGGCGTAGACACGCTGATTCGCATCGGTAGCTGTGGGGCATTGCAGGATACGCTGGCGCTGGGCGATCTGATTATCGCCAACGGTGCGGTCGCCGATGACGGCACCAGCAAAACCTACGCGCCAGCCTGCTATCCGGCCTGCGCAGACCCGCAGCTTATCGCCACGTTGATCCAGCAGGCGAAGCAGATGAACATTCCTGCGATTTGCGGGCTGGTGCGCAGCCACGACAGCTTTTATACCGATCGTGAAGCTGAACTGGATGCGGAATGGTCAGCGCGCGGTATTCTCGGGGCGGATATGGAAACGGCGGCGCTGATGGTGGTCGGCGCACTACGTGGGCTGCGTACGGCGTCGTTGCTGAACGTGGTCGTTGCCCACAACGGCTGTCTGGACAGCAGTATTAATGATTATGTTCAACAGGAAACGCTGTGTCTGCGGGGTGAAGAACGTCAGATTTCCCTGGCGCTACAGGCCATTTATTTCGATAGCCAGCAAGGAGAGCAGTGATGGACTTTTTCAGTATTAATAACGTGATGGTCAACATTCCTCTCGGCGAAGGCGGGTATGCGCTGTCGTGGATTGAGGCTATCGGCACGGTCTTTGGTTTATTGTGCATCTGGTGCGCCAGCCGGGAAAAAATCATCAATTACCTGTTTGGTCTGATTAACGTCACCCTGTTTGCCGCGATCTTTTTCCAGATTCAGCTATATGCCAGCCTGCTGCTTCAGGTGTTCTTCTTTGCCGCCAATATCTATGGCTGGTATGCGTGGAGCCGTCAGAATGAGGCGCAAGAGGCAGCGCTGAAGGTGCGCTGGCTCTCCCGCCAGCAAACGCTGGTGCTGAGTGGTGTGTGTATTGTCGCCATCCTGCTGATGACGCGGTTTATCGACCCGGTGTTCGCCATGCTGACCCATATTATGCTCGGGATGCTGCAAACGGTAGGGGTTCAGGTGGCGATGCCAGAGCTACAGCCGGACGCGTTCCCGTTCTGGGATTCCACCATGCTGGTGCTGTCAATTGCGGCGATGGTGCTGATGACTCGCAAATATGTGGAAAACTGGCTGCTGTGGGTGCTTATCGACGTCATTAGCGTGGTGATTTACGCGGTACAGGGCGTCTATGCGATGTCGCTGGAGTATGTCCTGCTAACGGCGATTGCGATTATGGGATCGTACAGCTGGATCCGGAGCGCAAAACGCAACGGCTATACGCCGCTTGCCGCCAGCGCCACCTGATTAACGCTTTCCAGGCTGTCTGAAAGGGCAGCCTGTTACTCCCTCGGCCCTGCTTTCTGCTACAATCTTTCCCCCGTTCGAAGATTGAGCAATATTCCCATGCGTTTAAACCCCGGCCAACAACACGCTGTCGAATTCGTCACCGGCCCCTGCCTGGTGCTGGCGGGCGCGGGTTCTGGTAAGACACGCGTTATTACCAATAAAATCGCCCATCTGATTCGTGGTTGCGGCTATCAGGCGCGCCATATTGCGGCAGTGACCTTTACCAATAAAGCGGCACGTGAAATGAAAGAGCGTGTCGGGCAAACGCTGGGGAGTAAAGAGGCGCGCGGGCTGATGATCTCCACTTTCCATACGTTGGGGCTGGATATCATCAAACGTGAATATGCGGCGTTGGGGATGAAATCGAACTTTTCGCTGTTTGACGATACCGATCAGGTCGCATTGCTGAAAGAGCTAACTGACGGTCTGATTGAAGATGACAAAGTTATCTTGCAACAGCTGATCTCGGCGATCTCTAACTGGAAAAACGATCTGATGACGCCCGCTCAGGCGGCGGCAAGCGCAAAAGGGGAGCGCGACCGCATCTTCGCTCACTGTTATGGTCTGTACGATGCGCATCTGAAGGCCTGCAATGTGCTCGATTTTGACGATCTGATTCTATTGCCGACGCTGCTGCTACAGCGTAATGAAGAGGTGCGCGAGCGCTGGCAGAACAGGATTCGCTATCTGCTGGTGGATGAATACCAGGATACCAACACCAGTCAGTATGAACTGGTGAAACTGCTGGTGGGAAGCCGCGCGCGCTTTACGGTGGTGGGTGATGATGACCAGTCGATCTACTCCTGGCGCGGCGCGCGTCCGCAAAACCTGGTGTTGTTGAGTAAGGATTTCCCGGCGCTACAGGTGATCAAGCTGGAGCAGAACTATCGTTCCTCCGGGCGCATTCTGAAAGCGGCGAATATCCTGATTGCCAATAACCCCCACGTCTTTGAAAAACGCCTCTTTTCTGAACTGGGTTATGGCGCGGAACTCAAGGTGCTGAGCGCGAACAATGAAGAACACGAGGCCGAACGCGTTACCGGCGAGCTGATTGCCCATCACTTTGTGAATAAGACTGAATACAAGGATTACGCCATTCTGTATCGCGGGAACCACCAGTCGCGGGTGTTTGAAAAATTCCTTATGCAGAACCGTATTCCCTACAAAATTTCTGGCGGCACGTCGTTCTTCTCCCGCCCGGAGATTAAAGACCTGCTGGCCTATCTGCGCGTACTGACCAACCCGGATGATGACAGCGCTTTCCTGCGGATTGTGAATACGCCAAAACGAGAAATCGGCCCGGCCACGCTGCAAAAGCTGGGCGAATGGGCGATGACGCGCAACAAGAGTCTGTTTACCGCCAGTTTTGATGTGGGGCTGAACCAGACGCTGACCGGGCGCGGCTATGATTCACTGACCCGCTTCACCCATTGGCTGGGGGAAATTCAGCGTCTGTCGGAGCGTGAACCGATTGCCGCCGTGCGCGATCTCATCCACGGTATTGATTACGAATCCTGGTTGTATGAGACTTCGCCGAGCCCAAAAGCGGCGGAAATGCGCATGAAGAACGTCAACCAGTTGTTTAGCTGGATGACCGAAATGCTTGAAGGTAACGAACTTGACGAACCCATGACGCTCACCCAGGTGGTGACGCGCTTTACGCTGCGCGACATGATGGAGCGTGGTGAAAGTGAAGAAGAGTTGGATCAGGTACAGCTCATGACGCTGCATGCCTCGAAAGGGCTGGAGTTCCCGTACGTGTTTATGGTGGGGATGGAAGAAGGATTCCTGCCGCACCAGAGCAGCATTGACGAAGACAATATCGATGAGGAGCGCCGTCTGGCCTATGTGGGGATCACCCGCGCGCAGAAAGAGCTGATCTTCACGCTGTGCAAAGAGCGTCGTCAGTACGGTGAACTGGTGCGCCCGGAACCAAGCCGCTTTTTGCTGGAACTGCCGCAGGACGATCTTATCTGGGAGCAGGAGCGTAAAGTGGTAACGGCCGAGGAGCGGATGCAAAAAGGGCAGGCCAGCATAGCCAATATCCGCGCCATGATGGCGAAAGCAAAAGCGAAGTAGGTATTTTCCAGGCCGGATAAGCGTAAGCGCCATCCGGCAGCCAGCATCTAATGAACGTCCAAAGGCCAGTGGACATAGCTTTGCCACTGGCTTTCCTGATCGATCAACTCTTTACCCAGCGGGTGATGCTCCAGCCACCCTTGCGGCAAGGTTAACGTCAGATTCTCATCCTGCGCCTGCAACGTAATCTGTGGCACCAGATCGTCACGGCGACGGCTGGCAAAAATGATCGCCAGACGCAACAGGCGACAAAGATGTTCAGCGACGCGCGGCGGCACCGCATTCTGCTGGTGGAGGGAAGAGAGGTCGATCGGGTTGGTCTGATTTAACAATAGGGTGGCTAACAGCTTCTTTTGCGCGGGGGTGAATCCCGGTAAATCCAGATTACGCACCAGATAAGCCGCGTGCTGCGGCGCCTGTTTAAAATCAACGCTCAGGCCGATTTCATGCAGCTGACAGGCACTGGTCAGGAGTTCGCGACTGATCGGCTCAAGATGCCACTTATCTTCCACCTGATCGAGAAAGTTTACCGCCAGATCCGCTACGCGATGCGCCTGTTCGGTATCGACCATAAACCGACGCTGAATGTTACGCAGCGTGCGGCTGCGAATATCCTGATCCACCGCCAGATGCAGCATGCCATACACCAACCCTTCGCGCAGCGCTCCGCCCGCAAGCGTCATACACTGGATGTCCAGTTCGGTGAAAATCGCGATCAGAATGGCCAGACCGCTGGGGAATACCAGTGCGCGTTCCAGCGTTAACCCTTCAATTTCCAGCTCTTCCAGACGGCCGCAATGAATTGCGCGTTGCTTCAGCTGTTGAAGTTTCGCCAATGTGATGCGCTCATCCATGCCCTGCGCCATCATGATTTCCTGCAACGCCTGGACGGTACCAGACGCGCCTACGCAGACTTTCCAGCCATGCTTGCGTAGCTCATCGGCGACCGGACGCAGCACTTCACGCGCGGCTTTTTCCGCTTCATCGAAGTTTTCTTGCGCCAGATTACGATCGGTAAAGTAGCGTTCAAGCCAGGTGACGCAGCCCATTGACAGGCTAAACAGAGAGGTGGTTTGTGCGCCGGTTCCGGTGACCAGTTCGGTGCTGGCGCCGCCAATATCGACCACCAGACGCTGATCGGCGCCGCCGGTGGTATGGGCAACACCCTGATAAATCAGCCGCGCTTCTTCTTCGCCGCTAATGACCTGGACAGGACAACCGAGGATCTCCTGCGCCTTGGCGATAAACTCGCCCGCATTGACGGCGAGACGCAGCGTTGCCGTGGCGACGACGCAGATTTGCGGTTGAGGAATATCCTGTAGGCGTTCAGCGAAAAGGCGCAGACATTGCCAGCCGCGCTCCATCGCTTCAGCGGAAAGCGAATTATCACTGTTCAGGCCCGCAGCCAGACGCACCTTGCGCTTAATTCGCGTGAGCGTCTGGATGCTTCCAGCCACCTCGCGTACAACCAGCATATGAAAACTATTGGAACCGAGATCAATTGCGGCATACAGCGAAGTGGAAGTGAGCATATATTACGTTAACCTGAACGACGACGATTACGCGGCGCGCCGGTGCGACGCGGTCCATTGCCTGGGCGCGAGCGCGTCAGGCGCAACGGCTTCGGCAAATTGGTCATCAGCGCTTCCGGGTTATATTTGCTGACCGGGATAGAGTGACCAATATAAGCCTCAATGGCAGGCAGGTTCAGCGCGTACTCTTCACAGGCCAGGCTGATAGAGTGACCGCTCGCTCCTGCGCGACCCGTACGTCCGATACGGTGAACGTAGTCTTCGCAGTCATCCGGCAGGTCATAGTTAAAGACGTGCGTTACGGCCGGAATGTGCAGACCGCGCGCGGCAACGTCGGTTGCAACGAGGATATCGAGATCGCCACGGGTAAACTCGTCGAGAATACGCAGACGTTTTTTCTGCGCAACGTCGCCGGTCAACAGGCCGACACGATGACCGTCAGCTGCCAGATGCCCCCAGATGTCTTCGCAGCGGTGCTTGGTATTGGCGAAAACAATGGCGCGATCCGGCCACTCTTCTTCGATCAGCGTTTGCAGCAAACGCATCTTCTCTTCGTTAGAAGGGTAGAAGAGCTCTTCTTTAATACGGTGACCTGTCTTTTGTTCCGGTTCCACTTCAACATATTCGGCGTTGTTCATCTGCTCGAACGCCAGTTCGCGAACACGGTAAGAGAGGGTTGCGGAGAACAGCATGTTCAGACGCTGATTGGCCGGCGGCATACGGCGGAACAGCCAGCGGATGTCTTTAATAAAGCCCAGATCGTACATGCGATCGGCTTCATCCAATACGACGACCTGAATGGCGCCGAGGTTAATGTGGTTTTGTTTCGCGTAGTCGATCAGACGACCCGTGGTGCCGATCAGAATATCGACGCCGCTTTCCAGCACTTTCAGCTGTTTGTCGTAGCCGTCACCGCCGTAGGCCAGGCCTAATTTCAGGCCGGTGGTCTGCGCCAGCGGTTCCGCATCGGCGTGGATCTGCACGGCCAACTCACGCGTCGGCGCCATAATTAAGGCGCGCGGCTGGTTCACCTTGCGATCGTCAATCGCGGGATGAGAGAGAAGATAATGAAACGAAGACGTCAGGAACGCCATCGTTTTTCCGGTTCCGGTTTGCGCCTGCCCTGCGACATCACGACCCGCCAGCGTTAGCGGGAGGGCCAATGCCTGAATGGGCGTACAATTATGAAACCCTTTATTTTCAAGGGCTTCTATCACCTTTGGGTGCAGGGCGAAGTCGGAAAACTTCTGTTCTGTTAAATGTGTTTTGCTCATAGTGTGGTAGAATATCAGCTTACTATTGCTTTACGAAAGCGTATCCGGTGAAATAAAGTCAACCTTTAGTTGGTTAATGCGACATCAACACGTCGTTGATGAAGGCGAAACCAACACACCAGGCTTATTCCTGTGGAGTTATTATGAGCGATAAAATTATTCACCTGACTGACGACAGTTTTGACACGGATGTACTCAAAGCGGACGGGGCTATCCTCGTTGATTTCTGGGCAGAGTGGTGCGGACCGTGCAAAATGATCGCCCCGATTCTGGATGAAATCGCTGACGAATATCAGGGCAAATTGACGGTTGCTAAACTGAACATCGACCAAAACCCAGGCACCGCGCCGAAGTATGGTATCCGTGGCATCCCGACCCTGCTGTTGTTCAAAAACGGTGAAGTCGCAGCAACCAAAGTGGGCGCACTGTCCAAAGGTCAGTTGAAAGAGTTCCTCGACGCCAACCTGGCGTAAGACGGAAGTTTCATGTTCGGGTGACCAGCATCCTAAATTATTCGGATGACTGGACGCCCGGCTTGAGTCGTGCTAACTTAGTGTTGACTTCGTATTAAACATACCTTATTAAGTTTGAGTCTTGTTTTTTCCAACGCTTCCCGTTTTTTCTCGCGCGAGAAGTGAACAGATTCCTGGCTTGTCACTCAATCCGTCTTGTCGTTTCAGTTCTGTGTACTTTCCTGTGACCAGACAGCGAACAGACATGAGTTGGTGGCCGTAAACAGGCATGGATGATCCTGCCATACCATTCACAACATTAAGTTCGAGATTTACCCCAAGTTTAAGAACTCACACCATTATGAATCTTACCGAATTAAAGAATACGCCGGTTTCTGAGCTGATCACTCTCGGCGAAAATATGGGGCTGGAAAACCTGGCTCGTATGCGCAAGCAGGACATTATTTTTGCCATCCTGAAGCAGCACGCAAAGAGTGGCGAAGATATCTTTGGTGACGGTGTGCTGGAGATATTGCAGGATGGATTTGGTTTCCTCCGCTCTGCAGACAGCTCCTACCTCGCCGGTCCTGATGACATCTACGTTTCTCCCAGCCAAATCCGCCGTTTCAACCTCCGCACTGGTGACACCATTTCTGGTAAGATTCGCCCGCCAAAAGAAGGCGAACGTTACTTTGCGCTGTTGAAAGTTAACGAAGTTAACTACGACAAACCTGAAAACGCCCGTAATAAAATCCTCTTTGAGAACTTAACGCCGCTGCACGCGAACTCACGTCTGCGTATGGAACGTGGTAACGGTTCTACTGAAGATTTAACGGCTCGCGTACTGGATCTGGCTTCCCCGATTGGCCGTGGTCAGCGTGGTCTGATCGTCGCACCGCCGAAAGCGGGTAAAACTATGCTGTTGCAGAACATCGCGCAGAGCATTGCTTACAACCATCCTGACTGCGTACTGATGGTGCTGCTGATCGACGAACGTCCAGAAGAAGTGACCGAAATGCAGCGTCTGGTAAAAGGTGAAGTGGTTGCTTCCACCTTCGACGAACCGGCATCCCGTCACGTTCAGGTTGCTGAAATGGTAATCGAGAAGGCGAAGCGTCTGGTTGAACACAAAAAAGACGTCATCATTCTGCTCGACTCCATCACTCGTCTGGCTCGCGCCTACAACACCGTGGTTCCGGCTTCCGGTAAAGTCCTGACCGGTGGTGTGGACGCCAACGCCCTGCACCGTCCGAAGCGTTTCTTCGGCGCGGCGCGTAACGTGGAAGAGGGCGGCAGCCTGACCATTATCGCAACGGCGCTGATCGACACCGGTTCTAAGATGGATGAAGTGATCTACGAAGAGTTTAAAGGCACCGGTAACATGGAGCTGCACCTCTCCCGTAAGATCGCTGAAAAACGCGTCTTCCCGGCTATCGACTACAACCGTTCCGGTACGCGTAAAGAAGAGCTGCTCACCACTCAGGAAGAGCTACAGAAAATGTGGATCCTGCGCAAAATCATCCATCCGATGGGTGAAATCGACGCGATGGAATTCCTCATTAACAAGCTGGCAATGACCAAGACCAACGACGACTTCTTCGACATGATGAAGCGCTCGTAAGTCCGGCTGATACCGAAAACGCCACGTTTTTACGTGGCGTTTTTCTTTTGCGATTTATCTGATCTGTTAGTCAAATAAACAAGTCATCATCACATTCATTATGTGGAATTGCTGTGGGCTGTATAAACTACGAGTGGTCGAAAGTGTAATGTTCTGAATGCTCTCTTCTAGAGACAGACGTAACGCATTATACTTTAAGGAAATGATATATGCTGAGAGCACATACACTGTGAATTTACTCGCTGCTTTATCTGAGCTAATCAGTATTTTTTTATTCACAACTATTTTTATTTTTCTTGCGCGAAAAGTAGCCATCAAGATAGGTTTAGTGGATAAACCCAATTTTCGTAAACGGCACCAGGGGGTGGTTCCTTTGGTTGGCGGGATTTCTGTGTTCGCAGGAATCAGCTTTATGTTTGCTCTCTCGGATTACTATATTCCGCACGCATCGTTATACCTTTTTTCTGCTGGTGTGCTGGTTTTGGTCGGTGCATTGGATGATCGTTTTGACATTAGCGTGAAAATTCGCGCTGTGGTACAGGCCGCTATTGCTGTTGTCATGATGGTGATAGGGAAACTCCATCTCAGTAGCCTGGGGTATATTTTCGGTCCCTGGGAATTGGTACTCGGCCCCTTTGGCTATTTCCTCACGCTCTTTGCCGTCTGGGCGGCGATCAATGCTTTCAATATGGTTGATGGTATTGATGGCTTACTTGGCGGGCTGTCCAGCGTCTCATTTGCCGCAATGGGGCTGATTCTGTGGTTTGATGGGCAGACGAGTCTGGCGGTATGGTGTTTCGCCATGATCGCCGCGATTCTGCCCTATATCATGTTAAACCTTGGTGTTCTGGGGCGTCGTTATAAAGTCTTTATGGGCGATGCGGGCAGTACGCTGATTGGCTTCACGGTCATCTGGATCCTGCTGGAAACCACGCAGGGTAAAACGCATCCTATCAGCCCGGTTACTGCGCTGTGGATTATTGCGATTCCATTAATGGATATGGTGGCGATTATGTATCGTCGCCTGCGTAAGGGCATGAGCCCCTTTTCTCCCGATCGCCAGCATATTCATCATTTGATCATGCGTGCAGGGTTTACTTCCCGACAGGCATTTGTTCTCATTACGCTCGCCGCTGCGATTCTGGCTTCCATTGGCGTTGCCGCAGAATATTCCCATTTTGTTCCAGAATGGGTCATGTTGGTGCTCTTTTTGCTAGCATTCTTCCTTTACGGTTACTGCATTAAGCGTGCCTGGAAGGTGGCGCGATTTATTAAGCGCGTGAAGCGCAGACTACGCAGAAACCGTGATAACAATCCAACGATAACCAAGTAAATTGAGGATGCGATGACACAACCATTACCGGGGGCACACGCCGTGAGCGCTGAAAATGAACTGGATATTCGTGGGTTGTTTCGTACCTTGTGGGCTGGGAAGCTATGGATTGTGGGAACAGGGCTGGCCTTTGCGCTTATTGCGTTAGCGTATACGTTTTTTGCCCGTCAGGAGTGGAGCGCAACGGCGATTTCCGACCGCCCCACCGTCAATATGCTGGGCGGCTATTACTCCCAACAGCAGTTTTTGCGCAACCTTGATATCAAAGCCAGCCTCGTGCCGGCCGATCAGCCTTCGGTAATGGATGAAGCGTATAAAGAGTTCGTCATGCAACTGGCGTCCTGGGATACGCGTCGCGATTTCTGGCTACAGACCGATTATTACAAGCAGCGCATGGTCGGCAACAGCAAAGCCGATGCCGCGATGCTGGATGAAATGATCAATAACATTCAGTTCACGCCAGGCGATTTCACTCGCAACACCAATGATAGCGTGAAACTGATTGCGGAAACGGCGCCCGATGCCAACAACCTGCTTCGCCAGTATGTGGCGTTTGCCAGCCAGCGTGCGGCGAGCCATCTGAATGATGAGTTAAAGGGTGCATGGGCCGCGCGGACTATCCAGATGAAAGCGCAGGTTAAACGCCAGGAAGAGGTGGCGAAAAGCATTTTCTCTCGTCGTGTTCATAGCATTGAACAGGCGCTCAAAATTGCCGAGCAGCATAATATTTCTCGTACGGCGACCGATGTTCCTGCCGATGAATTACCCGACTCTGAGCTGTTTTTGCTTGGCCGCCCTATGCTACAAGCGCGTCTTGAAAACCTTCAGGCTGTCGGTCCAGCATTCGATCTGGACTATGATCAAAACCGGGCCATGTTGAACACGCTGAACGTGGGGCCGACGCTGGACCCGCGTTTCCAGACCTATCGTTATTTGCGCACGCCGGAAGAACCGGTAAAACGCGATAGCCCGCGCCGTGCTTTCCTGATGGTTATGTGGGGCATTGTTGGGGCGCTGATCGGGGCTGGCGTCGCATTAACCCGCCGTCGCGCGATTTAGCAACATCTCAGCAGTGAGGGGTTAGGCCCTCACTGCCTATTCGAAGAGAATCGATGTGAAAGTACTGACTGTATTTGGCACGCGACCGGAGGCCATCAAGATGGCGCCTCTGGTTCATGCGCTGGCAAAGGACCCTCATTTTGAGGCAAAAGTCTGCGTTACTGCGCAGCATCGGGAGATGCTCGATCAGGTTTTGAATCTCTTTTCTATTGTGCCTGACTACGATCTCAATATTATGCAGCCGGGTCAGGGGCTGACAGAGATTACCTGTCGAATCCTGGAAGGATTAAAACCGATTCTTGCCGATTTTAAACCTGATGTCGTATTGGTGCATGGCGATACGACAACCACTCTCGCCACCAGTCTGGCGGCTTTCTACCAGCGTATCCCTGTCGGTCATGTAGAGGCCGGGCTGCGAACCGGCGATCTCTACTCCCCCTGGCCTGAAGAGGCGAACCGCACCTTGACCGGTCGCCTGGCGATGTACCATTTTGCGCCGACGGAAAATTCACGGCAGAATTTACTGCGGGAACAGATCCCTGATAACCACATCTTTGTCACCGGCAATACCGTGATTGATGCGCTGATCTGGGTGCGCGATCGCGTACTGGCCAGCGATACGCTACGCGCCGAACTGGCAAAGCGGTATCCTTTCCTGTGTGACGATAAAAAAATGATCCTGGTGACCGGACATCGCCGTGAGAGCTTTGGCCGGGGGTTTGAGCAAATCTGTCATGCGCTGGCGGAGATAGCCGCTACCAATCAGGATGTACAAATTGTGTATCCGGTTCACCTGAACCCCAACGTCAGCGAACCGGTTAACCGCATCCTGGGGCATGTTGAAAATGTGATACTGATTGAGCCGCAGGATTACCTGCCGTTTGTCTGGCTGATGAACCACGCCTGGCTGATCCTTACCGATTCCGGCGGGATTCAGGAAGAGGCGCCGTCATTAGGCAAACCGGTGTTGGTTATGCGCGAAATGACGGAACGGCCAGAAGCCGTTACCGCTGGCACGGTGCGTCTGGTGGGAACCGATTCACACCGTATTGTGGAAGAAGTCACACGTTTGCTGCACGACGAAAATGAATATCAAACCATGAGCCGCGCCCATAATCCTTATGGCGACGGGCAGGCGTGCGGCCGCATTTTACACGCGTTAAAAAATAATCGGGTATCGCTATGAGTTTTACGACCATTTCTGTTATTGGGCTGGGATACATCGGGTTGCCGACGGCTGCGGCCTTTGCTTCTCGCCAAAAGCACGTTATTGGCGTGGATATCAATCAGCAGGCGGTGGACACCATCAACCGTGGAGCCATCCATATTGTTGAGCCGGATCTGGATAGCGTCGTGAAAACTGCGGTTGAAGGCGGATTCCTCCGGGCCACGACAACGCCGGTAGCAGCCGACGCGTACTTGATCGCCGTGCCGACGCCGTTCAAGGGCGATCACGACCCCGATATGGTTTATGTCGAAGCGGCCGCGAAATCTATTGCTCCCGTACTGAAAAAAGGCGCGCTGGTCATCCTCGAATCCACCTCGCCGGTGGGCGCGACAGAACAAATGGCCGCATGGCTGGCGGAAATGCGCCCGGATCTGACTTTCCCGCAGCAGGCGGGGGAACAGGCTGATGTGAACATTGCCTACTGCCCGGAGCGCGTATTGCCGGGTCAGGTTATGGTGGAGCTCATCAAAAATGACCGCGTGATTGGCGGCATGACGCCGGTATGCTCCGCGCGTGCCAGCGAGTTGTACAAGATTTTCCTTGAAGGCGAGTGTGTGGTGACTAATTCCCGCACCGCCGAAATGTGTAAGCTCACGGAAAACAGCTTCCGTGACGTCAATATCGCCTTTGCGAACGAGCTGTCGCTGATTTGCGCCGATCAGGGGATTAACGTCTGGGAACTGATTCGTCTGGCGAATCGTCATCCGCGCGTGAATATTCTCCAGCCTGGGCCGGGCGTGGGCGGCCACTGCATCGCCGTCGATCCGTGGTTTATTGTGGCGCAAAACCCGCAGCAGGCACGGCTGATCCGTACCGCGCGTGAAGTGAACGACGGTAAACCACACTGGGTGGTGGCGCAGGTGAAAGCCGCAGTGGCGGATTGCCTGACGGCAACGAATAAGCGCGCCAGCGACATCAAAATCGCCTGCTTTGGTCTGGCGTTTAAACCGAATATTGACGATCTGCGTGAAAGCCCGGCGATGGGCATTGCGCAGGAGATTGCGCAATGGCATGCCGGTGAAACGCTGGTGGTAGAGCCTAATATTCATCAGTTGCCGAAAAAACTGGAAGGTCGTTGCACGTTAGCCACGCTGGAAAATGCGCTGGCGGAAGCGGATGTGCTGGTCATGCTGGTTGACCATCATCCGTTTAAAGCGATTAACGGCGACGCCGTGCGGCAACGCTACATTGTGGATACGAAAGGAGTCTGGCGCTGATGAAACGGATTCTGGTCACTGGCGGCGCGGGATTTATCGGCTCTGCCGTTGTGCGCCACATCATTGATGAAACCCCCGACGCCGTAGTGGTGGTGGATAAGCTCACCTACGCCGGAAACCTGATGTCGCTGGCGCCAGTTGCACAGCATGAGCGCTTTGCCTTTGAGAAAGTGGATATCTGCGATCGGGCATCGCTGGACCGCGTTTTTCAGCAGTACCAGCCGGATTACGTGATGCATCTGGCGGCGGAAAGTCACGTTGACCGGTCTATCGACGGCCCGGCTGCGTTTATTGAAACCAATATCGTGGGAACCTACACGCTGCTGGAAGCGGCCCGGACTTACTGGGCGACGCTCAATGATGAGAAAAAATCAGCGTTTCGTTTCCACCATATCTCCACTGACGAGGTGTATGGCGATCTGCATTCCACGGATGATTTCTTTACTGAAACCACGCCGTATGCGCCGAGCAGTCCTTATTCCGCCTCGAAAGCCAGCAGCGATCACCTGGTGCGCGCGTGGTTGCGCACCTATGGTCTGCCGACGCTGGTCACTAACTGTTCCAATAATTACGGCCCTTACCACTTCCCGGAAAAGCTGATCCCATTGATGATCCTGAACGCGCTGGCGGGTAAACCGCTGCCGGTGTATGGCAATGGACAACAGATCCGCGACTGGCTGTACGTTGAAGATCACGCCAGGGCGCTGTATCGCGTGCTGACGGCGGGCGAAGTGGGAGAGACATATAACATTGGCGGCCATAATGAGCGCAAGAATCTGGAGGTTGTGGAAACGATTTGCGATCTGCTGGAAGAGCTTGCGCCACAAAAACCGCAGGGCGTGGCGCATTATCGCTCCCTGATCGCTTTTGTGGATGACCGTCCAGGCCATGATTTACGCTATGCCATCGACGCAGCGAAAATTGCGCGTGAACTCGGCTGGACGCCGCAGGAAACCTTTGAAAGCGGAATGCGGAAAACCGTGCAGTGGTATCTGGCGAATGAGGCCTGGTGGAAGCCCGTGCAGGATGGCAGCTATCAGGGTGAACGTTTAGGTCTGAAGGGCTAAACCCGGAGGAGGAACGCATGAAAGGTATCATTCTGGCGGGCGGCTCTGGCACCCGCCTGCATCCGATTACGCGCGGCGTGTCGAAGCAGCTTCTGCCGATTTATGACAAGCCGATGATCTACTATCCGCTGTCGGTACTGATGCTGGCGGGTATCCGGGAAATCCTGATTATCACCACACCGGAAGATAAGCACTATTTTCAGCGTCTGCTGGGCGATGGTTCGGAGTTTGGCATTGAGTTGCAGTATGCCGAACAACCCAGCCCGGATGGGCTGGCGCAGGCCTTTATCATTGGTGAAACATTCCTTAACGGCGAGCCGTCCTGTCTTGTACTGGGCGACAATATCTTCTTTGGTCAGGGTTTCAGCCCGAAATTGCGTCATGTGGCGGCGCGAACCGAAGGGGCGACCGTTTTTGGTTATCAGGTTATGGACCCGGAACGTTTTGGCGTCGTGGAGTTCGACGACAATTTTCGCGCGGTCTCGTTGGAAGAGAAGCCGAAACAGCCGAAATCAAACTGGGCGGTGACCGGTCTCTATTTTTACGACAGCAAGGTAGTAGAGTACGCGAAGCGCGTGAAGCCTTCCGAGCGCGGTGAGCTGGAGATTACGTCCATTAATCAGATGTACCTTAATGACGGCAAGCTGACGGTTGAGTTGCTCGGTCGCGGCTTTGCGTGGCTGGATACCGGCACCCATGACAGCCTGATTGAAGCGAGCACGTTTGTGCAGACGGTTGAAAAACGCCAGGGCTTCAAAATCGCCTGTCTGGAAGAGATCGCCTGGCGCAACGGCTGGCTGGATGACGAGGGCGTAAAACGCGCCGCCAGTTCTTTAGCGAAAACCGGCTACGGCCAATATTTACTGGAGCTACTCCGTGCCCGTCCGCGCCAGTATTGAACCATTAACGTGGGAAAATACGTTCTTTGGCGTCAATAGCGCCATTGTTCGCGTGGACCCTGCCGCGCCGGTGTTAACGCCAGAGGCATTGCAACCCTGGTCGCGCGTGCAGGCGAAAATTTCTGCTGCGCGCACGGATGAATTAGATGCGCTGCAACAGTTGGGGTTTTCGCTGGTAGAAGGTGAAGTCGACTTCAGCCTGCCGGTCGCTGGCATTGAACGTATTTCTGGCGTGGAAATTGCACAAATTGCTGATATTCCCGCGTTACGTCAACAGGCGTCCGCCGCGTTTGCGCAAAGCCGTTTCCGCGCACCGTGGTATGCGCCGGACGCCAGCGCCCGTTTTTATGCTCAGTGGATTGAAAATGCCGTGCGCGGCACCTTCGATCACCAGTGTCTGGTTATCCGGGCGGCAAATAACGATATTCGCGGGTTTGTCTCGCTGCGCGAACTGAACGACACCGATGCGCGCATCGGCCTGCTGGCCGGGCGTGGCACAGGAGCAGAATTAATGCAGGCGGCGCTCGCGTGGGCGCAGTCTCGCGGAAAGACAACATTGCGGGTGGCGACCCAGATGGGCAACACCGCCGCGCTTAAACGTTATATACAGAGCGGTGGCAACGTAGAAAGCACCGCGTACTGGTTATACAGGTGACAAAATGATTCCATTTAACGCGCCGCCGGTGGTGGGAACCGAACTCGATTACATGCAGTCAGCGCTGGGAAGCGGCAAACTTTGCGGAGATGGCGGCTTTACGCGCCGTTGCCAGCAGTGGCTGGAGCAACGTTTTGGCAGCGCTAAAGTGTTGCTGACGCCATCCTGTACGGCGTCACTTGAAATGGCGGCATTGCTGCTGGACATCCAGCCGGGCGATGAAGTCATTATGCCAAGCTACACCTTCGTTTCTACCGCCAACGCCTTTGTGCTGCGCGGGGCGAAAATCATTTTCGTCGATATCCGCCCGGATACCATGAACATTGATGAAACGCTGATTGAAGCGGCGATTACCGACAAGACGCGTGTCATTGTCCCGGTGCATTACGCGGGCGTCGCCTGCGAAATGGACACCATTATGGCGATTGCGAAGCGTCATAATCTGTTTGTGGTGGAAGATGCCGCGCAGGGCGTGATGTCGACCTGGAAAGGCCGTGCGCTGGGGACGATTGGTCATATCGGTTGCTTCAGTTTTCACGAAACCAAAAACTACACGGCAGGTGGTGAAGGCGGCGCGACGCTGATTAACGACCGTTCCCTGATTGAACGGGCGGAAATCATCCGTGAAAAAGGCACCAATCGCAGCCAGTTCTTCCGGGGACAGGTGGATAAATACACCTGGCGGGATATCGGCTCCAGCTATCTGATGTCCGATCTCCAGGCGGCGTATCTGTGGGCGCAGCTGGAAGCGGCCGATCGCATCAATCAACAGCGTCTGGCGCTGTGGCAGACCTACTATGACGCACTGGCGCCGCTGGCGCGCGCGGGACGTATTGACCTGCCCTCTATCCCGGACGACTGTAGGCACAACGCGCATATGTTTTATATCAAGTTGCGGGATATTACCGATCGCAGCGCGCTGATCAACTTCCTGAAAGAAGCGGAAATCATGGCGGTGTTCCATTACATCCCGCTACATGATTGTCCGGCAGGCGACAAGTTTGGCGAGTTCCGTGGCGAAGATCGGTACACCACCAAAGAGAGCGAGCGCCTGCTGCGCTTGCCGCTGTTTTATAATCTGTCTCCCGTTAATCAGCGAACGGTGATTTCGACCTTGCTGAACTATTTCTCCTGATATGTCGCTTGCGAAAGCGTCCCTGTGGACGGCCGCCAGTACGCTGGTGAAAATTGGCGCAGGCTTACTGGTCGTAAAACTGCTGGCGGTGTCGTTTGGCCCTGCGGGCGTCGGCCAGGCGGGTAACTTCCGCCAGATGGTGACCGTGCTCGGCGTGCTGGCCGGGGCCGGGATATTTAACGGGGTGACGAAGTATGTCGCTCAGCATCATGATAACCCTGCCCGGTTGCGTAACGTGGTGGGCACTTCATCCGCAATGGTGATGGGGTTCTCCACGCTACTGGCGCTGGTCTTCGTGCTGGCGGCGGCCCCCATTAGCCAAGGGCTGTTTGGGCATAGCCACTACCAGGGGCTGGTGCGTTTAGTGGCGCTGGTGCAGATGGGGATCGCCTGGGCGAACCTGCTGCTGGCGCTGATGAAAGGGTTTCGTGACGCTGCCGGGAATGCGCTGTCGCTGATTGTGGGGAGCCTGGTGGGAGTTGTTGCCTACTATGGCTGCTACCGTCTGGGCGGCTATGAAGGTGCGCTGCTGGGTCTGGCGCTGGTGCCTGCGCTGGTGGTGATCCCGGCGGCGATTATGCTGATTAAACGCGGCGCGATCCCGCTTAGCTACCTGAAACCGTCGTGGGATAAAGGGCTTGCCGGACAGCTCAGCAAATTTACGCTGATGGCGCTGATTACGTCCGTCACGCTACCGGTGGCTTATGTGATGATGCGAAACCTGCTGGCGGCGCATTACAGCTGGGATGATGTTGGTATCTGGCAGGGCGTAAGCAGTATTTCCGATGCCTATCTACAATTTATTACCGCCTCGTTTAGCGTGTACTTGTTGCCAACGCTGTCGCGTTTGACCGAAAAGCAGGCGATTACGCGCGAAGTGGTGAAATCGCTGAAATTTGTTCTGCCTGCGGTGGCGGCGGCGAGTTTTACGGTCTGGCTGCTGCGTGATTTCGCCATCTGGCTGCTCTTTTCCGCCAAATTCACCGCCATGCGCGATCTGTTCGCCTGGCAACTGGTGGGCGATGTGCTGAAAGTGGGCGCGTACGTATTTGGCTATCTGGTGATCGCAAAAGCGTCGCTGCGGTTTTATATTCTGGCTGAGATTAGCCAGTTCATTTTGTTGACGGCATTCGCTCACTGGCTGATCCCCGCGCATGGCGCGCTGGGGGCGGCACAGGCGTATATGGCCACCTATGTGGTCTATTTCTCTCTCTGTTGTGGCGTGTTTTTACTCTGGCGTAGGCGGGCATGACTGTACTGATTCACGTACTGGGATCGGATATCCCTCACCATAATCAAACCGTGCTGCGGTTTTTCAATGATGCGCTGGCCGCGACAAGCGAGCATGCGCGCGTGTTTATGGTTGCAGGTCAGGATGCGGGGCTCAGGGAAAGCTGCCCGGCTCTGTCGCTGAGTTTCTACGCCGGGAAAAAAACGCTGGCTGAGGCGGTCATCGCCAAAGCGAAAGCCAATCGCCGGCAACGTTTCTTCTTCCACGGTCAGTTCAATACCAGCCTGTGGCTGGCGCTGCTAAGTGGCGGAATCAAACCTGAGCAGTTTTACTGGCACATCTGGGGTGCGGATCTGTATGAAGTTTCCCGTGGGCTGAAATTCCGTCTGTTTTACCCCGTTCGTCGCATGGCGCAAAATCGAGTGGGCTGTGTTTTCGCTACTCGTGGTGATTTGAGCTATTTCGCCCGTCAGCACCCGCGCGTGCGTGGTGAACTGCTCTATTTCCCGACGCGAATGGACTCTTCGCTTAATAACATGGCAAACGATCGTCCGCGTGAAGGGAAAATGACGGTTCTGGTGGGTAACTCCGGCGATCGCAGTAACGAACATATTGCGGCGTTACGCGCGGTGTATCAGCAGTTCGGCGACACGGTAAATGTGATCGTGCCGATGGGCTATCCGGCCAATAACGACGCGTACATTGATGAAGTCCGTCAGGCGGGACTGGCGCTGTTCAGTGCGGAAAATTTACATATCCTCAGCGAAAAACTGGAATTCGATGCCTATCTGGCGCTGCTTCGCCAGTGCGACCTCGGGTATTTCATCTTTGCCCGTCAGCAGGGAATCGGCACGTTGTGCCTGCTTATCCAGGCCGGTGTCCCGTGCGTGCTTAACCGTGAGAACCCGTTCTGGCAGGATATGGCGGAACAGCATCTGCCCGTGTTGTTCACGACGGACGCGCTTAATGAGGGCGTGGTTCGTGAGGCGCAGCGGCAGCTGGCGTCCGTGGATAAAAGCGGGATCACCTTCTTTAGCCCAAATTACCTTGAACCGTGGCATAACGCGTTACGCATTGCCGCAGGAGACGCCGCATGAGCCTGATGCAATTTAGCGGGTTACTGGTCGTCTGGCTGCTCTCTACGCTGTTTATCGCCACGTTGACCTGGTTTGAGTTTCGCCGCGTGCGCTTTAACTTCAACGTATTCTTTTCATTGCTGTTTTTGCTGACCTTTTTCTTCGGCTTCCCGTTGACCAGCGTGCTGGTGTTCCGCTTTGACGTCGGCGTGGCGCCGCCGGAAATCCTGTTGCAGGCGTTATTGTCCGCCGCGTGTTTTTATGCCGTTTATTACGTGACCTATAAAACCCGCTTACGTAAACGTGTGACGGATGTGCCGCGCAAGCCGCTATTTACCATGAACCGGGTGGAGACTCACCTTACCTGGGTCATGCTGATGGGGATTGCACTGGTGAGCGTTGGCATCTTCTTTATGCACAATGGGTTCCTGCTGTTCCGGCTGCACTCTTACAGCCAGATCTTCTCCAGCGAAGTCTCCGGCGTGGCATTGAAACGCTTCTTCTACTTCTTTATTCCGGCGATGCTGGTGATCTACTTCCTGCGCCAGGACAGTAAAGCGTGGCTGTTTTTCCTGGTGAGTACCGTTGCGTTTGGCCTGCTGACCTACATGATTGTTGGCGGCACGCGCGCTAACATTATTATCGCGTTTGCCATCTTCCTGTTTATCGGCATTATTCGTGGCTGGATCTCGCTGTGGATGCTGGTGGCGGCGGGTGTGCTGGGAATTGTCGGGATGTTCTGGCTGGCGCTGAAGCGCTATGGGCTGAACGTGAGCGGCGATGAGGCGTTTTACACTTTCCTGTATCTGACCCGCGATACCTTCTCGCCGTGGGAGAACCTGGCGCTGCTGTTGCAAAACTACGACAACATCGATTTCCAGGGACTGGCGCCGATCGTCCGTGATTTTTATGTCTTTATTCCTTCGTGGCTGTGGCCTGGGCGTCCGGGCATTGTGCTGAATTCAGCCAACTACTTTACCTGGGAAGTGCTGAACAACCACTCTGGCCTCGCCATTTCCCCCACGCTGATTGGTTCGCTGGTGGTGATGGGCGGCGCGCTGTTTATCCCTCTGGGGGCGGTCGCGGTTGGGCTGATTATCAAATGGTTTGACTGGCTGTATGAGCTTGGCAACCGCGAGACGAATCGCTATAAGGCGGCGATTTTGCACAGTTTCTGCTTTGGCGCAATCTTCAATATGATTGTTCTGGCGCGAGAAGGGCTGGATTCTTTTGTCTCGCGAGTGGTCTTTTTCCTCGTGATTTTTGGTGCCTGCCTGCTGGTGGCAAAACTCTTGTTCTGGCTTTTCGATTGTGCCGGGTTGGTCCATCAACGGGCGAAACCGCAGCCGCAGACTCAGGTTGAAGGATAATAATGACGGATAACACGACAGCGCCGCTCTATTCACTTCGTGGATTGCAGCTGATTGGCTGGCGCGATATGCAACATGCGCTGAATTACCTGTTTGCCGATGGGCAAATGAAGCAGGGTACGCTGGTGGCGATCAATGCTGAGAAAATGCTGACCGCAGAAGATGACCCGGAAGTCAGGGCGTTGATTGATGCCGCCGAGTTTAAATATGCGGATGGCATTAGCGTCGTGCGCTCAGTGCGTAAGAAATTCCCCCAGGCGCAGGTTTCACGGGTGGCCGGGGCCGATCTCTGGGAAGAACTGATGGCGCGCGCCGGTAAAGAAGGGACGCCTGTTTTTCTGGTCGGCGGTAAGCCGGAGGTGCTGGCGCAGACGGAAGCAAAACTGCGTGCGCAGTGGAACGTCAATATTGTCGGTAGCCAGGACGGTTATTTTAAACCTGAGCAGCGCCAGGCGCTGTTTGAGCGCATCCATGCCAGCGGGGCGAAGATTGTGACCGTGGCGATGGGATCGCCGAAACAAGAAATCCTGATGCGCGACTGTCGGGTGATTCATCCTCAGGCCTTATATATGGGGGTGGGCGGCACCTACGATGTCTTTACCGGTCATGTGAAACGCGCGCCCAAAATGTGGCAGACGCTGGGGCTGGAGTGGCTGTATCGCCTGCTGTCTCAGCCGAGCCGTATCACCCGCCAGCTGCGTCTGTTGCGCTATCTCCGCTGGCATTACACCGGCAATCTCTGAACGCTGCTTTTCTTACGGGTAGCGCATTCTGCTTAATGCGTTGCCCGCCTCCCACATTTTTGCTCCTTTTTTACACAAAACATGCATTTTTTTAATGCTTCATTTGCCATTTTGCCAAATTTAAGAAACCATTCGCATCGCTTGATGTACCCATAACAATAACCGGCAACAACGCCGGAACGAGTGCAAACACGACAAGAGGATTTATGGCAGAGAAAAAACCGGAGCTACAGCGTGGGCTGGAAGCTCGTCATATCGAATTGATCGCCCTTGGAGGCACGATTGGCGTTGGGCTGTTTATGGGTGCCGCCAGTACGCTGAAATGGGCGGGGCCCTCCGTGCTGCTGGCGTATATCGTTGCCGGGCTGTTCGTCTTTTTCATCATGCGCTCAATGGGCGAAATGCTGTTCCTGGAGCCGGTTACTGGCTCATTCGCCGTTTATGCGCACCGTTACATGAGCCCCTTCTTTGGCTATCTCACCGCGTGGTCATACTGGTTTATGTGGATGGCGGTGGGGATATCGGAAATAACCGCTATCGGGGTATACGTGCAGTTCTGGTTCCCGGATATGGCGCAATGGATACCCGCCCTGATCGCCGTTGGGCTGGTGGCGCTGGCTAATCTGGCCGCTGTCCGTCTGTACGGCGAAATCGAGTTCTGGTTTGCGATGATCAAAGTCACCACCATCATTGTGATGATTGTGGTCGGACTGGGGGTGATTTTCTTTGGCTTTGGCAATGGCGGCCAGGCGATCGGTTTTGGCAACCTGACGGAACATGGCGGCTTCTTTGCCGGTGGCTGGAAAGGGTTCCTGACGGCGTTGTGTATTGTGGTCGCCTCCTATCAGGGCGTGGAGCTGATCGGCATTACCGCGGGTGAAGCGAAGAATCCGCAGGTTACGCTGCGCAGCGCGGTAGGCAAGGTACTGTGGCGTATCCTGATTTTCTATGTAGGGGCGATTTTCGTTATCGTGACAATCTTCCCGTGGAACGAAATCGGCAGTAACGGCAGCCCGTTTGTACTCACTTTTGCCAAAATCGGGATTACCGCTGCGGCGGGCATTATTAACTTCGTGGTGCTGACCGCCGCGCTTTCCGGCTGTAACAGCGGCATGTATAGCTGCGGACGTATGCTGTATGCCCTGGCGAAAAACCGACAGCTTCCGGCGGCGATGGCGAAAGTCTCCCGTCATGGCGTACCGGTCGCCGGGGTGGCGCTGTCGATCGCGATTCTGCTGATTGGTTCATGCCTGAACTACATTATTCCGAACCCGCAGCGGGTGTTTGTGTATGTCTACAGCGCCAGCGTATTGCCGGGTATGGTGCCGTGGTTCGTGATCCTGATTAGCCAGTTGCGTTTCCGTCGTGCTCATAAAGACGCGATGGTCAGCCATCCTTTCCGTTCTATTATGTTCCCGTGGGCGAATTATCTGACGATGGCGTTCCTGGTTTGCGTTTTAATTGGCATGTACTTGAATGAAGATACCCGTATGTCGCTGTTTGTCGGCATCATCTTCCTGCTTGCCGTCACGCTCGTCTACAAGGTTTTCGGCCTGAATCGCGCCGGAACTGCCCACAAGGTGGGGGAATAAGCAGCAAAACGCGCAAAGCGTAACCAAACGCGCATTTTATTTAAAAAGGCACTAGACAGAGGGGTGGGAAGTCCGTATTATCCACCCCCGCAACGGCGCTAAGCGCCCGTAGCTCAGCTGGATAGAGCGCTGCCCTCCGGAGGCAGAGGTCTCAGGTTCGAATCCTGTCGGGCGCACCATTTACCCGGTGCTGGAGCTGCGGTGGTTTTAATACCGCGTAAAAGATTTCAGTGGTGGCTATAGCTCAGTTGGTAGAGCCCTGGATTGTGATTCCAGTTGTCGTGGGTTCGAATCCCATTAGCCACCCCATTATTAAAAGTTGTGAAATGCGAAGGTGGCGGAATTGGTAGACGCGCTAGCTTCAGGTGTTAGTGTCCTTACGGACGTGGGGGTTCAAGTCCCCCCCCTCGCACCACGACTTAAAGAGTTGAACTAAAAATTCAAAAAAAGCAGTACATCGGCGAGTAGCGCAGCTTGGTAGCGCAACTGGTTTGGGACCAGTGGGTCGGAGGTTCGAATCCTCTCTCGCCGACCAATTTTGAACCCCGCTTCGGCGGGGTTTTTTGTTTTCACCTCTTCTTCCTCTTCTTTCCCGATCCCCTGTATCGCTGTCGCAATGTTGAGACATTCCAGGCTTCTGTTGTCGTTATCTGGTGACATCTAACATCATGATTTATCAATAATTATTGGTATTGCGTGTTATTTGTCTCCGTTCAGAGACAAAGAGGGGATTTTTATGGCGAAGAAGGCTGGCAGAAACCGCCGCAGAGCCGCGAATGGCCTGATACGTTAAAAAGTCTGAATCCTTATTTTTGGCGGTGCAATCCTGGCATGCAATGTGCAATAATATCTCTGTAGATGCTCATTCCATCTCTTATGTTCGCCTTAGTGCCTCATAAACTCAGGAATGATGCAGAGCCGTTTACGGTGCTTATCGTCCACAGACAGATGTCGTTTACGCCTCATCAAACACCATGGACATAACGTTGAGTGAAGCACCCATTTATGTTGTCATACAGACCTGTTTTGACGCCTGCTCATTTGAGCAGGCGTTTTTTTATGGGGAAGCGGGAGAAAACTGCCGGATGGCGGCTTCGCTTTATCCGGCCTACGGTGACCTGGCAGGCCCGGTAAGCGTAGCGTCACCGGGCAATGGGAATTACTGCGGAGGATTGTTCTGCAAGGTCAGCATAAGACCGTCGCGGCGCATGGTGGCCGCTTCTTCCGGCTGATGCAACCGGTCCAGCGCATCGGCGAGCCAGGCGTAGTCGTAGGCGTCAGGGCGTTGCTTGAGCGCGGCGCGGAAAGCGAACGTAGCCTCCTGCCATTCGCCATGCTTCATCAACGACTGACCCAGCGTGCTCCACAGTAGCGGGCGATCGCCAACGGTTTTAATCTGCTGGCGCAGCACTTTTTCCAGCTGCTCCGGGTTGTTGGTTTTCAGGCGCGGGATCGGCAGAACCAGGCGGTCGTCATACTGGCGCTTCAGGCCGTCGATGATGATCTGCTGCGCCATATCGTGATCGTCACACTCAATCAGATGTTCTGCCATTGCCACTTGCAGCGGAACCTGGTGGCGAGTTTTACGGCTCTGGTTCTTCCACCATTCGCGTAATCCTTCGCTGCCCTGATCGGCTCGCGCCTGATCCATCAGCCCAATCCAGGCCTGCTGTTCCAGCATGGCGCGATGTTCTTCATCGCCGACGTTGGCCTTCGCCATTGACGGGATGATGTCCAGCAGCGAACTCCATGCTCCGGTGCGGATGTAAGCCTGTTCCGCCAGGCGCAGCACTTCTGGATGACGCGGGGTAACTTCCAGCAGTTTATCCACGCCGTGACGCGCCGCATGATTCTCGTTGCGCGCCAGTTGCAGACGTACGCGGGCGATCTCCACCGGAATCGTGTCATTGCCCGCCAGTTCAGCGGCACGTTCCAGATGCTGATTAGCGCGCGCTTCGTCACCACGCTGCTGCGCGGCTTCGGCGGCCAGCAGATAGTTCACCACCGGCTGTTCAGCGTGATCGGCATTCTTCGCCATCAGCTTCTCAACCTGCTGGTAATCGCCTTCCGCCAGCTTAAGCAGCGCCTGTTCGGTCTGCTTACGTGCGCGGCGGCGTTTACGCCCGACAAACCAGCCGCGAGTGTGCGCGCCGGTGCGGAAAACGCGTCGCAGCAGCCACTCAATGGCGAACAGAATGACCATCATAACGATCAGGATGATCACCAGCCCCGTTACGCTGGTCTCAATGTTGTAATTATCGGTCTGGATCAGAACATAGCCCTGATGACCGGCGATCATTGGGCCTATGACGATACCGGCGATCAACAACACAAAGAGCAATAATACTTTCAGCATCATTATTCTCCTTGCGGCGCGGCTGCCGGTGCTTCTGCCTGCGGAGCAGGGGCCTGAGCCGCTTCGGTCGTGGCTGCCGCCGGTTGCGCCAGCAGGTTACGCACGCGAGTCTGCATCAGTTTTTCAAGAATCGGCTGGCTCTGTAACGTCTCCGGCACGTCCATCGTGATGCTCTGTTGACTCAGTTTATCCACGTCATCAAGAAACGCTTTGGTCGTTGCGTCGTCGGTGTCGTAGTACGCGCGTACCCAGGTGGAGACATTATCCAGCGCCTGACGGTAAGTCTCTTCCTGATGACGCGGCACGGCTTGCGCCGCCACTAACAGGCGGGAGCGGATGTTTTCACGTAAGTAAACGTCCTGGTTCGGCGCCAGCAGCGGGACGGCGGTGTCATCACGACGGCGAATAGTAATAAAGCTGTCCATAAAGTTCTGCCAGCTTTTTTGCAGGTTAACGCGCCATTCGCTGATCGAGCTGGACAGCTCGCTGCTGTCGGAGTCCATTGGCGAATCGTCGGTGTCGTTATCGGCCAGACGCAGGTTATCAATCTGGTTAGAGAGCTGGTTCACTTTGAGGATAATGCCGTCGTAGTCCACCTGCGCCACCGCCGACAGGCTGGCAATATCATCGGTAATGGCGCGGCGCGCGGCGATCAGACTGGGGTCGTTCATGTCCGCCAGGCTGGCATCCGCGCTTTTGAGCAGCGCCGCAGCGGTGGTGACATCCTGATCGCTCCACAATTTACGTCCGGCGAGTTTGACCAGAAAATCAGATTGCGCCAGCAGCCAGGTTTTGGCATCGCTGCCGGAGATCGTCGCGACTTTCTGTTGCACTTCATCCAGCTGTTTCGCCAGCGCGGCCTGTTGGCGATTTGCATCATCCAGTTGCGTCGCCTGCTGTTTGATAATGCCTTCCAGCTCCGCTTTTTGGCTTTCCTGGGCTTTTTGCAGCGCCGTAAGTTGGTTAACCAGCGCATCGCTGGTGGCCGTTTGTTTAACGGCCTGCTGCTTTCCCCAGCCATACAGACCGACGCCCGCGGCCAGGGCAATGGCGATTGCCACCGCACTCAATACCAGCGCGGCGCCGTTCTTACTCTTCTTTTCTGCATTGACTGGCTGCGGCGTGGTTTCCACGGCCTCCCTGGTCTCTTCAACCACGGCGGAGGATTTTTCTTGTTCCGTCATTATGGCATCCCATTATGAGAGTTATTGTAATGCGCGCAGTAGCGCATCGTTGTCGGCGTTATCAGCGACCTTAATATCTTGCCAGCCCAGTTCCCGGGCGAGGTGCGCCAGACGCTCACTGACGACCAGCAGCCGACAGCGTAGTAACCAGTGCTCACGATACCACTGCGGGATCAGCGACCAGAGCTGTTGCAGCATTTCGCCGCTGGTGACAACAATCGTCGTCACGCCGCGAGAGTGCCAGCGCATCGCCTCTTCCGCGCCATCGTAATGTTTTGCACTGCGTTGATAACATTCACAAAAGGTGACTTCAGCGCTGCGTTCTGTGAGGGTTTTGCCTAACAGTTCACGCCCACCGTTGCCCCGTAAAATAAGCGCTCGTTTTCCCGCAATATTTTGTAATTCAGGTAATTGTAGCAAGACTTCGCTGATTTCCCGATCCAGAGGATAGCGAATATCGCATCCGCTAACGGTATGCAACGCCAGCGCCGTTGTGCGCCCGATAGCGAAGTAGCGTGGCTGCACAGGCCAGTCCAGCCCCTGCTGTTGCAGTTGGGCGTGGGCAAAGGCGACGGCGTGTTGCGAGAGGGCGAACACCAGATCGTTGTCCGTGAGCGCCGCCAGGCGATCGGCAAGCGTTGCCAGTTCCCGGCCCGGCGTAAACTCAATAAGCGGAAAACTCCAGGCCACCTGCCCCAGTGTGCGCAGACGGCTCACTAACTCTTCCCCGGAGGGAGACGGGCGGGTGACCAGAATACTCATGCGGGCGCTTCTCCGTTATAAATCTCGGTCAGAATCGCGCGGGCGCCGTTTTCCAATAGCTCTTCCGCCAGGGAAATGCCCATTTGCGCGGCGTCCTGCGGCAATCCACGACGTTCTCCGCGAATCATCTGCGAACCGTCAGGCGCGCCAACCAGCGCACGCAGCCAGACTTCACCATCAATGATTTCAGCATAGCTGCCAATCGGCACCTGACAGCCCCCTTCCAGGCGGGTGTTCATGGCGCGTTCGGCTTTTACACGTAGCGAGGTTTCTTCATGATTCAGCGGCGCTAACAGCGCCTGAGTACGTGCGTCATCCAGTCGGCATTCAATGCCCACTGCGCCTTGCCCTACGGCAGGGAGAGAGATTTCGGGAGGCAGCGCGGTGCGAATACGCGACGTCAGACCTAACCGTTTTAACCCGGCAACCGCCAGGATAATTGCGTCATAATCGCCGTTATCGAGCTTGCTCAGGCGTGTGCCGACGTTGCCGCGCAGCGAGCGGATGACGAGATCCGGGCGACGCTCGGCCAACTGGCACTGGCGACGCAAACTTGATGTGCCGACGATGCTGCCTGCGGGCAGTTCATCCAGATTGTTGTATTGGTTCGAGACGAAAGCATCGCGTGGATCTTCGCGTTCGCAAATCGTGACCAGGCCAAGCCCTTGCGGGAATTCTACCGGCACATCTTTCATCGAATGCACGGCGATATCGGCGCGCTTTTCCAGCAGCGCGACTTCCAGCTCTTTTACAAACAAGCCCTTACCGCCCACTTTTGCCAGAGGGGTGTCCAGAATCACGTCGCCGCGCGTTACCATCGGCACCAGTTCCACGACCAGTCCCGGATGCTGTGCTATCAACGCGTCTTTGACATAATGTGCCTGCCAGAGCGCAAGGGGGCTTTGGCGTGTGGCAATTCTTAAAACATTGTCTAACATGCTTGTTACCGTCATTATCGTCCGTGGACCATCCTAACATCCTTACAAGTGGGATGTCAGTGTTACGGTCAAAGGTGAGTAAGAGGATCAGGCGCGGCGTCGCGACTGGCAGTGAATAATGACGAGAAACCGCCTGACCGTATTAAGGAATTTACACGTAGCTAACGGTGCTACACTTGTATGTAGTGCATCTTTCTTTACGGTCAATGAGCAAGGTGTTAAATTGATCACGTTTTAGACCATTTTTTCGTCTTTACCCCTTAATGGGGAGAAGGATGAAAAAGGTAACGGTTATTTTTGACATACGGTTTATCCCGAATGGTTTGGTTGTCCGCACTCGCGATGGCAATCAGACGCATGACGGGTAGCAACATCAGGCGATACGTCTTGTACCTCTATATTGAGACTTTGAAACAGAGACTGGATGCCATCAATCAATTGCGTGTGGATCGCGCGCTTGCTGCCATGGGCCCTGCCTTCCAGCAGGTATACAGTCTGCTGCCGACATTATTGCACTACCATAATCCGCTGATGCCGGGTTACCTCGACGGTAACGTTCCCAAGGGCATATGCTTTTACACGCCTGATGAAACCCAACGCCACTACCTGAATGAACTTGAACTGTACCGGGGTATGTCCCCGCAGGACCCGCCGAAAGGCGAGCTGCCGATCACCGGCGTGTACTCAATGGGCAGTACATCTTCAGTAGGGCAAAGCTGTTCTTCTGACCTGGATATCTGGGTCTGCCACCAGTCCTGGCTTGATAGCGAAGAGCGCCAGTTGCTGCAACGTAAATGCAGCCTGCTGGAAAGCTGGGCCGCTTCGCTGGGCGTGGAAGTCAGCTTCTTCCTGATCGACGAAAACCGTTTCCGCCATAATGAAAGCGGCAGTCTGGGTGGTGAAGACTGCGGCTCGACGCAGCACATCCTGCTGCTCGACGAATTTTATCGCACCGCTGTGCGTCTGGCCGGTAAGCGTATTCTGTGGAATATGGTGCCGTGCGACGAAGAAGAGCATTACGACGACTACGTCATGACGCTTTACGCGCAGGGTGTCCTCACGCCAAACGAATGGCTGGACCTGGGCGGATTAAGCTCGCTCTCCGCCGAAGAGTACTTTGGCGCCAGCCTCTGGCAGTTGTACAAGAGTATCGATTCCCCGTACAAAGCGGTGCTGAAAACACTGCTGCTGGAAGCCTACTCCTGGGAATATCCCAATCCGCGCCTGTTGGCGAAAGACATTAAACAGCGCCTGCATGACGGCGAGATCGTTTCGTTTGGTCTCGACCCGTATTGCATGATGCTGGAACGCGTGACCGAATACCTCACGGCTATTGAAGATCCGACGCGTCTTGATTTAGTCCGTCGATGTTTCTACTTAAAAGTGTGTGAGAAACTGAGCCGCGAACGCGCCTGTGTTGGCTGGCGTCGTGAAGTGTTAAGTCAGTTAGTGAACGAGTGGGGATGGGACGACGCCCGTCTGACAATGCTCGACAACCGGGCGAACTGGAAGATCGATCAGGTACGCGAAGCGCATAACGAACTGCTCGACGCCATGATGCAGAGCTATCGTAATCTGATCCGTTTTGCCCGCCGTAACAATCTCAGCGTTAGCGCCAGCCCGCAGGATATTGGCGTGCTGACGCGTAAACTGTATGCCGCATTTGAAGCCCTGCCGGGCAAAGTGACGCTGGTGAACCCGCAGATTTCACCGGATCTCTCCGAACCGAACCTGACCTTTATCCATGTGCCGCCGGGCCGGGCCAACCGTTCTGGCTGGTATCTCTACAACCGTGCGCCGAACATGGATTCGATCATCAGCCATCAGCCGCTGGAATATAACCGCTACCTGAACAAACTGGTAGCGTGGGCCTGGTTTAACGGTTTGCTGACGTCGCGTACCCACCTGTTTATTAAGGGCAACGGCATTGTGGACCTGCCTAAGTTGCAGGAGATGGTGGCCGATGTGTCGCACCATTTCCCGCTGCGTTTGCCTGCGCCAACGCCGAAAGCGCTCTACAGTCCGTGTGAAATTCGCCATCTGGCGATCATCGTTAACCTTGAATATGACCCGACGGCGGCGTTCCGCAATCAGGTGGTGCATTTCGATTTCCGTAAGCTGGATGTCTTCAGCTTTGGCGAAGAGCAAAACTGCCTGGTCGGCAGTGTCGACCTGTTGTATCGCAACTCGTGGAACGAAGTGCGTACCCTGCACTTCAACGGCGAACAGGCGATGATTGAAGCGCTGAAAACGATTCTCGGCAAAATGCACCAGGATGCCGCGCCGCCGGACAGCGTGGAAGTGTTCTGCTATAGCCAGCATCTGCGCGGCCTGATCCGCACCCGCGTACAGCAACTGGTCTCCGAGTGCATTGAACTGCGCCTCTCCAGCACCCGCCAGGAAACCGGACGTTTTAAAGCGCTGCGCGTTTCGGGCCAAACCTGGGGGCTGTTCTTCGAGCGCCTGAATGTTTCGGTGCAGAAACTGGAAAACGCCATTGAGTTTTACGGCGCGATTTCGCACAACAAACTTCACGGGCTTTCCGTTCAGGTTGAGACCAACCATGTGAAATTACCGTCGGTGGTGGATGGGTTCGCCAGCGAAGGGATCATCCAGTTCTTCTTTGAAGAAACCGGTGATGAGAAAGGCTTTAATATTTATATTCTGGACGAGAGTAACCGAGCGGAAGTGTATCACCACTGCGAAGGCAGCAAAGAAGAGCTGGTACGCGACGTGAGCCGCTTCTATTCGTCGTCGCACGATCGCTTCACCTACGGCTCCAGCTTCATCAACTTCAACCTGCCGCAGTTCTACCAGATTGTGAATACCGACGGTCGCGAGCAGGTCATTCCGTTCCGTACCCAGCCCATCAGCGCCGTGCCACCGGCAAACCAGGACAACGACGCGCCGCTGTTGCAGCAGTATTTCTCGTGAACATGATGCCGGATGGCGGTGTTACAAATGACGCGAGATACGTAGGCCGGATAAGCACAGCGCCATCCGGCAATAAAACTTAGCGGAAGCTCACCGCTTCTCCAGCCTGTTGTGTCGCGGCCTGCTCCAGCAGATCCCAGAAGGTTTCGCCGCTGCGATCGCAAATCCATTCGTCGCCTTTCAGGTCAAAATGGTAGCCGCCCTGTTTGGTCGCCAGCCATACCTGGTGCAGCGGCTCCTGACGGTTGATGATGATTTTGCTGCCGTTCTCAAAGGTAATGGTTAGCACGCCGCCGTTGATTTCGCAGTCGATATCGCTGTCGCCGTCCCAGTCGTCCAGACGTTCTTCAATGGTCATCCACAGGGTGTCTGCGAGGCGATGAAATTCACTGTCGTTCATTGTTGTTTCCCGTTTTTTACGTGATGGCGGCAGTATAACCTGGAAGAATTCATGATGCAGTTTTCAGCCAACTCTTGCTTTTACGTCTTCTCCTGCGATGATAGAAAACAGAAAGCATGAACTTACAGGCAATCCATAATGAAAAATGTGTTTCAGGCACTCGCTGTACTTCTCACTCTGTTCAGCCTGACCGGCTGCGGTCTGAAAGGCCCGCTCTATTTTCCACCTGCTGACAAAAACGCGCCGACGCCGACGCATGAGGTTGATTCGCAAATCCAATCGACGACGCCCGATCAAAACGATCGCGCTACGGGAGACGGCCCTTCTCAGGTGAACTATTGACGGTACGTTTCTGTCCCCGCGTAAATGGAGTGAATGATGCAATTCTCTAAAATGCATGGCCTTGGCAACGATTTTATGGTCGTCGACGCGGTAACGCAGAATGTCTTTTTCTCGCCGGAGTTGATCCGCCGCCTGTCAGACAGGCATCTGGGCGTGGGGTTCGACCAGCTTCTGGTTGTCGAGCCTCCTTACGATCCTGAACTGGATTTTCATTACCGCATCTTCAACGCCGATGGCAGCGAAGTGTCGCAGTGCGGTAACGGCGCCCGCTGCTTTGCGCGATTTGTGCGTCTGAAAGGGCTGACCAATAAGCGCGATATCCGCGTCAGCACGGCCAATGGCCGGATGGTGCTGAGCGTCACAGATGATGAGCTGGTGCGGGTGAACATGGGTGAGCCAAACTTTGAACCCGCGCAGGTTCCTTTTCGCGCCAACAAAGCGGAAAAGACCTATATTATGCGAGCGGCCGAGCAGACAATATTGTGCGGCGTGGTTTCAATGGGGAACCCGCACTGCGTGATTCAGGTCGATAATATCGACACGGCGGCAGTCGAAACGCTGGGACCGGTTCTGGAAAGCCATGAGCGTTTTCCAGAACGAGCGAATATTGGGTTTATGCAGGTTGTGAAGCGCGAGCATATCCGATTACGCGTTTATGAACGTGGGGCAGGAGAAACTCAGGCCTGCGGCAGCGGCGCATGCGCCGCCGTTGCGGTGGGCATTCAGCAGGGTTTGCTGGCAGAAGAAGTACGCGTGGAATTACCTGGCGGTCGCCTTGATATCGCCTGGAAAGGCCCGGGTCATCCGTTGTATATGACTGGCCCGGCGGCACATGTCTACGACGGATTTATTCATCTATGAAGCAACCAGGGGAAGAACTACAGGAAACACAGATGGAACTGGACGACCGGGCGGTCGTCGATTATCTACTGCGTAACCCTGAGTTTTTTATCCGTAATGCGCGCGCCGTTGAGGTGATGCGCGTTCCGCATCCCGTGCGGGGTACGGTGTCGCTTGTTGAGTGGCATATGGCCCGCGCCCGGAATCATATCCATGTTCTTGAAGAGAACATGACGCTGCTAATGGAACAGGCGAATGCCAACGAAAGCCTGTTCTACCGTCTGCTGCATTTGCAGGGACGGCTGGTTTCCGCCAGTAGCCTGGATGAAATGCTGATGCGGTTTCATCGCTGGGCGCGGGAGCTGGGGCTGGCGGGCGCGACCATCCGGCTGTTTCCCGATCGCTGGCGACTCGGCGCGCCGTCGAATCATACCCATCTGGCGTTAAGCCGTCAGGCCTTTGAACCGCTGCGTATCCAGCGTCTGGGGCAGGCGCAACACTATCTTGGCCCATTGAATGGCCCGGAACTGCTGGTGGTGCTGCCTGAAGCCAAAGCGATTGGCTCGGTGGCGATGTCGATGCTGGGGCGCGATGGCGATCTGGGGGTCATACTCTTCAGTAGCCGCGATGTGCATCATTACCAGCAGGGGCAGGGGACACAGTTACTGCAAGAAATCGCCTTGATGTTGCCGGAACTGCTGGAGCGCTGGATTGAACGTGTATGACCGAATTATCGCTTTCTCAGGACGTTGCGCGCTTCTTGCGTTACCTGGGCGTAGAACGGCAACTTAGCCCCATCACGCTACTGAACTATCAGCGTCAGCTTGATGCCATTATCGCTTTAGCCGGAGAAACCGGTCTGCAAAGCTGGCAACAATGTGACGCTGCGATGGTGCGCGCTTTCGCGGTACGTAGCCGCCGTAAAGGGTTAGGGCCCGCCAGCCTGGCGTTGCGCCTCTCTGCTTTACGCAGTTTCTTTGACTGGCTGGTGAGCCAGGGTGAACTCAACGCCAACCCGGCGAAAGGCGTTTCCGCGCCGAAAGCGCCTCGCCACCTGCCGAAAAATATCGACGTGGATGATATTAACCGCCTGCTGGATATCGACCTTAACGATCCGCTTGCCGTGCGCGATCGGGCGATGCTGGAGGTGATGTACGGCGCGGGGTTGCGTTTGTCTGAACTGGTAGGGTTAGACATCAAACACCTCGATCTCGATACGGGCGAAGTGTGGGTGATGGGGAAGGGCAGCAAAGAACGGCGTCTGCCCATTGGCCGCAATGCGGTGGCGTGGATTGAGCATTGGCTGGATCTGCGCGGCCTGTTCGGCAGCGATGACGATGCGCTGTTTCTCTCGAAGCTCGGGAAACGGATCTCCGCGCGCAATGTACAAAAACGGTTTGCGGAGTGGGGCATTAAGCAAGGGCTGAACAGCCATGTCCATCCGCATAAACTGCGTCACTCGTTCGCGACCCATATGCTGGAGTCGAGCGGCGACCTGCGCGGCGTGCAGGAGCTGTTAGGCCATGCCAATCTGTCCACCACGCAAATCTATACTCATCTTGATTTTCAACACCTGGCCTCGGTGTACGATGCGGCGCATCCACGCGCCAAACGGGGGAAATAATGCGTTTTTACCGGCCTTTGGGACACATCTCAGCACTCACGTTCGATCTGGATGACACCCTTTATGATAACCGTCCGGTTATCCTGCGCACCGAGCAGGAAGCGCTCACCTTTGTGCAAAACTACCATCCTGCGCTGCGTACATTGCAGAATGCCGACCTGTATCGCCTGCGTCAGGCGGTACGCGAAGCAGAGCCGGAAATTTATCATGATGTGACGCGATGGCGTCATCGCGCCGTGGAGCGCGCCATGCTGGAAGCAGGCCTGTCGGCGGAAGAGGCAATGGCGGGGGCGAACGCCGCAATGATCAATTTTGCAAAGTGGCGCAGCCGTATCGATGTTCCGCAAGTGACGCATGACACGCTGAAGCGGCTTGCAAAAAAATGGCCGCTGGTGGCCATTACTAACGGCAATGCGCAGCCGGAACTGTTTGGGCTGGGCGATTACTTCGAATTTGTGCTGCGCGCAGGCCCGGACGGGCGCTCTAAACCGTTCAGCGACATGTACTCTCTGGCGGCGGAGAAGCTCAACATGCCGATCGGCGAGATCCTCCACGTCGGCGACGATCTGACGACCGATGTCGCCGGGGCGATCCGCTGTGGAATGCAGGCCTGCTGGATCAAACCGGAAAATGCCGACCTGATGCAGACCACTGACAGCCGTTTACTGCCGCATATCGAAATTTCACGGTTGGCATCTTTGACCTCGCTGATATAATCACCAGCAGTATTGTATATATACCCAGCTTTTTGGCGGATGGCGCTGCGCTTATCCGCCCAACACACTTTTACGCGGCGGTGCCAATGGACGTTTCTTACCTGCTCGAAAGCCTTAATGATAAACAGCGCGAAGCGGTGGCTGCGCCACGTAGCAACATGCTGGTGCTGGCGGGAGCGGGGAGCGGCAAAACTCGCGTGCTGGTGCACCGTATCGCCTGGCTGTTGAGCGTAGAGAATAATTCACCCTATTCCATTATGGCCGTTACCTTCACCAATAAGGCGGCGGCGGAAATGCGCCACCGTATCGGTCAGTTAATGGGAACCACGCAGGGCGGGATGTGGGTCGGCACCTTCCACGGTCTGGCGCACCGTCTGCTGCGCGCGCACCATATGGACGCCAACCTGCCGCAGGATTTCCAGATCCTCGACAGCGAAGATCAGCTGCGCCTGCTCAAGCGCCTTATTAAAGCGATGAACCTTGACGAGAAGCAGTGGCCGCCGCGTCAGGCAATGTGGTACATCAACAGCCAGAAAGACGAAGGGCTGCGTCCGCACCATATTCAGAGCTACGGCAACCCGGTGGAGCAGACCTGGCAGAAGGTTTACCAGGCCTATCAGGAAGCGTGCGATCGCGCAGGGCTGGTGGACTTTGCCGAACTGCTGCTGCGCGCGCATGAACTGTGGCTCAACAAGCCGCATATCCTTCAGCACTACCGCGAACGTTTTACCAATATCCTGGTGGACGAATTTCAGGATACCAACAACATCCAGTACGCGTGGATCCGTCTGCTGGCAGGCGATACCGGCAAAGTGATGATCGTCGGCGATGATGACCAGTCTATTTACGGCTGGCGCGGGGCGCAGGTGGAGAACATCCAGCGTTTCCTCAAGGATTTCCCGGGCGCGGAAACCATTCGTCTGGAGCAGAATTACCGCTCGACCAGCAACATCCTCAGCGCGGCGAATACCCTGATTGAAAACAACAATGGCCGTCTGGGGAAAAAGCTGTGGACCGATGGCATTGATGGCGAACCGATTTCACTCTATTGCGCGTTTAATGAGCTGGATGAAGCGCGTTTTGTCGTTAACCGCATCAAAACCTGGCAGGACAACGGCGGGGCGCTGGAACAGTGCGCCATTCTCTATCGCAGCAACGCCCAGTCGCGCGTGCTGGAAGAGGCGCTGTTGCAGGCCAGTATGCCGTACCGTATTTATGGCGGTATGCGCTTCTTCGAACGTCAGGAAATTAAAGATGCGCTCTCCTATCTGCGCCTGATCGCCAATCGTAATGATGATGCGGCGTTTGAGCGCGTGGTGAACACCCCGACGCGCGGTATTGGCGATCGCACGCTGGACGTTGTGCGCCAGACCTCGCGCGACCGTCAGTTAACCTTGTGGCAGGCGTGCCGCGAGCTGTTGCAGGAGAAAGCGCTGGCTGGCCGCGCCGCAAGCGCCCTGCAACGCTTTATCGAGCTAATTGACGCGCTGGCGCAGGAGACGGCAGATATGCCGCTGCATGTTCAGACCGATCGGGTGATTAAAGACTCGGGTCTGCGCATGATGTACGAGCAGGAAAAAGGCGAGAAAGGCCAGACGCGTATTGAGAACTTAGAAGAACTGGTGACGGCGACGCGCCAGTTCAGCTACAACGAAGAAGATGAAGACCTGATGCCGTTGCAGGCGTTTCTCTCTCACGCCGCGCTGGAAGCGGGCGAAGGGCAGGCGGATACGTGGCAGGATGCGGTTCAACTGATGACCTTGCACTCGGCGAAAGGGCTGGAGTTTCCGCAGGTGTTCATCGTCGGCATGGAAGAGGGGATGTTCCCCAGCCAGATGTCGCTGGATGAAGGCGGGCGCCTTGAAGAAGAGCGTCGCCTGGCCTACGTCGGCGTAACCCGCGCGATGCAGAAGCTGACGTTGACCTATGCGGAAACCCGCCGTCTGTATGGCAAAGAGGTCTACCACCGCCCGTCGCGTTTTATCGGCGAATTGCCGGAAGACTGTGTGGAAGAAGTGCGGCTGCGCGCCACGGTCAGTCGTCCGGTGAGTCACCAGCGGATGGGAACCCCGATGGCGGAAAACGACACCGGGTACAAGCTGGGACAGCGTGTGCGTCACCCGAAATTCGGTGAAGGCACGATCGTTAATCTGGAAGGCAGCGGCGAGCACAGCCGGTTACAGGTCGCGTTCCAGGGGCAGGGGATCAAATGGCTGGTAGCGGCCTATGCCAGACTGGAAACGGTTTAATCGGTTTGGCTTTGCCGGATGGCGACGCTGGCGCGTCTTATCCGGCCTACAGACCGGGTAACATTTTGATTTGTAGGCCGGATAAGGCGAAGCCGCCATCCGGCTATCTGTCGGTTAATATTCTGAATATCATAGATAAATAACTCCCCTCTGCTAACATTTTTGCATAAGGGGAAATTATTACTTTTTCGCGTTTCGTTGCGTGTTGACGTCAAATTTTTGCTGGCGTAACATGCGCGCACGATTACGCTAAGAGGACATTCGCCTTGGACACACCCAGTAGATGCTGGCTCATTATCCTGTCATTCAGGATCAACTCCTAAGGCTATCCCTTTTTGCTGATAGCCTTAGCGGTTGTCAGCGACCTTCTCTTTTTCCCGTCGCGCTGAGTCAGGCTGTTTAATGGTCTGAAACCCAATTTGTTTCTGTGTGCCCACCCGAACTGTCCGATATTTTTAAGCATTGGGAGTCCCGGTCATGCTGAGCGCATTTCAACTGGAAAATAATCGACTGACCCGGCTGGAAGTCGAAGAGTCACAAACCCTGATTGATGCCGTATGGGTCGACCTGGTCGAACCGGACGACGACGAGCGACTGCGCGTACAATCTGAGCTGGGCCAAAGCCTGGCGACACGTCCTGAACTGGAAGACATCGAAGCATCCGCGCGTTTCTTTGAAGACGAAGACGGGCTGCACATCCACTCCTTTTTCTTTTTCGAAGATGCGGAAGACCACGCCGGTAACTCCACGGTGGCATTCACCATTCGCGATGGCCGCCTGTTTACGCTGCGTGAACGCGAACTGCCCGCTTTCCGCTTGTACCGTATGCGCGCCCGTAACCAGGCGATGGTGGACGGCAATGCCTATGAATTACTGCTCGACCTGTTTGAAACCAAAATCGAACAGCTGGCGGATGAAATTGAAAACATCTACAGCGATCTGGAAGAACTAAGCCGCGTGATCATGGAAGGGCATCAGGGCGATGAATATGACGAAGCGCTCTCCACGCTGGCAGAACTGGAAGATATCGGCTGGAAAGTTCGCTTATGTCTGATGGATACCCAGCGCGCGCTTAACTTCCTGGTGCGCAAGGCGCGTCTTCCGGGGGGGCAACTGGAGCAGGCGCGTGAGATTCTGCGCGATATCGAGTCCCTGCTGCCGCACAACGAATCCCTGTTCCAGAAGGTGAACTTCCTGATGCAGGCGGCGATGGGCTTCATCAACATCGAGCAGAACCGCATTATCAAGATCTTCTCGGTGGTATCCGTGGTGTTCCTGCCGCCGACGCTGGTGGCGTCCAGCTATGGGATGAACTTTGAGTTTATGCCGGAGCTGAAGTGGAGCTTTGGTTACCCTGGCGCGATTATCTTTATGATCCTTGCGGGTCTGGCGCCGTATTTGTACTTCAAGCGTAAGAACTGGCTGTAATATTGCGCCCGGTGGTGCGTCGCTTACCGAGCCTACTGATCCGTAGGCCGGATAAGCGACGCGCCATCGGCACGCTTTTATCCTCGAACTTTGCGTCTTTGTGTATAAATCGCATCCATCACAAAAATCGCCAGCGCCACCCAAATAAAGGCAAACGTCACCATCTTATCGGCGCCCGGTATTTCTCCATAGAACGTCACGGCCAGCAGGAACATCAGGGTTGGGCCAATGTACTGGAAAAAACCCAGCGTGGAGAGGCGCAGGCGCGTCGCCGCCCCGGTAAAGCACAGCAGCGGCACCGTAGTGACAATACCTGCCGCAATCAGCAACAGATTCAGCGACAGCGGATTCTGCCCCATATGGCTGGTTGGGCTATCCGCGATGCCAAACAGATAAATCGCGGCGACCGGCAATAGCCACAGCGTTTCGATCAGCATCCCCGTTTGTGCTTCAACCGCAATCTTCTTACGTACCAGGCCGTAAAACGCAAAGCTAAACGCCAGCCCCAGAGCGATGACCGGCAGAGAGCCGAAGGTCCAGAGCTGCACCAGTACGCCGCAGGCCGCCAGAATCACCGCCAGCCACTGCATACGACGGAAGCGCTCGCCGAGGAACAGCATTCCCAGCAGAATGTTAACCAGCGGGTTAATAAAATACCCGAGGCTGGCTTCCAGCATATGGTGGTTATTGACCGCCCAGATAAAGAGCAGCCAGTTTCCACCGATCAGCACGGCTGACAGCGCCAGCATGAAAATTTTCTTCGGCGTTTGCAGCAGCGTTTTAACGCCAGACCACTGGCGGCTGATGCTCATCAGCGCGATCATAAAGAAAAATGACCAGATCACGCGGTGCGTCAGGATCTCGTCTGCGGGCACGTAGTAAATCAGTTTGAAGTACGCGGGTGCGATGCCCCAAATAAAATAGGCGGCAAGAGCGAGTAACACGCCCTGCCGCGTTTGCTTAGCATCCATCGGGAAAACTCATATCAGAAATGTAACAACAGTTTACCTGTTTTTATCCCACCATATAAGTTGCGGTCGCACTGGCAATGTAAAGCTGTTCTTCGTTGTGCAGTTCCACACGCGCCACAGCAACTTTATTGCCCGCGCGCAACAGGCTGCTGGTGGCGGTAAAGCGGTTGCCTCTGCCCGGGCGCAGGTAGTCAACGCGCAGATCGATAGTTCCCATACGCGACATGCGCTGGCGTAGCTCGTCTTCGCTAATGGTCTCATGGCGGGTCAGCGTGCTGCCCACGCACACCAGTCCGGCGGCGACGTCCAGCGCGGAGGCGATCACCCCACCGTGTAAAATACTTTGCGCCCAGTTGCCTACCATCATCGGCTGATTGTTAAAGGCCAGTTGGGCAAACTCCTTTTCATAGCGTTCCAGCTCCAGTCCTAATGCCCGGTTAAAAGGCATATGGTAAACAAACATCTCGCCCACCAGTTTCAGGGCCTGCTCAGCGGTAAGTACGGAAGACATACGATCCAGACACTCCATTGGTTAATGAAATGTTGATATTATGCTTCTTATTTGTTGTTTTCTACTTTAAGAGAGGATAACTAAACAGGGATTAAGTAAGTATGTAGAATGGCTGGCAGATAATTATACCATTCAACACTTATTGCGTTCAGGAGAACACGACCGATGCGGGCGATTTTGGGTTGGTTATTACCAGCAGCAATGCTGCCATTGGCTGTATATGCGCAGGAAGCGACAGTGAAAGAAATTCATGACGCGCCTGCGGTACAGGGCAGTATTATCGCAAACATGTTGCAGGTGCATGATAATCCCTTCACGCTTTATCCTTATGATACGAACTACCTGATCTACACCAATACCAGCGATCTGAACAAAGAAGCGATCAGCTCTTATAACTGGTCTGAAAACGCGCGCAAAGACGAAGTGAAGTTTCAGCTGAGCCTGGCCTTCCCGTTCTGGCGTGGGATTGTTGGGCCAAACTCGGTGCTGGGGGCGTCGTACACGCAGAAATCCTGGTGGCAGTTGTCCAACAGCGAAGAGTCCTCGCCGTTTCGTGAGACTAACTACGAACCGCAGTTGTTCCTCGGCTTTGCCACGGATTACCACTTTGCAGGCTGGACGCTGCGCGATGTGGAGATGGGGTATAACCATAACTCCAACGGGCGTTCCGATCCGACTTCGCGGAGCTGGAACCGCCTGTATACGCGTCTGATGGCGCAAAACGGTAACTGGCTGATGGAAGTGAAACCGTGGTACGTCGTTGGCGGCACCGGCGATAACCCCGATATCACTAAATATATGGGCTACTATCAGCTTAAAATCGGCTATCACCTGGGAGATGCGGTGCTGAGTGCGAAGGGCCAGTACAACTGGAATACCGGTTACGGCGGGGCGGAAGTGGGGTTAAGTTACCCGATGACGAAACATGTGCGTCTCTATACCCAGGTATACAGCGGCTATGGCGAATCGTTAATCGACTATAACTTTAATCAGACGCGTGTCGGCGTGGGTGTTATGCTGAATGACATATTCTGATCTGCGCAATGATTGTGTTTAAAACATTGCAGTTTCTTTCGCAGGCGCTGAAAATAGCGCCTGTTTTTATTTCAGGCAAACGGGGTTAATGTGGCGCAGGCGGAAGTGTTGAATCTGGAATTGGGGGCTAAACAGGTTTTACAGGAAACCTTTGGCTACCAACAGTTTCGCCCAGGCCAGGAAGAGATCATTGAGACGGTCGTCTCGGGTCGTGATTGCCTGGTTGTCATGCCGACCGGCGGCGGCAAATCCCTGTGTTACCAGATTCCAGCCTTACTGCTTAACGGGCTCACCGTTGTCGTTTCGCCGCTTATCTCCCTGATGAAAGATCAGGTCGACCAGTTGCTGGCAAACGGCGTGGCGGCGGCGTGCCTGAACTCGACGCAGAGCCGTGAACAGCAGCATGAGGTGATGGCCGGTTGCCGAACCGGGCAGGTTCGCCTGCTGTATATTGCGCCGGAGCGCCTGATGCTGGATAACTTCCTTGAGCATCTGGCGCACTGGAATCCGGTCTTACTGGCCGTCGATGAAGCACACTGTATCTCGCAGTGGGGGCATGACTTCCGCCCGGAATACGCCGCGCTCGGTCAGCTCCGCCAGCGTTTTCCTTCCTTGCCGTTTATGGCGTTGACCGCCACCGCAGATGACACCACCCGACTGGATATTGTTCGCCTGCTGGGGCTGAACGATCCGTTAATCCAGATCAGCAGCTTTGACCGTCCGAACATCCGCTACATGCTGATGGAGAAATTTAAGCCGCTCGATCAGCTGATGCGCTATGTGCAGGAACAGCGCGGCAAGTCCGGTATCATCTACTGTAACAGCCGGGCGAAGGTGGAGGACACCGCCGCACGTCTGCAAAGTCGCGGCATCAGCGCGGCGGCGTATCATGCCGGTCTGGAAAATAACGTGCGCGCCGATGTGCAGGAGAAGTTCCAGCGCGACGATCTGCAAATCGTCGTGGCGACCGTCGCATTTGGTATGGGCATTAACAAACCTAACGTGCGCTTTGTGGTGCATTTCGATATTCCCCGCAACATTGAATCCTACTATCAGGAAACCGGCCGCGCCGGGCGTGACGGCCTGCCCGCAGAGGCGATGCTGTTCTACGATCCGGCTGATATGGCGTGGCTGCGCCGCTGTCTGGAGGAGAAACCCGCCGGGCAGCTACAGGATATTGAACGGCATAAGCTGAACGCGATGGGGGCGTTTGCCGAAGCGCAGACCTGTCGTCGTCTGGTGCTGCTGAACTACTTTGGCGAAGGGCGGCAGGAACCCTGCGGCAACTGCGATATTTGCCTCGACCCGCCAAAACAGTACGACGGCCTGATGGATGCGCGTAAAGCCCTGTCGACGATTTATCGCGTTAATCAGCGTTTTGGTATGGGCTATGTGGTGGAAGTATTGCGCGGCGCGAACAATCAGCGTATCCGCGATTTAGCTCATGACAAATTGCCGGTGTACGGCATTGGTCGCGATCAGAGCCATGAGCACTGGGTCAGCGTGATTCGTCAGCTTATTCATCTGGGTATGGTTACGCAGAATATTGCCCAACATTCGGCGTTGCAGTTAACCGAAGCGGCGCGTCCGGTGCTGCGTGGCGAAGTGCCGTTGCAGCTTGCCGTGCCGCGTATCGTCGCGTTGAAGCCGCGAGTGATGCAGAAATCCTTCGGCGGCAATTACGATCGCAAACTGTTCGCCAAACTGCGCAAATTGCGTAAGGCCATTGCCGATGAAGAGAATATCCCGCCGTATGTCGTCTTTAACGATGCGACGCTGATTGAAATGGCCGAACAGATGCCGGTTTCGCCGAGCGAAATGCTGAGCGTTAACGGCGTCGGCATGCGCAAACTGGAGCGTTTCGGTAAAGAGTTTATGGCGCTGATCCGCGCGCATGTCGATGGTGACGACGAAGAGTAGTCAGCCAGGTAAAAAAGTGCCAGGATGGTGACTCGGTAAACTATTCCCCCGCGAGTCATTTTTATGTTGATGCTATTTCTCACCGTGGCGATGGTGCATATCGTTGCGTTAATGAGTCCTGGACCGGACTTTTTCTTTGTCTCTCAAACCGCCGTGAGCCGCTCGCGCAAGGAAGCGATGATGGGCGTGCTGGGTATTACCTGCGGCGTCATGGTTTGGGCGGGCGTTGCGTTGCTCGGCCTGCATCTGATTATCGAGAAAATGGCCTGGCTGCATACCATCATTATGGTGGGTGGTGGTTTGTACCTGTGCTGGATGGGCTATCAGATGCTGCGTGGCGCGCTGAAAAAACAGGACGTCGCCGCGCCTGCGCCGCAGATTGAACTGGCGCAAAGCGGTCGTAGCTTTGTGAAAGGTTTGCTGACGAACCTGGCGAACCCGAAAGCGATCATCTATTTCGGATCGGTCTTTTCACTGTTCGTTGGCGATAACGTCGGCGTAGCCGCGCGCTGGGGCATTTTCGCATTGATTATCGTGGAAACGCTGGCCTGGTTTACCGTGGTCGCCAGCCTGTTCGCGCTACCGAAAATGCGTCGCGGTTATCAGCGCCTGGCGAAGTGGATCGACGGTTTTGCCGGTGCGTTGTTTGCCGGTTTCGGCATTCACCTGATTATTTCGCGTTAAGCCTGTTACCCGCCGGAGGCCTCCGCGCGGGTAATGCTCTTTAATTCTGGAGTTGCCGCAATTCATCCTGTGAAAGACCGGTCATTTCCATAATTGCTTCGATTTCAAAACCTCGCTTTAGCATTGCTTTTGCGACATCTAACAGGGCAATGTGTTTGCCCTCTTCCCGAAGTTGCTCCGCTATTGTCATCAGTTTTTCTCCATGCTGCGGCACGCGCTGTGCCAGCTCATACAGTAATGTTCGAACATCTTGCGTATTCCCTGCCTGCACCATGTAGTTTACCAGCACGGTTATTTGTTGTCCGCTCATCTCCTTTAGCATAAACAGATGAGTCAGTTTATCCAGCAACAACACCATATCACGCTGGCGGATGTGTTTTTGCACCAGCGTCAGCGCGGCCATACTACGATGCTGCATAATCTCATCATCAGGTATGACCGTAATATCTACCAGTGGAAACGCATTGCTGTACAGCTTCCGGGCAGCATCCGCATCGTCAAAGTGATCCAGCCAGTTCATGGCGCCTTTATAGGGACTTTGTTGTCCATGATAAAAGAGCACTGGGATAACCAGCGGTAGAGTTTTGTAGCCAGCTTGCAGGTGTTGGTGCATTGCCGCCACGGCATAGCGCATCAAGCGAAACGACATAAGTTTGTCAGGTGAGCTTTGATGTTCAATCAGGACATGTACATAGCCACGACCGCTGGTGGTTTCCAGAGAATACAGAATGTCGCTGAAATAAGGGCGAAGATCATCTTCTACAAAGTTACCGGGTTCCAGGCGAAGCGTATCCAGTTTGCAAATCTCAAGTAATGAGGGCGGCAGGTGGATTTTAATAAAATCCCGCGCGGTCTCCACGCAGGAGAGGAAAGTTTTAAAAACCGCATCATGTGGAGTTGTCGCTTCCGCCATCGTTATCATCCATGAATAAGAGAGTCCGGCGGTATTCTGGCACTGGCGTCAGCAACGCAATAGCATGATAAAAAATAATTTTCTTTGTTTGCGACCCTTCCCGAAAGGCCAGGTTCAGGCGCTCATATGATTAACATTATGTTGCGAGCGCCATCCGGCAATTTCTCAGGCATGCCTTGCGGACGCCAGTAGCGCACCCACCAGCATAAACAGCGAACCAAATACCTTATTCAACGCCTTCATTTGCTTCGGCCCTTTAATCCAGCCTGCGATACGTGTCGCCAGCGTCGCGTAACCGATCATCACAATGATATCAACGACAATGGTTGTGATGCCGAGCACGACGTACTGCATCAGCTGCGGCTCCTGCGGCTTGATAAACTGCGGAAATAGCGCGGCGAGAAAAACAATGCTCTTTGGGTTGGTCAGGTTTACAAATACCGCGCGCCTGAACAGACGGCTTCGGGACTGTGCGTGCGCCAGCGTGTTGAGATCGATGGCGCCTGCGGCACGCCATTGCTGGATACCCAGCCAGATCAGATAAGCGGCACCCGCCCATTTCAGGACTTCGAATGCGACGACGGAACGTGAAAACAGCGTCCCCAGGCCCACGCCAACCAGTACGATGTGAATGCCAAGCCCGGTCTGTAAACCCGCAATAGACGCCGTTGCGCCGCGATAGCCGTGGCTGATTGCCGTGGTCATGGTATTGATGGCGCCGGAGCCGGGAGAAAGGCTCAAAATAATGGATGTCAGCAGATAAGCGAACCACCATTCGAAGGTCATGAGGAACTCCCTGATTGTCTGTTTTTATGCCACAATACCCTACTGTCGCTGTATTGTGTCAGGCATCATAAAGAAAACGATTTTTACCTGGTAAACGAGGCTGGATACCCGATGTTTCAGCAGCAAAAGGACTGGGAAACGAGAGAAAACGCGTTCGCTGCTTTTTCTATGGGGCCACTGACAGATTTCTGGCGTCAGCGGGAAGAAGCCGAATTCACGGGCGTGGACGACGTTCCCGTACACTTTGTCCGCTTTCACGCACAGAAAAACGATCGTGTCATCGTCATCTGTCCAGGTCGTATTGAAAGCTACGTAAAGTATGCCGAACTGGCGTATGACCTGTTCCATCTTGGTTTTGATGTCCTCATCATTGACCACCGCGGGCAAGGGCGCTCCGGGCGTTTGCTGTCGGATACGCACCGTGGTCATGTGGTCAATTTTAACGATTATGTCGATGACTTAACCGCATTCTGGCAGCAGGAAGTGCAATCGGGGCCGTGGCGGAAACGCTACATTCTGGCGCACTCTATGGGGGGCGCTATCGCCACGCTGTTCCTGCAACGCAACGCCGTCCAGTGTGATGCCATCGCGCTTTGCGCGCCGATGTTTGGTATCGTGATGCGCTTACCGGAATGGATGGTGCGCCACATTCTTGACTGGGCCGAGGGGCATCAGCGAATCCGTGAAGGGTATGCCATTGGCACCGGGCGCTGGCGAGCGCTGCCCTTTAGTATGAATGTGCTAACGCACAGTCGGCAGCGCTATCGGCGCAATTTACGTTTCTATGCCGATGAACCCCGGCTGCGCGTCGGGGGGCCGACTTACCACTGGGTGCGTGAAGGTATTCTGGCCGGTGAGCAGGCTTTGGCGGGGGCGGGTGATGACGCAACCCCTGTGCTACTCGTTCAGGCTGAAGAAGAGCGTGTGGTGGATAACCGCGCGCATGACCGTTTTTGTGAAATCCGCGCCGCAGCGGGCCATCCCGTAGAGGGAGAGCGACCGCTTGTCATAAAAGGCGCGTACCATGAGATCCTTTTTGAAAAGGACGCAATGCGCTCAGTCGCGCTTAACGCCATTGTCGAATTTTTCGACAGGCATAACTAATTCATCCAGCGGAAACCGCTTTGCCTTGAGGTTTAATTTTCTTATGTATCAGGTTGTTGCGTCTGATTTAGATGGTACGCTGCTCTCTCCCGATCACACGTTGTCCCCTTACGCGAAAGAGACGCTGAAATTATTGACCGCCTGTGGCGTGAATTTTGTGTTCGCGACTGGCCGCCACCACGTCGATGTGGGGCAAATCCGCGATAATCTTGAGATTAAGTCTTACATGATTACCTCCAACGGCGCGCGCGTGCATGACACCGACGGGAACCTGGTGTTCACTCACAACCTTGACCGCGACATCGCCAGCGATCTGTTTGGCGTAGTGAATGCAAGCCCGGATATCGTGACTAACGTCTATCGCGATGACGAGTGGTTTATGAACCGCCACCGCCCGGATGAAATGCGTTTCTTCAAAGAAGCGGTATTTCACTATTCGCTGTTCGAACCGGCGATGCTGGAGCCTGAAGGGGTCAGCAAAGTGTTCTTCACCAGCGATGCGCATGAAAAACTACTGCCGCTGGAGCAGGCGATTAACGCACGTTGGGGCGATCGCGTGAACGTCAGTTTCTCTACGCTGACCTGTCTGGAAGTGATGGCGGGAGGCGTGTCGAAAGGGCATGCGCTGGAAGCCGTCTCGAAAGCGATGGGTTACAAATTGCAGGATTGCATTGCGTTTGGCGATGGCATGAACGACGCGGAAATGCTCTCGATGGCGGGGAAAGGCTGCATTATGGGCAATGCCCATCAGCGCCTGAAAGATCTGCATCCGGGCCTGGAAATCATTGGCATCAATGCCGACGATGCCGTACCGCATTATCTGCGTAAGCTCTTTTTGCGGTAATGCGATTGCTCTTTAGTTGACCAGTTGTCAACTAAACTCTCCGCTACAATGGGTGCCCCTTATTCAAAGAGACATCCATTGTGGCGCTACTCATCATTACCACTATCCTGTGGGCCTTCTCCTTTAGCCTGTTCGGCGAGTATCTCGCGGGTCATGTTGATAGCTATTTTGCGGTGCTGGTGCGTGTTGGGCTGGCAGCGCTGGTGTTTCTCCCGTTTCTGCGTACCCGTGGGCATAGCGTAAAAACCATTGGCCTGTATATGCTGGTGGGAGCGATGCAGCTTGGCATTATGTATATGCTGAGTTTCCGCGCCTATCTCTATCTGACGGTCTCCGAACTGCTGCTGTTTACCGTCCTCACGCCGCTTTATATCACGCTGATTTATGATTTGATGAGCAAGCGTCGCCTGCGCTGGGGTTATGCCTTCAGCGCGTTGCTGGCGGTCATCGGTGCTGGGATTATTCGTTACGACCAGGTTACCGATCATTTCTGGACGGGGTTACTGCTGGTACAGCTTTCCAATATCAGTTTTGCCATCGGGATGGTGGGCTACAAGCGTCTGATGGAAACCCGGCCTATGCCGCAGCATAACGCGTTCGCCTGGTTTTACGTCGGGGCGTTTCTGGTGGCCATTGTCGCCTGGTCTATGCTGGGGAACGCGCAGAATATGCCGGAAACGACGCTACAGTGGAGCATTCTGATCTTCCTGGGCGTGGCGGCGTCGGGCATCGGCTACTTCATGTGGAACTATGGCGCGACCCAGGTGGATGCCGGTACGTTAGGCATAATGAACAATATGCATGTGCCTGCGGGACTGTTGGTTAATCTGGCTATCTGGCATCAACAGCCCCACTGGCCGAGTTTTATTACAGGCGCGCTTGTGATACTGGCTTCCCTGTGGGTACATCGGAAGTGGGTCGCTCCGCGCTCCGTACAAACGGCAGATGGTCGCATGCGTGGTTCCGCGCCGAGCGAATAAACGCTTCAGTCACCGCCTGACGCTGCTCGCCATCGCGCACCGCAGCGTAGAGGCGGCTCCATAAACCGTCGCCCAGGGTTTTGGTGACGACCAGCCCCTGGCGTTCGAAACTCTCCACTACCCAGTGCGGCAGGGCGGCAATACCCATTCTGGCGGCGACCATCTGAATCAGCAGCAGGGTGTTATCCACGTTTTTCAGTGACGGGCTGATGCCGGCGGGTTGCAGGAAATGCCGCCAGACATCCAGTCGGCTGCGCTGTACCGGATAGATCAACAGCGTCTCACTGGCTAAATCTTCCGGCGTAATCTGCGTCTTACTGGCCAGCGGATGATCGGGCGCCAGCACCAGTCGTACTTCAAAATCGAACATCGGCGAATAGTGCAGCCCGCTGCGCGGCAGGATGTCTGATGTCATCACCAGATCCAGCTCCCCCTGTTGCAGCGCGGGCTGGGGATCAAACGTCACGCCGGATTTGAAATCCATCTCAACCTGCGGCCACCTGGCGTGGAAGTTTTCCAGCGCCGGGGTCAGCCACTGAATACAGCTATGGCATTCAATCGCAATGCGTAATCGGGTCTGCTGTGGTTCGTTACAGGCCTGTAGGGCGCGGCTAATCTGCGGCAGTACCTGGTTTGCCAGTTGCAGGAGAATTTCCCCCTGTGGCGTAAAACGCAGCGGCTGACTCTTACGGACAAATAACCGGAAGCCAAGGCGCTGTTCCAGATCGCTGAACTGGTGAGACAAGGCGGATTGGGTCTGGTGCAGCGTAGCCGCCGCAGCCGCCAGCGAACCGCTATTCCGCAACGCCTGGAGCGTTTTCAGGTGTTTAATCTCGATCATGAAAGTCCTTCACTTCGGCATGAGTAAATTGCGCTTGAGGAATATACAGTACCTGCCAATTATAGATGTGTAAACATCTGGACGGCTAAAACTCGTCATATTTCGACTTGCAGATGCGTTGGCTTCCTCGCTTACCCCAGTCACTTACTTCAGTAAGCATCCTGGGGATGCGCATCGTTGCCGCCTTCCTGCAAGCCGAACTATTTAGAGTTTTTCTTCAGATTCAATGAAATAAGAGAGGAATAAACATGACAATCCGCAATCACACCCTCGGTTTTCCTCGCGTTGGCCTGCGTCGTGAGTTAAAAAAAGCGCAAGAGAGCTACTGGGCGGGCAACGCCACCCGTGAAGACCTGCTGGCAACTGGACGTGAACTGCGTGCGCGCCACTGGGATCAACAAAAGCAGGCGGGCATCGACCTGCTGCCGGTGGGCGATTTCGCCTGGTACGACCATGTTCTGACCACCAGCCTGTTGCTGGGCAATGTACCGGCTCGTCATCAGAACAGTGACGGCTCGGTGGATATCGACACTCTGTTCCGCATTGGCCGCGGTCGCGCGCCGACCGGTGAGCCGGCTGCGGCGGCGGAAATGACCAAATGGTTTAACACCAACTATCACTATATGGTGCCGGAGTTTGTGAAGGGTCAGCAGTTTAAACTGACCTGGACTCAGCTTCTGGATGAAGTGGACGAAGCGCTGGCGCTGGGTCACAAGGTGAAACCGGTACTGCTGGGGCCTGTAACCTACCTGTGGCTGGGTAAAGTGAAAGGTGAGTCGTTCGACCGTCTGAGCCTGCTGAACGACATTCTGCCGGTCTACAAACAGGTACTGACCGAGCTGGCGAAACGCGGCGTTGAATGGGTACAGATTGATGAACCTGCGCTGGTGCTGGAACTGCCGCAGGAATGGCTGGATGCTTACAAGCCTGCGTATGATGCGCTGCAAGGCCAGGTGAAGCTGCTGCTGACGACCTATTTTGAAGGCGTCACGCCGAATCTGGATACCATCGCCGCGCTGCCGGTGCAGGGTCTGCATGTTGATCTGGTACACGGTAAAGATGACGTTGCCGAACTGCACAAGCGTTTGCCGTCTGACTGGCTGCTGTCTGCGGGGCTGGTTAACGGTCGCAACGTCTGGCGCGCCGATCTTACGGAAAAATATGCGCAAATTAAGGACATTGTCGGCAAACGCGACCTGTGGGTGGCCTCGTCCTGTTCTCTGCTGCACAGCCCGATCGACCTGAGCGTCGAAACCCGTCTGGATGCGGAAGTGAAGAGCTGGTTTGCTTTCGCGCTGCAAAAATGTGGTGAACTGGCGCTGCTGCGCGATGCGCTGAACAGCGGCGACACGGCAAAACTTGAAGCGTGGAGCGCGCCGATTCAGGCTCGTCGCCACTCCACCCGCGTGCACAACGCGGCGGTGGAGAAACGTCTGGCGGCAATTACCGCCCAGGACAGCCAGCGTGCCAGCCCTTATGCCGCACGTGCCCAGGCGCAGCGTAACCGTTTTAACCTGCCGTCATGGCCGACCACCACGATCGGCTCATTCCCGCAGACGACGGAAATCCGCGGCCTGCGTCTGGACTTCAAAAAGGGCAACCTTGATGCAAATCACTACCGTACCGGCATCGCTGAACACATCAAACAGGCGATCGTTGAGCAGGAGCGTTTAGGTTTAGACGTACTGGTACACGGTGAAGCCGAGCGTAACGACATGGTGGAGTATTTCGGTGAGCATCTGGACGGTTTTGTTTTCACCCAGAATGGCTGGGTGCAGAGCTATGGCTCCCGCTGCGTGAAACCGCCGGTCGTCATTGGCGATGTCAGCCGCCCGGAACCGATCACCGTGGAGTGGGCGAAATACGCGCAGTCCCTGACTGATAAACCGGTGAAAGGGATGCTGACCGGTCCGGTGACGATCCTCTGCTGGTCATTCCCGCGTGAAGATGTGAGTCGTGAAACCATCGCTAAACAGATTGCGCTGGCGCTGCGTGATGAGGTTGCCGATCTGGAAGCGGCGGGAATCGGCATCATTCAGATTGATGAACCGGCACTGCGTGAAGGGCTGCCGCTGCGTCGCAGCGACTGGGATGCTTACCTGCAATGGGGTGTGGAAGCCTTCCGCATCAACGCTGCGGTGGCGAAGGATGATACCCAGATCCATACCCACATGTGTTACTGCGAGTTCAATGACATCATGGATTCTATCGCGGCGCTGGATGCGGACGTGATTACCATTGAAACGTCGCGTTCTGATATGGAGCTGCTGGAATCGTTTGAAGAATTTGAATACCCGAACGAAATCGGGCCGGGCGTCTACGACATTCACTCGCCGAACGTACCGAGCGTCGAGTGGATTGAAGCCCTGCTGAATAAAGCCGCTCAGCGTATTCCGGCGGAACGTCTGTGGGTGAACCCGGACTGCGGCCTGAAAACCCGTGGCTGGCCGGAAACCCGCGCCGCGCTGGCGAACATGGTCAAAGCCGCGCAGAATCTGCGTCAGGCGTAATTCGCTGCTCGGGAAGCGCTAGCGCTTACCCGGGTTACAGGAAATCGCAACTGTTGTAGGCCCGGTAAGGCGTAGCCGCCACCGGGCAATTAACGTTTATTTCTTCCCGCCGTACTGCGCAAACCACTCCAGCATTCTTTGCCAGCCATCTTTCGCCGACTTTTCATGATAGCTCGGACGATAATCCGCATTAAAAGCATGTCCTGCATCCGGGTAAACGACGATCTCCGCTTTGGCGTTTGCTGCGCGCAGCGCCTGCCGCATGGTTTCGACGGTATCCACGGGAATGCCAGTGTCCTGCCCGCCATACAGCCCCAGAACCGGCGCGTTCAGATCGGTCGCGATATCCACCGGGTGTCTGGGCGAGTTTAGGGTTTTGTCCCCGACCAGCTTTCCATACCATGCTACCGCGGCTTTTAACTGTGGATTGTGTGCAGCATACAGCCAGGTAATGCGCCCGCCCCAGCAAAAGCCGGTTATCATCAGACGATGCACATCGCCGCCGTTGCGGGAGGCCCAACTGGCGACGTGGTCCAGATCCGCCAGTACCTGAGAGTCCGGTACTTTGGCCACCAGACCGCTTAACAGCGTTGGGATATCGGCAAAATCATTCGGATCGCCTTCGCGGAAATAGAGTTCTGGTGCGATAGCCAGATACCCTTCCAGCGCCAGGCGGCGGCAAACGTCGCGAATATGTTCATGAACACCAAAGATCTCCTGCACCACAATGACAACGGGTAACGCGCCATCGTTCACTTTTGGCCGCGCGTGCCAGGCGGGCATCTCATCACCCTGAGTAGGAATAGATGTTACGCCTGCGATAATGGCGTCATCAGGGGTGTGAACCGTTGTGGTAGCAAGGGGGGAAGCAGCAGGTGCAAAGCCAGATTGTTGTATCGTTGTCATGGTATTCTCCGTACCCTTAAGGAAATAGCGCAATGTTAAATATAGACAGCATGCAACAAATCACATTGCCTGAAACAGGCTATCTTTTGTGCAATGGTGCGCGGTATTGATATGTTTATGTGACTAACATCACTATTTCATGGTAATTCAATGCAATTTATTTACTTCATGGTGATGAGCGTCACGAAACTATTTTTAGCTCTTCGGTAAAGTGTCTTTTTGCTTCTTCTGACAAACCCGATTCACAGAGGAGTTTTTATGTCCAAGTCTGATGTTTTTCATCTCGGCCTCACCAAAAATGATTTACAAGGGGCTACGCTGGCTATCGTCCCTGGCGACCCGGAGCGTGTGGAAAAGATCGCCGCGCTGATGGAAAAGCCGGTTAAGCTGGCATCTCATCGCGAATTCACCACCTGGCGTGCTGAGCTGGATGGTAAAGCTATCATCGTCTGCTCTACCGGTATTGGCGGCCCGTCCACCTCTATTGCGGTAGAGGAACTGGCGCAACTGGGTATTCGTACTTTCCTGCGTATCGGCACCACTGGCGCTATTCAGCCGCATATCAACGTGGGCGATGTGCTGGTCACAACCGCGTCTGTACGTCTGGACGGAGCGAGCCTGCACTTTGCGCCGATGGAGTTCCCGGCCGTCGCCGATTTTGAATGTACGACTGCGCTGGTTGAAGCGGCGAAATCCGTGGGCGCGACCACTCACGTTGGCGTTACCGCCTCTTCTGACACCTTCTATCCGGGTCAGGAACGTTACGACACCTTCTCTGGCCGCGTTGTTCGTCGTTTCAAAGGTTCTATGGAAGAGTGGCAATCGATGGGCGTCATGAACTACGAAATGGAATCCGCCACGCTGCTGACCATGTGCGCGAGCCAGGGTCTGCGTGCCGGTATGGTGGCGGGCGTTATCGTTAACCGCACTCAGCAAGAGATCCCGAATGCGGAAACGATGAAACAGACCGAAAGCCATGCGGTGAAAATTGTCGTGGAAGCGGCGCGTCGTCTGCTGTAATTCTTCCCTTCCCCACGAAAGGCCGACGCGTTCGGCCTTTTCTTTTTGCGTAGCGCCTCGCAGGAAAACCCTTTCAAACTGGACGTTTATACAGCACAATTCTATTTTGTGCGGGTAATTCCTTGATGCAGGGGGCGTGGTGGATATCACAATCATTTTGTATGCCGTGTTGGCGCTGGCAGGTGTGGGGGTAGGCTGGCTGATCGCCAGTTATCAACAGGCGCAGCATAAGGCCGAACAGCTGGCGGAGCGTGAAGAGATTGTGGCGTCGCTCAGCGCTGCAAGACAGCAGGTTGCGTTAAGCGAACACTGGCGCGAAGAGTGTGAACTGCTCAATAACGAACTGCGCAATCTGCGGGACATCAACACCTCGCTGGAAGCGGATCTGCGTGAAGTTACCACGCGGCTGGAGGCCACTCAGCTGCATGCGGAAGATAAAATCCGCCAGATGATCAACAGCGAACAGCGCTTAAGCGAGCAGTTTGAGAACCTTGCCAACCGCATCTTCGAGCAGAGCAACCGCCGGGTTGATGAGCAAAACCGCCAGAGTCTGAATAGCCTGTTAACGCCGCTGCGCGAACAGCTGGATGGCTTCCGTCGCCAGGTGCAGGACAGCTTTGGTCAGGAGGCGCGTGAACGCCACACCCTGGCGCATGAGATCCGCAATCTACAACAGCTGAATGCGCAGATGACGCAGGAAGCGGTGAACCTGACGCGCGCGTTGAAAGGCGATAATAAAACCCAGGGTAACTGGGGAGAAGTGGTGCTGACGCGCGTACTTGAAGCCTCGGGTCTGCGTGAAGGTTATGAGTATGAAACCCAGGTGAGTATTGAAAATGACGCCCGCTCGCGTATGCAGCCGGATGTCATTGTGCGTCTGCCGCAAGGGAAGGATGTCGTCATCGACGCCAAAATGACGCTGGTTGCCTATGAGCGCTATTTTAACGCTGAAGATGAGTACACGCGCGAAAGCGCGTTGCAGGAGCACATCGCGTCAGTACGTAACCATATTCGCTTGCTGGGGCGCAAGGATTACCAGCAGTTGCCGGGGTTACGCACGCTCGACTATGTGCTGATGTTCATTCCTGTCGAGCCTGCGTTTTTACTGGCGCTGGACAGACAGCCCGAACTGATTACCGAAGCGCTTAAAAATAATATTATGCTGGTCAGCCCGACGACGTTGCTGGTGGCGTTGCGTACGATTGCCAACTTATGGCGCTATGAGCATCAAAGCCGTAACGCGCAGCACATCGCAGACAGAGCCAGCAAACTCTACGACAAGATGCGCTTATTTATCGATGACATGTCGTCCATCGGCCAGAGTCTGGACAAAGCGCAGGACAACTACCGGCAAGCCATGAAAAAACTCTCCTCAGGGCGTGGAAATGTGCTGGCGCAGGCGGAGGCTTTTCGTGAGCTGGGGGTGGAAATCAAACGCGAGATAAATCCGGATCTGGTTGAACGTGCGACCTCGCAGGATGAAGAGTATCGTTTACGCGCGGTTCCTGAAGATCAACAGGATACGCCTTGTGCTGATGATGAGCGGGTAAATCAGCAATCGCACTAGTTCATTCGGGGTAGCGGAGCCCGGTTGAAGGGTAGGGCAAATTGGCCCAATCTGTTACACTTCTCGAACATTTTATTGATGAGCAGGCACTGAGATGGTGGAAGATTCACAAGAAACGACGCACTTTGGCTTTCAGACCGTCGCTAAAGAGCAGAAAGCTGACATGGTGGCCCACGTTTTTCATTCTGTGGCGTCAAAGTACGATGTCATGAATGACTTGATGTCATTTGGCATTCACCGCTTGTGGAAGCGCTTCACCATCGACTGTAGCGGCGTACGTCGTGGTCAGACCGTTCTTGACCTGGCGGGCGGTACAGGCGACCTGACAGCCAAATTCTCGCGTCTGGTTGGCGAAACCGGCAACGTTATCCTGGCGGATATCAATGACTCAATGCTCAAAATGGGCCGCGAGAAACTGCGTAACATTGGCGTGATTGGCAATGTTAAGTACGTGCAGGCCAACGCCGAAGCGCTACCTTTCCCGGATAACACATTCGATTGCATCACCATTTCGTTTGGTCTGCGTAATGTGACGGAAAAAGAGAAAGCGCTGCGCTCCATGTACCGTGTACTGAAACCGGGCGGGCGTTTGCTGGTGCTTGAGTTTTCTAAACCAATTATCGAGCCGCTGAGCAAAGCGTATGACGCATATTCATTCCACATTTTGCCGCGTATTGGCTCAGTCGTGGCGAATGATGCGGACAGTTACCGCTATCTGGCGGAATCTATCCGTATGCATCCGGATCAGGACACCTTAAAAGCGATGATGCAGGACGCCGGGTTTGAAAGCGTCGATTACTACAACCTGACGGCGGGCGTTGTTGCGCTGCATCGTGGCTATAAGTTCTGACAGGAGACCGGGGATGCCTTTTACACCCTTCGTGACCGCAGGAATCGAAAATCTGCTCAATACCTTTCTGTACCGTTCACCGGCGCTGAAATCCGCCAGAGCGCGTTTGCAGGACAAGGTGCTGCGTGTGGAGCTCAAAGGATTTTCGACGCCGCTCGTATTGGTGTTCAGTGAACGCCAGGTCGATGTGCTGGGGGCATGGGAAGGCGAGGCTGATTGCACGGTTATCACGCATGCCAGCGTGTTGCCTGAATTGCGCGATCGCCAGCGGCTTACCGCGCTTATTCGCAGCGGCGAGCTGGAGGTTCAGGGCGATATTCAGGTGGTACAGAATTTTGTGGCGCTGGCCGATCTGGCGGAATTCGATCCCGCAGAGCTTTTAGCGCCTTATACCGGCGATATCGCGGCGGAAGGGATCAGCAAAGTCCTGCGTGGCGGCGCTAAGTTTTTACGTCATAACATTCAGCGTCAGCAGCGTTATATCGCTGAGGCGATGACTGAAGAGTGGCGTATGGCGCCTGGGCCGCTGGAAGTGGCATGGTTTGCAGAAGAAACGGCAGCCGTTGAGCGTGCAGTAGACGCGCTGACTAAACGGCTGGAAAAACTGGAGGCCAAATGACGCCAGGTGAAGTACGGCGCCTTTATTTCATCATTCGCACCTTTTTAAGTTACGGCCTTGATGAGCTGATCCCCAAAATGCGTATCACGCTGCCGCTTCGGTTATGGCGTTACTCATTATTCTGGATGCCGAACCGGCATAAAGACAAACCGCTGGGTGAACGATTAAGGCTGGCTTTGCAGGAGCTGGGGCCGGTGTGGATCAAATTTGGTCAAATGCTTTCCACCCGTCGTGACCTTTTCCCGCCTCAGATTGCCGATCAGCTTGCGCTATTGCAGGATAAAGTCGCCCCTTTTGATGGCGCGCTGGCGAAAGCACAAATTGAAGAAGCAATGGGCGGCCTGCCTGTTGAAGAGTGGTTTGATGACTTTGACATCCAGCCATTAGCCTCTGCGTCGATTGCCCAGGTACATACCGCGCGGCTGAAGTCGAATGGTAAAGAGGTGGTGATTAAGGTTATCCGCCCGGATATTCTGCCGGTTATTAAAGCCGATTTAAAACTGATCTACCGTCTTGCCCGTTGGGTGCCGCGCCTGCTGCCGGACGGACGACGCCTGCGCCCGACCGAAGTCGTTCGCGAGTATGAAAAAACGCTGATCGATGAGCTGAATTTGCTGCGTGAATCGGCAAACGCCATCCAGCTACGGCGTAATTTCGAAAACAGCCCCATGCTGTATGTTCCCGAAGTCTATTCCGACTACTGTAGTCAGGACATGATGGTCATGGAGCGGATTTACGGCATTCCCGTTTCGGATGTGGCGACGCTGGAAAAGAACGGCACCAACATGAAGCTGCTGGCTGAGCGTGGCGTACAGGTCTTCTTTACCCAGGTGTTCCGCGACAGTTTTTTCCATGCGGATATGCACCCTGGCAATATCTTCGTCAGCTATGAGCATCCTGAAAATCCGAAATACATTGGGATTGATTGCGGCATTGTGGGGTCGCTGAACAAAGAGGACAAACGCTATCTGGCGGAGAATTTCATCGCGTTCTTTAACCGTGACTACCGCAAAGTAGCGGAACTGCATGTGGATTCAGGGTGGGTGCCACCGGATACCAATGTTGAAGAGTTTGAGTTCGCTATCCGCACCGTGTGCGAGCCTATTTTCGAAAAACCGCTGGCGGAAATCTCGTTTGGTCACGTTTTATTAAACCTTTTCAATACGGCGCGTCGATTTAACATGGAAGTCCAGCCACAGCTGGTATTGTTACAAAAGACATTGCTGTATGTTGAAGGGGTTGGACGCCAGCTCTATCCACAGTTGGATCTGTGGAAAACGGCAAAGCCGTTTCTTGAATCCTGGATTAAAGATCAGGTTGGCATTCCTGCGCTCACCAGAGCACTTAAGGAAAAAGCGCCGTTCTGGGTCGAAAAAATGCCAGAAATACCTGAACTGGTGTATGACAGTTTGCGCCAGGGCAAATATTTACAGCACAGTGTTGATAAGATTGCGCGCGAGCTTCAGGAGAATCATGTGCGTCAGGGACAATCCCGCTATTTACTGGGCATTGGCGCGACGTTGTTGTTAAGTGGGACATTCCTGCTTGTCAGCCGCCCGGAATGGGGGCTGATGCCTTGCTGGTTAATGGCCGGAGGCCTGGTCGCCTGGCTGATTGGCTGGCGTAAAACTCGCTGATTTTTTCATCGCTCAAGGCAAGTCGTGTATAATGCGACCTTAATAATTCATCATCTATCACAGAGGAACTCGTATGGGTGGTATCAGTATTTGGCAGTTGTTGATCATTGCCGTCATCGTTGTACTGCTATTTGGCACCAAAAAGCTCGGCTCCATCGGTTCCGATCTTGGCGCGTCCATTAAAGGCTTCAAAAAAGCGATGAGCGATGATGATGCGAAGCAGGATAAAACCAGTCAGGACGCTGACTTTACCGCTAAATCTATCGCTGATAAGCAAGGTGAAGCGCAAGGCGAAGCGAAGAAAGAAGACGCCAAAAGTCACGATAAAGAGCAGGTATAATTCGTGTTTGACATCGGTTTTAGCGAACTGCTGTTGGTGTTCGTGATCGGCCTCATCGTTCTGGGGCCTCAACGATTGCCGGTAGCGGTAAAAACGGTAGCGGGCTGGGTACGCGCGTTGCGATCCCTTGCGACCACGGTGCAGAATGAACTGACCCAGGAGCTGAAGCTCCAGGAGTTTCAGGACAGTCTGAAGAAGGTCGAAAAAGCGAGCCTCCAGAACCTGACTCCAGAACTGAAAGCCTCGATGGATGAACTTCGTCAGGCCGCGGAGTCGATGAAGCGTTCCTACAGCGCCAACGATCCTGAAAAAGCGAGCGATGAAGCGCATACCATCCATAATCCGGTGGTGAAGGATAACGAAGCGCAGCATGAAGGGGTTACACCTGCCGCCGCTGAAACCCAGGCCAATTCTCCTGAGCAAACACCGGAAACGGCTGATGCCGGGCAGCCTGAACAGACGGAAGCCGCTTCCGTAAACGAGATGGACGCAGAAAAGAAATCCGCCGCGACTGTTGTCGAATCCTCCCCCTCGTCGAGTGATAAATCGTAAACATGGCTGTAGATGATACCCAACCTCTTATTACGCATCTGATTGAACTGCGTAAGCGTCTGTTGAACTGCATTATTGCGGTTATTGTGATTTTTCTGGCGTTGGTCTATTTCGCCAATGACATTTATCACATGGTTGCCGCGCCGCTGATCGAACAGATGCCGCAGGGTGCGACGATGATCGCCACCGACGTGGCCTCGCCGTTTTTCACCCCTATCAAACTGACTTTCATGGTGTCGCTGATCCTGTCTGCGCCCGTGATTTTGTACCAGGTATGGGCGTTTATTGCCCCTGCGCTGTATAAGCATGAACGTCGTCTTGTCGTGCCGCTGCTGGTGTCCAGCTCGCTGCTGTTCTATATCGGCATGGCGTTCGCCTACTTTGTGGTCTTCCCGCTCGCGTTTGGTTTCCTTGCCAATACCGCGCCGCAGGGCGTACAGGTTTCTACCGATATCGCCAGTTACCTCAGCTTTGTGATGGCGTTATTTATGGCATTCGGCGTCTCTTTCGAGGTGCCCGTCGCGATTGTCCTGCTCTGCTGGATGGGGGTAACTACCCCTGAGGACTTGCGTAAGAAGCGTCCTTACGTCGTGGTTGGCGCGTTTGTCGTGGGGATGCTGTTGACGCCGCCAGATGTCTTCTCACAAACATTGCTGGCGATACCGATGTACTGCCTGTTTGAGGTTGGCGTGTTCTTCTCTCGCTTCTATGTCGGTAAACGACGTCCACGAGAAGAAGATGACGAGGCCGAGACTGAGCAGGCCGGGAAAACTGAAGAATAAACGCAACCGCCCGTCAGGGCGGTTGTTATATGGGAGGAAGCATGTTTGATATCGGCGTTAATTTAACCAGTTCGCAATTTGCGAAAGATCGCGATGACGTGGTGACGCGCGCGCTGGCGGCCGGGGTGTCGGGTATGCTTCTGACCGGAACCAATCTACATGAAAGCCAGCAGGCGCAAAAACTGGCGCAGCGTTACGCCTGCTGCTGGTCGACGGCTGGCGTACATCCGCATGACAGCAGCCAGTGGCAATCAGAAACTGAAGACGCGATCGTGGCTCTGGCGAGCCAGCCGGACGTGGTGGCGATTGGCGAATGTGGTCTGGACTTCAATCGTAATTTTTCCACGCCGCAAGAACAGGAACGCGCCTTCCAGGCGCAGTTGCGCATTGCCGCTGAGTTGCAGATGCCCGTTTTTATGCACTGTCGGGATGCGCATGCGCGTTTTCTGGCGCTGCTTGAGCCGTGGCTGGATAAACTCCCAGGCGCGGTATTGCATTGCTTTACCGGTACGCGTAAGGAGATGCAGGAGTGCATAGACAGAGGGCTTTATATCGGTATCACGGGTTGGGTCTGCGATGAACGTCGTGGTCTTGAATTGCGTGAGTTGCTGCCCTTCATCCCTGCGGAAAAACTGTTGATTGAGACCGACGCCCCTTACCTGTTGCCGCGCGATCTCACGCCTAAACCGGCTTCGCGGCGTAACGAACCGGCGCATCTGGCGCACATTCTTGCGCGCGTTGCCCACTGGCGCGGGGAAGACCCGCAATGGCTGGCGGCCACAACGGATGCCAATGTCAAAACGCTGTTTGGGATTGCCTTCTAAAGCGCGCTTAAACTTTACGAAACGCGGTGTTTTTCACGCTCTGCTTCACCTCTTTATTCAGCAGGTTAAGCAGCAGCATGGAGCGCGCTTCGCCATCCGGTTCGGTAAAAATCGCCTTCAGACCTTCAAATGCGCCTTCAGTGATAATCACGCTGTCCCCTGGGTAGGGCGTTTCGGGATCAACAATGCCTTCCGGTTTGTAGACAGAAAGCTGATGAATCACGTTGGACGGAACGGTGGCAGGGTGCGCGCCAAACCGCACGAAGTGGCTGACGCCGCGCGTGGCGTTGATCGTGGTGGTATGAATCACTTCCGGGTCGAATTCAACAAACAGATAGTTAGGAAAGAGCGGTTCGCTAACGGCGGTACGTTTGCCGCGCACCATTTTTTCCAGCGTGATCATCGGCGTCAGGCAATTTACCGCCTGTCTTTCGAGGTGTTCCTGGGCACGCTGAAGTTGCCCGCGCTTGCAGTACAGTAAATACCAGGATTGCATAATAACTCTTATCCGCTTGTCCGGGGCGCAAGCATAACAAAAGCCATGCGCTAAGTTAATTATACCCGTTGTATTTCAGGCTGCTTCTTTGTTGGCTACCTCGCCGCAATCTGAAATTTATTGGGTAGATAACCCCCGGGTTCCCCTGTACCGTCAGAGTTCACGCTAATTTAACAAAAATACAGCATCACGATGATGAACGCCGTATAATGAGGCGCTTACAAAGAGGCCACAACTGACGCCATGAAATATCACGACTTACGCGACTTCCTGACGCTGCTGGAACAGCAGGGTGAACTCAAACGCATTACGCTTGCGGTAGATCCTCATCTGGAAATGACTGAAATTGCTGACCGTACGCTGCGTGCGTGCGGGCCAGCTCTGTTGTTTGAAAATCCCAAAGGCTATGCGATGCCGGTGCTGTGCAACCTGTTTGGCACGCCCAGACGCGTCGCAATGGGTATGGGCCAGGAAGATGTCACCGCGTTGCGCGAAGTCGGCAAGCTGCTGGCGTTTCTGAAAGAGCCGGAGCCGCCGAAAGGGTTCCGTGACCTGTTTGATAAGCTGCCGCAGTTTAAGCAAGTGCTGAACATGCCGACCAAACGACTACGCGGCGCGCCGTGCCAGCAGAAAGTGTTCTCTGGCGACGACGTTGATTTACAGCGTATTCCCATCATGACCTGCTGGCCGGAAGATGCCGCGCCGCTTATTACCTGGGGGCTGACCGTGACGCGTGGCCCTCACAAAGAGCGGCAAAATCTGGGGATCTACCGTCAGCAACTGATCGGCAAAAACAAGTTGATCATGCGTTGGTTGTCGCATCGTGGCGGCGCGCTGGATTTCCAGGAGTGGTGCGCGGCGCATCCTGGCGAGCGTTTCCCGATTGCCGTGGCGCTGGGCGCCGATCCGGCCACCATTCTCGGCGCAGTGACTCCCGTACCGGATACACTGTCGGAATACGCGTTTGCAGGGCTGCTGCGTGGCACAAAGACGGAAGTGGTTAAATGTCTCTCCAGCGATCTTGAAGTACCTGCAAGTGCGGAAATCGTCCTGGAAGGTTATATTGAACCGGGCGAAATGGCGGCGGAAGGGCCGTATGGCGACCACACCGGTTATTACAATGAAGTGGATAACTTCCCGGTTTTCACCGTTACGCACATTACGCAGCGTGAAGACGCCATTTATCACTCGACTTATACCGGCCGACCGCCTGATGAACCTGCTGTGCTCGGTGTGGCGTTGAATGAAGTCTTCGTCCCGATTTTGCAAAAGCAGTTCCCGGAAATTGTTGATTTCTATCTTCCGCCGGAAGGGTGTTCTTATCGACTGGCCGTTGTAACGATGAAAAAGCAGTACGCGGGTCATGCGAAACGCGTCATGATGGGCGTTTGGTCATTTTTACGCCAGTTTATGTATACCAAATTTGTTATCGTCTGCGATGACGACGTCAACGCACGCGACTGGAATGATGTGATTTGGGCGATCACCACCCGTATGGACCCGGCGCGGGATACGGTGCTGGTAGAAAACACCCCCATTGATTATCTGGATTTTGCCTCGCCGATCTCCGGGCTAGGTTCAAAAATGGGACTGGATGCCACAAACAAATGGCCGGGCGAAACCCAACGTGAGTGGGGGCGTCCTATCAAGAAAGATCCTGAAGTGACTGCGCGTATTGACGCGATTTGGGATGAGTTGGCCATCTTTAACGACGGTAAAGGCGCCTGAGGCGCGATCGTTTTGCCCTATAGACCCGACAGAGGGAGCGCATGACAACCTTAAGCTGTAAAGTGACCTCGGTAGAAGCTATCACCGATACCGTATATCGCGTTCGTTTAGTGCCAGACGCGGCGTTTTCCTTTCGCGCTGGTCAGTATCTGATGGTCGTAATGGATGAGAGGGATAAGCGTCCGTTCTCTATGGCCTCCACGCCGGATGAGCACGGATTCATTGAGCTGCACATTGGCGCTTCGGAGCTTAATCTGTATGCGATGGCGGTGATGGATCGCATTCTGAAAGACAGAGAAATTGTCGTCGATATTCCGCATGGCGAAGCCTGGCTGCGTGATGATGAAGAACGCCCGCTGATTCTGATTGCGGGGGGAACGGGTTTCTCCTATGTCCGTTCAATTTTGCTGACGGCGCTTGCGCGTAATCCGAATCGCGACGTGACGATCTACTGGGGCGGACGTGAAGAGAAGCATCTCTACGATCTCGCTGAGCTGGAGGCGCTTTCGGTTCAACATCCGAATCTGCGCGTTGAGCCGGTGGTTGAACAACCGGAAGAAGGCTGGCGTGGCCGCACGGGTACGGTATTAACTGCGGTATTGCAGGATCACGGTACGCTGGCGGGGCATGATATCTACATTGCCGGTCGTTTTGAGATGGCGAAAATCGCTCGTGACCTGTTCTGCAATGAGCGTAACGCGCGGGAAGATCGCCTGTTTGGCGATGCGTTTGCCTTTATCTAAGCAATAAAAAAACCCGCCCCTGACAGGCGGGAAGAACGGCAACTAAATTGTTATAGAGTGGCATTTGCGTTGTAGGCCGGATAAGACGCCTGAGCGTCGTCATCCGGCATGGTCGCCGGGGGCGCTTCGCTTGCCCGGCCTGCAATAAATAACGCTCTATGATTGAACTCGCTCAAATACTGTCGCGATACCCTGACCTAATCCGATACACATCGTCGCCAGGCCAAACTGGGCGTCTTTGCGCTCCATCAGATTCAACAGCGTGGTGCTGATGCGCGCCCCGGAACAACCCAGCGGGTGGCCCAGTGCGATCGCGCCGCCGTTGAGGTTGATCTTCTCGTCAATCTGCTCCATCAGTCCCAGATCTTTTATACACGGCAGGATCTGCGCGGCGAACGCTTCGTTCATTTCAAACAAATCGATGTCGCTGGCGGCAAGCCCTGCTTTTTTCAGCGCCAGTTTTGACGCCGGAACCGGGCCGTAACCCATAATCGAGGGATCGCAACCGACAACCGCCATTGAACGAATGCGGGCGCGTGGTTGCAGACCCAGCTCACGCGCACGGCTTTCGCTCATTACCAGCATGGCGGCTGCGCCATCGGAGAGGGCGGAAGAAGTGCCTGCGGTCACGGTGCCGCTGACCGGATCAAACGCGGGGCGCAGAGTCGACAGCGCTTCGACGGTGGTCTCCGGGCGGATGACTTCGTCGTAGCTAAACTGCTTTAGCACGCCGTCGGTGTCATGACCGCCGGTCGGGATGATCTCGTTTTTAAACGCGCCGGACTGCGTGGCTGCCCAGGCGCGGGCGTGTGAACGTGCGGCAAACGCATCCTGCATTTCACGGCTGATGCCGTGCATACGGGAAAGCATTTCTGCCGTCAGCCCCATCATCCCGGCGGCTTTGGCTACGTTGCGGCTCAGGCCGGGATGGAAATCGACGCCATGACTCATTGGCACATGGCCCATATGCTCCACGCCGCCAATCAGGCACGCCTGTGCGTCACCGGTCATGATCATCCGTGCGGCATCGTGCAGCGCCTGCATGGAGGAACCACACAGACGGTTAACGGTGACCGCCGGAACGGAGTGGGGGATTTCAGCCAGTAGCGCGGCGTTGCGGGCGATGTTAAAACCTTGCTCCAGCGTTTGTTGCACGCAGCCCCAGTAAATGTCGTCGATAGCGGTTGCTTCCAGCGCGGGATTACGCGCCAGCAGACTGCGTATTAAGTGTGCGGAGAGATCTTCTGCCCGCACGTTACGAAATGCGCCGCCCTTTGAACGGCCCATCGGGGTGCGAATTGCATCGACAATGACAACCTGTTCCATTGTGACTCCTTAAGCCGTTTTCAGGTCGCCAACCGGGCGGGCTGGCTCAACCGGGGGATAGTACGGTTCGTTATGGCGTGCTTTGTTACGCAGACCTTCCGGCACTTCATAGAGTGGGCCGAGGTGCTGATACTGCTGCGCCATATCGAGATATTTTGCGCTGCCGAGCGTATCCAGCCAGCGGAACGCGCCGCCGTGGAACGGAGGGAAGCCCAGACCGTAAACCAGCGCCATATCCGCTTCTGCCGGGCTGGCGATGATGCCTTCTTCCAGACAGCGCACCACTTCGTTAACCATCGGAATCATCATGCGGGCGATAATCTCTTCGTCGCTGAAGTCGCGCTTCGGCTGGCTGACCTCTGCCAGCAGGCTGTCTACGGCCGCGTCTTCTTCTTTCTTCGGCTTGCCTTTGCTGTCTTCTTTATAGCGCCAGAAACCCAGACCGTTTTTCTGACCATAGCGGCTGGCGTCAAACAGCGCGTCGATGGCATCACGATAATCTTTCTGCATACGCTGTGGGAAACCGGCCGCCATGACTGCCTGTGCATGATGCGCGGTATCGATCCCGACCACATCCAGCAGATAAGCCGGGCCCATCGGCCAGCCAAACTGTTTCTCCATCACTTTGTCGACTTTGCGGAAATCGGCGCCGTCGCGCAGTAGCTGGCTGAAACCGGCGAAATACGGGAACAGTACGCGGTTAACAAAGAAGCCGGGGCAGTCGTTGACCACAATCGGCGTTTTGCCCATTTTGCTGGCCCAGGCGACGACTTTAGCGATGGTTTCATCCGAGCTTTTCTCGCCGCGAATGATTTCAACCAGCGGCATCCGGTGTACCGGGTTAAAGAAGTGCATGCCGCAGAAGTTTTCCGGGCGCTTCAGCGCGCTTGCCAGTTCGCTAATTGGAATGGTGGACGTATTTGACGCCAGCACGGTATCCGGGCGGACGTTGTCTTCGGTCTCCGCCAGTACCGCTTTCTTCACTTTCGGGTTTTCCACTACCGCTTCGACCACCACATCAACGCGATCAAAACCGGCGTAGTTCAGCGTTGGGTGAATTGTTGAAATCACGCCCGCCAGTTTCAGTCCGTCGATCCTGCCGCGTTCCAGCTGCTTATTCAGCAGTTTCGCCGCTTCGGTCATGCCCAGCGTCAGGGATTTGTCGTTGATATCTTTCATGATCACCGGCACGCCTTTCCAGGCTGACTGGTAAGCGATGCCGCCGCCCATAATACCTGCGCCCAGTACGGCTGCCTGCTTCGGTGTTTCAACGTCTTTGGTCAGCTTTTTCGCTTTACCTTTCACGAACTGATCGTTGAGGAAGATGCCGACCAGCGCGCGGGCTTCATTGGTATGCGCCAGCGGGACAAAGCTTTTATTTTCCAGATTCAGCGCTTCTTCACGGCCAAAGCGTGCGGCGGCTTCGATCGTTTTCACGGCGGTCATCGGGGCGGGGTAATGCTTCCCGGCTGTCTGCGCCACCATACCTTTGGCGATGGTAAAGCTCATCGCCGCTTCAATTTTACTGAGCTTCAACGGTTCCAGCTTCGGCTGGCGTTTGGCTTTCCAGTCCAGTGAGCCGTCAATCGCCTGACGTAATACCGCTATTGCGCCATCAAGCAGTTTTTCCGGTTTCACGACACCGTCGACCAGGCCGATTTTCAGCGCCTGCTCAGCGCCGATGTCTTTCCCGGCAGCAATAATTTCCAGCGCGCTGTCAGCGCCCAGCATACGCGGCATACGGACAGAACCGCCAAAGCCCGGCATGATGCCCAGCTTCGTTTCTGGCAGGCCAATGCGCAGATCCGGCGTCACCAGACGATAATCGGTCGCCAGTACGCACTCGCAGCCGCCGCCCAGCGCATAGCCGTTGATGGCGGAAAGCGTTGGCACCGGTAAATCTTCGAGGCGATTAAAGACGCTGTTGGCAAAGTGCAGCCACTGGCTTAACTGTTCTTCAGGAACAAGGAACAGCGAAAGGAATTCGGTGATATCGGCACCGACAATAAAGGCTGCTTTGTTAGAGCGCAGCAGCAGCCCTTTTAAATCTGTTTGCTTTTCCAGCACGTCCAGCGCCTGGCCGAGGCTGGCGACGGTCGCAGTGTCGAGTTTATTGACCGATCCTGGGGCATCGAACACCAGTTCGGCGATGCCATCTTCCAGCCAGTCGAGGTACAGGGTGTCGCCTTTGTAAAGCATGTCAGTCTCCTGAATCCGCAAGGTGATCTGGTCATACCAGATGAAGCGAGTGTGTATTTTGTGTTAAAAAAATGCAAATGAGAGATTAAAAAAATGCCGATGCGATCACGCTCGGCAGAAATCACGCTCTCCCGGAGCGATGTGCTAAGATGCGGAGACTCGAGGTCAAAAAAACAGAAGGGTAGAAAATGGAATCACTGGCCGCACTCTATAAAAATCATATCGTTACCTTACAAGAACGGACGCGTGACGCACTGGCGCGTTTTAAGCTGGATGCGCTACTTATTCACTCCGGCGAGCTTATCAACGTCTTCCTCGACGACCATCCCTATCCGTTTAAAGTTAACCCGCAGTTTAAAGCCTGGGTACCGGTCACACAGGTTCCAAATTGCTGGTTGCTGGTCGATGGCGTGAATAAACCCAAACTGTGGTTCTACCTGCCGGTGGATTACTGGCACAACGTTGAGCCGCTGCCCACGTCATTCTGGACAGAAGAGGTAGAGGTGATTGCCCTGCCGAAAGCCGACGGTATTGGCAGCCAGCTCCCTGCCGCGCGCGGTAATATCGGTTACATCGGTCCGGTGCCGGAGCGTGCGCTGCAACTGGATATCACCGCCAGCAACATCAACCCGAAAGGGGTGATCGATTACCTGCATTACTACCGTGCGTACAAAACGGATTACGAACTGGCCTGTATGCGTGAAGCGCAGAAAACGGCGGTGAATGGACACCGTGCCGCAGAAGAAGCGTTCCGTTCCGGTATGAGCGAGTTCGACATTAACCTGGCTTACCTGACCGCAACCGGCCACCGTGACACCGATGTGCCTTATAGCAATATCGTGGCGCTCAACGAGCACGCTTCGGTTCTTCATTACACCAAACTGGATCATCGCGCGCCGTCTGAAATGCGCAGCTTCCTGCTGGATGCCGGGGCGGAATATAACGGTTACGCCGCAGACCTGACGCGTACCTGGGCGGCAAACAATGACACCGATTACGCTCAGTTAATCAAAGATGTGAATGACGAACAGCTGGCGCTGATTGCGACCATGAAAGCGGGCGTCAGCTACGTGGATTATCACATTCAGTTCCATCAACGCATCGCGAAATTGCTGCGTAAGCATCAGATTGTCACCGATATCAGCGAAGAAGCGATGGTCGAGAACAATCTCACCGGGCCGTTTATGCCGCACGGTATTGGCCATCAACTGGGTCTTCAGGTTCATGATGTTGCAGGCTTTATGCAGGACGATACCGGGACGCATCTGGCCGCGCCGTCGAAATACCCTTATCTGCGCTGCACCCGCGTGCTGCAACCGCGCATGGTGTTGACCATTGAGCCGGGGATCTACTTTATCGAATCGCTGTTGGTGCCGTGGCGCGAGGGGCAATTCAGCAAGCATTTCAACTGGCAGAAAATTGAAGCGCTGAAACCGTTCGGCGGCATTCGTATTGAAGACAACGTGGCGATTCACGAAAACGGTGTTGAAAATATGACGCGGGATTTGAAACTGGCGTGATGGACAGCTGGTTAATCCCTGCGGCGCCGGTCACTGTCGAGGAAGAGATCAAAAAAAGCCGCTTCATTACGCTGCTCGCCCACACGGACGGTGTTGAAGCGGCGAAAGCCTTTGTTGATGCTGTCAGAGCGGCGCATCCAGATGCGCGTCATCATTGCGTGGCATGGGTGGCGGGCGCGCCGGATGATTCACAACAGCTGGGATTTTCTGATGATGGCGAACCGGCGGGAACGGCGGGCAAACCGATGCTTGCCCAGCTAATGGGCAGCGGCGTTGGCGAGATCACCGCTGTCGTGGTGCGTTACTATGGCGGTATTCTGCTCGGCACCGGTGGGCTGGTAAAAGCCTACGGCGGCGGCGTGAATCAGGCGTTGCGTCAGTTAACGACGCAGCGCAAGACGCCGTTAACCGAATATACTTTGCAGTGTGAGTACGGCCAACTGGCCGGAATAGAAGCATTATTAGGGCAGTTTGCCGGTCAAATCGTTACCAGCGATTATCAGGCATTCGTTCGGCTCAGGGTGGCGCTTCCTTATGCAAATGTGGATGAATTTTCAGCAAGGCTGGCGGATTTTAGCCGTGGTTCATTGCAATTGTTAGCGATTGAAGAATAATCCCACCTCATTTTGAAGAACAAAGGAAGCGGCAGAGATGCATTTTCGCGCCATTACCCGAATCGTTGGACTGCTGGTCATTTTATTTTCGGGAACAATGATCCTCCCTGGACTGGTTGCGTTGATCTACCGTGATGGGGCGGGGCGGGCATTCACGCAGACATTCTTTGTCGCACTGGTGATCGGCTCTCTGCTGTGGTGGCCCAACCGCCGGGAGAAAGGCGAGCTTAAATCCCGCGAAGGGTTTCTCATTGTGGTGCTGTTCTGGACCGTACTGGGAAGCGTGGGGGCGTTGCCGTTTATCTTCTCTGAAAGCCCGAACCTCACCATTACCGATGCTTTTTTTGAATCATTCTCCGGCTTAACGACAACGGGCGCGACGACGCTGGTGGGGCTGGACTCTTTACCGCACGCGATTCTCTTTTACCGCCAGATGCTGCAATGGTTTGGCGGGATGGGGATCATTGTGCTGGCGGTGGCGATTCTTCCTATCCTCGGCGTTGGGGGGATGCAGCTCTACCGCGCAGAAATGCCGGGGCCGCTGAAAGACAATAAAATGCGCCCGCGTATTGCGGAAACGGCAAAGACGCTATGGCTGATTTATGTGTTACTGACGGTGGCCTGCGCGCTGGCACTATGGTTCGCCGGAATGCCCGCGTTTGACGCCATTGGGCACAGTTTTTCTACTATCGCGATCGGCGGTTTCTCTACGCACGATGCCAGCGTCGGTTATTTCGATAGCCCGACCATTAACAGCATCATGGCTATCTTCTTGCTGATCTCTGGCTGTAACTACGGTCTGCACTTCTCTTTATTAAGCGGGCGCAGCCTGAAAGTTTACTGGCGTGACCCTGAATTTCGCATGTTCATTGGCGTTCAGTTGACGCTGGTGGTGATCTGTACGCTGGTGCTGTGGTTCCACGATATCTATAACTCGGCGCTGACCACGCTCAACCAGGCGTTCTTTCAGGTCGTATCAATGGCGACAACCGCCGGGTTTACCACTGACAGCATCGCCCGCTGGCCGCTCTTTCTGCCGGTGCTGCTGTTATGCTCTGCGTTTATCGGCGGCTGTGCGGGGTCAACGGGCGGCGGGCTGAAGGTGATCCGCATCCTGCTGCTGTTCAAACAGGGGAACCGTGAACTGAAGCGTCTGGTCCATCCGAATGCGGTTTACAGTATAAAACTGGGGCACCGTGCGCTGCCGGAACGTATCCTCGAAGCGGTATGGGGATTCTTTTCTGCTTATGCCTTAGTCTTTATTGTCAGTATGCTGGCCATCATCGCGACTGGCGTGGATGACTTTTCCGCGTTTGCCTCCGTTGTGGCGACCCTTAACAACCTGGGGCCAGGGTTAGGTGTGGTTGCGGACAACTTTGCCAGCATGAACCCTGTTGCGAAATGGATTCTGATCGCCAATATGTTATTTGGTCGTCTTGAAGTCTTTACTTTGCTGGTACTTTTTACCCCTACCTTCTGGCGTGAATAATGGAGTAACACGTGAAAACATTGATTCTTTTTTCTACCCGGGACGGACAAACGCGCGAGATAGCTTCTTATCTGGCCTCGGAATTAAAGGAGTTGGGGATCTGGGCGGATGTGATTAATCTCCATCGTACTGAAGAGCTGGACTGGCAAAGTTACGATCGCGTGGTGATTGGCGCCTCTATTCGTTATGGTCATTACCATGCCGCTTTCCAGGAGTTTGTGAAGAAGCACGCTACGCGCCTGAACGCGATGCCGAGTGCGTTTTATTCCGTTAACCTGGTCGCGCGTAAACCTGAAAAGCGCACACCGCAGACCAACAGCTACGCGCGTAAGTTTCTGATGAGTTCGCAGTGGCGACCCGATCTTTGCGCTGTTATTGCAGGCGCGCTTCGTTACCCTCGTTACCGCTGGTATGACCGTCTGATGATTAAACTCATTATGAAGATGTCTGGCGGTGAAACGGATACGAGTAAAGAAGTGGTCTATACCGACTGGGAGCAAGTGGCGAATTTTGCCCGCGACATCGCCCAATTAACCAACAAATCGTTGGCAAAATAAACGTAAAGAATAAAAAACACGCAGTCGGAAAATAATTTTGAATTTCCCCTTGTCAGGCCGGAATAACTCCCTATAATGCGCCTCCACTGACACGGAACAA
>NZ_JAOWGF010000022.1:0-28924 GCF_030333285.1 Citrobacter sp. CK199 | reverse complement strand
CACTGCAAAGGCAGGTTCTTTAAGGTAAGGAGGTGATCCAACCGCAGGTTCCCCTACGGTTACCTTGTTACGACTTCACCCCAGTCATGAATCACAAAGTGGTAAGCGCCCTCCCGAAGGTTAAGCTACCTACTTCTTTTGCAACCCACTCCCATGGTGTGACGGGCGGTGTGTACAAGGCCCGGGAACGTATTCACCGTGGCATTCTGATCCACGATTACTAGCGATTCCGACTTCATGGAGTCGAGTTGCAGACTCCAATCCGGACTACGACATACTTTATGAGGTCCGCTTGCTCTCGCGAGGTCGCTTCTCTTTGTATATGCCATTGTAGCACGTGTGTAGCCCTGGTCGTAAGGGCCATGATGACTTGACGTCATCCCCACCTTCCTCCAGTTTATCACTGGCAGTCTCCTTTGAGTTCCCGGCCGGACCGCTGGCAACAAAGGATAAGGGTTGCGCTCGTTGCGGGACTTAACCCAACATTTCACAACACGAGCTGACGACAGCCATGCAGCACCTGTCTCACGGTTCCCGAAGGCACATTCTCATCTCTGAAAACTTCCGTGGATGTCAAGACCAGGTAAGGTTCTTCGCGTTGCATCGAATTAAACCACATGCTCCACCGCTTGTGCGGGCCCCCGTCAATTCATTTGAGTTTTAACCTTGCGGCCGTACTCCCCAGGCGGTCGACTTAACGCGTTAGCTCCGGAAGCCACGCCTCAAGGGCACAACCTCCAAGTCGACATCGTTTACGGCGTGGACTACCAGGGTATCTAATCCTGTTTGCTCCCCACGCTTTCGCACCTGAGCGTCAGTCTTCGTCCAGGGGGCCGCCTTCGCCACCGGTATTCCTCCAGATCTCTACGCATTTCACCGCTACACCTGGAATTCTACCCCCCTCTACGAGACTCAAGCCTGCCAGTATCAGATGCAGTTCCCAGGTTGAGCCCGGGGATTTCACATCTGACTTAACAGACCGCCTGCGTGCGCTTTACGCCCAGTAATTCCGATTAACGCTTGCACCCTCCGTATTACCGCGGCTGCTGGCACGGAGTTAGCCGGTGCTTCTTCTGCGGGTAACGTCAATTGCTGCGGTTATTAACCACAACACCTTCCTCCCCGCTGAAAGTACTTTACAACCCGAAGGCCTTCTTCATACACGCGGCATGGCTGCATCAGGCTTGCGCCCATTGTGCAATATTCCCCACTGCTGCCTCCCGTAGGAGTCTGGACCGTGTCTCAGTTCCAGTGTGGCTGGTCATCCTCTCAGACCAGCTAGGGATCGTCGCCTTGGTGAGCCGTTACCCCACCAACAAGCTAATCCCATCTGGGCACATCTGATGGCAAGAGGCCCGAAGGTCCCCCTCTTTGGTCTTGCGACGTTATGCGGTATTAGCTACCGTTTCCAGTAGTTATCCCCCTCCATCAGGCAGTTTCCCAGACATTACTCACCCGTCCGCCACTCGTCAGCAAAGCAGCAAGCTGCTTCCTGTTACCGTTCGACTTGCATGTGTTAGGCCTGCCGCCAGCGTTCAATCTGAGCCATGATCAAACTCTTCAATTTAAGTTTGATGCTCGTGAATTAAACTTCGTAATGAATTACGTGTTCACTCAGAGACTTGGTATTCATTTATTGTCCGAAGACATTAAGAATCCATGTCACTTTGAGTGCCCACACAGATTGTCTGATAAATTGTTAAAGAGCAGTTGCGACGCGCTTTAGCGCTCTGTCGCGAGGTGGCGTATATTACGCTTTCCTCTTTCAGAGTCAACCCCATTTTTCAGGATTTTTCTCTTCGTTGTTCCGACCATCTTGTGAAGCGTTTCACTTTGTCGTCTCAACGGAGGCGCATTATAGGGATCCCATTTTTTTGCACAAGCGTTTTTTGGATCTTTTTTGCTGAATGCCTGTTTTTTACCCCTTTCGCTACATTCCTGCGCAATTTGGCTGATTTTTGATAGCTGAAACACTTGCGTAGCGCCAATAATCCAACCAAAGTCTTCATTACTGTTCTCTTTCGTTGAGGTAAACATGTCTGACGTATTACGTCCTTATAAGGATCTTTTCCCACAGATCGGGCAACGCGTGATGATCGATTCCAGTAGCGTCGTCATTGGCGATGTTCGTCTGGCTGATGACGTCGGGATCTGGCCGCTGGTCGTCATTCGTGGCGATGTGAACTATGTAGAGATTGGCGCCCGCTCAAATATCCAGGACGGCAGCGTGCTGCATGTGACGCACAAATCCACCACTAACCCGCAAGGTAATCCGCTTATTGTGGGTGAAGATGTCACTGTCGGGCATAAAGTCATGCTCCACGGCTGCACTATCGGCAACCGGGTTCTGGTTGGCATGGGGTCCATTCTGCTGGATGGCGCGGTAATAGAAGATGACGTCATGATCGGCGCTGGCAGCCTGGTGCCGCAAAACAAGCGCCTGGAAAGCGGCTATCTGTATCTGGGGAGTCCGGTGAAGCAGATCCGTCCGCTAAGTGATGAAGAGAAAGCCGGGCTACAGTACTCCGCAAATAACTATGTGAAATGGAAAGATGAATACCTGAGTCAGGACAGCCAGACCCAACCCTGATCGTCTTCTTGCTGGGACTGGATCAACGCTTCCGCTTCTTCTTCCAGATCCCAGCGATGTTCACAAAAGTCTGCCAGCCACCGTTCTGGCGTATCGCCGCCAAAGCGATGCGCCAGTGTGATTCCCTTGATAGCACACATTAACTGCATCCCATTCACCAGAGCGGGAAAGCTAACGGCCTCAAGGTCCGCGTCCCACTCTTCTCTGTCAGGAAACTGAATAGCCTGGTTCATGCCGACAGTTCCTGCTTCAGCGTTGCAATAACAGGTTCCACGTCAGGCAACACGCCATGCCAGAGAAAAACAGCATGCGCGGCTTGCCCCACCAGCATCCCCAAACCATCGGCATACCGTTTTGCCCCTTGCTCCGCACACCAGGCAAGGAACGGCGTATTCCCCTTTTGATAAAACATATCGTAGCAACAGACAGCAGGATGAATGAGCGATGACGGGATCGCGGGAATATCACCGCTAATTCCACTGGATGTCGCATTGATGATCAGATCGAATTCATGGCCTTCCAGCGCATCAAGACGAAGGGCCTGAACACTGCCGGTATGAGCGAAGATTTGCGCCAGTTCTTCAGCACGGGAAGCGGTTCGGTTCGCAATAGTAACCGCACAATCCATTGATAGCAGCGGTAACAGTACGCCCCTGGAAGCCCCCCCTGCCCCAATCAGCAGGATGCGTAGCCCCGGACGAATGAAAGATAAACGTTCAAGATCGCTCAACAGACCGATGCCGTCGGTGTTATCCCCCAGCAAGCGACCATCATCAAGGCGTTTCAGGGTATTCACCGCCCCGGCAAGCGCCGCACGCTCCGTCAGTGCATCTGCGCGTGCAAACGCTTCCTCTTTAAAAGGAACGGTAACGTTCGCCCCTTTCCCTCCTTGCGCAAAGAAGGCGTTAAGGGTATTCACGAAATCATCAACCGGCGCCAGAACACGCCCATAGGGATGATCTATCTTCAGTTGCTGCGCAAACTGCTGATGAATAAATGGCGACTTGCTGTGCGCAATCGGGTTACCAAAAACGGCATAGGTTTCCATCGTATTACCCCTGTCGAAACAGCTCGCCCGTCAGGGCATCACGAATTTCAGAAGGATTCAGGCGTCCTCCCGTTTCACCCTCAACAACGGGGAAATCCGCGCCAAACTGCGCCCGTACTTCTTCGACCGTGCGGCAGGGAGGCAACCCTGTCAAATTCGCACTGGTGGAAACTAACGGTTTGCCATAAGCCAGGCACAATGAGACCACCAGCGGGTGATCCGTAACGCGAACCGCCAGCGAATCAAAACGTCCCGTCAACCAGCGCGGCGTTGTCGCCGGTGCAGGAAAAACAAATGTCACCGGGCCAGGCCAGCACGCAAAGATCGCTTCTCGTTGCGTATCTGTCAGCATGCTGTCATCAATATATGGCTTAAGCTGCTCAAAATTTGCCGCAATTAAAATGAGGCCTTTTTCAACCGGACGCTGTTTCAATTCCAGTAAGCGGTTGACCGCCGTTTCACTATCAGGATCGCACCCGACACCGAAAACAGCTTCTGTGGGATACGCGATGACACATTCTTTATGCAGTACCGCTACCGCTGCCGCGATAGCGTCTGTGGGCAGGTTATTATTCACTTTGTTGTTCCGCCGGAACCGGCTTTCCACATTGTTTACTGGCGCAAAAGTGCTTCACACCCTGCGCGGTTTTCTTTTCGATGAGTAGCGGATAGTGACATTCAGGACACTCTCCGGCTATCGGTTTGAAGTTAATGACAAACTGACATTCAGGATAGCGATCGCAGGAATGAAAGGTTTTACCATAACGGGAACGCCGTTGAACCAGATGACCTTTTTGGCACTGAGGGCAGGTAATGGCAGTTTCGTCTGGTTTGTCGATCAGTTCGGTATGGCCACACGCGGGGTAGTCACTGCAACCGATAAACATGCCGAACCGCCCCTGCCGCAATACCAGCTCCGCACCACATGCCGGGCAAAACTTCCCCTCCAGAACTTTGACGATATGTCCGTCTGCTGACGATTTCAGCGGACGGACATAATCACATTCTGGATAGTGTGAGCAGCCGAGAAAAGGACCATGTTTCCCGGAGCGAATAACAAGTTCAGCCCCGCACTGTGGGCAGGGCTCATTTTTATGCACCGTAAACAGTGCTGATTTAGCCATAACAACTCATGCTGAATGAAGATCGATTAATGCAGCATACCTTCATTCACTTCAAAGAGTAATTCTTCCATTTGCTGATACGCATTTTCACAACCCGGAATGTTAAATAAAACCATCAGGATCACCCACTTCAGGTCTTCCAGATCGAATTCTGCGGTATCCAGCGCGAGCACGCGTTCAATCACCATTTCTCGCGTTTCGAGGTTTAGCACCTGAATCTGCTCGAGGAATAACAGAAACCCCCGACAGCTGGCATCCAGTCGATTGCACTCCTCTGCCGTGTAAATACGTACGGAGAGCGGATCGGAAGCCAGTTGCATAGGTTCGGCGAGGCCTTCCTGATAATCAGCAAGCTTTTCCAGCCACAGTAGCGCGTTGTAGATGTCTTCACGGTCAAAGCCAGCGTCGGTAAGATCCCGTTCCAGTTTGTCCTGATCCACACGCAATTCAGCTTCGTTATGGATGTAAGTCTCAAACAAATACATTAGTACGTCGAACATGGCTTGCCCTCCTTAATCGGACATAGCCGCCGGGTACAGCTGCGATCCATCCTGCTAACTCCAGTTCGAGTAGCTGAGCCACTACCTCTGGCACAGGTTGGCCGGCACGTTCAGCGACGACGTCAACAGGTGTTACCTCATCTCCTACGTTAGCCAGGAGCATAGGAAATGGCAATGCTGCGACTTCCTGATCTGGTGAATAAAGTGAATTTTCGGCCTCATCTGGCAGCCAATGTAAGCCGTATTGCAAATTTTCCAGAATATCCTCTGGCGCCGTCACAAGAGTGGCGCCCTGTTTGATCAACCAATGCGGCCCTTCACTGCCAGGGCTGCCTATCGGCCCTGGCAAGGCAAAGACATCCCTCCCTTGCTCCAGCGCACAGCGCGCGGTAACCAAAGAGCCGCTTCGTAGTGCCGCTTCAACAACCAGCACGCCTTTGCTCAGGCCGCTAATGATGCGGTTTCGTCGGGGAAAATGGTGCGGTAAAGGGAGCGTCGCTAATGGAAACTCCGACACCAGCGCGCCACCGGCGTCTATCAGCCCCTCAGCCAGCCGGGTATGTCGTCGGGGATGGATACTTCCCAGACCGTTGCCCAGCACAGCCACGCTTTTCCCGTTCGCGTTTAAGGCGGCTTTATGCGCAACGCCATCAACTCCTCTCGCCAGCCCGCTGGTAATCGTCACCCCTTTTACGGCAAGACTTTCACAGAACAAGCGCCCCCATCGCTCGCCATACCAGGAAGGTGTCCGGCTTCCTACGACGCCAAGCTGGAAGTTCTGGAGACATTCTGGATCACCCGCAACAAAAAAAGCGCCGGGATAATCTGCAATCGCATTCAACTGTGCCGGATAACGCGCGCTGCCGGCCAGAATCAAATGGTGATGAGGTTGCTCAAGCCAGTGCTGCGCGTCATCCAGCGCTTTTTGCGGGACGGTTAAAAAGCGTTCCGCTTGTCGGGACGTTAACCCTGCGTTCTGAAGCAAAGTCTTATCAATCTGACGCTGTTGTATGAGCAAATTCGCAATGCTCAACATTGCATCGCCATACAATTCACTCACATGCATCAAACGTAACCAAATTTCGGTACGGGTCATCCTTTATCCCCCTGCCACAAGCTGTCCTGGCAATCTTTGCGATTGGTCACTGATGCTGTCAATCGGAGGGGGTTTTGTCTAGAATAGAGGTAATAATCTTTCCAACTCCTGAACACAACTCTGGATAATTATGGCAGTTTTGCAAGTGTTACATATTCCGGACGAGCGTCTTCGCAAAGTCGCAAAACCGGTAGAAGAAGTGAATGCAGAAATTCAGCGTATCGTCGATGATATGTTCGAAACGATGTATGCAGAAGAAGGTATTGGCCTGGCGGCAACGCAGGTCGATATTCATCAACGTATCATCGTGATTGATGTTTCGGAAAACCGCGACGAGCGTCTGGTGTTAATCAACCCGGAACTGCTGGAAAAAAGCGGTGAGACGGGGATTGAAGAAGGCTGTCTGTCTATTCCAGAACAGCGTGCTTTAGTGCCGCGTGCGGAGAAAGTGAAAATTCGCGCACTCGACCGCGACGGTCAATCTTTTGAGCTGGAAGCAGACGGCCTGTTGGCTATCTGTATTCAGCACGAGATGGATCACCTGGTTGGTAAACTGTTTATTGATTATCTGTCGCCGCTGAAGCAACAACGTATTCGTCAGAAAGTTGAGAAACTCGACCGCCTGAACGCCCGAGCTTAAGGACAAGAATCAACGTGTCTGACTCACTACGTATTATTTTTGCGGGTACACCTGACTTTGCAGCGCGTCATCTTGACGCGCTGTTGTCTTCTGGACACAACGTCGTTGGCGTGTTTACCCAACCCGACCGCCCGGCAGGACGCGGTAAAAAGCTGATGCCCAGCCCGGTGAAAGTGCTGGCGGAAGAGAAAGGAATAGCGGTTTTTCAGCCCGCCTCCTTGCGCCCACAAGAAAACCAGCATTTAGTCGCAGACTTACACGCTGACGTAATGGTCGTGGTGGCGTATGGCCTGATTCTGCCAAAAGCGGTGCTTGATATGCCGCGACTCGGCTGCATCAACGTTCACGGTTCCCTGCTCCCGCGCTGGCGTGGCGCTGCGCCGATCCAACGTTCACTTTGGGCTGGTGATGCCGAAACGGGCGTCACCATCATGCAAATGGATGTGGGTCTGGATACTGGCGATATGCTCTATAAACTTGCCTGTCCAATCACCGCGGAAGACACCAGCGGCACGCTGTATGACAAGCTGGCGGATCTTGGTCCACAGGGGCTGATTGAAACGCTGAAACAGTTAGAAAACGGTACCGCGAAGCCAGAAGTACAGGACAACGCCCTGGCCACTCACGCTGAGAAACTTAGCAAAGAAGAGGCGCGTATGGACTGGTCTCTCTCTGCTGCACAGCTTGAACGCTGCATCCGCGCCTTTAATCCCTGGCCAATGAGCTGGATGGAAATTGACGGTCAGCCGGTAAAAGTGTGGCAGGCGTCAGTGATAGAGCGCGTAACGCAAGCGGAACCGGGCACCATTCTTGACGCGACTAAACAAGGTATTCAGGTTGCAACCGGCAACGGCATCCTGAACCTGCTCTCCCTTCAACCCGCAGGTAAGAAGGCAATGAGCGCGCAGGATCTTTTAAATTCACGTCGGGAATGGTTTATTCCTGGCAACCGTCTGGCCTGACGGTCACGTCTTACTACGCCCGGTGTTACCGGGCATTTTTATTTTTGCGGTTATGAAAAAACAAAATTTACGCAGTCTGGCGGCACAGGCCGTTGAGCAGGTTGTTGAGCAAGGGCAATCTTTAAGTAATGTCCTGCCACCACTACAGCAAAAAGTCTCCGATAAAGACAAAGCGCTGCTTCAGGAGCTGTGCTTTGGCGTGTTGCGCACCCTTTCGCAGCTGGAGTGGCTGATTAATAAATTAATGTCTCGCCCGATGACCGGTAAGCAACGCACCGTGCATTACCTGATCATGGTAGGGTTTTACCAGCTATTGCACACACGAATTCCACCACATGCGGCCCTCGCAGAAACGGTTGAAGGTGCTGTTGCTATTAAGCGCCCACAGCTTAAGGGGCTGATCAATGGCGTTTTGCGTCAGTTTCAGCGTCAGCAGGAGGCGTTGCTGGCTGAGTTTGCGACCAGCGAGGCGCGTTTTCTGCATCCGTCCTGGCTGCTAAAGCGCCTGCAAAAATCCTATCCCACCCAATGGGAAGCGATTGTCGAAGCCAACAACCAACGTCCTCCAATGTGGCTACGCGTGAACCGTACACATCATTCACGCGACAGCTGGCTCGCGTTATTGCAGGACGCAGGAATGAACGGTTTTCCCCACTCGACCTATCCTGACGCCCTACGTCTTGAGTCTCCGGCGCCGGTTCATGCCTTGCCCGGCTTTGAAGAGGGTTGGGTAACGGTTCAGGATGCTGCCGCGCAAGGCTGTGTTAGCTTCCTCGCCCCACAAAACGGCGAGCAAATCCTGGATTTGTGCGCCGCACCGGGGGGTAAAACAACGCATATACTCGAAGCCGCGCCTGAAGCGCAGGTGTTGGCTGTCGATGTCGACGAACAGCGTCTTTCACGCGTTTACGATAACCTTAAACGTCTGGGGATGAAGGCAACCGTCAAACAGGGTGATGGTCGATATCCCGCGCAATGGTGTGGCGAGCAGAAATTTGACCGTATTCTGCTGGATGCGCCTTGTTCAGCCACCGGCGTCATTCGTCGTCACCCGGATATCAAATGGCTACGCCGCGATCGTGATATTGCTGAACTGGCAAAATTACAGTCGGAAATTCTGGATGCCATATGGCCACATTTAAAGTCAGGCGGAACACTGGTCTACGCGACCTGTTCTGTCCTGCCGGAAGAGAATAGCCAACAGATTCAGGCTTTTTTACAGCGCACCCCGGACGCCACCCTGACCGGCACCGGAACCCCCGCTCAACCGGGCGTGCAAAATCTGCCAGGTGCGGAAGAAGGTGACGGCTTCTTTTACGCTAAGCTAATCAAAAAGTGATGAGATAACGGGTCGCGACTGATGAAAATTATCATTCTGGGCGCAGGGCAGGTCGGCGGCACGCTGGCTGAAAACCTGGTCGGAGAGAACAACGACATCACGGTGGTCGATATCAATGGCGAACGCCTGCGTAGTTTACAGGACAAGTTCGATCTCCGCGTCGTGCAAGGGCATGGCTCTCACCCCCGCGTGCTGCGTGAAGCGGGTGCAGACGATGCGGATATGCTGGTCGCCGTGACCAGTTCCGATGAAACGAATATGGTCGCCTGCCAAGTGGCCTATTCACTCTTCAATACGCCAAATCGTATCGCCCGTATCCGCTCGCCAGATTATGTCCGCGATGCGGATAAACTCTTCCACTCTGAAGCCGTCCCCATCGACCATCTTATTGCGCCAGAGCAACTGGTCATCGATAACATTTATCGCCTGATCGAATATCCTGGCGCATTGCAGGTCGTTAATTTCGCCGAAGGTAAAGTCAGTCTTGCGGTAGTGAAAGCCTATTATGGCGGGCCGCTGATCGGGAACGCGTTATCCACGATGCGTGAGCATATGCCGCATATTGATACCCGCGTCGCCGCGATATTCCGTCATGACCGCCCCATTCGCCCCCAGGGTTCGACTATTGTAGAAGCAGGCGATGAAGTCTTTTTCATTGCCGCATCGCAGCATATCCGTGCGGTAATGAGCGAACTGCAACGTCTGGAGAAACCCTATAAGCGTATTATGTTAGTCGGCGGGGGAAATATCGGTGCCGGTCTCGCGCGTCGTCTGGAAAAAGATTACAGCGTCAAACTGATCGAGCGCGATCAACAGCGGGCCTCCGAACTTGCCGAAAAACTGCAAAATACGATCGTCTTTTTTGGCGATGCGTCGGATCAGGAACTGCTGGCTGAAGAGCATATTGATCAGGTTGATCTGTTTATTGCAGTCACCAACGATGATGAAGCCAACATTATGTCGGCAATGCTGGCCAAACGGATGGGTGCGAAGAAAGTAATGGTGCTCATTCAACGTCGCGCCTATGTGGATCTCGTCCAGGGGAGCGTCATTGATATTGCCATTTCACCACAGCAGGCCACGATTTCCGCGTTACTCAGCCATGTGCGTAAAGCCGATATTGTGGGAGTGTCATCGCTACGTCGTGGTGTAGCAGAAGCAATTGAAGCCGTTGCCCACGGTGATGAAAGTACATCTCGCGTCGTAGGCCGTGCCATTGATGAAATTAAACTTCCACCGGGAACAATAATTGGCGCAGTGGTTCGCGGTAACGATGTAATGATTGCCAATGACAATTTGCGCATTGAACAAGGCGATCATGTGATTATGTTCCTGACGGATAAAAAGTTTATTACCGACGTCGAACGCTTATTCCAGCCAAGTCCTTTCTTCCTGTAATTATTTGGGCGCTAATGCAGCGCCCTCTTTAATTCCCCTGTTTTATCAGGGCCTAATAAATGCTCCTTTAAACAATCCATAAATGGAAAATGCCTTAACATTTGTTAAACTTATAAACGTCTGTTGCATAGGGAGAATAAAATGAGCTTTATTAAAGAGTTTCGCGAATTCGCGATGCGCGGGAATGTTGTTGATTTGGCAGTGGGTGTGATTATTGGTGCGGCATTCGGGAAGATCGTTTCTTCTCTGGTTGCTGATATCATTATGCCGCCACTGGGATTGTTAATTGGCGGGATCGATTTTAAACAGTTTGCCTTTACGCTACGCGAAGCGCAGGGAGATATCCCGGCAGTCGTGATGCATTACGGTGTGTTTATTCAGAACGTCTTTGATTTTGTTATTGTGGCGTTTGCTATCTTCATGGCTATCAAACTGATCAACAAACTGAATCGTAAGAAAGAAGAACCGACGGAAGCGCCAGCGCCGACAACGGAAGAAGTATTGCTTTCTGAGATCCGCGATCTTCTGAAAGAACAAAACAACCGTTCTTAACAAGCCTTAATAAGCAGAAAGCCAGTGGTAAAAAAGTGATTCACTTTCTTGCCACTGGCCTCCCAGTTACCCCGATTGCCATGTTTGCCTTTACGCAGATAACTTCCTTTCCCTTTCTTATTTTTTTCAACACGTTGTCTGAAAAGCGGATCGTGCAGTAATGCCTCAATGGCGTTGTCTTTTATCTGCCCTTTCGTATGCTGATAACGACTCATAATAACTCCAGTTTGTATGGTTTAACGGCGTGAGTGTAGGCTCATCAGGTCAATAAATCAACACTCCTGCTTGACTCCGCTGGCGCCTTGTTCCAGTGCTTCCAGAATTGAACAATAGACGCTGCTGTGTGCCGTTCCACAGCAGGCATCGTTCAGCCTCTGCAATGAACGCTGCATGCTCTGTAATTCCGCAATTCGTGATTCGACCTCTTTCAGCCTTTCCTGCACGATTCCTTTCGACTCCTGGCAGGTATGGTGTTCGGGATCGACACGGATCGACAACAGTTCCCGGATCGACTCAAGCGTAAAACCCAACTGCCGGGCATAGCGGATAAACTTAAGGCGCTGAAGATCGTTTTCCGTGTAGAGTCGAAAACCACCCTCCGTACGCACTTCATGCTCCATCATCTGCTGCTTTTCATAGTAGCGGATGGTATCAGGCGTCACTTCTGCCAGCTTTGCCAGTTCACCAATACGATACATACAAGCTCCGTTAGTCATCATTAATCTTATGCAGCAGTTTATCTGCATATTCACCGCGTAAAAACCCGGTACTCAGCCCCGCCTGTCGTAGTTTTAGTTCAAGGAGCGATAAACGACGGCTCACTTCCTGATACTGTGGATCGTCCTGACGAATACCTTTAAGCAGATCCAGTAGCTGAATGGCTTCTTTACGCTGTTCAAGCTCCGGGGGAAGGCAACCGGCATTTTTGAGTAAACGGTAGCCAGTCCGTAGTTCAGGCGGCACATGTGAGTCATCATCCAGGGCCAGCGGCTCACCGCTGCCGGGCAGATTATCAAACTCACCTTTAGTCTGTGCATCTGTAATATGGCGCTCTGCCCACTGGTCCAGTAACCACATACAACAACTCCAGGGGATGAACAAAAAGAGTACAGATATTGTAGATAAGTGGGGATACGGCGGATATAAAAAAACCCGCCGGAGCGGGTTTTTTTACGTTACTACAGATTACTCTGCAGCAGCTTCTGCTTTCGACTCAGAACGATCAACCAGCTCGATGTATGCCATCGGCGCGTTGTCGCCTGCACGGAAGCCACACTTCAGAATGCGAGTGTAACCACCGGCGCGGCTCGCGAAACGCGGGCCCAGTTCGTTAAACAGTTTTGCCACGATCTCGTTATCACGAGTACGGGCGAATGCCAGACGACGATTAGCTACGCTATCAGTCTTGGCAAGAGTAATCAGCGGCTCAACTACGCGACGCAGCTCTTTCGCTTTAGGCAGGGTCGTCTTGATGATCTCATGACGAACCAGTGAACCTGCCATGTTGCGGAACATAGCCTGGCGATGGCTGCTGTTGCGGTTCAGTTGACGACCACTCTTACGATGGCGCATGACCTTATCCTTCTCAGTAAAACCTTAACCTGTGATCCGGTTACTCGTCAGCGATGCTTGCCGGTGGCCAGTTTTCCAGGCGCATGCCCAGAGACAGTCCACGGGAAGCCAGCACGTCTTTAATCTCAGTAAGAGATTTTTTACCCAGGTTAGGCGTCTTAAGAAGCTCAACCTCGGTACGCTGTACCAGATCACCGATATAGTGGATAGCTTCTGCTTTAAGGCAGTTAGCAGAGCGGACAGTCAATTCCAGATCGTCAACAGGGCGCAGCAGGATCGGATCGAATTCTGGTTTCTCTTCTTTCACTTCCGGCTGACGTACATCACGTAAGTCAACGAAAGCTTCCAGTTGTTCAGCCAGAATGGTTGCCGCACGACGAATCGCCTCTTCAGGATCGATTGTGCCGTTGGTTTCCATTTCGATGACCAGCTTGTCCAGGTCGGTACGCTGTTCTACACGCGCTGCTTCAACATTGTAGGCAATACGCTCTACAGGGCTGTAGCATGCGTCGACCAGCAGACGGCCGATTGGGCGCTCATCTTCTTCCGAATGAATTCGGGTAGAAGCCGGCACATAACCACGACCGCGCTGAACTTTGATACGCATGCTAATAGACGCGTTCTCATCGGTCAGGTGGCAGATCACGTGCTGCGGCTTGACGATTTCGACATCCCCGTCATGGGTAATGTCGGCTGCAGTCACAGGGCCAATGCCAGATTTATTCAAGGTAAGAATAACTTCATCTTTACCCTGAACTCTCACCGCCAGCCCTTTCAGGTTGAGCAGGATTTCCAGGATGTCTTCCTGAACGCCTTCTTTGGTGCTGTACTCATGTAGTACACCATCAATCTCAACCTCGGTCACCGCGCAACCCGGCATCGATGAGAGCAGAATACGGCGCAGTGCGTTACCCAGAGTATGGCCAAAGCCACGCTCTAAAGGCTCAAGGGTCACCTTGGCGTGCGTCGAACTCACTTGCTCGATATCTACCAGGCGCGGTTTTAGAAACTCTGTCACAGAACCCTGCATTGTGTCCTCTCTTTGGTACTAAGCTTTACTTGGAGTAAAGCTCGACGATCAGGTGTTCGTTAATGTCCGCAGACAGATCAGAACGCTCAGGCTTACGCTTAAACGTACCTTCCATCTTGCCAGCATCAACTTCCAGCCAGGTTGGCTTTTCACGCTGCTCAGCCAGCTCCAGAGCGGCTTTCACGCGAGACTGCTTCTTCGCTTTCTCACGAATGCTAACAACGTCATTCGGACTAACCTGATAAGAAGCGATGTTAACAACACGACCGTTTACCATAATTGCTTTATGGCTAACCAGCTGGCGTGCTTCTGCACGAGTGGCGCCGAAGCCCATACGGTATACAACGTTGTCCAGACGACCTTCCAGCAGAGCCAACAGGTTTTCACCGGTGTTGCCTTTCAGACGCGCTGCTTCTTTGTAGTAGTTACGGAACTGACGCTCCAGCACACCATAGATACGGCGAACTTTTTGCTTTTCACGCAACTGCACACCATAGTCAGACAGACGCGGTTTACGCGCACCGTGCTGGCCAGGAGCTTGTTCAATTTTACACTTGGTATCGATCGCGCGAACGCCAGACTTAAGGAATAAGTCGGTGCCCTCACGACGGCTCAGCTTGAGCTTAGGACCCAAATATCTTGCCATTTTCTTTCTCCAACAAACCTGGAAAACGAAGCGTTATACGCGACGTTTTTTCGGCGGACGACAACCGTTATGAGGGATCGGAGTCACATCAGTAATATTAGTGATGCGGAAACCAGCGGCGTTCAGTGCACGAATGGTAGATTCGCGACCTGGACCCGGACCTTTAACCATAACTTCCAGATTCTTGATACCGTATTCTTTTACGGCGTCAGCGCAACGCTCTGCTGCAACCTGAGCTGCAAACGGAGTGGATTTGCGAGAACCACGGAAACCGGAACCACCGGCTGTTGCCCAACCCAGCGCGTTACCCTGACGATCAGTGATAGTCACGATGGTGTTGTTGAAAGAAGCATGGATATGAGCCACGCCGTCAGAGACTTGTTTTCTTACACGTTTACGTGCACGAATTGGTGCCTTTGCCATTATTCAATCACCCCGATTATTTCTTGATCGGTTTGCGCGGACCCTTACGGGTACGTGCGTTGGTCTTGGTACGCTGACCGCGAACCGGGAGACCACGACGATGACGCAAACCGCGATAGCAACCAAGATCCATCAGGCGCTTGATGCTCATGCTGATTTCACGGCGCAGATCACCTTCAACGACAAATTTGGCAACTTCGTCACGCAGCGTGTCGATTTGTTCTTCAGACAGCTCACTGATCTTAACATTTTCAGCGATACCCGCTGCAGCCAGAATGGCTTTAGAACGGGTCTTACCGACGCCGTAGATCGAAGTTAACGCGATCACAGCATGTTTCTGATCAGGAATGTTAATGCCTGCTATACGGGCCACTATGCACTCCTACTATTTAATATGTACGCACCATGCTGAAAAGCCCGTTTTCAGGATACTCAAATGGAAACGTACAGACATACAAAAGATTGGCTGGCTAATCTAGCCAGCTCAACCCAACTTTGCAAGAAAAATATGCGAATAAATCAGCCTTGGCGCTGTTTATGCTTCGGCTCGGCACTGCAAATCACGCGGATGACGCCATCACGCTTAACGATTTTGCAGTTACGGCATAATTTCTTGACGGAAGCACGAACTTTCATTTTTACTCTCCGTAACTTCTCGGGCGACCAATTAACGGCCGTAGCCTTTCAGGTTCGCCTTCTTCAATGCAGACTCATACTGACTGGACATCATCAGAGTTTGCACTTGAGCCATAAAGTCCATAATCACGACGACAACGATAAGCAGTGAGGTCCCACCAAAGTAGAACGGTACTTTCATTGCATCACGCATGAACTCCGGGATCAGGCAGATAAAGGTAATGTAAAGCGCACCCACCAAAGTCAGGCGGGTCATTACTTTATCGATATACTTCGCCGTTTGCTCTCCCGGACGAATTCCTGGTACAAATGCACCGGACTTCTTCAGGTTATCTGCTGTTTCACGCGGGTTGAAAACCAACGCCGTGTAGAAGAAACAGAAGAAGATGATTGCAGACGCATAGAGTAACACATAAAGCGGTTGCCCAGGCTGCAAATACAGCGAAATTGTTGTCAGCCAGTTCCAACCAGTACCGCCCCCGAACCATGACGCGATGGTTGCCGGGAACAGAATAATACTGGAAGCGAAAATTGCCGGGATTACCCCCGCCATATTCACTTTCAGCGGTAAATGTGTGCTCTGTGCAGCATAGACACGACGACCCTGCTGACGTTTTGCGTAGTTTACCACAATGCGGCGTTGACCACGCTCAACAAATACAACAAAGAACGTCACTGCAAATACTAATACTGCAACCAACAGCAACACGAGGAAGTGCAGGTCGCCTTGACGCGCTTGCTCGATAGTATGGGCAATGGCTGGCGGGAGTCCCGCGACAATACCGGCGAAGATAATGATTGAGATACCGTTGCCGATACCACGTTCAGTAATCTGTTCGCCCAACCACATCAGGAACATGGTTCCTGTAACCAGACTTACAACAGCGGTGAAATAGAATGCAAAGCCCGGATTCATTACCAGGCCTTGCATACCAGGCATATTCGGCAGACCGGTAGCAATACCGATCGACTGGAATATCGCCAGCACCAGAGTACCGTAGCGGGTGTACTGGCTGATCTTACGACGACCAGACTCCCCTTCTTTCTTAATTTCTGCCAGCGTTGGGTGAACCACCGTCAGCAACTGGATAATAATCGACGCCGAAATATACGGCATGATACCCAGAGCAAAGATAGAAGCACGGCTGAGTGCACCACCAGAGAACATGTTAAACATTTCAATGATGGTGCCTCGCTGTTGCTCAAGCAGTTTGGCAAGTACAGCGGCATCAATACCAGGGATCGGAATAAAAGAGCCAATACGGAACACAATCAGCGCGCCGATAACAAACAGCAGTCTGCGTTTCAGCTCGCCTAAGCCACCTTTGGCGCTTTGAAAATCTAATCCCGGTTGTTTAGCCATCTGCTACTTATTCCTCGATTTTACCGCCAGCAGCTTCGATAGCAGCACGAGCGCCTTTAGTAACACGCAGGCCACGAACAGTTACCGGAGTAGTGACTTCACCAGCCAGGATCACTTTCGCGAACTCGATCTGGATACCGATAATGTTAGCCGCTTTCAGCGTGTTCAGGTCTACTACGCCGCCTTCTACTTTAGCCAGGTCAGACAGACGAACTTCGGCTGTAATCGCTGCTTTGCGAGAAGTGAAGCCGAATTTCGGCAGACGACGGTACAGAGGCATCTGACCACCCTCGAAACCGCGACGTACGCCACCGCCAGAACGAGACTTCTGACCTTTGTGACCACGACCACCGGTTTTACCGAGGCCAGAACCGATACCACGACCCAGGCGTTTACCCGCCTTTTTGGAGCCTTCGGCCGGAGACAGAGTATTTAAACGCATCTCTTACTCCTCAACTTTAACCATGAAGGAAACCGCGTTGACCATACCACGAACAGCAGGAGTATCCTCGCGCTCTACGGTGTGACCAATACGACGCAGACCCAGGCCAAGCAGCGTTGCCTTGTGTTTCGGCAGACGACCGATTGCACTGCGGGTTTGAGTAATTTTAATAGTCTTTGCCATGGTTTATTTCCCCAGAATTTCTTCAACGGATTTACCACGCTTGGCAGCGACCATTTCTGGAGAATTCATATTTTCCAGGCCATCAATAGTTGCACGAACCACGTTGATCGGGTTGGTGGAACCATATGCTTTAGCCAGAACGTTATGAACCCCAGCAACTTCCAGAACGGCGCGCATTGCACCACCGGCGATGATACCGGTACCTTCGGAAGCTGGCTGCATGAATACACGAGAACCCGTGTGAACACCTTTAACCGGGTGTTGCAGGGTGCCGTTGTTCAGCGCGACGTTAATCATATTGCGACGGGCTTTTTCCATCGCTTTCTGGATCGCTGCTGGAACTTCACGCGCTTTACCGTAACCAAAACCAACGCGACCGTTACCATCGCCAACTACAGTCAGAGCTGTGAAGGAGAAAATACGACCACCTTTAACGGTTTTAGATACGCGGTTTACCGCGATCAGCTTTTCCTGCAGTTCGCCAGCTTGTTTTTCGATGTGAGCCATCTTACACCTCTACCTTAGAACTGAAGGCCAGCTTCACGGGCAGCATCTGCCAGTGCCTGGACACGACCATGATATTGGAACCCGGAACGGTCAAAGGACACATCTTTGATGCCTTTTTCCAGAGCGCGTTCAGCGACAGCTTTACCCACAGCTGCAGCCGCGTCTTTGTTACCGGTGTACTTCAGTTGTTCAGAGATAGCTTTTTCTACAGTAGAAGCAGCTACCAGAACTTCAGAACCGTTCGGTGCAATTACCTGTGCGTAAATGTGACGCGGGGTACGATGTACCACCAGGCGAGTTGCGCCCAGCTCCTGGAGCTTGCGGCGTGCGCGGGTCGCACGACGGATACGAGCAGATTTCTTATCCATAGTGTTACCTTACTTCTTCTTAGCCTCTTTGGTACGCACGACTTCGTCGGCGTAACGAACACCCTTGCCTTTGTAAGGCTCAGGACGACGGTAGGCGCGCAGATCTGCTGCAACCTGACCGATCACCTGCTTATCAGCGCCTTTCAGCACGATTTCAGTCTGAGTCGGACATTCTGCAGTAATACCTGCTGGCAGCTGGTGGTCAACCGGGTGAGAGAAACCTAAGGACAGGTTTACTACATTCCCTTTAACCGCTGCACGATAACCTACACCAACCAGCTGCAGCTTCTTAGTGAAGCCTTCGGTAACACCGATAACCATTGAGTTCAGCAGGGCACGCGCGGTACCAGCCTGAGCCCAACCGTCTACGTAACCATCACGCGGACCGAAGGTCAGTGCATTATCTGCATGTTTAACTTCAACAGCATCGTTGAGAGTACGAGTCAGCTCGCCGTTTTTACCTTTGATCGTAATAACCTGACCGTTGATTTTTACATCAACGCCGGCAGGAACAACGACCGGTGCTTTAGCAACACGAGACATTTTTTCCTCCGATTAGGCTACGTAGCAGATAATTTCGCCACCAAGACCAGCCTGGCGCGCTGCACGATCAGTCATAACACCTTTAGAGGTAGAAACAACTGCGATACCCAGACCCGCCATAACTTTCGGCAGCTCATCTTTACGTTTGTAGATGCGCAGACCTGGGCGGCTGACACGCTGAATGCTTTCTACAACAGCTTTACCCTGGAAATACTTAAGAGTCAGTTCCAGTTCCGGCTTGGTGTCGCCTTCAACTTTAAAATCTTCGATAAAACCTTCTTCCTTCAGCACGTTGGCAATTGCCACTTTCAGCTTGGAGGAAGGCATGGTGACCGCAGCTTTGTTCGCGGCCTGACCGTTACGGATACGGGTCAGCATATCCGCGATCGGATCTTGCATGCTCATCTGTCTTTACTCCCGTGATTCAATTGGTGACAATTACCAGCTAGCCTTTTTCAAGCCTGGTACTTCACCGCGCATAGCGGCTTCACGTAACTTGATACGGCTCAACCCGAACTTGCCCACATAACCATGTGGACGACCTGTTTGACGGCAGCGGTTACGCTGACGAGACGGGCTGGAATCACGCGGCAGAGTCTGCAGCTTAAGAACAGCGTTCCAACGATCTTCGTCGGAAGCGTTCACATCAGAGATGATCGCTTTCAGTTCAGCGCGTTTCGCGAAGTATTTATCAGCTAAAGCTACGCGTTTTACTTCGCGTGCTTTCATTGATTGCTTAGCCATTCAGTAACCCTACCTTACTTGCGGAACGGGAAGTCAAAGGCAGCCAGCAGAGCACGGCCTTCTTCGTCAGATTTCGCAGTAGTGGTAATGGTAATATCCAAACCACGAACGCGGTCGACTTTATCGTAGTCGATTTCTGGGAAGATGATCTGCTCACGGACACCCATGCTGTAGTTACCACGACCGTCGAAAGACTTAGCGGACAGGCCACGGAAGTCACGGATACGCGGTACAGCAATAGTGATCAGGCGCTCAAAGAACTCCCACATGCGTTCGCCACGCAGAGTTACTTTACAGCCGATCGGATAGCCCTGACGGATTTTGAAGCCTGCAACAGATTTGCGTGCTTTGGTGATCAACGGTTTTTGACCGGAGATTGCTGCCAGGTCAGCTGCTGCGTTATCCAGCAGTTTCTTGTCAGCGATCGCTTCACCAACACCCATGTTCAGGGTGATCTTCTCGACCCGAGGGACTTGCATGACAGAATTGTAGTTAAACTCAGTCATGAGTTTATTAACTACTTCGTCTTTGTAGTAATCATGCAGTTTCGCCATCGTACTACTCCAAATTACTTGATAGTTTCGCTGTTAGATTTGAAGAAACGGACTTTTTTACCGTCTTCGAATCTAAAGCCTACACGGTCAGCCTTACCGGTTGCCGCATTGAAGATTGCAATGTTGGAAACCTGAATAGCGGCTTCTTTTTCAACGATGCCACCCGGTTGGTTCAGAGCCGGAACCGGCTTCTGGTGTTTCTTAACCAGGTTGATACCTTCAACAATGACCTTGCCGGAAGACAGGACATTCTTAACTTTACCGCGTTTACCTTTATCTTTACCGGTTAACACGATAACTTCGTCATCACGACGGATTTTCGCTGCCATGATTCGCTCCTTAGAGTACTTCTGGTGCCAGAGAGATAATTTTCATGAACTTCTCGGTACGAAGCTCACGAGTTACCGGCCCAAAAATACGCGTACCGATAGGCTGCTCGCTGTTATTGTTCAGAATAACGCATGCATTACCATCGAAGCGAATGACAGAACCGTCCGGGCGACGAACACCCTTCTTGGTGCGCACCACTACCGCCTTCAGCACATCACCTTTTTTGACCTTACCACGCGGAATTGCTTCTTTGATGGTGATCTTGATGATGTCGCCTACGCCTGCGTAGCGACGGTGCGAGCCACCCAGAACCTTGATACACATTACGCGACGTGCACCGGAGTTGTCGGCGACGTTCAGCATAGTCTGTTCTTGGATCATTTTAGTGCTCCGCTAATGTCAACTACTACTGAGACCCGAAAATCAGGTCGTTAAAAAAGCCCCATATCGGGGGCGCGGCATTATAACACCGCTTCAACGATATGGGTAGAAAAAATAAACGGCCCATCGCTGAGCCGTTTATTCGTTGAGAATGGGTACTGTATTACAGAACCGCTTTCTCTACAACGCGAACCAGCGTCCAGGACTTAGTCTTGGACAGTGGGCGGCATTCGCGGATTTCAACCACGTCACCGGTACCACATTCGTTGTTCTCGTCATGTACGTGCAGTTTGGTCGTACGCTTGATGAATTTACCGTAGATCGGGTGTTTCACAAAACGTTCGATAGCAACAACAATGGATTTCTCCATTTTGTCGCTAACAACGCGACCTTGCAGAGTACGGATTTTATCGGTCATTACGCACCCGCCTTCTCAGTCAGTAAAGTCTTAACGCGTGCGACATCACGACGCACTTGCTTCAACAGGTGAGACTGTTGCAGCTGGCCACTTGCAGCCTGCATACGCAGGTTGAACTGCTCACGCAGCAGGTTCAGCAGCTCGGTGTTCAGCTCTTCAACACTCTTCTCACGCAGCTCTTTTGCTTTCATTACATCACCGTCTTAGTTACAAAGGTGGTTTTAATCGGCAGTTTCGCTGCTGCCAGCTTGAATGCTTCACGGGCCAGCTCTTCCGGTACGCCGTCCATTTCATACAGGACTTTACCCGGCTGAATCAAGGCAACCCAATACTCCACGTTACCTTTACCTTTACCCATACGCACTGCCAGCGGCTTTTCAGTGATCGGTTTGTCCGGGAATACACGGATCCAGATCTTACCTTGACGCTTAACTGCACGGGTCATAGCACGACGTGCTGCTTCGATCTGACGGGCAGTCAGACGACCACGGCCAACAGCTTTCAGACCGAAGCTGCCGAAGCTAACATCCGTACCCTGCGCCAGACCGCGGTTACGGCCTTTGTGCATTTTACGGAATTTTGTACGCTTTGGTTGTAACATCAGCGACGCTCCTTATTTACGGCCTTTACGCTGCTGCTTTTTCGGTTGAGCAGCCGGTTTTTCCGGTTGTTCAACAGCAGCCATACCACCCAGGATCTCGCCTTTGAAGATCCACACTTTAACGCCGATTACACCGTAAGTGGTGTGCGCTTCAGAGGTGTTGTAGTCGATGTCAGCACGCAGAGTGTGCAGCGGTACGCGACCTTCACGGTACCATTCGGTACGGGCGATTTCCGCGCCGCCCAGACGGCCGCTAACTTCAACTTTAATACCTTTAGCGCCCAGACGCATTGCGTTCTGTACAGCACGCTTCATAGCACGACGGAACATAACGCGACGTTCCAGCTGAGAAGTGATGCTGTCAGCAACCAATTTTGCGTCCAGTTCAGGCTTACGAACTTCGGCGATATTGATCTGTGCAGGAACGCCAGCGATATCCGCTACGACCTTACGCAGTTTTTCTACGTCTTCGCCTTTCTTACCGATAACGATACCCGGACGAGCAGTGTGAATAGTCACACGGATGCTCTTAGCCGGACGCTCGATAACGATACGAGATACGGACGCTTTAGCCAGTTCCTTCGTCAGGTACTGACGTACTTTAAAATCGCTGTCCAGGTTGTCAGCGAATTCTTTGGTGTTCGCAAACCAGGTAGAGTTCCATGGTTTTACAATACCCAGGCGAATACCATTAGGATGTACTTTCTGACCCATTGCTAGTCTCCAGAGTCTCAGCGATCGGACACAACCACAGTAATGTGGCTGGTGCGCTTCAGGATGCGATCTGCACGACCTTTTGCACGCGGCATAATGCGCTTCATGCTCGGGCCTTCGTCTACGAAAATTTTCGTAACTTTCAGATCGTCAATGTCAGCGCCATCGTTGTGTTCAGCGTTAGCAATGGCAGATTCCAGGACTTTCTTGACCAGTACAGCCGCTTTCTTGTTGGTGTAGGTCAAAATATCCAGAGCCTGCGACACTTTCTTACCGCGAATCAGGTCAGCAACAAGGCGAACCTTCTGAGCAGAAGAACGAGCATGGCGATGTTTAGCGATAGTTTCCATCTCTTCCTCCTACCTTATTTCTTCTTCGCTTTTTTATCAGCAGCGTGGCCGCGATAAGTACGAGTCGGTGCGAATTCACCCAGTTTGTGACCGACCATTTCATCGGTTACAAATACCGGAACGTGCTGACGACCATTATGGACAGCGATGGTCAAACCGATCATGTTAGGAAAGATCGTTGAACGACGGGACCAAGTGCGCAGGGGCTTCTTGTCTCCGCTTTCCACCGCTTTCTCTACCTTCTTCAGCAAGTGCAGGTCAATAAAAGGACCTTTCTTGAGAGAACGTGGCATGGCTTATCCTCTAAAATTATTTGCTACGGCGACGTACGATGAATTTATCAGTACGCTTGTTGCTGCGGGTCTTCTTACCTTTGGTCTGAACGCCCCACGGAGTTACCGGGTGCTTACCAAAGTTACGACCTTCACCACCACCATGTGGGTGGTCTACTGGGTTCATCGCGGTACCGCGAACGGTCGGACGAACACCACGCCAGCGTGCAGCACCTGCTTTACCCAGAACGCGCAGCATATGCTCAGCATTGCCAACTTCGCCCAGAGTTGCACGGCAGTCTGCTTCGACTTTACGCATTTCACCAGAACGCAGACGCAGGGTGACATAAGCACCATCGCGCGCAACGATCTGAACGTAAGTACCAGCGGAACGTGCCAGCTGACCGCCTTTACCTGGTTTCATTTCTACGTTATGAACGGTAGAACCAACCGGGATGTTGCGCATCGGCAGGGTGTTGCCTGGTTTGATTGCAGCATCAACGCCAGATTGAATCTGGTCGCCAGCTTTCAGGCCTTTAGGGGCCAGGATGTAACGGCGCTCACCGTCTTTGTACAGAACCAGCGCGATGTTCGCGGAACGGTTCGGATCGTACTCAAGACGTTCAACAACTGCCGGGATACCATCTTTGTTGCGTTTGAAGTCAACAATACGGTATGCCTGCTTGTGGCCACCACCGATATGACGAGTGGTGATACGGCCATTGTTGTTACGACCACCGGATTTGCTGTTTTTTTCCAGCAACGGAGCAAAAGGTTTGCCCTTGTGCAGCTCAGGGTTAACCACTTTAACTACGTGGCGACGACCCGGAGATGTCGGTTTACATTTAACAACTGCCATTGTATTACTCCTCCGACTTACTCAGCGCCGCCAACGAAGTCCAGATTCTGGCCTTCTTTCAGGGTGACGTAAGCTTTTTTCCAGTCGCTACGACGACCGATACGCTGTCCGTGACGTTTAACTTTCCCTTTAACAACCAGGGTGTTAACGACTTCGACTTCGACTTCAAACAGTTTCTGCACAGCAGCTTTGATTTCTGCTTTGGTCGCGTCTTTAGCAACTTTGAGAACGATGGTGTTGGTTTTTTCCATCGCAGTAGACGCTTTTTCAGAAACGTGCGGTGCGCGCAGCACCTTCAGCAGACGTTCTTCACGAATCATGCCAGCATCTCCTCAACTTGCTTAACAGCATCAGCAGTCATTACGACTTTGTCGAAGGCGATCAGGCTAACCGGGTCGATACCAGTTGCATCGCGTACGTCAACCTTGTGCAGGTTGCGCGCAGCCAGGAACAGGTTCTCGTCCAGCTCACCGGTGATGATCAGCACATCTTCCAGAGCCATGTCTTTCAGTTTCTGAGCCAGCAGCTTAGTTTTAGGCGCTTCTACAGAGAACTTCTCGACAACGATCAGACGATCCTGACGTACCAGTTCGGACAGAATGCTTTTCAGCGCGCCGCGGTACATCTTCTTGTTAACTTTTTGACTGTGGTCCTGCGGACGTGCAGCGAAGGTCACGCCACCAGAACGCCAGATCGGGCTCTTGATAGAACCAGAACGCGCACGGCCGGTACCTTTCTGGCGCCACGGTTTTTTACCGGAACCAGTTACTTCAGCACGAGTCTTCTGAGCACGAGTGCCCTGACGAGCACCAGCTGCATAAGCAACAACAACCTGGTGAACCAGCGCTTCGTTGAAATCACGACCGAAGGTAGTTTCGGAAACAGTCAGCGCGCTCTGCGCGTCTTTCAATACTAATTCCATTGCTATCCCCTTACGCCTTCACAGCTGGTTTAACGATCAGGTCGCAACCGGTTGCACCCGGAACACCACCTTTAACCAGCAGCAGGTTGCGCTCAGCGTCAACACGTACTACGTCCAGGCTCTGAACGGTTACACGTTCGTTACCCAGCTGACCTGCCATTTTCTTGCCTTTGAACACTTTGCCCGGAGTCTGGTTCTGACCGATAGAACCCGGAACGCGGTGAGACAAGGAGTTACCGTGAGTAGCGTCCTGGGTACGGAAGTTCCAGCGCTTAACGGTACCTGCGAAACCTTTACCTTTAGAGGTGCCAGTTACGTCAACTTTTTTAACGTCAGCAAACAGTTCAACGCTAATGCTCTGACCAACGGTGTATTCTTCACCCTCTGCCAGACGGAACTCCCACAGGCCGCGGCCAGCTTCTACGCCAGCTTTAGCAAAGTGGCCAGCTTCCGGCTTGGTTACACGGTTAGCTTTTTTAGCACCAGTGGTAACCTGAACAGCGCGGTAGCCATCGTTAGCCAGATCTTTAACCTGAGTAACGCGGTTTGCTTCAACTTCGATTACGGTTACTGGGATAGAGACGCCATCTTCAGTGAAGATGCGGGTCATACCCACTTTTTTACCGACTAAACCAATCATTGTTTCAACCTCTCAATCGCTCGATGACCTGATTAACCCAGGCTGATCTGCACGTCTACACCGGCAGCCAGGTCCAGACGCATCAGAGCATCAACGGTTTTCTCGGTTGGCTCAACGATGTCAACCAGACGCTTGTGAGTGCGAATTTCGTACTGATCGCGCGCGTCTTTGTTAACGTGCGGGGAGATCAGAACGGTAAAGCGCTCTTTGCGGGTCGGCAGCGGGATCGGACCACGGACTTGCGCACCAGTGCGCTTAGCAGTCTCGACGATTTCCGCGGTTGATTGATCGATCAGACGATGATCAAACGCTTTCAGGCGGATACGGATTCTTTGGTTCTGCATGAGACCAGAGCTCCAATTATTTTATAAACGAAAATGATTACTCCTCGTGCCCATTACGATTGATGGGAGAGTGTAACCGTTCTTACGTAGCTCCCCGATTGGGAGCATTGTTAGATAACCAAATCGGCTACCTAAGGTTCAGATCGAACCTGCCGTCAACTAAGACAAGCCCGCGCATTATACGCAAATCTCAGCCTGACGCAAGTGCCGCGTAGATATTAATCATTTCGTCTGTAATGCGAGCAACTTCGCACACGCGTTGTGCCGTTTTTGTTTTGCGCATTTTCTTCGGAATACACTGCGCAACGTCATCATTCCTCCGTTGCGTGGAAAATGAGTTTCACGGATGGTGAGCGCAACGTTTAATGAGGATGACATGATGCAACCCGACCTCCCCTTCCTGATTATCTACCTCTTATTATCTGCGCTATCCGGGATATATGACGCGCGAACAGGACTCTTGCCCGATCGGTTTACCTGCCCCCTGCTCTGGAGCGGCCTGCTTTATTACCTGTGCTGTTTACCTGACCATTTGCCAGATGCGCTTTGGGGCGCCATTGCGGGTTACGGCGGGTTCGCCCTTCTCTATTGGGGATATCGACTGCTGTATCGCAAAGAAGGGCTCGGGTACGGCGATATCAAATTTCTTGCCGCGCTTGGCGCCTGGCATCGTTGGGAGTCATTACCCCTGCTGGTCTTTCTGGCCGCGCTTATTGCCAGCATTAACGTGATGGCGATGTACGTAATAAACGGGAAAGGGGCATTAAAAAACCCGCTGCCGTTCGGGCCATTTCTGGCGGCTGCGGGTTTTATCATTGGCTGGAAAACACTGCTGTCGGGGAGTTAATCGTCCACTTTAATTTGCGATTGCAGGTAATTCTGTAGACCAATTTTTGCAATCAGATCCAGCTCCGTCTCAAGCCAGTCGATATGCCCTTCTTCATCTGTCAGGATCTCAATCATCATGTCCCGGCTAACGTAATCATGAACGCTGTCGGCGTAGGCTATGGCTTCACGTAGATCCTTCGCTCCTTCCAGTTCCAGACGGAGATCTGACTGCAACATCTCTTCGACATCTTCACCAATGCCCAGCTTGCCAAGATCCTGCAAGTTTGGGATACCCTCAAGAAATAAAATACGCTCGATATATTTATCAGCGTGTTTCATTTCATCGATGGATTCATGGTATTCGACATCATTCAGACGAGTGAGCCCCCAGTTTTTAAACATACGGGCATGGAGAAAGTACTGATTGATTGCGACAAGCTCATTTCCCAATAGTTTATTGAGATAATTTATGATTTTAACATCACCTTTCATTTTATAGTCCCTCCGCTTCCTCTCTTAGAGCGTAGATGGGGCTACAAGGATGTCAAAAAAAAGAATGTGACTCAGGCGATTTCTTTAAACTCCGGCATTTGCATTAACTCATCCTGCATCACTTCACGCGCCGCACGGACGCACTTACCGCATTGATTTCCAACAGGAATAAACTTACGTAATTGTTGGAAAGATTGAGGGTGAAACTGACGAACAGCCTGACGAATTTTTTTATCACTTACACCATTACACAAACAAACGTACATGATCGCTCCCGTTCAATTTCTGCGCAAAGTGTAAATGAGAATAGTTATGATTACAATAGCACAAATACGTTTGTGTGCAGGGAGAGGAATAAAAAATGCGACTAAATATGACACTCTTTATATAGCAGGTAGATATGACAGACAGCAAAAAGGGCGCCGAAGCGCCCTTTTTAAGTGCAGAACTAATTATTAAATAATTAGCTCATTACTTTAGCAACAACGCCCGCGCCAACGGTACGGCCGCCTTCACGGATTGCGAAACGCAGACCGTCGTCCATCGCGATCGGGTGGATCAGGGTAACAACCATTTTGATGTTGTCGCCCGGCATTACCATCTCTACGCCTTCCGGCAGTTCGATGGTGCCAGTCACGTCAGTTGTACGGAAGTAGAACTGCGGACGGTAGCCTTTGAAGAACGGAGTATGACGGCCGCCTTCGTCTTTGGACAGGATATAAACTTCAGATTCGAACTTGGTGTGCGGCTTGATGGAACCCGGCTTAGCCAGTACCTGACCACGTTCGATTTCTTCACGTTTGATACCACGCAGCAGAACACCTACGTTCTCACCAGCACGGCCTTCGTCCAGCAGTTTGCGGAACATTTCAACGCCAGTACAGGTAGACTTCGCAGTCTCTTTGATACCAACGATTTCAACTTCTTCGCCCACTTTGATGATACCGCGCTCTACACGACCGGTAACAACGGTACCACGACCGGAGATGGAGAATACGTCTTCGATCGGCAGCAGGAACGGCTTGTCAATCGCACGCTCTGGTTCCGGGATGTAGGAATCCAGGTAGCCAGCCAGTTCGATGATTTTCGCTTCCCACTCAGCTTCGCCTTCCAGCGCTTTCAGAGCAGAACCACGAACGATCGGCGTGTCGTCGCCCGGGAAGTCGTACTGAGACAGCAGTTCACGCACTTCCATCTCAACCAGTTCCAGCAGCTCTTCGTCATCAACCATGTCGCATTTGTTCAGGAACACGATGATGTACGGAACGCCTACCTGACGACCCAGCAGGATGTGCTCACGGGTCTGCGGCATCGGGCCGTCAGTCGCAGCAACAACCAGGATCGCGCCGTCCATCTGCGCAGCACCGGTGATCATGTTTTTAACATAGTCGGCGTGGCCCGGGCAGTCTACGTGCGCGTAGTGGCGAGTCGGGGTGTCGTATTCAACGTGAGAAGTGTTGATGGTGATACCACGAGCTTTTTCTTCCGGCGCGTTATCGATCTGGTCGAATGC
>NZ_JAOWGF010000021.1:0-476192 GCF_030333285.1 Citrobacter sp. CK199 | reverse complement strand
ACCCGGCGGCCTGTGTGCCGTTGTTCCGTGTCAGTGGAGGCGCATTATAGGGAGTTATTCCGGCCTGACAAGGGGAAATTTAAAATTATTTTCCGACTGCTTTCTTTTTAAGCAAAACCACTATTAACATGCCATAAAATAAGCAATTTGCCGTTTTTACAACCTTAATCACACTTCCTGATGGCATACTAATGAATAAGAAAAGAGAAAGGACAAACATTTATGCCTTTAAGCGCACAACAGTTAGCTGCACAGAAAAATCTTTCCTACGTTCTGGCTGAGAAGCTGGCGCAGCGAATCTTAAAGGGTGAATACGCGCCCGGCACCATTCTTCCCGGAGAAATCGAACTGGGCGAGCAGTTTGGCGTGAGTCGCACGGCGGTACGTGAGGCAGTGAAGACGCTAACAGCAAAAGGCATGGTGTTGCCCCGTCCTCGTATTGGTACGCGGGTTATGCCGCAGGCAAACTGGAACTTCCTCGATCAGGAACTGCTCACCTGGTGGATGACAGAAGAAAACTTCCATCAGGTTATTAATCATTTTCTGGTGATGCGTATCAGTCTCGAACCGCAGGCATGTTCACTGGCGGCGACGATCGGGTCAGCGGAACAGAAAGCGCATCTGAATACCTTAATGGAAGAGATGGTGGCGTTGAAGAAGAACTTCAGACGCGAACGCTGGATTGAAGTCGATATGGCGTGGCATGAGCATATTTATGAAATGAGCGCGAATCCGTTCTTAATCTCTTTTGCCTCGCTGTTCCATTCGGTCTATCACACCTACTTCACCTCTATTACCTATAACGATGTGGTGAAGCTGGATTTACACCAGGCTATTGTAGATGCCATAGCCGACAGTGATGGCGATCGCGCCTTTAAAGCGTGCCAGGCATTGTTGATAGCGCCGAACGAACAACCGGACAAGTAACGGGATACCGAATGTCAGAGAAAAAAGCGCGCAGTATGGCCGGGTTGCCGTGGATAGCGGCTATGGCTTTTTTTATGCAGGCGCTGGATGCCACCATTCTTAATACCGCTCTACCCGCTATCGCGCACAGCCTCAACCGTTCTCCTCTTGCCATGCAGTCCGCTATTATCAGTTATACCCTGACGGTCGCGATGCTGATTCCGGTAAGCGGATGGCTGGCCGATCGCTTTGGCACCCGTCGCGTCTTTATTATTGCCGTCAGTCTGTTTACGCTCGGCTCGCTGGCATGCGCGCTTTCTGGCTCATTAGCTGAATTGGTTGTCTTCCGCGTGGTGCAGGGGATCGGCGGCGCAATGATGATGCCGGTCGCCCGTCTGGCATTATTACGCGCTTACCCCCGAAGTGAACTGCTTCCGGTTCTGAATTTTGTGACGATGCCAGGTCTGGTCGGCCCCATCCTCGGCCCGGTATTGGGGGGCATACTGGTGACATGGGCAAGCTGGCACTGGATCTTCCTGATTAATATTCCCATTGGCATTGTCGGTATCCTGTATGCCCGTAAGTACATGCCAAACTTCACCACGCCGCGACGCCGTTTCGACATGACCGGCTTCTTCCTCTTTGGTTTGAGTCTGGTGCTGTTCTCCAGCGGAATGGAGCTTTTCGGCGAGAAGATCGTCGCAACCTGGATAGCATTAACCATTATTCTGAGCAGTATCGTGCTGCTGCTGGCCTATATTCGCCATGCGCGTCGACACCCAACGCCATTGATTTCACTTTCGCTGTTCAGAACGCGCACGTTCTCCGTTGGGATAGCAGGAAACCTCGCCACGCGTCTGGGAACGGGATGCGTTCCCTTCCTGATGCCGCTGATGATACAGGTAGGATTTGGATACCCGGCGCTGATAGCCGGCTGCATGATGGCCCCGACGGCGCTGGGTTCTATTCTGGCGAAATCAGCGGTCACTCAGGTGCTGCGCAAACTGGGGTACAAGACGACGCTGGTCGGCATTACGGTATTTATTGGCCTGATGATTGCGCAGTTCTCTTTGCAATCCCCCGCCATGCCGGTATGGATGTTGATTCTGCCGCTGTTTGTTCTGGGTATGGCGATGTCCACGCAGTTTACCGCCATGAACACCATCACCCTTGCGGACCTGACCGATGATAACGCCAGCAGCGGCAACAGTCTGCTGGCCGTCACGCAGCAGCTTTCCATCAGTTTAGGGGTAGCGATCAGCGCCGCCGTATTGCGTCTCTATGAAGGGATTGAAGGAACCAATACGGTTGAACAGTTCCACTATACCTTTATTACGATGGGCGCTATTACGGTGGTATCCGCGCTGATGTTCATGTTGCTGAAAGCCAAAGATGGCCGCAATCTGATCAAAGAACGGCACAAACCTAAACCGACCCCCGCGCCATCAGAACAGGAGTAAGTTGCAGACGCTGCTGTTGTAACGTGGGTTGTGCCATACGGTGAATCAACACGTCGATGGCCAACTCACCCAGTTCATCTTTCGGTTGATGAATCGTCGTCAGCGGCGGCGTCATGTAGCGCGCCAGTTCAATATCATCATAGCCAATCACCGCCATATCCTGCGGGATGCGCAGCCCTGCCTGATAAAGCGCCTGATACGCGCCGACGGCCATCGCATCATTGCCGGCAAATACCGCCTGTGGGCGTTGTTTATGGGACAGCAGCATTTGCATGGTTTCAAATCCGCCGCCAAACTCGAAATCTCCTGTGATCTCATACCCTTCAGGAATTTCCAGCCCCGCGCGTTTCATGGCCTCCCGATACCCTTCCAGCCGCAAACGCGCGGGCGTTTTATCCAGTGGGCCGGTAATGCAGGCTATTCGGGTAAAACCTTTATCAATCAGGTATTGCGTCGCTAAATCGCCGCCCAGAAGGGAGTTGTCCTGGATCAGATCGCAATCCCCTTCGTCATCAAAGGGCGACCAGTCCATCATCACAGTAGGAATAGAGGGATAACGCTGCATGATCTCCCGGGAGGGTTGATGCGTCTCCGTACAGAGCAGCAATAGGCCATCGACCCGCTTTTGCATCAGCGTTTCCAGATTGCGGTTCATTCGCTGCTCATCGCCTTCGGTATTACACAATACCAGGCTGTAGCCCCGCTCAAAGCAGCTACGTTCAACGCCGCGCACCAGTTCTGAATAAAAAGGATTGGTACTGGCGGTGATCAGCATGCCGATTGTGCGGGTCTGATTTAATTTCAGGCTACGCGCCAACGCTGAAGGCGCGTAGTTTAACTCTTTAATCGCCGCTTCCACTTTCCCGGTGATAGCTTCACTGACAAAGCGATCTTTATTAATAACGTGCGAAACAGTTGAAGTGGAAACGCCCGCCAGACGGGCAACATCCTTCATTGTAGCCAAACGTTACCTCTGCTGACCTAAAAACGCCTCTATCTCTTCACGCCACGGAACAGATGGTTGCGCACCTTTGCGTGTCACCGCAATCGCAGCAGCGGCATGGGCAAAGCGAATGGCCTCCGGCAGCGGCGTCTCTTCCAGTAAGGCGGTAACTAACGCACCATTAAAAGTATCCCCGGCGGCTATCGTATCAACGGCGTTCACTTTAAACCCCGGCACACGACGGCCTTCGCCCTTCACGCTGGCCCACACGCCGCGGCTGCCTAACGTAATCAGTACGGTATGAATGCCTTTATCATGCAGCACCTGCGATGCTTTAGCGGCATCTTCATCATTTTCGACGCGAATTCCCGTGAGCTTTTCCGCTTCGGTTTCATTTGGCGTAATGATGTCCACCAGCGCCAGCAGCTCATCAGACAGTTCACGCGCCGGAGCCGGGTTAAGCGCAACGGTAGTGTTGTTCTGATGCGCAATTTTTGCCGCCGCCAGCACGCTTTCAATCGGCGACTCGAGCTGCATCAATAGCGCAGAAGCCCCGGCGATACGCTCGCGTTGCGCTTCCACCAGCGCTGGTGCCAATGCGGCATTGGCGCCAGCATGAATGCCGATGACATTTTCCCCTTCGCCATTAACAAAAATCAGCGCGACTCCGGTAGATTCCCCGTTAATCACGCTGACCGGAGCAATATCAATGTTATCGCTGGCTAACTGTTTACGCACGCTCTCGCCAATATCGTCATCGCCAGTACAGGCAATAAACGCGATATTTGCGCCACTGCGCCCTGCGGCCACCGCCTGATTCGCGCCTTTACCGCCGAATGCCACCTGATATTGGGTGCCCGTTACGGTTTCGCCTGGCGCAGGAAAAGATTCGAGGTTGAGGATGTGATCGGCATTAATACTGCCAAGGACGACAAGGTTGCCTGCGGTTTTCATGTTCGGGATGTCCAGTAAAGTGCGCCACCGGGTTAGGGTGGCGCGTGCCCTGCTTTTCTTTTTACGCTTTCATCTTCAAACAACTCTCTGAGGATGGCGTATTTATGTCGCCATCAGACCGCGAACGGCCTGAGCCGTTATTACTGCTTGATGACAAGTTTCAGGTCAACCGGATATTTGGCCTGAACTTTCTCGCCTTTCAGTACTTTATCAGCGGTTTCAACGCCTTTAGCGCCAATCTGATCCGGCAACTGAGCGATAGTCGCAGCCAGTTTGCCATCATTTACCGCCTTCTCGCCATCCGGCGTACCATCAAATCCAACCACCATCACATCAGATTTACCTGCGGTTTGCAGAGCGCGCAGCGCACCCAGCGCCATTTCGTCGTTCTGTGCGAATACCGCCTGCACATCAGGATGCGCAGTCAGCAGGTTCTGCATGACGTTCAGACCTTTGGTGCGGTCAAAGTCAGCAGGCTGGCTGGCCAGTACATTAAATTTGTGTGCCGCAACGGCCTGCTGGAAGCCTTCGCCACGCTCACGCGCTGCGGATGTTCCGGCGATGCCTTGCAGTTCAATCACTTTCGCGCCTTCACCTGCTTTCTTCGCGATGTAATCACCGGCGATTTTGCCACCCAGCACGTTATCGGAAGCAATGTGGCTGACAACGTCGCCTTTGGTTGCCTGGCGATCAAGGGTGATAACCGGAATATTCGCCTGGTTAGCCATCTTAACCGCGTTGCCTACCGCGTCGGAATCGGTTGGGTTGATCAGCAAAATTTTAGTGCCGCGAACGGTTAAATCCTGAACGTTAGCCAGCTCTTTCGCCGGGTTGTTCTGGGAGTCCAGCACGACCAGGTTATAGCCCAGTTTATCCGCTTCTTTCTGCGCCCCCTCTTTCAGGGTGACAAAGAACGGGTTGTTGAGCGTGGAGATCACCAGAGCAATGGTGTCTTTCGCCATCGCATTCGCGCTCACGGTGGCGCTCAGCGCAACAGCAGAAACCAGGGTAGCCAGTTTTTTCATGTTCATATTTAAGATGTCCTGTAGTCGTTGTTACTGCTTTTTGTTGTCTACCAGTACCGCCAGCAAAATCACCACCGCTTTGACGATCATCTGGTAATAGGAGGAAACACCTAACAAATTCAAACCATTATTAAGGAAACCGAGAATCAATGCGCCGATCAATGTCCCAACAATGCGCCCTTTACCGCCCGCCAGGCTGGTGCCGCCTAACACGACCGCTGCGATGGCATCCAGCTCATAACCCGTACCCGCCGTTGGCTGCGCGGAGGAGAGACGAGCCACTTCGATGATGCCCGCCAGCGAGGCCAGCAGACCACAAAGCGAATAGACGATGATTTTGACTTTACTGACGCTGATACCCGACAGACGCGTTGCCGCTTCGTTGCCGCCCAGCGCATAGATATAGCGACCCAGGCGAGTATGATGCAGCATGTACCACGCCGCCAGGAAGACGATGCCCATAATCCAGACCGGCGTCGGAACGCCCAGCGGACGGCCAATCCCGAACCAGCCGAAGAGATCGGCGTTATCCGTAAAGCCGGTATTCACCGGGCTTCCGTTGGTGTACACCATCGTGACGCCGCGCAGCAGAAGCATCATCACCAGCGTGGCGATAAACGCCTGCACGCGACCTTTCGCCACGATCACGCCGGTCACCGCGCCAATGGCGGCGCCTAACGCCAGCGCCGCCGCAACGGCCACCAGCGCATTCACTTCAATCCCTACAATTGAAGCGGCAACCGCGCCGGTAAGCGCCAGCAGGGAACCAACGGATAGATCGATGCCTGACGTCAGGATAACCAGCGTCATCCCAACGGCCATGATGGCGTTGACGGACGTTTGCTGGAGAATGTTAAACAGGTTATTAACGGTAAAAAAGTTGGGACTCATGGTAGAAACAATCGCGATCAGCACCAGCAGAGCGATGAGCGATTTCTGCTCCATCAGCCACGCTTTAGTGAAATAACGGCGACCAGAAACAGCCTGGATAGTCATCTTTTTTACTCCTGATTCACGCGATTAAGCTTGCCCACAGCGGCAGCCATTAACACTTCCTGGGTGGCCTGCTCGCGAGTGAATTCACCGCCGAGATGCCCTTCATGCATGACGATAATGCGATCGCTCATACCCAATACTTCTGGCATCTCAGATGAGACCAGAATGATGCTCAGACCATCGGCCTTAAACTGGTTGATAAGCTGATAAATTTCTTTTTTCGCGCCAACGTCCACACCGCGGGTTGGCTCATCGAGGATCAGCACTTTGGGGCGGGTCATCAGTCCACGCGCAATGGCGACTTTCTGCTGATTGCCGCCAGAGAGCAACCCGATAGCCTGCTCCATCGACGGCGTTTTCACATTGAACAGACGGATAAAGTCACTCACCGCCTGCTGTTCATCTTTATGTTTCAGGTTGCCGCCAGCGCGGCTGAAATAACGCAGCGCGGTGAGCGACATATTCTCTTTTACCGACATGCCGAGCACTAAGCCGTCACGTTTACGGTCTTCAGAGATATAAACAATGCCGTTAGCCAGGCCATCCTGCGGTGAACGGGTAATCACTTCATGCCCGTCGAGCGTGACGTAACCGCTGGTGCGCGGCAGCGCGCCGTACAGCACTTTCATCAGTTCTGTACGCCCGGCGCCCATCAAACCGGAGATCCCCAGAATTTCCCCTTTGCGCAGAGTAAAGGAGACATTATTAACGCCGGGACCGCACAGGTTATCGACTTTCAGGCGTACCTCGCCTGGCGCTTTATCCAGACGCGGGTACTGATCTTCAAGCTTACGTCCGACCATCATTTCAATCAGCGAATCTTCGGTCAGCGACGCCACTTCACGCTCGGCAATAAACTGCCCGTCGCGGAAAACCGTCACGTCATCGCAAATCTCGAAGATCTCTTTCATGCGGTGGGAGATATAGACAATGCCGCGCCCCTGCGATTTCAACTCGCGGATGACGCGGAACAGCGATTCCGTTTCGGTATCAGTGAGCGCATCCGTGGGTTCATCCATAATGATGACTCGGGATTCGAAGCTCAGTACCTTGGCGATTTCGACCATCTGCTGATCGCCGATAGAGAGTTCGCCCACCAGCCTGTCGCTTTTGAAGCGCAGATTGAGTCTGGCAAGCAGAACATCCGCTTCGGCATACATCTTTTTCCAGTCGATTTTGCCAAAGCGATTTACAAACTCACGCCCCAGAAAGATATTCTCGGCAATCGTGAGCTGCGGGATCAGGTTCAGTTCCTGGTGAATGATGCCAATCCCGGCTTCCTGCGAGGATTTTGGGCCATTGAAGGTCGTTTCTTTACCCAGCCACAATAACGATCCCGCATCACGGGTATAGATACCGGTCAGGACTTTCATCATGGTGGATTTGCCCGCGCCATTTTCGCCCACCAGCGCCATTACGCGGCCTGGATAGACATTTAACGCGGCGCCAGATAGCGCTTTCACGCCCGGGAACGCTTTATCGATCCCTTTGAGTTGCAGTAATGCGTCCATGATGGCCTCAGAACGTGACGCCGGCACAGAGAATAATATTCGCATACGGGGAGCACTCCCCGCTGCGAATCACCGCCTGACTGTCTGCGGTTAGTTTTTTAAAATGTTCATGCGTGGTGTAACGAATTTCTATGGTGTTTCCCTGGTGTTGTTGCAGTTGCTCAATATGGTTGAGCAACGTTTCGTGGAGTTGCGGATTATGTTCTTTGATTTCCGTCGCGAGAATAGCCGCCTCAACCTGCATTTCATGGGTCACGACATCCAGTACCTGCATAAAAGAAGGTACGCCCTGGGTTAACGCCATATCGATACGCGTTGTACTGGATGGAACAGGTAAACCTGCGTCACACACTACCAGCGTATCAGTATGCCCCAGACGGGAGATGACCGATGAAATATCAGAATTAAGTACCGCGCCTTTCTTCATTTTCTTTCCCCACTAGCGAAACGTTTCGCTGGTAATAAGTTTACTCCCGGAAGTGAGCAGAAAACCATCATGACGTAACGGAATTGTGATCGGGGTCGAAACGTTTCGCTAAGTGAAATGCGGCGGGGGATAATTGCCCGGCGGCGCAGCGCCGCCCGGCATTTTAAAAGGCTTAAATCTCGACCTGCGTTCCCAGTTCGATAACCCGGTTCGGCGGGATTTCAAACTGATCCGGCGCACGTAGCGCATTACGCTGCAACAGCAGATAGAGCTTGCCGCGCAGACGCAAATACCACGGACGTTTGCCGAGGATCAGCGATTCATGCGACATAAAGAAAGAGGTTTCCATCATCCGGCAGCTCAGCCCTTCCAGCCCGCAGCGGTGGAACACTTCCTCAACGTTCGGCGTTTCGCGCCAACCGTAGCTGGCCACCACGCGCCAGAAGGTTGGCGACAGTTGCTCAATCTGCACCCGGCGAACATTGTGTACGTATGGCGCGTCTTCCGTGCGTAGCGTCAGCAGAATCACGCGTTCATGCAGCACCTTGTTGTGCTTGAGGTTATGCAGCAACGCAAACGGAATGACGTTCAGCGCGCGGGACATATACACCGCCGTACCGGGGACGCGTACCGGAGGCGATTTCTCCAGCGAGGCGATCAGGGCTTCCAGGGAGTTACCGTGCTCATGCATACGACGCAGCAGACGGAAACGCTCGCTCTTCCAGGTCGTCATAATGATGAACATCACGATCCCCAGCGTCAGCGGCAACCAGCCGCCCGACAGCAGCTTGTCGAGGTTTGCCGAGAACAGCGGAACATCAACGCACAAGAACGCCACCAGAATCAGCGCGACAAAATACTTATTCCAGTGCCAGTTTTTACGCGCCACGGTGGTAGAAAGAATCGAGGTCAGCACCATCGTACCGGTAACGGCAATACCGTATGCCGCCGCCAGGTTGCTGGAACGCTCAAAGCTGACAATAACAATAACCACCGCAAAATAGAGCATCCAGTTCACGAACGGAATATAGATCTGCCCGGACTCCATTTCGGAGGTGTGGATAATGCGCATGGGCGATAAATATCCCAGCCGCACCGCCTGGCGCGTCAGCGAGAAGACGCCGGAAATCACCGCCTGAGAGGCGATAACCGTCGCCAGCGCGGCAAGAATCAGCAGCGGGATCAGCGCCCACTCCGGCGCCAGCAGGAAGAACGGGTTCTTAATCGCTTCCGGGTGTTTGAGCAGCAATGCGCCCTGACCAAAGTAGTTTAACGTTAATGAAGGAAGAACAACCGAGAACCAGGCCAGACGAATCGGCAGTTTGCCGAAATGCCCCATATCCGCATACAGCGCCTCAACCCCGGTAATCGAAAGCACCACAGCACCCAGCGCAATAAACGACACCGTTTTGTACTCAAGGAAGAACTTCGCCGCCCACATGGGATTGAGGGCATGAAGCACATCCGGGTTAGCGATGATACTGCGCAGGCCGAGTCCGGCCAGAATCAAAAACCACGTCAGCATAATCGGCGCAAACAGCTTACCGACCATCCCCGTCCCGTGTTTCTGAATCATAAACAGCAGAGTAAGCACAATAATAGAAAGCGGGACGACCCAGGTATCCAGTTCCGGCGCCACAATTTCCAGACCTTCAATGGCCGACATGACTGAGATCGCGGGTGTAATCACCACTTCGCCGTAGAAGAAGCTACCGCCAATTAACCCCATAATGACCAGCGTGGACGTCATTCTCGCCGACGTATTACGCCCGGCTAGCGACATTAAGGTCAGAATCCCGCCCTCACCGGCGTTATCTGCGCGCATGACAAAAGTCAGATACTTGATAGAAACAACAAAGATCAGCAGCCAGAAAATCAGCGACAGAAAGCCAAATACGGCATCACGTTCAACACCAAAACCAAACTGACCGGACAAGCATTCACGAAGTGTATAAAGTGGGCTGGTACCAATATCACCATAGACAACCCCAATCGCTGCGAGAGTGATCGCAGACAATGATTGTTTATTATCAGTGCTCATAGACTCGTCTTTCGTTTATACATGGCATCTTTCAAACGACAAGGCTCCCGGGGATCCACTCCTTTGCCACCTTGATGCAGTTTGAATGATTTAGTGTATATATATGAAATGTGTGCGTAGTCCCTTGGCCCACAAAAAAGGCGCACAGTATGCACGATTAATCGCAAAATCGTACCCCTAATCGACGTCAGATTAACCTGGCGCAAAGAAAAAGAAACGATGCTTCAGTCTATTATTGCTTCGTGGCGAAACGTCTATACTCGCTGTTAACATGATACATCTGGCGGAAGGACGCCACCTTATTATGGCTCACCCACATTTATTAGCGGAAAGAATTTCCCGTCTGAGCAGCGCCCTGGAAAAGGGACTTTATGAACGTAGCCACGCCATTCGCCTTTGCCTGCTGGCAGCGTTGAGCGGTGAGAGCGTCTTTTTACTTGGCCCGCCAGGCATTGCCAAAAGCCTGATAGCCCGTCGTCTGAAGTTCGCCTTTCAGCACGCCCGCGCCTTTGAGTATCTGATGACGCGTTTTTCCACGCCCGAGGAGGTTTTTGGTCCTCTCTCCATTCAGGCGCTAAAAGATGAAGGTCGCTATGAGCGTCTGACCACGGGTTATCTTCCTGAAGCGGAAATCGTCTTTCTGGATGAGATCTGGAAAGCGGGCCCGGCAATCCTGAACACTCTGCTGACCGCCATTAACGAACGCCATTTCCGTAACGGCGCGCACGAAGAAAAAATTCCGATGCGCCTGCTGGTGGCGGCCTCAAACGAGCTTCCCGAAGCAGACAGCAGTCTGGAGGCGTTATACGACCGTATGCTCATTCGTCTGTGGCTGGATAAAGTACAGGATAAGGCGAATTTCCGCTCCATGCTGGTAAGCCAGCAGGACGAAAGCGACAACCCGGTGCCAGCCTCATTACAGGTGACTGATGAAGAGTATTATCAGTGGCAGAAGGATATTTCCGCCATTACGCTGCCCGATCATGTATTTGAACTGATTTTCACGCTGCGCCAGCAGCTTGATGCGCTGCCAGACGCCCCCTATGTTTCCGACCGTCGCTGGAAAAAAGCCATTCGTCTGTTACAGGCCAGCGCGTTCTTTAGCGGACGCGACGCCGTTGCGCCAATCGATCTTATCCTGCTGAAAGATTGCCTGTGGTATGACGCGCAAAGCCTGAATCTGATGCAGCAACAGCTTGAAATATTGATGACCGGGCACGCCTGGCAGCAACAGGCAATGCTGACGCGCCTCGGCGGCATTGTGCAACGTCGCCTTCAGTTGCAACAACAGCAAAGCGATAAAACAGCCTTTACCGTTGTTCGTCAGGGAGGAATGTTCAGCCGCCGTCCCCATTACGATCTGCCGCCAGAGACGAGCGCGCCAGTGCTAACCTTGCTTTTGCAACAACCGCTTAAACTGCATGATATGGAAGTCATTCATATCGCTTTTGAACGCAGCGCCCTTGAGCAGTGGCTGGCAAAAGGCGGAGAGATCCGCGGCAAACTCAACGGGATCGGTTTTGCCCAGACGCTGAATATGGAAGTTGATAGCGCTCAGCATCTGGTGGTGCGCGACGTCAGCCTACAGGGCAGCCGTCTGGCGCTACCGGGCAGTTCAGAAGAGGGAATGCCCGGCGAAATCAAACAGCAGCTTGAGGCGCTGGACAGCGAATGGCACCAGCAGCACAGCCGGTTCAGCGAACAGCAAAAATGTCTGTTTATCCATAGCGACTGGTTAGGTCGTATTGAAGCCAGCCTACAGGATGTTGGTGCGCAGATCCGCCAGGCGCAGCAATGCTGACACTGGACACGCTGAATGTCATGCTGGCGGTCAGTGAAGAGGGGATTATCGAAGAGATTATCCTCACTTTGCTGGCCTCCCCGCAGCTGGCTATCTTCTTCGAGAAATTCCCCCGATTAAAGAGGGCCATTTCCGACGATCTTCCCCGCTGGCGCGAAGCGCTGCGCAGCCGTCTTAAAGACGCGCGCGTGCCGCCGGAACTCACGGAAGAGGTGATGTGCTATCAACAAAGCCAGCTTCTCGGAACAACGCAGTTTATTGTGCAATTGCCGCAGATATTAGCGTTGCTGCACCGGCTACATTCGCCCTATGCCGGGCAAGCCCAGCAACTGGTGGACAGTAACGCCACTTTTACGCCAGCGCTACACACGCTTTTTCTGCAACGCTGGCGTTTAAGCCTGATCGTGCAAACCACGGCCTTAAATCACCAGTTGCTGGAAGAGGAGCGCGAGCAGTTGCTGAGTGAAGTGCAGGAACGTATGACGCTCAGCGGGCAACTGGAGCCGGTCCTGGCGGAAAATGACCATGCAGCCGGCCGCCTGTGGGATATGAGCGCAGGGCAACTCAAACGCGGCGATTATCAGCTGATCGTAAAATATGGCGACTTCCTGGCAGAACAACCCGAACTGAAACGCCTGGCGGAACAGTTAGGCCGCTCCCGGGAAGCCAAATCGGTGCCGCGCAAAGATGCGCCGATGGAGACGTTTCGTACGCTGGTGCGCGAACCGGCGACCGTTCCAGAACAGGTTGACGGCATTCAGCAAAGCGACGACATTCTGCGCCTGTTGCCGCCTGAGCTGGCAACGCTCGGCATTACCGAACTGGAATATGAATTCTACCGACGGCTGGTGGAAAAACAGCTACTCACGTACCGTCTGCACGGCGAAGCGTGGCGTGAGAAAGTGACTGAGCGCCCGGTCGTTCATCAGGATTTTGACGAACAGCCGCGCGGGCCATTCATTGTTTGCGTGGACACTTCCGGCTCAATGGGCGGATTTAACGAGCAGTGCGCAAAAGCCTTTTGCCTGGCGCTGATGCGCGTCGCGCTGGCGGATAACCGTCGCTGTTTCATCATGCTGTTTTCCACAGAGGTAGTGCGCTATGAACTGTCTGGCCCAGAAGGCATCGAGCAGGCCATCCGCTTTTTGAGCCAGCGCTTTCGCGGCGGCACGGATATCGCCAGCTGTTTTCGCGCCATTATTGAACGGATGCAGGGGCGAGAGTGGTTTGATGCGGATGCGGTAGTCATTTCAGATTTTATCGCCCAGCGCTTACCTGACGATGTTGTGAATAAAGTAGGGGAGTTACAACGGGTACACCAGCACCGTTTTCATGCGGTGGCGATGTCGGCACATGGTAAACCCGGCATCATGCGCATTTTCGACCATATCTGGCGTTTTGATACCGGGATGCGAAGCCGCCTGCTACGACGCTGGCGGCGTTAAAGAATTACAGCAGGGAAGCGACGCTTTCACGAACCTGCGCAGGCCACACGCCGCACTGAACCTGACCAATGTGCGGCAGTTGCAGCAACAGCATCGTCAGGCGAGACTGACCAATACCGCCGCCGATCGTTTGCGGCATCTCGCCGCGCAGCAGCGCCTGGTGCCACTCCAGACTCAGGCGATCTTCATCTCCGGTCAGAGCAAGCTGGCGTTTCAGCGCATCGGCGTCGACACGGATCCCCATTGAAGAAAGCTCAAACGCATCTTCCAGTACCGGGTTCCAGACCAGGATATCGCCGTTCAGACCAGCATGGCCCAGATCAGAAGCAGAACTCCAGTCATCATAATCTGGCGCACGCACGTCGTGACGTTTACCGTCACTCAGTTTCCCGCCGATACCAACCAGGAAAACGGCGCCAAGCTCTTTCGCGATCGCGCGTTCGCGCCCTTTCGCATCCAGATCCGGGTAACGCGCCAGCAGCTCCTGGCTGTGAACAAAGTGGATCTGCTCCGGCAGGAACGGCGCCAGACCAAATTCTTTGCTTACCGCGGCTTCGGTTGCCTTAATGCCTTCCCAGATAGCCTCTACCGTGCTTTTCAGGGTGGCGAATTGACGCTCACCGTCGCCCATAACGCGTTCCCAGTCCCACTGGTCGACATAGACGGAGTGGAGCGGGGAGAGGCGGTCTTCGTCAGGGCGAAGGGCTTTCATGTGCGTGTACAGCCCTTCACCCGCGCTGAAGTCGTGTTGTCCCAGCGTCTGGCGTTTCCACTTTGCCAGTGAATGCACCACTTCAAACTGGGCATCCGGCAACGCTTTCACTTTTACCTGTACCGCTTTTTCACAGCCCGACAAGTTATCCTGCGTGCCATCTCCTACGCGGCTAAGGATCGGCGCCTGAACTTCAATCAGACCCAGACGCTCCTCCAGTTGACGAGAGAAGTGAGATTTCACGAAGCTAATTTGACGTTGTTTGGCGATGTAAGCGGTTTTCATTTTGTATACTCCTGCGTCCTGTTGCCTATGATTAAGCAACAGATTGAGGGCGATATTCAATAATCCACAAACAAAAAGCCGACTTCACTTTTGATTCGATAAAATAAGACGCTAAAATAGAGTGAATCACTAATCTACATAAGAAAAACCTATGGAAAATTATCAGATCGACAATCTGGATCGCGGCATCCTGGAAGCGTTAATGGCAAATGCGCGTACGGCATACGCTGAACTGGCCAAACAATTTAGCGTCAGCCCGGGGACGATTCACGTTCGCGTAGAAAAAATGAAGCAGGCGGGGATCATTACCGGCGCGCGGATTGACGTCAGTCCAAAACAGCTCGGATACGACGTCTGCTGCTTTATCGGCATTATTTTAAAAAGCGCGAAAGACTACCCATCCGCGCTGGCGAAGCTCGAAAGCCTGGACGAAGTGACCGAAGCGTATTACACCACCGGCCACTACAGCATCTTTATTAAGGTTATGTGTCGATCCATCGACGCCCTGCAACAGGTACTTATCAACAAGATCCAAACAATTGATGAAATTCAGTCCACCGAGACATTGATCTCCCTGCAAAACCCGATCATGCGTACTATCCGGCCGTGATCGGCTTTTTTAATCCCACATTTTTCCACAGGTAGATCCCAGCTCGCTCACAGCGTACAATAGCCCCTCTTTATAAGGATGGGCTCGTATGGCAGACATTACTCTTATCAGCGGCAGCACCCTTGGCGGTGCCGAATATGTTGCAGAACATCTGGCTGAAAAGCTGGAAGATGCAGGTTTTTCAACCGAAACCTTGCACGGTCCGCTATTAGAGGATCTGTCAGCGTCAGGAACCTGGCTGGTTATCAGCTCCACGCATGGCGCGGGCGATATCCCGGATAACCTTGCTCCTTTCTATGAAGCGCTTCAGTCGCAGAACCCCGATCTTTCTCAGGTTCGTTTCGGCGCCATCGGCATCGGAAGTCGTGAATATGACACATTCTGCGGCGCCATCGATAAAATAGAGGCCGCGCTCAAGACATCAGGCGCAAAACCGATCGGGGAAACCCTCAAGATCAACATCCTTGAACACGATATTCCTGAAGATCCGGCAGAGGTTTGGCTGGGATCCTGGATTAATTTACTCAAAATAGTGTAAAGATCGTGCGATCGAGTGTGGATAACTCTGGTAAGAAGCTTGGATCAACCAGTAGTTATCCAAAGAACAACCGGTGTTCAGTTTTTGAGTTGTGCATAACCCTTCATTCTGATCCCAGCTTATACGGGCCAGGATCACCGATCATTCACAGCTAATGATCCTCAACAACTTGTTGATCTTATTCAACGGATCCTGGTTATCCACAGACAATCGCGATCCTAATAAGAGATCACAATAAAACAGATCTCTAAATAAAAAGATCTTCTTTTTAATACCCAGGATCCCGGGACTTTCTCCAGCGGCTAAAGTTGAGTAGAATCCACGACCCGGGCTTCAATCCACTTTCACACCGCCGTATGCGAGGCAATTACCATGTTTTATCCGGATCCTTTTGACGTCATCATCATTGGCGGGGGTCATGCAGGCACTGAGGCCGCAATGGCCGCAGCGCGTATGGGGCAACAGACCCTGCTTTTGACACACAATATCGACACGCTGGGGCAAATGAGCTGCAACCCGGCCATTGGCGGTATTGGGAAGGGACACCTGGTAAAAGAAGTGGATGCGCTCGGCGGGCTGATGGCGAAAGCGATCGACCAGGCGGGTATCCAGTTTAGGATACTAAACGCAAGCAAAGGTCCGGCCGTTCGTGCGACTCGCGCACAGGCGGATCGCGTGCTATATCGCCAGGCGGTGCGTACTGCGCTGGAGAATCAGCCCAATCTGATGATCTTCCAGCAGGCGGTTGAAGATCTGATTGTTGAAAACGATCGCGTCGTGGGCGCTGTTACCCAGATGGGCCTGAAATTCCGGGCTAAAGCGGTGGTTCTCACCGTCGGGACTTTCCTTGACGGCAAAATTCATATTGGTCTGGATAACTACAGCGGCGGCCGTGCTGGCGATCCGCCATCCATTCCACTGTCTCGTCGCCTGCGTGAACTTCCGCTGCGCGTCAGCCGCCTGAAAACCGGTACGCCGCCGCGTATTGATGCGCGCACCATTGATTTCAGCGTACTGGCGCAGCAGCACGGCGATAACCCGATGCCTGTGTTCTCGTTCATGGGCAACGCGTCCCAGCATCCGCAGCAGGTGCCGTGCTACATCACGCATACCAACGAAAAAACCCATGATGTGATCCGCAACAACCTCGATCGCAGCCCAATGTATGCCGGTGTGATCGAAGGGATCGGCCCGCGTTACTGCCCGTCGATCGAAGATAAAGTCATGCGCTTTGCCGATCGCAACCAACATCAGATCTTCCTGGAACCGGAAGGACTGACCTCTAACGAAATTTACCCGAACGGTATCTCCACCAGCCTGCCGTTCGATGTGCAGATGCAGATCGTCCGCTCAATGCAGGGGATGGAAAACGCGAAAATCGTGCGTCCTGGTTATGCCATTGAGTACGATTTCTTCGATCCGCGCGACCTGAAACCAACGCTGGAGAGCAAATTTATCCAGGGATTGTTCTTCGCCGGGCAAATCAACGGGACGACAGGTTACGAAGAAGCGGCCGCGCAAGGTTTGCTCGCCGGTCTGAACGCCGCCCGTCTGTCTGCGGACAAAGAAGGCTGGGCGCCTGCGCGTTCTCAGGCTTACCTCGGCGTGCTGGTGGACGATCTTTGCACGCTGGGCACCAAAGAACCGTACCGTATGTTTACCTCCCGCGCGGAATACCGCCTGATGTTGCGTGAAGATAACGCCGACCTGCGTCTGACGGAAATGGGCCGCGAGCTGGGTCTGGTGGATGATGAGCGCTGGGCGCGCTTCAACGAGAAGCTGGAGAATATCGAACGCGAACGTCAGCGTCTGAAATCCACCTGGGTAACGCCGTCGGCGGAATCGGCCGGCGAAGTGAACGCTCACCTGACTGCGCCGCTGTCGCGTGAAGCCAGTGGCGAAGATCTGCTGCGTCGCCCGGAAATGACCTACGCGCAGCTGACTTCGCTGACACCGTTCACTCCGGGTCTTGATGATGCGCAGGCCGCTGAGCAGGTTGAGATTCAGGTAAAATACGAAGGCTATATCGCCCGTCAGCAGGATGAGATCGAAAAACAGCTGCGTAACGAGAACACATTGCTGCCTGCAACGCTGGATTATCGCCAGGTTTCTGGTCTGTCGAATGAAGTTATCGCCAAGCTGAACGATCACAAACCGGTCTCTATCGGTCAGGCGTCGCGCATTTCCGGCGTTACGCCCGCGGCGATTTCAATTTTGCTGGTGTGGCTGAAGAAACAGGGAATGCTGCGTCGCAGCGCTTGATAACACTAATTTGGCGGGGGCGCTTCGCTTGCCCGCCCTACAAATTTGTAGGCCCGATAAGCGAAAGCGCATCGGGCATTTGATTATTAACAGGTAACGACCGTGCTTAACAAACTCTCCCGTCTGCTGGATGAAGCAGGCATTTCGCTTACCGATCACCAGAAAAATCAGCTGATTGCGTATGTCGATATGCTGCACAAATGGAACAAAGCCTACAACCTGACGTCGGTGCGGGATCCTAACGAGATGCTGGTACGCCATATTCTGGACAGCATCGTTGTGGCGCCGCACCTGCAAGGGGAGCGTTTTATTGACGTCGGTACGGGACCGGGGCTGCCGGGGATCCCGCTCTCCATCGTCCGTCCTGAATCGCATTTCATGCTGCTGGATAGCCTGGGCAAGCGGGTACGCTTTCTGCGCCAGGTTCAGCACGAACTCAAGCTGGAAAATATTACGCCAGTGCAGAGTCGCGTCGAAGAGTTCCCTTCTGAGCCGCCGTTTGATGGCGTGATCAGCCGTGCATTCGCTTCTCTCGATGACATGTTGAGCTGGTGTCGCCACCTGCCGGGGGAAAATGGCCGCTTTTATGCGTTAAAGGGTCAGTTGCCGGAAGAGGAAATCGCCTCGCTGCCTGCGGCGTTCAGCGTCGAGTCCGTGGTTAAACTGCGTGTCCCGCAGCTGGAAGGCGAACGTCATTTGGTGGTCATTAAGCCAAACAAAATTTAATTTTTATCAAAAAAAATAGAAAAAAAACGGGCGCTCGCGTGTTAACAATCGCGAGGTAACGAATAGTTATACCTTGTTACTGTTAACCATGAGTTCACCGTTTTGTATCATTGCTACAACGTAGCTCTTTTTATTAAAAAATGAATTAATCAACATTGAAAATATCAGGTTGCTAAAAATTGAACCTAAGAATCACTCAGGTATGTTGAATTTTTATTATAAATGTCAATGAATGGTTTTTAGGTTGTAACCGGGTGTTTTTTAAATAGTGAGTGATTTTAGGCTTAAATATCAGAAAGATGAAAAGGCATCATTTGCCAAGTAAATAAATACTGCCGGGGCGAATATGCTCAATATGTGATCCGAAGCACGCTTTATCACCAGTATTTACGCGCCATTTGCAGTTTTGCATGATCGTTCACAGTTTGATGAAAAGTGATAAATGTGCACCAGGGAAAAATATTTAAACATTTATTCACCTTTTAGCTACTTATTGTTTGAAATCACGAGGGCGCACCGTATAATTTGACCGCTTTTTGATGCTTGACTCTAAGCCTTAAAGAACGTTTTATACGACACGCGGCATACCTCGAAGGGAGCAGGAGTAAAAACGTGATGTCTGTGTCGCTCTTGAGTCGAAACGTTGCTCGTAAGCTTCTGTTCATTCAGCTTCTGGCGGTAATAGCAAGTGGATTGCTGTTTAGCCTCAAAGACCCCTTCTGGGGCGCTTCCGCCTTATGCGGAGGCCTGGCAGTGTTGCTGCCTAACATGTTGTTTATGATATTTGCCTGGCGTCACCAGGCGCATACACCTGCGAAAGGCCGCGTGGCCTGGTCATTCGCTTTCGGCGAAGCCTTCAAGGTGTTAGCGATGCTGGTTTTACTGGTGGTGGCGTTGGCGGTTTTTAAGGCGGTATTTTTGCCGCTGATCGTTACGTGGGTTTTGGTGCTGGTGGTTCAGATACTGGCGCCGGCTGTAATTAACAACAAAGGGTAAAAGGCATCATGGCTTCAGAAAATATGACGCCGCAGGATTACATAGGACACCATCTGAACAACCTTCAGTTGGACCTGCGTACATTCTCGCTGGTGGATCCGCATAACCCCCCAGCCACCTTCTGGACGCTCAATATTGACTCCATGTTCTTCTCGGTGGTGCTGGGTCTGTTGTTCCTGCTTATGTTCCGCAGCGTAGCCAAAAAGGCGACCAGCGGCGTACCAGGTAAATTTCAGACCGCGATTGAGCTGGTCATCGGCTTTGTGCATGGTAGCGTGAAAGACATGTACCATGGCAAAAGCAAGCTGATTGCGCCGCTGGCCCTGACGATCTTCGTCTGGGTATTCCTGATGAACCTGATGGACTTACTGCCTATCGATCTGCTGCCGTATATCGGCGAGCATATCTTCGGTCTGCCGGCACTGCGTGTCGTTCCGTCCGCTGACGTGAACATCACCCTGTCGATGGCGCTGGGCGTATTTATCCTCATTCTGTTCTACAGCATCAAAATGAAAGGCATCGGCGGCTTCACGAAAGAGTTGACGCTACAGCCGTTCAATCACTGGGCGTTCATCCCTGTCAACTTAATCCTTGAAGGGGTAAGTCTGCTGTCCAAACCGGTATCACTCGGTCTGCGACTGTTCGGCAACATGTATGCCGGTGAGCTGATTTTCATTCTGATTGCTGGTCTGTTGCCGTGGTGGTCACAGTGGATTCTGAATGTGCCGTGGGCCATTTTCCACATCCTGATCATTACGCTGCAAGCCTTCATCTTCATGGTTCTGACGATTGTCTATCTGTCGATGGCATCTGAAGAGCATTAATTTTACCAACACTACTACGTTTTAACTGAAACAAACTGGAGACTGTCATGGAAAACCTGAATATGGATCTGCTGTACATGGCTGCCGCTGTGATGATGGGTCTGGCGGCAATCGGTGCTGCGATCGGTATCGGCATCCTCGGGGGTAAATTCCTGGAAGGCGCAGCGCGTCAACCTGATCTGATTCCTCTGCTGCGTACTCAGTTCTTTATCGTTATGGGTCTGGTGGATGCTATCCCGATGATCGCTGTAGGTCTGGGTCTGTACGTGATGTTCGCTGTCGCGTAGTAAGCGTTGCTTGAATTAAGAGCAATATCAGAACGTTAACTAGATAGAGGCATTGTGCTGTGAATCTTAACGCAACAATCCTCGGCCAGGCCATCGCGTTTGTCCTGTTCGTTCTGTTCTGCATGAAGTACGTATGGCCGCCGTTAATGGCTGCCATCGAAAAACGTCAAAAAGAAATTGCTGACGGTCTTGCTTCCGCAGAACGAGCACATAAGGACCTTGACCTTGCAAAGGCCAGCGCGACCGACCAGCTGAAAAAAGCGAAGGCGGAAGCTCAGGTAATCATTGAGCAGGCGAACAAACGTCGCGCTCAGATCCTGGATGAAGCCAAAACTGAAGCAGAGCAGGAACGTACTAAAATCGTGGCCCAGGCGCAGGCGGAAATTGACGCCGAGCGTAAACGTGCCCGTGAAGAGCTGCGTAAGCAAGTTGCTATCCTGGCTGTTGCTGGCGCCGAGAAGATCATCGAACGTTCCGTGGATGAAGCTGCTAACAGCGACATCGTGGACAAACTTGTCGCTGAACTGTAAGGAGGGAGGGGCTGATGTCTGAATTTGTTACGGTAGCTCGCCCCTACGCCAAAGCAGCTTTTGACTTTGCCGTCGAACACCAAAGTGTAGAGCGCTGGCAGGACATGCTGGCGTTTGCCGCCGAGGTAACCAAGAACGAACAAATGGCAGAGCTTCTCTCTGGCGCGCTGGCGCCGGAAACGCTCGCTGAGTCGTTTATCGCAGTCTGCGGTGAGCAACTGGACGAAAACGGTCAGAACCTGATTCGGGTGATGGCTGAAAATAATCGTCTGAACGCGCTCCCGGATGTTCTGGAGCAGTTTATTCACCTGCGCGCCGCGAGTGAGTCCACCTCTGAAGTTGAGGTAACTTCCGCCACCGCATTGAGTGAAGAACAGCTTGCGAAAATTAGCGCTGCGATGGAAAAACGTCTGTCACGCAAAGTTAAGCTGAATTGCAAAATCGATAAGTCTGTAATGGCAGGCGTTATCATCCGAGCGGGTGATATGGTCATTGATGGCAGCGTACGCGGCCGTCTTGAACGCCTTGCAGACGTCTTGCAGTCTTAAGGGGACTGGAGCATGCAACTGAATTCCACCGAAATCAGCGAACTGATCAAGCAGCGCATTGCTCAGTTCAATGTTGTGAGTGAAGCTCACAACGAAGGTACTATTGTTTCTGTAAGTGACGGTGTTATCCGCATTCACGGCCTGGCCGATTGTATGCAGGGTGAAATGATCTCCCTGCCGGGTAACCGTTACGCTATCGCACTGAACCTGGAGCGCGACTCTGTAGGTGCGGTTGTGATGGGTCCGTACGCTGACCTTGCCGAAGGCATGAAGGTTAAATGTACTGGCCGTATCCTGGAAGTTCCGGTTGGCCGTGGCCTGCTGGGCCGTGTGGTTAACACCCTGGGCGCGCCAATCGACGGTAAAGGTCCGGTTGAGCACGACGGCTTCTCTGCTGTTGAAGCTATCGCGCCGGGCGTAATCGAACGTCAGTCCGTTGATCAGCCTGTTCAGACGGGTTATAAAGCCGTTGACTCCATGATCCCAATCGGTCGTGGCCAGCGTGAATTGATCATCGGTGACCGTCAGACCGGTAAAACCGCTCTGGCAATCGACGCCATCATCAACCAGCGTGATTCCGGCATCAAGTGCGTCTACGTGGCTATCGGCCAGAAAGCGTCCACCATCTCTAACGTGGTTCGTAAGCTGGAAGAACACGGCGCGCTGCAAAATACCATCGTTGTGGTTGCTACCGCATCTGAATCTGCCGCACTGCAATACCTGGCGCCGTATGCCGGTTGCGCAATGGGCGAATACTTCCGCGATCGCGGCGAAGATGCGCTGATCATCTACGATGACCTGTCCAAACAGGCTGTTGCTTATCGTCAGATCTCCCTGCTGCTCCGTCGTCCGCCAGGACGTGAAGCATTCCCGGGCGACGTATTCTACCTCCACTCTCGTCTGCTGGAGCGTGCTGCGCGTGTTAACGTTGAATACGTTGAAGCCTTCACGAAAGGTGAAGTGAAAGGGAAAACAGGTTCTCTGACTGCGCTGCCGATTATCGAAACCCAGGCGGGTGACGTTTCTGCGTTCGTTCCGACCAACGTAATTTCTATTACCGATGGTCAGATCTTCCTGGAAACCAACCTGTTTAACTCTGGTATTCGTCCTGCGGTTAACCCGGGTATCTCCGTATCCCGTGTTGGTGGTGCAGCGCAGACCAAGATCATGAAGAAACTGTCCGGTGGTATCCGTACCGCGCTGGCGCAGTATCGTGAACTGGCGGCGTTCTCCCAGTTTGCATCTGACCTTGACGATGCAACCCGTAAACAGCTTGACCACGGTCAGAAAGTGACTGAGCTGCTGAAACAGAAACAGTATGCGCCGATGTCCGTTGCGCAGCAGTCTCTGGTTCTGTTCGCGGCAGAACGTGGTTATCTGGCGGATGTAGAACTGGCGAAAATCGGTAGCTTCGAAGCCGCTCTGCTGGCTTACGTCGACCGTGATCACGCTCCGTTGATGCAAGAGATCAACCAGTCCGGTGGCTATAACGACGAAATCGAAGGCAAGCTGAAAGGCATCCTCGATTCCTTCAAAGCAACCCAGTCCTGGTAACGTCTGGTGGCCTGCCTTAAGGCAGGCCGCAAGGCATTGAGGAGAAGCTCATGGCCGGCGCAAAAGAGATACGTAGTAAGATCGCAAGCGTCCAGAACACGCAAAAGATCACTAAAGCGATGGAGATGGTCGCCGCTTCCAAAATGCGTAAATCGCAGGATCGCATGGCGGCCAGCCGTCCTTATGCAGATACCATGCGCAAAGTGATTGGTCACCTTGCGAACGGTAATCTGGAATATAAGCACCCCTATCTGGAAGAACGCGACGTTAAGCGCGTGGGCTACCTGGTGGTGTCGACCGACCGTGGTCTGTGCGGTGGCTTGAACATTAACCTGTTCAAGAAACTGCTGGCGGATATGAAAGCATGGTCCGATAAAGGCGTTCAGTGCGACCTCGCAATGATCGGCTCTAAAGGCGTGTCTTTCTTTAGTTCCGTAGGTGGCAATGTTGTCGCCCAGGTGACGGGTATGGGGGATAACCCATCCCTGTCCGAACTGATCGGCCCGGTAAAAGTGATGTTGCAGGCCTATGATGAAGGCCGTCTGGACAAGCTTTACATTGTCAGCAACAAATTTATTAACACCATGTCTCAGGTTCCGACTATCACTCAGCTGCTGCCGTTACCGGCTTCAGAAGATGATGAACTGAAACGTAAAACCTGGGATTACCTGTACGAACCCGATCCGAAAGCGCTGCTGGATACCCTCCTGCGTCGCTATGTGGAATCTCAGGTTTATCAGGGCGTGGTAGAAAACCTGGCCAGCGAGCAGGCCGCACGTATGGTGGCGATGAAAGCCGCGACCGACAATGGCGGTAGCCTGATTAAAGAGTTGCAGTTGGTATACAACAAAGCTCGTCAGGCCAGCATTACTCAGGAACTCACCGAAATCGTCGGTGGTGCATCCGCGGTATAACCAGGTTAATTCGTAGAGGATTCAAGATGGCTACTGGAAAAATTGTCCAGGTAATCGGCGCCGTAGTTGACGTCGAGTTCCCTCAGGATGCCGTACCGCGCGTGTACGACGCCCTTGAGGTGCAGAATGGTAATGAACATCTGGTGCTGGAAGTTCAGCAGCAGCTCGGTGGCGGTATCGTACGTACCATCGCCATGGGTTCTTCCGACGGCCTGCGTCGTGGTCTGGATGTGAAAGACCTTGAGCACCCGATCGAAGTCCCGGTAGGTAAAGCAACGCTGGGTCGTATCATGAACGTACTGGGCGAACCAGTAGACATGAAAGGCGAGATCGGTGAAGAAGAGCGTTGGGCTATCCACCGTGCGGCACCGTCCTACGAAGAGTTGTCAAACTCTCAGGAACTGCTGGAAACCGGTATCAAAGTTATCGACCTGATGTGTCCGTTCGCGAAGGGCGGTAAAGTGGGTCTGTTCGGTGGTGCGGGTGTAGGTAAAACCGTAAACATGATGGAGCTGATCCGTAACATCGCGATCGAACACTCCGGTTACTCCGTGTTTGCGGGCGTAGGTGAACGTACTCGTGAGGGTAACGACTTCTACCACGAAATGACCGACTCCAACGTTATCGACAAAGTATCCCTGGTTTACGGCCAGATGAACGAGCCGCCGGGAAACCGTCTGCGTGTTGCGCTGACCGGCCTGACCATGGCGGAGAAATTCCGTGACGAAGGTCGTGACGTTCTGCTGTTCGTCGACAACATCTACCGTTACACCCTGGCCGGTACGGAAGTATCCGCACTGCTGGGTCGTATGCCTTCAGCGGTAGGCTACCAGCCGACCCTGGCGGAAGAGATGGGTGTTTTGCAGGAACGTATCACCTCCACCAAAACCGGTTCTATCACCTCCGTACAGGCGGTATACGTACCTGCGGATGACTTGACTGACCCGTCTCCAGCCACCACCTTTGCGCACCTTGACGCAACCGTGGTACTGAGCCGTCAGATTGCGTCTCTGGGTATCTACCCGGCCGTTGACCCGCTGGATTCCACCAGCCGTCAGCTGGACCCGCTGGTTGTTGGTCAGGAGCACTACGACACCGCGCGTGGCGTACAGTCTATCCTGCAACGTTACCAGGAACTGAAAGACATCATCGCCATCCTGGGTATGGATGAACTGTCTGAAGAAGACAAACTGGTGGTAGCTCGCGCACGTAAGATTCAGCGCTTCCTGTCCCAGCCGTTCTTCGTGGCAGAAGTATTTACCGGTTCTCCGGGTAAATACGTCTCCCTGAAAGACACCATCCGTGGCTTTAAAGGCATCATGGAAGGCGAATACGATCACCTGCCGGAGCAGGCGTTCTACATGGTCGGTTCCATTGACGAAGCCGTGGAAAAAGCCAAAAAACTTTAACGCCTTAATCGGAGGGTGATATGGCAATGACTTACCACCTGGACGTCGTCAGCGCAGAGCAACAAATGTTCTCTGGTCTGGTCGAAAAAATCCAGGTAACGGGTAGTGAAGGTGAACTGGGTATTTACCCGGGCCACGCGCCGCTGCTCACCGCCATTAAGCCTGGTATGATCCGCATCGTTAAACAGTTCGGTCATGAAGAGTTTATCTACCTGTCTGGCGGCATTCTTGAAGTGCAGCCTGGCAGCGTGACCGTACTGGCTGATACCGCGATTCGCGGCCAGGATCTCGACGAAGCGCGAGCTCTGGAAGCGAAACGTAAGGCTGAAGAGCGCATTAAGAGCTCTCATGGTGACGTGGATTACGCTCAGGCATCTGCGGAACTGGCCAAAGCGATCGCCAAACTGCGCGTTATCGAGTTGACCAAAAAAGCGATGTAACACCGGCTTGAAAGCATCAAAACCAGTCTGAAATCAGGCTGGTTTTTTTTTGCCTGAATGTTATTCCGTGCTGTCTCATCTTTATTCATGGGTCAAAAAAATAGCAAAAACATTAACCTAAGCCTTTAATGAAAGGTAAGTCTGACTTTTCTGAAGACAAAAGGCAGGGCGATGAACGAAAATATCCCATTAACAAGCGGTGAAAACCCCGCGTTGAGCGTTTTCTCTTCTACCCATTTCACGATGAAAAAAATGTAGTATTTTCAATGTGAAACGGTATAAATTCGTTCTCAAATTACAGTCAGGACGCGTATGTTGAATAGTGCTATGAGCGTAGTGATCCTTGCCGCAGGCAAAGGCACGCGTATGTATTCCGATCTTCCTAAAGTGCTGCATACCCTTGCGGGAAAAGCGATGGTTCAGCATGTCATTGATGCCGCTAATGAATTAGGCGCATCTCAGGTGCATCTGGTCTATGGCCACGGCGGCGATCTGCTTAAAAACACCCTTAAAAATGACAACCTGAACTGGGTTTTGCAGGCAGAACAACTGGGGACGGGTCATGCGATGCAGCAGGCGGCGCCGTTCTTTAGCGATGACGAAGACATTTTAATGCTCTATGGCGATGTGCCGCTGATCTCTGTGGAAACCTTACAGCGTCTGCGTGACGCCAAACCGCAGGGCGGCATTGGTTTGTTAACCGTGAAGCTGGACGATCCGAGCGGTTACGGTCGTATTACGCGTGAGAACGGTAAAGTGACCGGCATCGTTGAGCATAAAGATGCCACCGACGAACAGCGTCAGATCCAGGAAATCAATACCGGTATCCTGATCGCTAATGGTGCGGACATGAAGCGCTGGCTGGCGAAACTGACCAACAATAATGCTCAGGGTGAATATTACATTACCGACATCATTGCGCTGGCGTATCAGGAAGGCCGCGAAATCGCTGCTGTACACCCGGATCGTTTAAGCGAAGTGGAAGGCGTAAACAACCGTCTGCAACTCTCTCGTCTGGAACGCGTTTATCAGTCCGAGCAGGCCGAAAAGCTGCTGCTGGCCGGTGTGATGCTGCGCGATCCCGCGCGTTTTGACCTGCGCGGCGCTCTCACCCACGGGCGCGATGTTGAAATTGATACTAACGTTATCATCGAAGGCAACGTCACGCTGGGTCACCGCGTGAAGATTGGCGCGGGTTGCGTTATTAAAAACAGCGTGATTGGCGATGACTGTGACATCAGCCCGTACAGCGTGGTGGAAGATGCGCACCTGGAAGCGGCCTGTACTATTGGTCCGTTTGCCCGTCTGCGCCCTGGTGCGGAACTGCGGGAAGGCGCTCATGTCGGCAACTTCGTTGAAATGAAAAAAGCGCGTCTGGGGAAAGGTTCGAAAGCGGGCCACCTGAGCTATCTGGGTGATGCGGAAATTGGCGACAACGTGAATATTGGCGCGGGCACCATTACCTGCAACTACGATGGCGCAAATAAATTCAAAACGATTATTGGCGATGATGTGTTTGTCGGTTCTGATACTCAGCTAGTGGCGCCGGTCACCGTGGGGAAAGGTGCGACCATCGCCGCCGGCACAACCGTTACCCGCAATGTCGCGGATAACGAACTGGTGTTAAGCCGCGTGCCGCAGGTGCATAAGCAGGGCTGGCAGCGTCCGGTGAAGAAGAAGTAAGTCTTTTTTCTGGATGGCGGCTTTGCCTTATCCGACCTACGTTCGATGACGTTCTGTAGGCCGGATAAGCATAAGCGCCATCCGGCAGATGAGGGATGAGGCGATAAAGATATATCGCTCGCCCAAAAGCAGTACCTATAAAAATAACCCCACTCTCTACAAGGCTCGGGGCGCCCGGAATACGGGTATTAACAGGTCAGCGACAACGACAGGCTTAATGCCAAAATCGGAATTAAATACTATGTGTGGAATTGTTGGCGCTATCGCGCAACGTGATGTAGCTGAAATCCTTCTCGAAGGTTTACGTCGTCTGGAATACCGTGGTTATGACTCTGCCGGTCTGGCCGTGGTTGATGCGGAAGGTCACATGACCCGTCTGCGTCGCCTTGGTAAAGTACAGATGCTGGCCCAGGCAGCGGAAGACCATCCTCTGTCTGGTGGCACCGGGATTGCTCACACCCGCTGGGCGACCCACGGCGAACCTTCGGAAGCAAACGCGCATCCGCATGTTTCTGACCACATTGTGGTGGTGCATAACGGCATCATCGAAAACCATGAACCACTGCGTGAAGAACTGAAAGCGCGTGGTTATACCTTCGTTTCTGAGACCGACACCGAAGTGATTGCTCACTTAGTGCACTGGGAGCTGGAACAGGGCGGGACGCTGCGTGAAGCGGTTATGCGTGCGATTCCGCAACTGCGCGGCGCGTACGGCACGGTAATCATGGATACCCGTCACCCGGATACGCTGCTGGCGGCGCGCTCTGGCAGCCCGCTGGTTATCGGTCTGGGTATGGGCGAAAACTTTATCGCTTCCGACCAGCTGGCGCTGCTGCCGGTAACCCGTCGCTTCATCTTCCTGGAAGAAGGCGATATTGCGGAAGTGACCCGTCGTTCGGTCTCCATTTTCGATAAATCCGGCGCGGAAGTGAAACGTCAGGATATCGAATCCAGTCTGCAATATGACGCGGGCGATAAAGGTATTTACCGCCACTACATGCAGAAAGAGATCTACGAACAGCCGAATGCGATTAAAAATACGCTGACCGGGCGTATCAGCCACGGAGAAGTGGATTTAAGCGAGCTGGGGCCAAAAGCGAACGAACTGCTGTCTCAGGTTGAACATATTCAGATTATCGCCTGTGGCACGTCGTATAACTCCGGTATGGTCTCTCGCTACTGGTTTGAATCGCTGGCCGGTATTCCGTGCGACGTCGAAATCGCCTCTGAATTCCGCTACCGCAAATCCGCCGTGCGTCGTAACAGCCTGATGATCACCCTGTCTCAGTCTGGCGAAACGGCGGATACCCTGGCTGGTCTGCGCCTGTCGAAAGAGCTGGGCTATCTGGGTTCTCTCGCCATCTGTAACGTTCCGGGCTCTTCCCTGGTGCGTGAATCCGATCTGGCGATGATGACCAACGCCGGGACGGAAATCGGCGTGGCCTCCACCAAAGCGTTTACCACTCAGCTGACCGTTCTGCTGATGCTGGTGGCGAAGCTGGCGCGTCTGAAAGGTCTGGATGCGTCTATCGAGCACGACATCGTTCACGGTTTGCAGGCGCTGCCGAGCCGTATCGAACAGATGCTGTCTCAGGACAAACGTATCGAAGCGCTGGCGGAAGATTTCTCTGACAAACACCATGCCCTGTTCCTGGGCCGTGGCGATCAGTATCCGATCGCGCTGGAAGGCGCGCTGAAGCTGAAAGAGATCTCTTATATTCACGCAGAAGCGTATGCGGCAGGTGAGCTGAAACACGGCCCTCTGGCGCTGATCGACGCAGATATGCCGGTTATCGTGGTGGCGCCGAACAATGAATTGCTGGAAAAACTGAAATCCAACATCGAAGAAGTCCGCGCCCGTGGCGGCCAGTTGTACGTCTTCGCCGACCAGGATGCCGGTTTTGTCAGCAGCGACAACATGCACATCATTGAGATGCCGCACGTGGAAGAGGTGATTGCACCGATCTTCTACACCGTTCCACTGCAACTGCTGGCGTATCACGTTGCGCTGATCAAAGGCACCGATGTGGACCAGCCGCGTAACCTGGCGAAATCAGTTACCGTTGAGTAATCGTGACGATGCCCTGCGAAAGCGGGGCATTTTTTTCTGCGCTGTTCTGTTTTTAATCAATTCTCCCGTCGTTTTAATGTGACAAACCGTCATCTTCAGCTACTGTTTTCAGTGTCATAAAAAGAAAATTTTCATGAAATCGCATTGTCATGAAGTGAATTAACTGATTGTTTATAAATTATTTTTTCTGTGATTTATTTCATCAGTTTTCGTTGTCATAAAACTGTCATATTTCGTACATTTAACTGTCACCTGTTTGTCCTATTTTGCTCATCGTAGCCACTTAACAATGATTTACGAAAATCTTGCAGGAGACATTATGAAAGTCATGCGTACCACTGTCGCAACTGTTGTCGCCGCGACCTTATCCATGAGCGCGTTCTCTGCTTTCGCAGCAGCGAGCCTGACAGGTGCAGGTGCAACTTTCCCTGCGCCGGTGTATGCCAAATGGGCTGATACCTATCAGAAAGAGACCGGTAGCAAAGTAAACTACCAGGGTATCGGCTCCTCCGGTGGTGTAAAACAAATTACGGCTAACACCGTTGATTTCGGTGCATCCGACGCTCCGCTGTCTGACGAAAAACTGGAGCAGGAAGGTCTGTTCCAGTTCCCGACCGTCATTGGCGGCGTAGTGCTGGCGGTGAATATCCCGGGTCTGAAGTCTGGCGAACTGGTGCTGGATGGGAAAACCCTGGGTGACATCTACCTGGGTAAAATTAAGAAGTGGGATGATGAAGCCATCACCAAACTGAATCCTGGTCTGAAACTGCCTTCTCAGAACATCGCCGTTGTGCGTCGTGCAGATGGTTCCGGCACTTCTTTCGTTTTCACCAGCTACCTGGCGAAAGTGAACGAAGAGTGGAAATCTAAAGTCGGCGCTGGCTCTACCGTTAACTGGCCGACCGGTCTGGGCGGTAAAGGTAACGACGGTATCGCCGCATTCGTACAGCGTCTGCCGGGCTCTATCGGCTATGTTGAATACGCTTATGCGAAGCAGAACAACCTGGCTTACACCAAACTGATTTCAGCGGATGGTAAACCCGTAAGCCCGACCGAAGAGAGCTTTGCTAACGCCGCGAAAGGCGCTGACTGGAGCACCTCTTTCGCTCAGGATCTGACGAACCAGCAAGGTGACGATGCGTGGCCAATCACTTCCACCACCTTCATCCTGGTCCACAAAGAGCAGAAGAAACCTGAGCAGGGCGCTGAAGTGCTGAAGTTCTTCGACTGGGCATACAAAAATGGCGGCAAACAGGCGAATGACCTGGATTACGCCAGCCTGCCGGACAGCGTTGTTGAGCAGGTTCGTGCAGCATGGAAGACCAATGTGAAGGACAGCAGCGGTAAAGCGCTGTACTAATAGAATATCTTTAACGAACTGGCGGATGGCGCTACGCTTATCCGCCCTACAGTTCCGACTGTAGGCCCGATTTGTAGGCCGGATAAGCGTAGCGCCATCCGGCATGGGCAACTTCGTAAACGCGTTTAATGGAAAGAGTAATTTATGGCTGCAACCAAGCCTGCTTTTAACCCGCCGGGTAAAAAGGGTGACATGATATTCAGCGCGCTGGTAAAACTGGCTGCGCTGATTGTGCTATTGATGTTGGGTGGCATTATTGTCTCGCTGATTATCTCCTCCTGGCCAAGCATTGAGAAGTTTGGCTTCTCGTTCCTGTGGACTAAAGAGTGGGATGCGCCAAACGATATCTACGGCGCGCTGGTTCCCATTTATGGCACGCTGGTTACCTCGTTTATCGCTCTGCTGATCGCCGTTCCGGTGAGCTTCGGTATTGCCCTGTTTCTGACGGAACTGGCACCGGGCTGGCTGCGTCGCCCGCTGGGCATCGCCATCGAACTGCTGGCGGCTATCCCCAGTATCGTCTACGGCATGTGGGGGCTGTTTATCTTCGCTCCGCTGTTTGCTACCTGGTTCCAGGAACCGGTCGGGAATATTCTTTCCAACATTCCGTTTGTTGGCGCACTGTTCTCCGGCCCGGCATTTGGTATCGGTATTCTGGCGGCGGGCGTCATTCTCGCCATTATGATCATTCCTTACATCGCGGCAGTTATGCGCGATGTCTTCGAACAAACCCCGGTGATGATGAAAGAGTCGGCCTATGGCATCGGCTGCACCACCTGGGAAGTTATCTGGCGTATTGTCCTTCCGTTCACCAAAAATGGGGTGATTGGCGGCGTTATGCTGGGACTGGGTCGTGCGCTGGGAGAAACCATGGCGGTGACCTTTATCATCGGTAACACCTACCAGCTCGACAGCGTTTCGCTGTACATGCCGGGCAACAGTATCACCTCTGCGCTGGCGAACGAATTTGCCGAAGCGGAGTCTGGTCTGCACGTTGCCGCGTTGATGGAACTGGGTCTGATTCTGTTTGTGATTACTTTCATTGTGCTGGCGATTTCTAAGCTGATGATTATGCGTCTGGCGAAGAATGAGGGGGCACGCTAATGGCTACGCTTGAAATGCAAACGACCGCAGAACTGGCGGAATCCCGCCGTAAAATGCAGGCTAAGCGCCGCACGAGAAACCGCATCGCATTGACGCTCTCAATGGCGACGATGGCGTTTGGGCTGTTCTGGCTCATCTGGATCCTGATGTCCACCATTACGCGTGGTTTCGACGGCATGTCGCTGGCGCTGTTTACCGAAATGACGCCGCCGCCGAATACCGCTGGCGGTGGTCTGGCGAACGCCCTGGCGGGGAGCGGACTGTTAATTTTGTGGGCGACGGTATTTGGTACGCCGCTTGGCATCATGGCGGGGATCTACCTGGCGGAATATGGCCGTAAATCCTGGCTTGCGGAAGTGATCCGTTTCATTAACGACATCCTGCTTTCCGCGCCGTCTATCGTGGTCGGTCTGTTTGTTTACACCATCGTGGTGGCGCAAATGGAGCACTTCTCCGGTTGGGCGGGCGTGATTGCGCTGGCGCTGCTACAGGTGCCTATCGTCATTCGTACCACAGAGAACATGCTGAAACTGGTGCCGGATAGCCTGCGTGAAGCGGCCTATGCGCTGGGGACGCCGAAATGGAAAATGATCTCGGCGATTACCCTGAAAGCCTCGATTTCCGGGATTATCACCGGCGTACTGCTGGCGGTTGCCCGTATTGCGGGTGAAACCGCGCCGCTGCTCTTTACTGCGCTTTCCAACCAGTTCTGGAGCACCGACATGATGCAGCCTATCGCTAACCTGCCGGTCACTATCTTTAAATTTGCGATGAGTCCGTTCGCGGAGTGGCAGCAACTGGCCTGGGCTGGGGTGTTGATCATTACCCTGTGCGTATTGTTGCTGAATATTCTGGCGCGCATCATTTTTGCGAAGAGTAAACACGGTTAATTTCAGGTGCCGGATGGCGGCGTAAACGTCTTATCTGGCCTACAGATGTGAACAGCGGTTAATTTTTTACGGCGCGGCCAACGGCGACGCCGAATGAGGAAGAGATTGAAATGAGTATGGTTGATACTGCTCCGGGTAAGATTCAGGTTCGTGATTTGAACTTCTACTACGGCAAATTCCATGCCCTGAAGGATATCAACCTGGATATCGCGAAGAACCAGGTCACGGCGTTTATTGGGCCGTCTGGCTGTGGTAAATCCACACTGCTGCGTACCTTTAACAAAATGTATTCGTTGTATCCAGAGCAGCGCGCGGAAGGCGAGATCCTGTTGGATGGCGATAATATCCTTACCAATACCCAGGATATCGCTCTGCTGCGTGCCAAAGTGGGGATGGTGTTCCAGAAGCCGACGCCGTTCCCGATGTCTATCTATGACAACATCGCTTTTGGCGTGCGCCTGTTTGAGAAACTGTCTCGCGCCGATATGGACGAACGCGTTCAGTGGGCGTTGACCAAAGCCGCATTATGGAACGAAACCAAAGATAAATTGCACCAGAGCGGGTACTCTCTCTCGGGTGGTCAGCAGCAGCGTCTGTGCATTGCGCGTGGTATCGCCATTCGCCCGGAAGTTCTGCTGTTGGATGAGCCGTGTTCAGCGCTGGACCCGATTTCCACCGGGCGTATTGAAGAGCTGATCACTGAGCTGAAGCAGGACTACACCGTGGTGATCGTGACGCACAACATGCAGCAGGCTGCGCGTTGTTCCGATCACACGGCGTTTATGTATCTGGGCGAGTTGATTGAGTTCAGCAACACGGACGATCTGTTCACTAAGCCCACGAAGAAACAAACCGAAGATTATATTACTGGCCGCTACGGTTGATTTGGAGCTAACCATGGACAACCTAAACCTTAACAAACATATTTCCGGCCAGTTCAACGCAGAACTGGAAAGCATCCGCACCCAGGTGATGACCATGGGCGGCATGGTGGAGCAACAGCTTTCTGATGCGATCACCGCGATGCATAATCAGGATAGCGAACTGGCGAAACGCGTTATTGACGGCGATAAGCACGTCAACATGATGGAAGTGGCGATCGATGAAGCGTGCGTGCGCATCATTGCCAAACGCCAGCCGACAGCGAGCGACCTGCGCCTGGTGATGGCGATCATCAAAACCATCGCTGAATTGGAGCGCATTGGCGACGTGGCGGACAAAATTTGTCGTACCGCGCTGGAGAAATTCTCCCACCAGCACCAGCCGCTGCTGGTGAGCCTGGAGTCGCTGGGGCGTCACACCGTACAGATGCTGCATGACGTGCTGGACGCGTTCGCGCGAATGGATATTGACGAAGCGGTGCGTATCTACCGTGAAGACAAGAAAGTTGACCAGGAATACGAAGGTATCGTGCGTCAGCTGATGACCTACATGATGGAAGATTCGCGCACCATTCCAAGCGTGCTGACCGCGCTGTTCTGCGCACGCTCCATTGAGCGCATTGGCGACCGTTGCCAGAATATCTGCGAGTACATCTTCTACTTCGTGAAGGGACAGGATTTCCGCCACGTCGGTGGTGACGAGCTGGATAAACTGCTGGCAGGCAAAGATCCGAAGGAATAAGCGGCTTGTTGCGTTCGCCGGGATCCCCCGGCGTCGCTATTGTAGGCCGGATAAGGCGTTACGCCGCATCCGGCATTCTGCGCCATTCGCCTGATGGCGCTTTGCTTATCAGGCCTACGGTTTAATCGACGATATCCCACCCGCGCGCTTTCCATAATTCCGGCAACTGCGCCAGATCGGTAAACGTCGTTACTTTCGGATGATCGATCGGTTTGTTGTGCGGATCGGCGCAGAAGTAGAACACCTCCATTCCCGCATCGATTCCCGACCGGGCGCCGGCACTGGAATCATCCACCAGAATGCAATTCTCCACGTTAACGTTCATGGCTTTTGCCGCGTGGAACATCAGAGCCGGATCGGGCTTCCAGCGTTGAATGTCATAGCCGCTGAACAATTTTTCTGGAAAATGATGCAACATGCCCAGCTTGCCCAGTGAATGCTGCATTTTGCTGACCGGGCCGTTAGAGACGACGCACATCGGCACCGTCATGCTGTCCAGCAGCGCATTTGCCCCTGCGATCACCTCCAGTTCTGAGTCGAACAGGCGTGCGACCTCGGCGCGGTAAACGGGTTCTAAATCCGCTTTTGCTAACGACACACCCTGCTCCTCGTTAATGATATCGATGATTTCGTAGAGTTTTACGCCTTTAAAGCGTTTGAACACCTCTTCGAGATCGAGCGTGATGCCGAATTCCTGGAACATCGCGACATACGCGCGGGAGCAAATGACTTCACTGTCGACCAGCGTACCGTCGCAGTCGAAAAATACCGCTTGAATCTGGGACATGCTTTCTTTTCTCGCTAGTTTAACGTTTTCGTAATGCCTTATTGTGCGACGCAATCGTTGCCGTATAAGCAAATTCAATGAAAAAAGTGTCTCACAACTGCCCTTATTGTCGCATTTTGGTATAGGATAGCGACGAATTTTCCCTCCTTGTTCGGAAATAGATAATGAGTCAACAACACACCACCCAGACTTCTGGTCAGGGTATGCTGGAACGCGTGTTTAAACTGCGCGAACATGGCACGACGGCACGAACCGAAGTGATCGCCGGTTTTACCACCTTCCTGACGATGGTTTACATCGTTTTTGTTAACCCGCAGATTCTTGGCGTTGCTGGCATGGACACCAGCGCCGTCTTCGTTACCACCTGTCTTATTGCGGCGTTCGGCAGCATTCTGATGGGGCTGTTTGCTAATTTACCGGTCGCGCTGGCGCCGGCTATGGGTCTGAACGCGTTTTTCGCCTTCGTGGTCGTTGGCGCGATGGGGCTGTCCTGGCAGGTTGGTATGGGCGCAATCTTCTGGGGAGCGATCGGCCTGCTGCTGCTGACCATCTTCCGCGTGCGTTACTGGATGATTGCTAACATTCCGGTCAGTCTGCGCGTGGGCATCACCAGCGGTATCGGCCTGTTTATCGGCATGATGGGGCTGAAAAACGCAGGCGTTATCGTCGCGAACCCGGAAACCCTGGTGAGCATCGGTAATCTGACCTCTCACAGCGTACTGCTCGGCGTGCTGGGCTTCTTCATCATCGCTATTCTGGCATCACGTAGCATTCATGCCGCCGTGCTGGTCTCTATTATTGTAACGACGCTGCTCGGCTGGATGATGGGTGATGTGCATTACAACGGCATTGTCTCTGCGCCGCCAAGCGTTAGCTCTGTGATCGGGCATGTGGATCTGGCGGGCTCGTTTAACATTGGTCTGGCTGGCGTGATTTTCTCCTTCATGCTGGTGAACCTGTTCGACTCCTCCGGCACGCTGATTGGCGTTACCGACAAAGCCGGTCTGGCTGATGAGAAAGGTAAATTCCCGCGGATGAAGCAGGCGCTGTTCGTCGATAGCGTCTCTTCTGTGACCGGGGCGTTTATTGGAACCTCGTCGGTTACCGCCTATATCGAGTCCTCATCCGGCGTATCCGTCGGCGGGCGCACGGGCCTGACCGCCGTTGTTGTCGGTCTGCTGTTCCTGCTGGTTATCTTCCTGTCGCCGCTGGCGGGAATGGTGCCGGGTTATGCCGCTGCCGGGGCGCTGATCTATGTTGGCGTACTGATGACTTCCAGTCTGGCGCGCGTTAAATGGCAAGACCTTACCGAGTCTGTTCCGGCGTTTATTACTGCCGTGATGATGCCGTTCAGCTTCTCGATTACCGAAGGTATCGCGCTGGGCTTTATCTCTTACTGTGTGATGAAAATCGGCACCGGACGTCTGCGTGAGCTGAGCCCTTGCGTGGTGGTTGTGGCGTTGTTGTTTGTGCTGAAGATTGTGTTTATCGACGCGCACTAATTGCCGCTGATACGGCGCTGCGCGAGGTGTCCTGGCCTGATAAGCGTAGCGCCATCAGGCAAATTTGATAGCCGGATGGCGGCCAAACGCCTTATCCGGCCTGCGGCCCTACGCGCGCGCTGTTATCACGCTTTAACGCGCTGAATGTAATCGCCAAACGCGGTTAGCTGGCCGGTAAGATGATCAATCGTGCTTTGATCAACCACTTCCCCGGTTTGCGGGTCAACTTTGTTCTGAATCACGCCGCCCATAAACTCCGGTTTGTTCATTACCATCGCATCAAGGAATACCAGAATCTGGCGCAGATGATACTGACAGCGAGCGCCGCCGATTGCCCCCATTGAGCTGGTCTGGATCAGCACCGGTTTCCCGGCTAACGGCTGTTCTGGCAGGCGGGACAGCCAGTCGATCGCGTTCTTCAGTCCGCCTGGCACCGAGTAGTTGTATTCCGGTGTGACGATGACGACGCCGTCCGCTTTACGGATTTGCTCCGCCAGCGCTTCAACGCTCGCCGGGAACCCCTCTTCCTGCTGCACGTCAGCGTCATACAGCGGAATATCGCCAATCGAAGGTAATGCGCTGACCTCCATGCCTGCCGGTGCAATTTTCGGCAGCGTGCGGGCGACCATACCGTTAAATGAACCTTTGCGCAGGCTCCCCAGTAACGTAACAACATTCAACGTTTCGGACATGATTACTCCTTTTCATCATGGCGGCCGGGACAGGGCCGAATCAGCTAAGTGTATAAGATGACTTTGCTGTGGATAATTGAGCGAATCGCATCAGGCGACCGGTGGGTTCATTCGCCCGGGTCTGGATATCGGCCAGGCTTTTCCATCCTTGCTTACTATCAAACTCCCAAACATTCAGTTTTTCAATGGCTGGCGTAACCGCCACCGACCAGACCAGAATATCTTCCGCGTCGCATATTGCCTCCACCTGCGTAACGTGGGCGCATTTCAGGCGGCCTGCGCCGGGAAGGAGCTGGAGTTCACGCGGATCGTCATTCAGTACGTCACCGGTTAGCTTTAGCACGCTCTGGCGTAAGGTGATCAGTTGCGCGCGGGCTTCGTTGGGATCGCTCTGATTGTTGATCCACAGATTTTCGTTGCTGGAGAACGCCGGACTCTCGGCTGAAAGTGGGCTATGGAAGCCTCGTATGGCTCGCTGTAATTCCATATCCAGACCGCATTCCCCCTCCGTTGTCAGCGCCACGCCCACCATATTCCCGGCATATGAGATGGAGAACGCGGGCAGATTTTTATCGCGAAAGACAGGCTTCCCTTTGGCCTGAATAGCAATTTCCGGCAGCTCGCTGGTTCCGTAGAGCATAAACATCAGTTCAGCGAGTAAGCCGCGTGAAGCCAAAAAACGTGTCCGGCGGTGAGCGGGAAGGTTTCTGGCTTCGATGTGGCATGGAGAAGGCAGACGGACTGAAATCAGGTGTCCCTCCGTAAGAATCCCTCTGGCAAAATGTGTCGCCATTTTTCGCTCCGTGATTAATGGTCCGTGATTATTACGAGAGTAACATTTACGTAGATTATGGACAGGTTTTACTGGTCAAAAGTTCGACAAAAACAGCGGCGCTTACGCGACTTTTACATTTCTGACGCGGTCGTGGTTAATTTACCGTCAGGAGAGGTGGCTATAGAGTGTTTTAATGGTCTCTTTTAACCAGATAATTTTAGGGTTATGGCTGTTACGTTTATGCCAAAGGAGGGTAAAAGGCACCATCAGCTTTTCTCGCTGGGCGGCGTCAAAAGGGAGAGGACGCGCGACCAACGGTAGCTGGTGGAGCTGGTTATAACGCTGGCAGTAGAGAGGCGCGGTCGCCAGCAGCGAGTGGTTCGGCTGGGCGGCCATAAACAGCGATTGTTCAAACCCCGGTAAACTTAAGGCGATGTTGCGTTTGCGGCCCATCTCTTGCAATACATCATCCAGCGCCCAGGTGTCGCTTTGCTCCCAGCAAATGCTGATATGCGGATAGCGTAAAAATGTTTCCAGATTCCACTCTTCTTGTAGCGCCGGGTGATCTTCCCGCAGCCAGACCCAGGGGAGGTCGCTGAACAGGACTTCAAAATCGATAGACAGCGGCAGCAGGCTGAGAAGCTCCCGCGAACGGGGATGGCTCTCCCTTCCGGTAAAGCCGAGATCCACCTCGCCGCGTGTGATGGCATCCAGCGAGTCGTAATCCCAGTTACGAACCTTGATTGTGGCCTGCGGATAGCGCTGATAAATCTGCTGCGACAGAGAATTGAACATGATCATTACCAGCGGCGACTCTGCCGCCAGTTCAAATTTCAGGCCGCGTGGCGATTCGTGATGTGGTTTATCAAGCAGCTGATTGCTCATCTGCATCCAGTCCGCCAGGCTTTGCTCCATATTGACCATCAGCGGCGTTGGCGTCAGCCCCAGCGGCGTGTTCACAAACAGCGGGTCATCAAACCATGTTCGCAGCTTTGACAGCGATTTACTCACCGCCGAGGGCGTGACGTTCATCCGCTTCGCCGCTTTGGTGACGCTGCGCTCCTGCATCAGAAGCTGCAAACATAACAACAGATTAAGATCGAGACTGGTGATGGATTTTTTCATAGTGCGCTGCGGGCTGTATGGTCATCAGTAACAGGATACAGACCATGCTACAGCCAATCAGAATCCCGATCAGCATATTCAGGGCGTTAAAGCCAATGACTGCCGCCAGCCATATCCACAGCGATGACCCGCAGACCTGTGCAATGCCGAGTACAGAGCTTGCGACGCCAGCACGCAGTGAGAATGGGCCTAATGCCTGGCTCATCGCCACGCCAAAGCCAACCGAAAAACCCGCGCAGATGAGCGTCAGGCCAAAGAGCGTGACGGCGTGAGAGGATGAGAGGCTGAGTACGATGCCCGCAGCCAGAAACAGCCCTTGCGACGTGAGCATCAGCGTGCGCGGTTTAAATACGCTCAGCGCAAAGGGCGTTGAGAACGACACCGCCATGCTGATGCCTGCCGTCAGCGCCATTGTGGTGGCGTATTCACCGCGATCAAAGCCCATCATTTCCATGAGCAACACCGGTGAGGTGTTTACAAATGTGAGGATCACCGACACGCTCAACGTGGTGATCGCCAGACGGCTGAGGAAAAAGCGGTTGAGCAGCGACTCTGCATTTTGCTGAGGGCGCGAGGTCGATGAGCATGTTGCCGGGCGCGTTTCTTTCAGGATAAACACCGAGAGCAGGCATACCGCGATACCCATCGCTATCATCGTGTAAAACAGACTTTGCCACGGGAATTTAAGCATAATCAAATGCCCTAACACTGGCGCTAATACCGGCACAATGCAGGTAATTCCGTTTAATAGCGATAACACTTTCGCCCGGCGGCGATCGTCCAGCGTGTCGCGCAAAATCGTAAACGCCACCACATAACAGCACCCCGCCCCGATGCCCTGAATAAAGCGCCCGGTCAGGAACAGCGACCCGTCCGTTGCTCGTGAGCAAAGCATAGAGGCGATGATGAATATCACCGCGCCCGCTATCGCCACCGGTTTGCGCCCTGACTGGTCTGCAACTTTACCCGCAAACAGCATTGCGGTGGCCATCCCGGCCAGGTATACCGAAAACGCGATGTGCAGTTGCGCCTCGCTGGCGTTCAGATCGGCGGCAATACGGGGTAAACCGACCAGATACATGTCGATGCCGGCTGGGTAGAGTAAAACAAGGGCAAAACTACAGATTAGAAAGCGGGTCATAGCGTCCTCACAATAAGCGTGGCGCTAAGAATACGGGGAGCTTTTCAGTGACGCGAGTTGCCATTTGGACAACGGTGATTTCCTGTGAGGAAATTCATTATTGCCGGATGGCGGCTTTGCCTTATCCGGCCTACAGATTTAGTCGGCCCGGTAAGCGTAGCGCCACCGGGCAAAACAACATCACTTACCAATACAGAAGCTGGAGAAAATACGGCCCAGTAGATCGTCGGAGGTAAACTCACCGGTGATCTCACTCAGCGCCTGCTGCGCCAGACGCAGCTCCTCCGCCAGCAGTTCGCCAGCCCAGGCGCCAAGCAGCTGTGATTTGCCCTGCTGGAGATGTTCTGCGGCTTCTGCCAGCGCCTGAAGATGGCGACGGCGGGCAAGGAAGCCGCCTTCCATATTGGTGTCAAAGCCCATGCTTTGCTTGAGATGGTTACGCAATACGTCCACGCCTTCGCCGGTACGGGCGGAAAGACGGACAAGTGAGTGACCATTCACCTCGCTGATACCCAGCGTCTCGCCAGTGATGTCAGCTTTGTTGCGCACAACGGTGATCGGCAGTTTTGTCGGTAAACGGGCGATAAAGTCCGGCCAGATTTCCGCCGGATCAACGGCATCGGTGGTTGTGCCATCTACCATAAACAGCACGCGGTCGGCCTGTTCTATCTCCTGCCAGGCGCGCTCAATCCCAATACGTTCCACTTCATCGCTGGCATCGCGCAGACCGGCGGTATCGATGATGTGCAGCGGCATTCCGTCGATGTGAATATGCTCGCGCAGTACGTCGCGGGTGGTGCCAGCGATATCGGTGACAATGGCGGCCTCACGGCCCGCCAGGGCGTTCAGCAGGCTCGATTTCCCGGCGTTAGGGCGTCCGGCAATGACCACCTTCATCCCTTCACGCAGCAGGCTGCCCTGACGCGCTTCGGCGCGTACCGCATCGAGATCGGCGATCACGCCGTTGAGCTGGGCTTCAATTTTGCCGTCGGAGAGGAAGTCGATCTCCTCGTCCGGGAAGTCAATGGCCGCTTCCACATAGATGCGCAGGTGAGTGAGTGCTTCCACAAGATGATTCACACGCGCGGAAAATGCCCCCTGTAGCGAGTTCAGCGCCGAGCGTGCCGCCTGCTCGGAACTGGCGTCGATCAGGTCGGCAATCGCTTCTGCCTGGGCTAAGTCGAGCTTGTCATTGAGGAACGCGCGCTCGGAGAACTCGCCCGGTCTGGCAATGCGCAGGCCGGGGAGCGTCAGAATACGTTTTAACAGCAGGTCGAGAATGACCGGGCCGCCATGCCCTTGCAGTTCCAGTACGTCTTCACCAGTGAACGAGTTCGGGCCAGGAAACCACAGCGCGATCCCCTGATCCAGCGCCGTGCCATCGGCATCTTTAAACGGCAGGTAATCGGCGTAACGCGGTTTTGGTAGCTTGCCCAATACGGCTTCGGCCACCTCGCGCGCCTTGAGACCGGAAATACGCAGGATACCGACGCCACCGCGTCCCGGTGGGGTAGCCTGGGCGACGATAGTGTCGTTATGGCTCATGATCTTCTCTTTTTTGCTAATAAAAAAGGCGGTCAATTGACCGCCCTGTCATCGCTGTTCTGATTGCCGGGTGGCGCTATGCTTACCCGGCTTACATGGAATCAGGAGCTTTTCTTCTCGCGGCTATGCAGGCCACGTTTCTCCAGACCACGGTAAATCAGCTGCTGCTGGATGATGGTTACCAGGTTGCTGACGATATAGTACAGCACCAGACCTGACGGGAACCACAGGAAGAATACCGTGAAGATGACCGGCATAAAGGTCATGATCTTCTGCTGCATCGGGTCGGTCACGGTGGTCGGAGACATCTTCTGGATGAAGAACATCGTCACGCCCATCAGGATCGGCAGGATGTAGTACGGGTCCTGTGCGGACAAGTCATGGATCCACAGTGCGAACGGCGCATGACGCAGTTCAATGGAGCCCATCAGCATGTAGTACAACGCCAGGAAGATAGGCATCTGGATGAGCAGCGGGAAGCAGCCGCCCAGCGGGTTAACCTTCTCAGCTTTGTACAGGGCCATCATTTCCTGGCTCTGACGCTGTTTGTCATCGCCCAGACGCTCGCGCATAGCCTGAATCTTCGGCTGTAGCATACGCATCTTCGCCATGGAGGTGTACTGCGCTTTCGTCAGCGGGTACATGATGCCACGAACGATAAAAGTGATAACGATGATGGAGAAGCCCCAGTTACCCAGGAAGCTATGAATCCATTTCAGCAGTTTGAACAGCGGCTGAGAGATGAACCACAGCCAACCGTAATCAACGGTCAGATCCAGGTGCGGTGCAACGGCCGCCATTTTATCCTGAATTTCCGGGCCAACCCACAGGGTGCTGGTCATGGCGCCAGTCTGACCCGGCTGTACCAGAACCGGCTGAGATTTATAGCCGATAGCGGCAATGCCGTTACCCAGATTAGCGGTATAGAAGTTATTGGTGCCGTCGTTACGTGGAATCCATGCCGTTGCGAAGTACTGCTGCAACATGGCGACCCAGCCGCCGTTGGAGCTGACGTTCAGGTTTTCGTTATCGGCAATGGTGTCGAATTTGTATTTTTCGTACTTCTCATCCGGCGTGGAGTACGCCGCGCCACGGAAGGTATGCAGTGCAAAATTGCTGCTACCGGTGTCGCGATGAGACGGCAGATTGATGGATTGCTTCAACTGACCAAAGGTGGAGATCTCCAGCGGTTTCTCACCGGCGTTCTGCACGCTGTAGTTGACGTTGACCGCATATTCACCGCGTTTGAGGACAAACGTTTTGGTGAAGGTGTTGCCAGCGGCGTCAGTCCAGGTCATCGGAACATGCAGTTCGTTCTGGCCATCCGCGAGGACAAACGTGTCGTTATCGACGCTGTACAGCGGACGCGGGCCGTTAGCCGGGTTATCCGGGCCATCACGACCGGTCAGGCCGCTTTGCGCCTGGTAGATAAACTGCGGAGTCGTTTCCAGCAGTTGGAACGGTTCTTTAGAACCCAGCTCTTTCGGGTAAGTTGGCAGCAAGGCCTGCTCAACATCACCGCCACGGGTGTTGATGGTCAGATCAAGCACGTCGGTCTTAACCGTAATCAGTTTCCCCTGGCCACTGGCCGGTACGCCCTGGTCGGCGGCGCTACCCGCTGCGGTGGTCGTTGTCTGCGTGGTCTGTTGGGTCTGAGGCTGCGGATTTTTATCCTGCTCCCAGGCTTGCCAGATCATGAAAGACACGAACAGCAAAGCGATGACTAAAAGATTGCGTTGCGAATCCATCGTTAGTGTTCTCTGGTATCAAATGGTCCGGGCGGGACGGGATCGTCACCACCAGGGTGTAAAGGGTGGCATTTTAATACGCGTTTCACCGTCAACCAACTGCCTTTTATCACTCCAAACCTGCGCAATGCCTCAATTCCGTAGCTTGAGCAGGTTGGCGTGAAACGGCAATGCGGCCCAAGCAGCGGACTGATCAGGCGTTGATAGACCCGTATAAGGGCTATCAGGACCCGCGAGCCAGGCGACAGTGGCGGCGCCATAATTTTTCCAACGCTTCCGAGAGAGCACGGTTATCGAGGTCGGCAACCCCTTTTTTCGCCACCACCACGAAATCCATTGCAGGGAGTTCATGTTGACGCAGACGGAAGCTTTCACGCGTCAGACGTTTAATCCGATTGCGTTCATGCGCGCGTCGAACGTTTTTCTTGGCGACGGTTAGACCGATGCGGGGATGCCCCAGCGAATTCAGGCGGCCGAGAATGGTGATTTGCGGCGTGCCAGCCCGTTGTGGCTGCTGGAAGACAAATGTGAAATGACTGGGAGTTAACAAACGTAACTCCCTGGGAAATGCGAGCTTAACCACTCAGGGGTTAGCTTTTATTACTTGGAAACGGTCAGACGAGCGCGGCCTTTAGCACGACGACGTGCCAGAACCTGACGACCATTTTTAGTAGCCATACGAGCACGGAAGCCGTGAGAACGGTTGCGCTTCAGTACAGACGGTTGAAAAGTGCGTTTCATGGCGATTTCTACCTAAACTTGAATAAATTCACTGACTTTTGCGTATACCCGAACGATTATCGAACGACTTACGCCTCAGCGTGGGTGATTAAAGAGGCCGGATTGTAATAATTGTACACTCCAGAGTCAATTCTCTTTCCTTAAAACCCTGCGTTTTTCCGCACCTTTTCGCGCGAAAAACAAGCAGCGCTAACGCCGTACGATGGGCATTGTACAACGGGTGGAGGATTATACGGACTGCCGGGCAAAGCGCAAGGATCGCACGGGATCTTTATTAGATCGTTTATGCAGTATCAGGCTGTGTCCTCAATTGATCGTGAACGTCGCTGGCGATTATTTTGGCCCAGGGCAAGGCGCGAGCCGTGGGGTTTGGGGGCCCAAATGCGCGGAGAGCAACGCGGCAATGGGCCAAAATAGTCCCAGCCCTTCGGGACGCGTGCCAGAAACGCGTACTCTGCGTTGTCAGGCTTGAACATAGGCCCACTATGTCCGGCGCCTTCCGCCTTGACTACGCGTTTCTGGCTCAGCGTCGACGCCACGCGCAATTGAGGGCACAGCCTGGCATCTTTACTCATTAATTTTTTCAATATGCGTGCGAAATCGTGCAGCACTTCGCCTGGATCGTTTACACTTACCCGGTTCTGGATCATCCTGTGGATAAATCGGGAAGAATCTGTGAGAAACAGAAGATCTCTTGCTCAGTTTAGGCTATGATCCGCGGTCCTGATCGTTTCAACGGATCCTGATCGGGTAAAATTGCAGATAGCAATTCGCACGTCACCCTTTTATGCACAGGGTCTTTTCGACGTGCGTCAACAATCATGAATGTTTCAGCCTTTGTCATTTATCGACTTTTGTTCGAGTGGAGTCCGCCGTGTCACTTTCGCTTTGGCAGCAGTGTCTTGCCCGATTGCAGGATGAGTTACCAGCCACAGAATTCAGTATGTGGATACGCCCGTTGCAGGCGGAACTGAGCGATAACACGCTGGCTTTGTATGCGCCAAACCGTTTTGTGCTCGATTGGGTAAGAGACAAGTACCTCAATAATATCAATGGACTGCTGAATAATTTCTGCGGAGCGGATGCCCCACAACTGCGTTTTGAGGTCGGGACGAAACCCGTCACTCAAACGCTCAAAACGCCGGTCAACAATGTTGTTGCGCCTGCGCAGGTCGCTCAGGCGCAGCCACAGCGTGCGGCGCCAGCCGCGGCGCGCCCGGGCTGGGATAACGTGCCGGCTCCGGCAGAACCGACCTACCGCTCTAACGTCAACGTGAAACACACGTTTGATAACTTCGTCGAAGGTAAATCCAACCAACTGGCGCGCGCGGCGGCGCGTCAGGTGGCGGACAACCCAGGCGGCGCCTACAATCCCTTGTTCCTCTACGGCGGCACCGGTCTGGGTAAAACTCACCTGCTGCATGCGGTGGGCAACGGTATTATGGCGCGCAAACCGAATGCGAAAGTGGTGTATATGCACTCCGAGCGCTTTGTGCAGGACATGGTTAAAGCCTTGCAAAACAACGCGATCGAAGAGTTTAAACGCTACTACCGTTCCGTTGACGCACTGCTTATCGATGACATTCAATTCTTCGCCAATAAAGAACGATCCCAGGAAGAGTTTTTCCACACCTTTAACGCCCTGTTAGAAGGTAATCAGCAGATCATTTTGACGTCGGATCGTTATCCAAAAGAGATCAACGGCGTTGAAGATCGTCTGAAATCCCGCTTCGGCTGGGGGTTGACGGTGGCGATCGAACCGCCTGAGCTGGAAACCCGCGTGGCGATCCTGATGAAAAAAGCGGACGAAAATGATATTCGTTTGCCTGGTGAGGTGGCGTTCTTTATTGCCAAGCGACTACGCTCTAACGTGCGTGAGCTGGAAGGGGCGCTGAACCGCGTGATCGCTAACGCTAACTTTACCGGACGCGCTATTACTATCGACTTTGTGCGTGAAGCGCTGCGCGATCTGCTGGCGTTGCAGGAAAAGCTGGTCACCATCGACAATATCCAGAAGACGGTGGCGGAGTATTACAAAATTAAAATCGCGGATCTGCTTTCCAAGCGTCGATCTCGCTCGGTAGCGCGCCCGCGTCAGATGGCTATGGCGCTGGCAAAAGAGCTCACCAACCACAGTCTGCCGGAAATTGGCGACGCGTTTGGTGGACGTGACCACACTACCGTACTTCATGCCTGCCGTAAGATTGAGCAGTTGCGTGAAGAAAGCCATGATATTAAAGAAGATTTCTCAAACTTAATCAGAACATTATCTTCGTGACGCTATGAAATTTACCGTTGAACGTGAACATTTATTAAAACCGCTTCAGCAGGTCAGTGGCCCGCTGGGCGGTCGTCCTACACTGCCCATTCTCGGTAACCTGCTGTTGCAGGTGGCTGACGGTACGCTGTCGCTGACGGGCACCGATCTTGAAATGGAAATGGTGGCGCGCGTTGCGTTGATTCAGCCTCATGAACCAGGCGCAACTACCGTCCCGGCGCGGAAATTCTTTGATATCTGCCGTGGCTTGCCGGAAGGGGCTGAAATTGCCGTCCAGCTGGAAGGCGATCGGATGCTGGTGCGCTCCGGGCGTAGCCGTTTCTCGCTTTCCACGCTGCCTGCCGCCGATTTCCCTAATCTGGATGACTGGCAGAGCGAAGTCGAATTCACTCTGCCGCAGGCAACGATGAAGCGCCTGATTGAAGCCACCCAGTTCTCAATGGCGCATCAGGACGTTCGTTACTACTTAAACGGCATGCTGTTTGAGACTGAAGGTGAAGAGTTGCGTACCGTCGCGACCGACGGTCACCGTCTGGCGGTCTGCTCTATGCCGGTCGGGCAATCTCTGCCTAACCATTCGGTGATTGTGCCGCGTAAAGGCGTGATTGAGCTGATGCGTATGCTCGACGGCGGCGAAACCCCGCTGCGCGTACAGATCGGCAGTAACAACATCCGTGCCCACGTCGGTGATTTTATCTTTACGTCCAAGCTGGTTGATGGTCGTTTCCCGGATTATCGCCGCGTATTGCCGAAGAACCCGGACAAAACGCTGGAAGCGGGTTGCGATATTCTCAAGCAGGCGTTTGCCCGCGCGGCGATTCTCTCCAACGAGAAATTCCGTGGCGTACGCCTGTATGTGAGCGAAAACCAACTCAAAATCACCGCCAACAACCCGGAACAGGAAGAAGCGGAAGAAATTCTGGACGTCACCTACGGCGGTACTGAGATGGAGATCGGCTTTAACGTCAGCTACGTGCTCGATGTGCTGAACGCGCTGAAATGTGAAACCGTGCGTATTCTGCTGACAGACTCCGTTTCCAGCGTACAGATTGAAGATGCGGCGTCTCAAAGTGCTGCGTATGTTGTGATGCCAATGAGACTGTAATGTCGCTCACCCGCCTGTTGATCCGCGACTTTCGCAATATTGAAAATGCGGATCTCGCTTTATCCCCCGGCTTTAACTTCCTGGTTGGCGCAAACGGTAGCGGCAAAACCAGCGTGCTGGAGGCTATCTATACGCTCGGCCACGGCCGGGCGTTTCGCAGTTTGCAGATTGGCCGCGTCATTCGTCACGAGCAGGAGTCGTTTGTCCTCCACGGACGTTTGCAAGGGGAAGAGCGCGAAACCGCCATCGGCCTGACGAAAGACAAGCTGGGCGACAGCAAAGTGCGCATCGACGGCACCGACGGCCACAAAGTGGCGGAGCTGGCGCACCTGATGCCGATGCAGTTGATTACCCCTGAGGGGTTTACTTTACTCAACGGCGGCCCCAAATACAGAAGAGCGTTCCTTGACTGGGGATGCTTTCACAACGAAGTCGGTTTTTTTACCGCCTGGAGCAACCTGAAGCGGTTGCTCAAGCAGCGCAACGCGGCGCTGCGCCAGGTAAGCCGTTATGAACAATTGCGTCCGTGGGATAAGGAGTTGATTCCTCTCGCGGAACAAATCAGTACCTGGCGTGCTGAGTACAGTGCTGGTATTGCGCAGGATATGGCGGATACCTGCCAGCAATTTCTACCGGAGTTCTCCCTCACCTTCTCTTTTCAGCGCGGTTGGGAAAAAGAGACGGATTATGCCGAGGTGCTGGAGCGGAGCTTCGAACGCGATCGCATGTTGACCTACACTGCGCATGGCCCGCACAAAGCGGATTTCCGCATTCGTGCTGACGGTGCGCCGGTGGAAGATACCTTATCGCGTGGGCAGCTTAAACTGCTGATGTGCGCTTTACGACTGGCGCAAGGGGAGTTCCTCACCCGTGAAAGCGGGCGGCGGTGTCTCTACCTGATAGATGATTTTGCCTCTGAACTTGATGATGCGCGTCGCGGGCTGCTGGCCAGCCGCTTGAAAGCGACGCAATCACAGGTCTTTGTCAGCGCAATCAGCGCTGAACACGTTCTGGACATGTCGGACAAAAATTCGAAGATGTTCACCGTGGAAAAGGGTAAAATAACGGATTAACCCAAGATAAATTGAGCGAGAAACGTTGATGTCGAATTCTTATGACTCCTCCAGTATCAAAGTCCTGAAAGGGCTGGATGCGGTGCGTAAGCGCCCGGGTATGTATATCGGCGACACGGATGACGGCACCGGTCTGCACCACATGGTATTCGAGGTGGTAGATAACGCTATCGACGAAGCGCTCGCGGGTCACTGTAAAGACATTATCGTCACCATTCATGCCGATAACTCCGTATCCGTGCAGGATGACGGGCGTGGCATCCCGACCGGTATTCACCCGGAAGAGGGCGTTTCTGCTGCGGAAGTGATCATGACCGTGCTGCACGCGGGCGGTAAATTTGACGATAACTCCTATAAAGTGTCCGGCGGTCTGCACGGCGTGGGTGTTTCCGTGGTTAACGCCCTGTCCCAGAAACTGGAACTGGTTATCCAGCGCGATAACAAAATCCACCGTCAGATCTATGAGCATGGCGTACCGCAGGCGCCGCTGGCGGTGACTGGCGAAACTGATAAAACCGGTACGATGGTGCGTTTCTGGCCGAGCCTGGAAACCTTCACCAACGTCACCGAATTTGAATACGAAATTCTGGCTAAGCGTCTGCGTGAGCTGTCCTTCCTGAACTCCGGCGTTTCTATTCGTCTGAAAGACAAGCGCGACGGCAAAGAAGACCATTTCCACTACGAAGGCGGCATCAAAGCGTTTGTTGAGTACCTCAACAAGAACAAAACGCCGATCCACCCGAATATCTTCTACTTCTCCACCGAAAAAGACGGTATCGGCGTGGAAGTGGCATTGCAGTGGAACGATGGTTTCCAGGAAAACATCTACTGCTTTACCAACAACATTCCGCAGCGTGACGGCGGTACGCACCTTGCAGGCTTCCGTGCGGCGATGACCCGTACCCTGAACGCCTATATGGATAAAGAAGGCTACAGCAAGAAAGCCAAAGTCAGCGCCACCGGCGACGATGCGCGTGAAGGCCTGATTGCCGTGGTTTCCGTGAAGGTGCCGGACCCGAAATTCTCCTCCCAGACTAAAGATAAACTGGTCTCTTCCGAGGTGAAATCGGCGGTGGAACAGCAGATGAACGAGCTGCTGAGCGAATACCTGCTGGAAAACCCGTCCGACGCTAAAATTGTGGTCGGCAAAATTATCGATGCGGCGCGTGCGCGTGAAGCCGCGCGTCGTGCGCGTGAAATGACGCGTCGTAAAGGCGCGCTGGATCTGGCGGGTCTGCCGGGTAAACTGGCGGATTGTCAGGAACGCGACCCGGCGCTGTCTGAACTGTACCTTGTGGAAGGGGACTCCGCGGGCGGCTCTGCTAAACAGGGTCGTAACCGCAAGAACCAGGCGATTCTGCCGCTGAAGGGTAAAATCCTCAACGTGGAGAAAGCGCGCTTCGACAAGATGCTCTCTTCCCAGGAAGTGGCGACGCTGATCACCGCGCTGGGCTGCGGCATCGGTCGTGACGAGTACAACCCGGATAAACTGCGCTATCACAGCATCATCATCATGACCGATGCGGATGTCGACGGCTCGCACATCCGTACGCTGCTGTTGACCTTCTTCTATCGTCAGATGCCGGAAATCGTCGAGCGTGGTCACGTCTACATTGCGCAGCCGCCGCTGTACAAAGTGAAGAAAGGCAAGCAGGAACAGTACATTAAAGACGATGAGGCGATGGATCAGTACCAGATCTCCATCGCTCTGGATGGCGCAACGCTGCACACCAATGCCAGCGCACCGGCACTGGCGGGCGAAGCGTTAGAAAAACTGGTTTCTGATTACAACGCGACGCAGAAAATGATTGGCCGTATGGAGCGTCGCTTCCCGAAAGCGCTGCTGAAAGAGCTGGTTTATCAGCCGACGCTGACGGAAGCCGATCTTAGCAACGAACAGGCTGTCACCCGTTGGGTGAACGCGCTGATTACCGAGCTGAACGAGAAAGAGCAGCACGGCAGCCAGTGGAAGTTTGACGTTCGCGAGAACGCCGAACAGCAGCAGTTCGAACCGATTGTTCGCGTGCGTACCCACGGCGTGGATACCGACTATCCGCTGGATCACGAGTTTGTTACCGGCGGCGAATACCGTCGCATCTGCACGCTCGGCGAGAAGCTGCGCGGTCTGATCGAAGACGATGCGTTCATTGAACGCGGCGAGCGCCGTCAGCCGGTTGCGAGCTTCGAGCAGGCGCTGGAGTGGCTGGTGAAAGAGTCCCGTCGTGGCCTGGCGATTCAGCGCTATAAAGGTCTGGGCGAGATGAACCCGGATCAGCTGTGGGAAACCACGATGGACCCGGAAAGCCGTCGTATGCTGCGCGTCACCGTGAAAGATGCGATTGCCGCCGACCAGCTGTTCACTACGCTGATGGGCGATGCCGTTGAACCGCGTCGCGCCTTTATCGAAGAGAACGCCCTGAAAGCGGCAAACATCGATATCTAATCAGCTTGTAGGCCTCTCCTGTAGGCCTGATAAGCGAAGCGCCATCAGGCAGTTCGTCAGCCTTTGCCGGATGGCGGCTTAGGCCTTATCCGGCCTACAACCGATCTGCAAAAGGGGAATCCCGGTTCCCCTTTCCATCCCCCTTTTCGTTGCTGTTTTTTGAGCGGAATCGCGTTAGCATGAGGACGGACTCATTTAATCCGGGGAACTCATGGCTATCAAACTCATTGCTATCGATATGGATGGCACCCTTTTGCTGCCCGATCACACCATTTCACCTGCGGTAAAAACGGCGATTGCCGCCGCGCGCGCCCGTGGCGTTAACGTGGTGCTAACCACTGGCCGTCCGTATGCGGGTGTCCATAGCTATCTGAAAGAGCTTCACATGGAACAACCCGGCGACTACTGCATCACCTACAATGGCGCGCTGGTGCAGAAAGCGGGCGATGGCAGTACCGTTGCGCAAACGGCGCTGAGCTATGACGATTACCGTTTTCTGGAGAAGTTGTCCCGCGAAGTCGGCTCACACTTCCACGCGCTGGATCGCAACACGCTGTACACCGCAAACCGTGATATCAGCTACTACACCGTACATGAATCCTATGTCGCCACCATTCCGCTGGTGTTCTGTGAAGCGGAGAAAATGGACCCGGCAACGCAGTTCCTGAAAGTGATGATGATTGATGAACCCGTCATCCTTGATCAGGCCATTGCGCGTATTCCGGCGGAAGTAAAAGAGAAATATACCGTGTTAAAAAGTGCGCCGTACTTCCTCGAAATCCTGGATAAACGCGTCAATAAAGGCACTGGCGTGAAGTCGCTGGCTGATGCGCTGGGGATCAAGCCGGAAGAAATCATGGCGATTGGCGATCAGGAAAACGACATCGCGATGATCGAATATGCAGGCATGGGTGTGGCGATGGACAACGCGATTCCGTCGGTGAAAGAGGTGGCCAATTTTGTCACCAAATCCAACCTGGAAGACGGCGTGGCATACGCAATTGAGAAATTTGTGCTGAATTAAGTGGCTGGCCTGGATTAATCCGGCAAAACAGACGTTCCGTAACCCGCCTCTGCTGCGGGTTTTTTTACGCCCTCATTTTCCCTTCATAACATTCCCATTACTGATTGTTGTTTTTGTGATCTAAATTGTAGTACAACACATTTGTGTTGTACTACATTATCAACACAGCAACGATGAATGACATCACGTTAGTACTACAAAGTTGAGGCGAATTTCAGCGGTAACGGTAAAGTAGAGCGGTACATACAGAGCACAAGGACTCTCCATGACCCTCAATAAAACCGATCGTATCGTCATCACGCTGGGAAAACAGATTGTCAGCGGCAAGTACGTACCGGGTTCGGCACTGCCTGCGGAAGCGGATCTGTGTGAGGAGTTTGAAACCTCGCGCAACATCATTCGCGAAGTGTTCCGTTCGCTGATGGCGAAGCGGCTCATTGAAATGAAGCGTTATCGCGGAGCGTTTGTCGCACCACGAAACCAGTGGAACTACCTCGATACCGACGTGCTGCAATGGGTGCTGGAAAACGATTATGACCCGCGGCTGATCAGCGCAATGAGTGAAGTCCGTAACCTGGTGGAACCGGCTATTGCGCGCTGGGCGGCGGAACGCGCGACGTCGAGCGATCTGGCCGAAATTGAGTCGGCGCTCAATGACATGATCGCCAACAACCAGAACCGGGATGCCTTCAACGAAGCGGATATTCGCTATCACGAGGCGGTATTGCAGTCGGTACATAACCCGGTTTTACAACAGCTTAGCGTGGCGATCAGTTCGCTACAGCGAGCGGTGTTTGAACGAACCTGGATGGGTGATGAGGCCAACATGCCAAAAACGCTCCAGGAACATAAGGCGCTATTCGATGCGATACGGCATCAGGATGGCGATGCGGCAGAGCAGGCGGCCTTAACGATGATCGCCAGCTCGACACGAAGGCTCAAGGAAATCACATGACAGCTCGCTACATCGCAATTGACTGGGGATCGACCAATTTGCGCGCCTGGCTTTACCAGGGCGACAAATGCCTGGAGAGCAGGCAATCAGAAGCAGGCGTAACGCGTCTGAAGGGTAAATCTCCTGAAGCGGTGTTAGCAGAAGTGACGCAAAACTGGCGCGACAGCGCCACTCCCGTGGTTATGGCGGGAATGGTCGGCAGTAATGTGGGCTGGAAAATCGCCCCCTATCTGCCGGTTCCTGCCCATTTCTCTGCCATAGGCGAGCAGTTAACCTCCGTTGGCGACAAGATCTGGATTATTCCCGGACTCTGTGTCTCACGCGACGATAACCACAATGTGATGCGCGGCGAAGAGACACAGTTGCTTGGCGCCCGCACGCTTTCTCCTTCTTCTGTCTATGTGATGCCCGGTACGCACTGTAAATGGGTACGGGCTGATAACGCGCAAATTCACGATTTTCGCACCGTGATGACGGGTGAATTACACCATCTGTTGCTGCGTTATTCACTGGTGGGCGCAGGGTTGCCTGAACAGGAAACCTCGCCTGTCGCCTTTACTGCCGGGCTGGAGCGTGGTCTCGCTACCCCCGCCATCCTGCCGCAACTTTTTGAGGTTCGCGCCTCGCACGTCCTGGGAACACTCCCGCGCGCGCAGGTGAGCGAATTTTTATCCGGTCTGTTGATTGGCGCTGAAGTCGCCACCCTTAGCGAAAGCTTTGACGCCCGGCAGATCACCATTGTTGCCGGAGACGCGCTGGCGGAACGCTACCAGCAGGCGTTCAGCGCCATTGGCCGTCATGCAACCGTCGTTTCCGGTGAGAAGGCATTTCAGGCAGGAATAAGGAGCATCGCTCATGCAGTGGCAAACTGATCTTCCGCTTATTGCGATATTACGTGGCGTGACGCCCGATGAAGCGCTGGCGCATGTTGGCGCGGTCATCGAGGCTGGCTTTGATGCGGTGGAAATCCCGCTTAACTCCCCGCAGTGGGAAAAAAGTATCCCGGCGATAGTGGATGCGTATGGCGATAAGGCGTTGATCGGCGCGGGCACCGTACTTCAGCCCGATCAGGTAGACCTGTTAGCGAAAATGGGCTGCAAGCTGATCGTCACGCCAAATATTCAGCCCGAGGTGATTCGTCGCGCGGTGAGTTATGGCATGACCGTATGCCCTGGATGCGCGACCGCCAGCGAGGCCTTTACCGCGCTGGATGCGGGTGCGCAGGCGCTGAAAATATTCCCCTCATCGGCATTTGGCCCGGACTACATCAAAGCGCTGAAAGCGGTGCTTCCGGCTGATGTCCCGATGTTTGCCGTGGGGGGCGTGACGCCGGAAAACCTGGCGCAATGGATTAACGCGGGTTGCGCAGGCGCCGGGCTGGGCAGCGATCTCTATCGCGCCGGGCAGTCCGTTGAGCGTACCGCGCAGCAGGCGACGGCATTTGTTAAAGCGTATCGAGAGGCAGTGAAATGAAAATAACCAAAATCACCACGTACCGTTTACCCCCGCGCTGGATGTTCCTGAAAATCGAAACGGATGAAGGCGTGGTTGGCTGGGGCGAACCGGTTATAGAAGGGCGCGCGCGTACCGTCGAAGCGGCGGTTCATGAGTTTGGCGACTATCTGATCGGTCAGGACCCGGCGCGTATCAACGATCTGTGGCAGGTGATGTACCGCGCCGGTTTTTATCGCGGCGGCCCAATAATGATGAGCGCCATCGCCGGTATCGACCAGGCGCTGTGGGATATCAAAGGCAAAGTGCTGAACGCGCCGGTATGGCAACTGATGGGCGGTTTGGTTCGCGACAAAATTAAAGCCTACAGCTGGGTGGGCGGCGACCGTCCGGCGGAAGTGATCGACGGCATCAGGAAACTGCGCGCTATTGGCTTCGACACCTTCAAACTGAACGGTTGTGAAGAGATGGGCGTGATTGATAATTCACGCGCGGTGGATGCGGCAGTCAATACCGTAGCGCAAATCCGTGAGGCTTTTGGTAACGAAATTGAATTTGGTCTCGACTTCCACGGTCGTGTCAGCGCCCCGATGGCGAAGGTTTTAATTAAAGAGCTGGAACAATATCGTCCGCTGTTTATTGAGGAGCCGGTGCTGGCGGAGCAGGCGGAATATTATCCGAAGCTGGCGGCGCAGACGCATATTCCGATTGCCGCAGGCGAGCGCATGTTCTCACGCTTTGAGTTTAAACGCGTGCTGGAAGCGGGCGGGCTGGCGATTCTGCAACCGGATCTGTCGCACGCTGGCGGTATCACCGAATGCTACAAAATCGCCGGGATGGCGGAAGCCTACGACGTGGCGCTGGCGCCGCACTGTCCGCTGGGGCCGATTGCGCTGGCAGCCTGTCTGCATATCGACTTCGTATCGCGCAATGCGGTATTCCAGGAGCAGAGCATGGGCATTCACTACAACAAAGGCGCGGAGCTGCTCGACTTCGTGAAAAACAAGGACGATTTCAGTATGGAAGGCGGCTTCTTTAAACCGTTAACTAAACCGGGTCTTGGCGTGGACATTGACGAAGCTAAAGTCATTGAACTGAGTAAAAACGCGCCGGACTGGCGCAACCCGTTGTGGCGTCATGAAGATGGCAGCGTAGCGGAATGGTAATCGCCATCCCGTAGACCCGGTAAGCCACCGGGCAAAAACCTTACATACAAAAATATAACCCTCTGTAAATTACAGGGCATGGTGAGCGGTCTCGCTATGCCCAAAATCTGGAGACAGATTGCGATGGATATTTCAGTTACAGCTGCAAAACCAGGGCGTCGTCGTTATCTGACGCTGATTATGATCTTTATTACCGTGGTTATTTGTTATGTTGACCGCGCGAACCTCGCCGTGGCGTCGGCGCATATTCAGGAAGAATTCGGCATCACCAAAGCGGAAATGGGCTACGTCTTTTCGGCTTTTGCGTGGCTTTATACGCTATGCCAGATTCCTGGCGGCTGGTTCCTTGACCGTGTGGGATCGCGACTGACCTACTTTATCGCTATTTTGGGCTGGTCTGTTGCAACGCTATTTCAGGGGTTCGCCACCGGATTAATGTCGCTGATTGGTCTTCGCGCCATCACCGGGATTTTTGAGGCGCCCGCATTTCCGACCAATAACCGGATGGTTACCAGCTGGTTCCCGGAGCATGAGCGCGCCTCCGCTGTCGGTTTCTACACCTCCGGGCAGTTTGTCGGCCTGGCGTTTCTGACGCCGCTGCTGATTTGGATTCAGGAGATGCTGAGCTGGCACTGGGTGTTCATCGTTACCGGGGGAATCGGGATTATCTGGTCGCTAATCTGGTTCAAGGTTTATCAGCCGCCGCGCCTGACCAAAAGCATCAGCCAGGCTGAGCTGGACTATATTCGCGATGGCGGCGGTCTGGTGGACGGCGATGCGCCAGTCAAAAAAGAGGCGCGTCAGCCACTGACCAAAGCTGACTGGAAACTGGTGTTTCACCGCAAACTTGTCGGGGTCTACCTGGGGCAATTTGCGGTTACTTCTACGCTGTGGTTCTTCCTGACCTGGTTCCCGAACTATTTAACCCAGGAGAAAGGGATCACCGCCCTGAAGGCGGGTTTTATGACGACCGTACCGTTCCTTGCCGCTTTCTTTGGGGTGCTGCTCTCCGGCTGGCTGGCGGATAAGCTGGTGAAAAAAGGGTTCTCGTTGGGTGTTGCGCGTAAAACGCCTATTATCTGCGGGCTGCTGATTTCTACCTGCATCATGGGGGCGAACTACACTAACGATCCCGTATGGATTATGACTCTGATGGCGCTGGCGTTCTTCGGCAATGGTTTTGCGTCTATCACCTGGTCACTGGTCTCTTCACTCGCACCGATGCGTCTGATTGGCCTGACCGGCGGCGTGTTTAACTTTGTTGGCGGGCTAGGCGGCATCACCGTGCCGCTGGTGATTGGCTACCTTGCGCAGGATTACGGCTTTGGCCCGGCGCTGGTCTATATCTCCGCTGTTGCTCTGATTGGCGCGCTCTCTTATATCCTGCTGGTCGGCGACGTTAAACGGGTAGGCTAATTTCTTCCAATGCTATACCCTGATGCGAAAACCGCGCATCAGGGTATCTCCATGAAACAAATCACTTTCGCTTCGCGTCATCATCAGCTTACGAATACCAACACCTGGACGGCGGACAGCCAGTGGCTGGTTTTTGATGTGCGTCCGTCAGGTGCCTCGTTTACCGGTGAGACGATTGAGCGCGTCAACGTACGGACTGGCGAGGTTGAGGTCATTTATCGCGCTACGCAGGGCGCGCACGTTGGCGTGGTGACCGTTCATCCACAAGACGATCGCTATGTGTTCATTCATGGCCCGGAGAACCCGGACGAGACGTGGCATTATGATTTCCACCATCGTCGCGGCGTGATAGCGGCGCAAAACCGCGTGACGAATCTGGATGCAATGGACATCACCGTGCCGTATACGCCCGGCGCGCTGCGCGGCGGCAGCCATGTGCATGTGTTCAGTCCGAACGGCGAGCGTGTCAGCTTCACCTATAACGACCATGTACTGCGTGAGCGCGATCCGGCGCTGGACTTGCGCAACGTCGGCGTTGCGGTGCCGTATGGCCCGGTTACGGTGGCGGTTCAGCATCCTCGGGAGTACAGCGGCAGCCACTGGTGCGTGTTAGTGAGCCAGACCACGCCGGCGCCACGGCCGGGCAGCGATGACATTAACCGCGCCTACGAAGAGGGTTGGGTGGGCGATCATGCGCTGGCGTTTATTGGCGATACCTTGTCGGCGAAGGGTGAAAAAGTGCCGGAGCTGTTTCTGGTGGCGTTGCCGCAGGATGAAAAAGGCTGGAAACAGGCAGGCGATATGCCGCTGACCGGAACAGAATCAATGCTGCCAGCGCCGCCTGCGGGCGTTGTTCAGCGCCGTCTGACCTTTACGCACGGTCGCGCTTTCCCTGGGCTGGTAAACGTTCCGCGCCATTGGGTGCGGAGTAACCCGCAAGCCACGGACATTGCGTTTTTGATGCGCGATGATCGCGGTATTGTCCAGCTCTGGCTGATCCCGGCGCAGGGGGGAGAGCCGCGCCAGCTTACGCATAACGCGACCGATATTCAGTCAGCGTTCAACTGGCACCCGTCAGGCCGGTGGTTGGGGTTTGTGCTGGAAAACCGCATTGCCTGCTGCGACGCGCAGAGCGGAGCAATCGCCTTTTTAACGGCGAGTCATGACAGCCCGCCTTCCGCGGACGCCGTTGTTTTTTCGCCGGATGGGGCGTTAATCGCGTGGATGGAAGAGGTTGACGGTTTCCGCCAGCTTTGGGTGACGGAAACCGAACGATAAATCAGTGAGCGGGCATTCTTGCTGGGGGAATAACGGCGTTGGTCATCTTTGTTTTCTCCTCGCTCTTTTCCACTCGCGACTTCACTGAGCTGTCTGTGCGGAAGAAGTCCCACGGCAAGAGTATCGTATCCATGACGGCGGTAAAGGGCATATCCAGGATTGCCAGCGATTTGGTGCCCCAGTTTGTATCACTGCTGCCGATCATTTCGGCGCTGGCGCGTGTGCCGGGGTAGGTCCCCTCTTTGCCGCCGGTATGTGACATTACGCTGGAGCAGCCACCCAGTAAAACCAATCCACTGCACATCATCAGCGTTAACAACACATTTTTTATCATGATTTATTCATCTGTTGATTATCGATGTTTGCATGATGAGTTATAGCGATCCGTCGCGAAAAATAACATCACCATCACGTCGCACTGTGGCGCTTATCGCACTTTAACAATGTGTGCTGTTCACCCAGTCTATGCGATAGACAACAAACTGCAAAAAAAGTCCCCTGCAAGCGCTTGAAAAGTTCATTTCCAGACCCATTTTTAGGGTGTAGGCAAATAAAGAGCACGCCTGATGGGTGTTCTGGCTACCTGACCTGTCCATGATGGAAGGTCCACTATTCTCGCTGATTTCAGGAGCTATTCATTATGCGTAACTTTGACTTATCCCCGCTGTACCGTTCTGCCATTGGTTTTGATCGTCTGTTTAACCTCTTAGAAAACAACCAGAGCCAGAGTAATGGCGGTTATCCTCCGTATAACGTCGAACTGGTGGATGAAAACCATTACCGCATTGCGATTGCCGTTGCAGGCTTTGCGGAAAGCGAACTGGAAATTACTGCTCAGGATAATCTGCTGGTGGTAAAAGGCGCTCATGCGGATGAGCAAAAAGAACGTACCTATCTCTACCAGGGCATCGCAGAGCGTAACTTTGAACGCAAATTCCAGTTAGCAGAGAACATTCATGTTCGCGGCGCTAACCTGGTGAACGGTCTGCTGTATATCGACCTGGAGCGCGTGATTCCAGAAGCGAACAAACCGCGCCGTATCGAAATTAACTGATTCAGTCAGGTCGCCGCCGGCGGCCTGTTATCCCCGTGCTCGCCGTCAGGGAGCATATGCGAATCTGAGGATTCGCTGGCAATAATATACCCTAAATAATTTGCGTCGCAGGAAGGCGGCAAGCAAGCAAATCCCCGGGAGCGTACAAAAGTACGTGACTGGGGTGAGCGAGCGCAGACAACGCATCTGCGGCGTGAAGTATGACGGGTATTACTCGCTTCTTAGAAGGAGATTATTATCATGCGTAATTACGATTTATCCCCACTGCTGCGTCAATGGATCGGTTTTGACAAACTGGCCAACGCCCTGCAAAACACCGGCGAAAGCCAGAGCTTCCCGCCCTATAACATTGAAAAAAGCGATGACAACCACTACCGCATTACCCTCGCGTTAGCCGGTTTCCGTCAGGAAGATCTGGATATTCAACTGGAAGGCACGCGCCTGACCGTAAAAGGCACGCCAGCGCAGCCGGAAAAAGAAACCAAATGGTTGCATCAGGGGCTGGTGACACAGCCATTCAGTCTGAGTTTTACTCTGGCAGAAAATATGGAGGTCAGCGGCGCGACCTTCACCAATGGGTTATTGCACATTGATTTAACCCGCAACGAGCCGGAAACCATCGCTCCGCAGCGTATCGCTATTAGCGAACGTCCCGCGTTAAATAGCTAATCCAGGACTACCTGTAGGCCGGATAAGGCGTAGCCGCCATCCGGCAAATCGCCCCGCCAGCAATGACGGGGCATTTTTGTGCGTGAAAGCACACTAAATCACGTTGTTGTAATAGATGTTTTACTGTAAGAATATCCAGTACAAAAGCTCTTTAACGAAGGAATGTTTTTATGAGTGAGCATCAACCATTTGAAGTAATGAAACAGCTTGATGATCAGGGTATTGAGTTTTGGTCAGCGCGCGCACTGGCTAAGGCTCTTGAATATTCAGAGTATCGACATTTTGTACCCGTGCTGAAAAAAGCTGTGGAATCATGCCGTACCAGCGGCCAGTTAGCCTGCGACCATTTCGAGGAGATCCTCGCTATGGTACGGATTGGTTCCGGTGCGTGTCGGGAACTGAAAGATATGAAGTTATCCCGCTACGCCTGCTATCTGGTCGTTCAGAATGGGGACCCTTCAAAACCCGTCATTGCGGCAGGGCAAACGTACTTTGCCATTCAAACCCGACGCCAGGAATTGGCCGATGATGCCGCTTTTAAGTCCTTGCGCGAAGATGAAAAGCGCCTGTTTTTACGCAATGAACTGAAAGAACATAATAAGCATCTGGTTGAAACTGCTCAGCAGGCTGGTGTCGAGACCACTTTTGACTTTGCTATCTTCCAGAACCATGGCTACAAGGGGCTGTATGGTGGTTTGGATCAGCGAGCCATCCATGAACGTAAGGGATTGAAGAAAAACCAAAAAATACTCGACCATATGGGCTCAACTGAACTGGCGGCGAACCTTTTTCGGGCGACTCAAACGGAAGAAAAGCTGCGTAGGGATTCTGTTAATACGAAGCAGCAGGCCAACCAAACGCATTACAATGTCGGGCGTAAAGTCCGCCAGACCATCGAGGATCTGGGGGGAACAATGCCTGAAGCGCTGCCTTTACCAGAAAAAAGCATTCAGCAACTTCAGATTTCTATTAAGAAAAAGACCTGAAACGCCCTTGCGACGGGCATCTCAGGGGCGTTGTAACGTGATAATGTGCGCCATGCTGCATATATGCCTGAACGGTTCAGTCATAATCCACGTAAATTGAAATGTTATTCACAGGGAAAAGAAGATGAGTGATATAGCATTGACGGTCAGCGTTCTGGCGTTGGTGGCGGTTGTCGGGTTGTGGATCGGCAATATCAAGGTGCGGGGTGTCGGTTTTGGCATTGGCGGCGTACTGTTCGGCGGGATTATCGTCGGCCACTTTGTCGATCAGGCCGGGATGACGCTGAGCAGTGACATGCTGCACTTTATCCAGGAATTCGGCCTGATACTCTTCGTTTACACCATTGGTATCCAGGTGGGGCCGGGGTTCTTTGCCTCTCTGCGCGTCTCAGGGTTGCGCCTTAATCTCTTTGCCATCCTGATTGTCATTATCGGTGGGCTGGTTACCGCTATTCTGCATAAAATCTTCGCTATCCCGCTACCGGTGGTGCTGGGGATTTTCTCCGGCGCGGTCACCAATACGCCAGCGCTGGGGGCAGGGCAGCAAATTCTGCGCGATCTGGGAACGCCAATGGAAGCGGTAGATCAGATGGGGATGAGCTATGCGATGGCCTATCCTTTCGGGATTTGCGGTATTTTGCTCACCATGTGGCTGATGCGGATGATTTTTCGCGTCAACGTGGAGGCGGAGGCGAAGCAGCATGAAGACACGCTTAGCAATGGACACTCGTTAATCCAGACCATGAATATCCGTGTTGAGAACCCGAATCTCAACAATATGGCGATCCAGGATGTGCCCATCCTGAACAGCGATAAAATCATCTGTTCGCGTCTGAAACGCGACGAGACGCTGATGGTGCCTTCACCGGGAACGATCATCCAGTCGGGCGACTTGCTGCATCTGGTGGGACAGCCCGCCGATTTGCATAACGCGCAGCTGGTCATTGGTCAGGAGGTGGATACCTCGCTCTCAACGCGAGGGACGGATTTGCGCGTTGAACGCGTCGTGGTCACTAACGAAAAGGTGCTCGGAAAACGCATTCGCGACCTCCATTTTAAAGAACGCTATGACGTGGTGATCTCCCGTCTGAACCGTGCGGGCGTAGAGCTGGTGGCCAGTAGCGACGCCAGCCTGCAATTCGGTGACATCCTCAATCTGGTTGGCCGTCCCTCTTCAATTGATGCGGTGGCCAATGTTGTGGGTAACGCCCAGCAAAAACTGCAACAGGTGCAGATGTTACCGGTGTTTATCGGTATTGGTCTGGGCGTGCTGTTGGGGTCGATTCCGTTGTTTGTCCCTGGATTCCCGGTAGCGTTAAAGCTGGGACTGGCGGGCGGGCCGCTGATCATGGCGCTGATTCTGGGACGTATCGGCAGCATCGGCAAGCTGTACTGGTTTATGCCGCCAAGCGCCAACCTGGCGCTGCGTGAGCTGGGGATCGTGCTGTTTCTCGCGGTGGTCGGGCTGAAATCTGGCGGTGACTTTATTGATACGTTGACTCAGGGTGATGGTCTGAGCTGGATTGGTTACGGTATCTTTATTACTGCCATTCCGCTGATTACCGTCGGTCTTCTGGCGCGTATCTTTGCCAAAATGAACTACCTGACGCTATGCGGGATGCTGGCGGGGTCAATGACCGATCCGCCTGCACTGGCGTTCGCTAACAACCTGCATGCCACCAGCGGTGCGGCGGCGCTCTCCTACGCCACCGTTTATCCACTGGTAATGTTCCTGCGGATTATCACCCCACAACTGCTGGCGGTGCTTTTCTGGGGGTTAGGCTAGGTCAGGTTTGCATCCGGGTGGACGCGCCGTAAATGGTAGTCCACCTGGTATTCGCTGGCATTTCTGAACATGACCGAATAATTCAAAAATTCCCCGCTGTCGCTGTAAGAAAGCGATGTGATTCGCAGTAGCGGCGTTTGCTCGGGGACGTTCATTTGCGCGGAGAGCTGTTTATCGGCCAGTACAGGCGTCAGGCTTTCATAGTTGCCACTGATGGTGATGCCGCACTCTTTCTCAATATAATCAAATTTCGACCCTTCCAGGTGGATCAGCGAGAGGTTACGGAACAGCCTGACGGGCATATAGCTGTCCTCCAGCATCAGCGGTTTGCCATCCACATAGCGCACGCGGCGGGAAAAGTAGATACGTTCGTTGATCTGAATCCGCAACTGGCTGGCAATGGCGGGGGGCGCAGGCATCACTTCAAACACCAGCACCTGGCTGGTGACCTCTTTTCCCTGACGCCGCAGCACTTCCGCCAGTCCGGTCAGGTTGGTGGTTTCATGATGAACGTCTTTACGCGCCACGTATGTGCCGCTCCCGTGCCGCCGCACCACCAGTCCCCACCCCACCAGCATATCGACGGCTTTGCGGATGGTCATTCGTGATACAGCAAACTCTTCCGCCAGCTTTTTTTCACCAGGCAACGGGCTACCGATGTTGTAATCAGATGAGTTGAGCCGGATTCTTAGTCGTTCCGCTATCGATTTGTAGATCACTACCAGACCTCTTTTTCCCTTTAATTTCCGCGCTACGAACCTTTTGATGTCTAACTTTTATGTAAAAAGTAGACATCATTGACTGAATTAAAACCATGAATGCGATCACGAATCGAAGCGGCGCGTCATGTTCTCAGAATCGCAACTACCTATTCTCGTATCAGGCCAGCAATCACTACAAAAAAGGCCTCTCCCTACTGGTTGTTATATGAGGATGTAAAAATGCTCAGTCAAATACAACGCTTTGGCGGCGCTATGTTTACCCCGGTACTGCTGTTCCCGTTCGCCGGTATCGTCGTGGGTATCGCCATCATGCTGCGCAACCCGCTTTTTGTTGGCGAAGCGCTGACCGATCCCAACAGTTTATTCGCGCAAATCGTTCATATTATTGAAGAGGGCGGCTGGACGGTTTTCCGTAATATGCCGCTGATTTTCGCCGTCGGCTTGCCAATTGGCCTGGCTAAACAGGCGCAAGGCCGAGCTTGTCTGGCGGTGCTGGTCAGCTTCCTGACATGGAACTATTTCATTAATGCCATGGGCATGACCTGGGGGCATTTCTTCGGCGTGGACTTCAGCGTAGACCCGACGGCAGGCAGCGGTCTGACGATGATGGCCGGAATAAAAACGCTCGATACCAGCATTATCGGCGCCATTATGATTTCGGGCATCGTCACCGCGCTGCACAACCGCTATTTCGATAAGCCGTTGCCCGTGTTCCTCGGTATTTTTCAGGGCACGTCGTTTGTGGTGATTATCGCGTTCCTGGTGATGATTCCCTGCGCCTGGCTGACGCTGCTCGGCTGGCCAAAAGTGCAGATGGGCATTGAATCCCTACAGGCTTTCCTGCGTTCAGCGGGCGCGCTGGGCGTGTGGGTCTACACCTTCCTCGAACGTATTCTGATCCCGACAGGGCTGCACCACTTCGTCTATGGCCCCTTCATTTTTGGCCCGGCGGCGGTAGAAGGTGGCATTCAGGTTTACTGGGCGCAACATATGCAGGCGTTCAGCCAGAGCACGGAATCGCTGAAGACGTTATTCCCGGAAGGCGGTTTTGCCCTGCACGGTAACTCAAAAATCTTTGGCTCCGTCGGGATTGCGCTGGCGCTCTATTACACCGCATCGCCAGAAAACCGGGTGAAGGTCGCCGGTTTGCTGATCCCCGCCACGTTAACCGCTGTACTGGTGGGCATTACGGAACCGCTGGAATTCACTTTCCTGTTTATTTCTCCACTGCTGTTTGCCGTACACGCGGTGCTGGCGGCCTCAATGGCGACGGTGATGTATATCTGCGGCGTGGTAGGAAATATGGGCGGCGGACTGCTGGATCAGTTCTTACCGCAAAACTGGATCCCGATGTTCCACAACCATGCCGGAATGATGTTTACCCAGATAGGCATCGGGCTGGCATTCACCGCCCTCTATTTTGTGGTTTTCCGCACCCTGATCCTGCGCTTCAACCTGAAAACGCCGGGTCGTGAAGAGAGTGAAATCAGACTCTACAGCAAAGCGGATTACAAGGTCGCGCGTGGACAGACAACGGCGCCCGCGCCGGACGCAAAACTTGGGCAGGCAGCCGGGTTCCTCCAGGCGCTGGGCGGCGCGGGCAATATCGAAAGCATTAATAACTGCGCCACGCGCTTACGTATCGCGCTCCACGATATGGCGCAGACCCAGAGTGATGACGTCTTTAAAGCGCTGGGCGCGCACGGCGTGGTTCGCCGTGGCAATGGCATCCAGGTGATTGTCGGCCTGCATGTGCCCCAGGTGCGTGACCAGCTTGAAACGCTAATGAAATCCCCCTTATCGACCGAACAAATCCCCATGATGGAGGCAGTATCATGAAAAAATTCTCAGTGGTTATCGCAGGCGGCGGCAGCACATTTACGCCGGGCATCGTATTGATGTTGCTGGCAAACCAGGACCGTTTTCCGCTTCGCGCGCTGAAATTCTATGACAACGACGGCGCTCGCCAGGAAGTGATTGCCGAAGCGTGCAAAATCATCCTTAAAGAGCAGGCGCCGGAGATTGAGTTTAGTTACACCACCGATCCCGAAGCAGCGTTTACCGATGTTGATTTCGTGATGGCGCATATCCGCGTGGGCAAATACCCGATGCGGGAAAAAGACGAAAAAATCCCGCTGCGCCACGGCGTGTTAGGCCAGGAAACCTGTGGTCCGGGCGGGATTGCGTATGGGATGCGTTCTATTGGCGGCGTGCTGGAGCTGGTGGATTACATGGAGAAATACTCCCCGAACGCGTGGATGCTGAACTACTCCAACCCGGCGGCGATAGTGGCCGAGGCGACGCGCCGTCTGCGCCCGAACGCCAAAATCCTCAATATCTGTGATATGCCGATCGGCATTGAAGGGCGGATGGCGCAGATTGTCGGCCTGCAAGATCGTAAGCAAATGCGCGTGCGTTATTACGGGCTGAACCACTTTGGCTGGTGGACGTCGATTGAGGACTTGCAGGGTAACGACCTGATGCCGAAACTGCGGGAATACGTCGCGAAACACGGTTATGTTCCGCCATCTAACGATCCGCATACTGAAGCGAGCTGGAATGATACGTTCGCCAAAGCGAAGGATGTGCAGGCGCTGGACCCGGACACCATGCCGAATACCTATCTGAAATACTATCTGTTCCCGGACTATGTGGTGCAGCACTCGAACCCGGCGCGCACGCGTGCTAATGAGGTGATGGATCACCGTGAAAAACAGGTATTTGGCTCCTGCCGCGCGATTATTGAAGCAGGCCACTCCTCCGCTGGCGAGCTGGAAATTGATGAACACGCGTCTTATATCGTCGATCTGGCAACGGCAATCGCTTTTAATACGCAGGAACGGATGCTGCTGATTGTGCCAAACAACGGGGCGATTCATAACTTTGATGATGAAGCGATGGTGGAGATCCCTTGCCTGGTGGGGCATAACGGGCCGGAGCCTCTGACGGTTGGCGATATTCCGCAGTTCCAGAAAGGGCTGATGAGCCAGCAGGTGGCCGTCGAGAAACTGGTGGTCGATGCCTGGGAGCATCGCTCCTATCAGCGTCTGTGGCAGGCGATTACGCTCTCCAAAACCGTGCCGAGCGCGTCTGTCGCCAAAGCGATTCTTGATGATCTGATTGAAGCCAACAAAGAATACTGGCCTGAACTGCACTAATCTTGTTGACCGGCATCCAGCGGGTGCCGGTCAGGATGTTTCAACACCGCCGACGGCGCGTAGCCAAATTTATGCTTAAATGCTTTGCTGAAATGAAATGAGTCAAAGAAGTTGAGCATATCCGCTACCTGACCCACCGTATTCCCTTCCTGTTTTAACAGCGATAATGCCAGTTCCAGCCGGGCGTCCAGATAATATTCTTTCGGTGTTTTCCCGGTATAGCGTAAAAACAGACGACGCAGCCAGGCTTCGCTACAGGGGATCGTGGCTGCCATATCCGCCACGCTCCAGCGGCGTTGCAGGCTGGCATGTAACGCTGCAATTAACTTTTCAACCTGTATGCGTTGTGGGTCTTTTTTCCCGTTTGAGTCAATAAGACAAATCCACTGATAAATAATTTTCGTGAGAAACGCGACGGCGAGATTATTTTTAATCGGTTCCGGGCGGGTAATTAATTGTGAAACTTCGGCCAGTTCCTGATTATAAACATCACCATTATAAATAATGCTTTGTTGTCGGATAGGAATATCCATAATACTGGTTGGGGTAAACTCCATCCAGTATTGCTCCCACAATAAACCTTCGCAATGGTAAGACTGTATATCGGTGGGTTTTAAAAAGATAATGCAGTTGCCGTTTAATGTAATTTGCTCACCGTCTTTCAGCAGGATTTTCCCGCACCCCTGTACGGTATAGACCGCGACCCACGAATTGGCAATTAGCGGCTTTTTCTTATCTCGCGGCCATATAACACGGTAATTTTCGTCAGCGTAGGTATGCCACAGCGAGATCAATGAAATTCCGCTGGAGATCACATTTTCATTAATCAACAGGGGAATATTGTACGTAGTTTCGTTTTTTACATGCGAACTTAGCAAGTTTCCATTCATTTTATTTTCTCGCCGGAGAATGATGCCCACAACCTGAACATAACAGAAAGTGAATGCTTCAGGGAGGCGATGTTTGTAATTAAGAAATCTGACTGCCTGACCCGGCACGCTTTACCTCGTGTTGACCCTACCGCTGCCGGGACATAATGAAAAACAAGGGCTATGAGATGAATACGCTACAAATTTTGAGCTTTGTTGGTTTTACGCTACTGGTGGCGGTTATCACCTGGTGGAAGTTACGAAAAGCGGATACCGGTTCGCAGCAGGGATATTTTCTGGCGGGGCGTTCGTTAAAAGCGCCGGTTATTGCCGCCTCGCTGATGTTAACTAACCTCTCAACGGAACAACTGGTGGGATTAACCGGCCAGGCTTACCGCAGCGGTATGTCGGTAATGGCATGGGAAGTCATCTCCGCAATTCCGCTTATTTTTCTGGCGCTGATCTTTCTGCCACGCTATCTGCAACGCGGCATTGCAACGATCCCGGATTTTATTGAAGAACGCTATGACAAAACCACCCGCATCATTATCGATTGCTGTTTTTTGATTGCGACGGGAATCTGTTTTTTACCCATCATTCTGTATTCCGGCGCGCTTGCCTTTAACAGCATGTTTCATGTCACTGAAACCTTTGGTATTTCACAACATACGGCGATCTGGCTGATGGCTGTCGTGCTGGGGATTAGTGGCATCCTGTATGCTGTCGTCGGCGGGATGCGGGCGATTGCCATTGCCGATGTGATTAACGGTATCGGCCTGGTGATTGGCGGCCTGATGGTGCCGCTGTTTGGTCTGATGGCGATGGGGAAAGGCAGTCTGAGCGAAGGTATTACGCGCTTAACCCAGGATCACAGCCTGATGCTGAATTCGATTGGCGGCAGCAACGACCCGGTGCCGATTGGCGCGGCGTTGACCGGGCTTATCCTGGTCAATACGTTCTACTGGTGCACCAACCAGGGGATCGTTCAGCGTACGCTGGCATCAAAAAGTTTATCGGAAGGGCAAAAAGGGGCGCTGCTTACGGCGGTGTTGAAGATGCTGGACCCGCTGATTCTGGTGCTGCCGGGCGTTATCGCTTTTCATCTCTTTCAGGATCTACCGAAAGCAGACATGGCCTATCCGGCGCTGGTGAACAAAGTGATGCCGCTGCCGCTGATTGGCTTTTTTAGCGCGGTGCTGTTTGGCGCGATTATCAGCGCATTCTGCGGTTTTTTGAACAGTGCTTCTACCCTGTTTAGCCTCGGTATCTATCGCCGACTGATTAATGAACAGGCCAGCCCCGATAAACTGGTCACTGTTGGTCGTCGCTTTGGCTTTATTGTGGCCGTGATCTCCGTGCTGGTGGCGCCGTGGATCGCCTATGCGCCGCAAGGGCTCTACAGTTGGATGAAACAGCTCAACGGGATTTATAACGTGCCGTTGGTGACCATTGTTATTATGGGCTTCTTCTTTCCACGTATTCCGGCGCTGGCTGCGAAGGTCGCAATGGGACTCGGTATTGTCAGTTACATCACCATCAACTACCTGGTGAAATTTGATTTTCATTTCCTCTATGTGCTGGCCTGTACCTTCTGTATCAACGTCGTGGTGATGCTGCTCATTGGCGTGATTAAGCCGCGTGCAACGCCGTTTAAATTTCATGATGCGTTTGCGGTTGACATGAAACCGTGGAAAAACGTGAAGATCGCCGCCGTTGGCGTCCTGTTCGCGATGATTGGCGTCTATTCTGGTCTGGCGCAGTTCGGTGGCTATCAGACCCGGTGGCTGACCATTCTCAGCTACGCCATCACCGCTGCGGTGGTTGTTTACCTGATTTACAGCTCATGGCAGACGCGCCATTCCGCGCCTGTGGTTTATGTTTCTGACGCTAAGGATAAAGCATGACCCGTCCGAATTTTCTGTTCATTATGACCGATACACAGGCGACCAATATGGTGGGCTGCTATAGCGGTAAACCGCTGAACACGCAGCATATTGACAGCCTGGCCGCTGAAGGGATTCGCTTTAACTCCGCGTATACCTGCTCGCCGGTGTGTACGCCAGCCCGCGCGGGGCTTTTTACCGGTATTTATGCCAATCAGTCCGGCCCGTGGACGAACAACGTCGCGCCGGGGAAGAACATCTCCACGATGGGGCGTTATTTTAAGGATGCAGGCTATCACACCTGCTATATCGGTAAATGGCACCTCGACGGGCACGATTACTTTGGCACCGGCGAGTGCCCGCCTGAGTGGGATGCCGACTACTGGTATGACGGCGCGAACTACCTTTCTGAACTGACGGAGAATGAAATCAGCCTGTGGCGTAACGGACTGAACAGTATTGAGGATTTGCAGACCAATAATATTGATGAGACCTTTACCTGGGCGTATCGCATCAGCAACCGGGCGGTTGATTTTCTCCATCAGCCAGCGAGAGATGACGAACCGTTCCTGATGGTGGTCTCTTATGATGAGCCGCATCATCCGTTTACCTGTCCGATTGAGTATCTGGAGAAGTATCAGGATTTTTATTATGACCTGGGCGCGAAGGCGCAGGATTCGCTGAGCAATAAACCTGAGCACCATCGGCTATGGGCGCAGGCGATGCCGTCCCCGGTGGGCGATGATGGCTGTTATCATCATCCGCTCTACTTTGCCTGTAATGACTTTGTTGACGATCAGATTGGGCGGGTGATCAATGCGTTAACCCCGGAACAACGTGAGAATACCTGGGTGATTTATACCTCCGATCACGGTGAAATGATGGGGGCGCACAAACTCATCAGCAAAGGGGCGGCAATGTATGATGACATTACCCGCATCCCGCTGATTATGCGCCCGCCGCAGGGAGCGCCGCAGCAGATCGATACGCCGGTCAGCCATATTGACCTGCTGCCTACGATGATGGCGCTGGCGGGGATTGATAAGCCCGATATTCTTCCGGGTGAAAGCATCCTGGCCGTTGAAGCGCCGCGCGGGGTGATGGTGGAGTTCAACCGCTATGAGATCGAGCATGACAGCTTTGGCGGCTTTATTCCGGTGCGCTGCTGGGTGACGGATAACTGGAAGCTGGTGCTGAACCTGTTTACCAGCGATGAGCTGTACGACAGGCGTAATGACCCGGATGAACTGCATAATCTGATTGCTGCGCCGGAATTTGCCGGTGTTCGCAGTCAGATGCACGACGCGCTGCTGGATTACATGGATAAAATCCGCGACCCGTTCCGTACGTACCAGTGGATCCTGCGTCCGTGGCGTAAAGATGCCCGGCCGCGCTGGATGGGGGCATTCCGCCCACGCCCACAAGACGGTTATTCTCCGGTGGTACGTGATTACGATACCGGTTTGCCCACGCAAGGCGTGAAAGTAGAAGAGAAAAAGCAGAAGTTTTGATGCGTTATGCCCGGTGGCGCTACAAAAGCGCAATACCGTAGGCCGGATAAGGCGCTTACGCCGCCATCCGGCAATAATAATGCCCGGTGGCGCTGCGCTTACCGGGCCTACAAAAGCGTAATACCGTAGGCCGGATAAGGCGTTTACGCCGCCATCCGGCAATAATTTAAAGGAGCCGTCATGAAGATTTCCCGCCTCGGAGAAGCGCCGGATTACCGCTTCTCGCTGGCAAATGAGCGTACCTTTCTGGCGTGGATTCGCACCGCGCTGGGGTTTCTGGCGGCGGGCGTCGGGCTTGACCAACTCGCGCCGGACTTCGCCACGCCGGTGATTCGCGAACTGCTGGCGCTGCTGCTGTGTCTCTTTGCGGGCGGCCTGGCGATTTATGGCTATCTGCGCTGGCTACGCAACGAAAAAGCGATGCGTCTGAAAGAAGACCTGCCGTACACCCATAGCCTGATGATAATCAGCCTGATGCTGATGATTGTTGCGGTGATTGTCATGGCGCTGGTGCTGTATGCCGGATAGCCGCAAAGCCCGCCGTCAGGTTGATCCCGGTCTACAGCCGGAGCGCACGTCGCTGGCCTGGTTTCGTACCCTGTTAGGCTATGGCGCATTGATGGCGCTGGCGCTGAAACATAACTGGCATCAGGCGGGGTTTCTGTTCTGGGTTTCTATTGGCGTGCTGGCGATTGTCGCGCTCATTCTCTGGCGCTATACCCGCAGCCGTAACCTGATGGATGTGGCGCACAGTGATTTTTCCGAATCTCGCGCCGTGCGTGACAAATTTTTGATCTCTCTCGCGGTGTTGTCCCTCGCAATACTGTTTGCTGTAACGCATATTCGTCAACTTATCGTCTTTATTAGGGATGTTGCATGACAGGATGTCAGGTCATGGCTAAACCGGCCAGCTCACGTTGTAACCTTGATTGTCATTACTGTTTTTATATCGATAAACCCTCTCAACCCGTTATGGATGACGCGACCTTAGAGGCTTTTATTTGCCAGCATATTGCCGCGCAGTCGGTTGATGATGTGCTGTTTGCCTGGCAGGGCGGAGAGCCGACGCTGTGTGGACTCGATTTTTTTCACCGCGTGGTCGCGTTGCAAAAACGCTATGGAGAGGGGAAACGCATCCAGAATACCTTCCAGACTAACGGCATTTTACTCAGTGACGAGTGGTGCCGATTCTTACGCGATAATGGCTGGCTGGTCGGTATCTCACTGGATGGCCCCGCCGATTTACATGATGCTTATCGCGTTAGCCGTAGTGGAAAACCAACGCATCATAAGGTGGTGGAAGCGATAGCAAGGCTGGCTGCCCATCGCGTGGACTTCAACCTGCTGGTGGTGGTGAATCGGCTGAACAGCCAGCAGCCTGCGCGTATGTATCGCTATCTTCGCCAGCTTGGCACGCCTTTTCTTCAGTTCATTCCGTTGGTTGAACGTGACGATCGCGGCAAACTGACCGCTGATTCCGTGACGTCGGAAGACTGGGGGCATTTTCTCAATGATGTGTTTGATCTCTGGGTTCGGGAAGATATTGGGCGCGTTTTTGTACAACTGTTTGATTCGATGCTGGGCGTGTGGAGTGGGCATCCGGCACAAATGTGCGCGCTTAGCGAAACCTGCGGTCACGCGTTCGCCCTGGAAGCAAACGGCGATCTCTATCAGTGCGATCACTATGTCTACCCGGCGTTCCGGCTGGGTAATATCCATCAAACGCCACTACATATGCTGAATGCCAGCCCGCAGGCGAGTGAATTTGGACAGCAGAAAAAATCAACGCTGGGGGCGGATTGCCTGGACTGCGCCTTATTGCGATTCTGCAACGGTGATTGTCCAAAGCATCGGGATTTAAGCGGGAAAAGCGTGCTGTGCGGCGGGTATAAAGCGTTTATTAACCACACGTCGCCGCATATGCGCGTCATGCGGGATCTAATTAAACAGCATCGCTCACCGATGGAGCTGATGGCGATGCTGCGTTAAGGTCAGTGACGTTTAGCGCCCTTTCGCCAGGTACTGCGCCATCTCTTCTTCCGGCACCATACCGCCGCCGGTCGCCCACACCAGATGCGTGGCGTGATTAAGCTGCTCAGCGCTGAAGGCGTGCATCTGCTGGTAATCCGTCGAACGGCAAACACGCTGCGGCCCGGCCATTCCCGCCAGTGCGGACGGCTCCAGGCGAATACCTTCTTCCTGCGCCAGCCAACCCAGCATGTCGTACATCGTCCGATCGTCGAGGGTGTACAGCCCGTCCAGCAGACGTTCCATTGCCCGCCCTACAAACCCGGATGCGCGCCCCACCGCCAGACCGTCTGCCGCCGTCAGGTTATCGACGCCAATCTCCTGGACGGAAATGGCATCATGCAGACCGGTATATACGCCCAGTAACATGCACGGAGAGTGGGTTGGTTCGGCGAAGAAGCAGTGGACGTTGTCGCCAAATGCCAGTTTCAGACCAAAAGCCACGCCGCCAGGGCCGCCGCCAACGCCGCACGGCAGGTAGACAAACAGCGGATGGTCGGCATCCACCACGCGCCCCTGCTGCGCAAACTGAGCCTTCAGGCGCTGCCCGGCCACTGCATAGCCCAAAAACAGCGTGCGGGAGTTTTCATCGTCAATGAAGAAACAGTTTGGATCGGACTGTGCCGCTTTGCGCCCTTGCTCAACCGCCACGCCGTAATCCTCTTCGTATTCCACTACCGTTACGCCGTGGCTGCGCAGTTTGGCTTTCTTCCAGGCGCGGGCGTCGGCGGACATATGCACCGTCACCTTAAAGCCGATACAGGCGCTCATAATGCCAATCGACAGCCCCAGATTACCGGTTGAACCCACGGCAATGCTGTACTGGCTGAAGAACTGCCTGAACTCCGGTGAAAGCATTACGCTGTAATCATCTTCGGTCGTCAGCAGACCCGCCTCCAGCGCCAGTTTTTCCGCGTGGGCCAGCACTTCATAAATCCCGCCACGGGCTTTTATCGAACCGGAAATCGGTAAGTGACTGTCTTTTTTCAGCAGAAGTTCGCCGCTGATTTTCTGTCCGTACTCTTTTTCCAGCCGCTGCTGCATTGCGGGGATGATCGCCAGTTCAGACTCAATAATCCCGCCGGTTGCGGCGGTTTCCGGGAAGGCTTTTGCCAGATACGGCGCGAAACGGGCCAGGCGGGCATGCGCATCCTGTACATCCTGCGCTGTCAGACCAACATAGGGTAAACCTTCCGCAAGAGAGGTGGTGCCTGGGTTAAACCAGGTCGTTTCTTTGAGGGCGATCAGATCCTCTACCAGAGGATACTGAGCGATGAGTGAAGTCATTTTAGCGTTTTCCATAATACGTCTCTTTGCGCTTAGATGATAAAGGAAAGCAGGAATGTGCCCGCCAGAGCAACAACCGACGCGATAAATGTCGCGGTTGTATAGTACTTAAATGTTTCATTCAGGGTGGCGCCGCAGTATTGCTTCACCAGCCAGAAGAGGGAGTCGGTCACGATCGTGCAGCCAATCGCGCCGGAACCGATGGCAATGGCGATGATCTCCGGGCTGACGTTGGGGTAGAGCGGCAGCATCGGCGCGACAATCGCCGTCGCGCCCATCATCGCGACCGTTGCGGAACCCACTGCGGCGTGCAGAATCAGCGCCACCAGCCAGGCCAGCAGAATCGGGTGCATGTGCATATTGGAGAGGATCACCGCCAGCGTATCCGCCAGACCGCTGCTTTTGAGGATAGCGTTGAACGCGCCGCCTGCACCGATAATCAGCAGGATGTTAGCAATTGAGCCAAAGCCGTTTTCGGTATGGGTCAGCAACGTACCCATACCGATATGCTGACGCAGGCCGAGAATGTAATAGGCCACGAAAACGGCGATAAACATTGCGGTGATCGGGTTGCCGATAAACTCCAGCAGCGTATACAGCGTGCCGCCCTGCGTCATATTCAGTTCGGCAACGGTTTTTACCAGCATCAGGCCAATCGGCAGCAGGACGGTAAACAGCGTCGCGCGTAAAGAAGGCAGCGTATTTTCATCGCGCACTTCGAGATCCGCAAACTCCGTCGGCACCGGCTTAAACGGCAGGCGGTTGCCGAGGAATTTCAGGAATAGCGGCCCGCCGACCAGCGACGCCACCAGCCCAACCAGCAAACCGTAGACGATAACGGAACCGATATCCGCGCCCAGCTTATTCGCCACAAACAGCGCAGCCGGATGCGGCGGCACCACGCAATGCACGGCCATTAGCGCGGTACACAGCGGAATAGCCAGCTTCAGCAGCGACGTGTTGGTTTTCTTCGCTATCGAAAATGCCAGTGGGATGAGCAGTACCACACCCACTTCCACAAACAGCGTGATGCCGCAAATCAGCCCCACCAGCACCATGATCACGTCAGCGGAAAGCCAGCGGCAACGCTGGAGCGTCAGGCCGATCCGTTCTGCCGCGCCGGACACTTCCATCATTTTGCCGAGAATGGTTCCGAGACCGATGACGGCGGCGAGGAAGCCTAACGTGCCGCCAATACCGCTTTCAATCGCATTGACCATCTCCAGCGGCCCCATGCCCATCATCGCGCCCACAAAGAAACTGGCCAGCAGCAGTGCCAGAAACGGGTGGAACCTGAATTTCACGATGGTCAGCACGATTAACACGATGCTTACCAGCAGCGTGCTCACAACCCAAATTTGAGAGTGCATATCTCACCTTACCCTGTGATTAACATAGGCGTATTGGACGAAAAAACGGCACTTGCTGACAAACGATATAAATTGCCCTTCGCATGAACCAGATTGAATCAAAAGGGTGATTTGCATCCAATAATGGTCTGTTTATGCGATATGGTTCACTTTGATTCATCTTTACGCTGATTTTCCAGGCGCATTTTTTTACACTGCAAAGCCAAAAAGAGGTCACAGAGGCGGCGATGGAACCCTTACGCGACGGCAGAAACCGTTTACTCAACGGCTGGCAATTATCAAAGCTGTACACCTTTGAAGTGGCGGCCAGGCATCAGTCTTTTGCGCTGGCGGCGGATGAGCTGTCGCTAAGTCCCAGCGCGGTCAGCCATCGAATCAATCAACTGGAAGAGGAACTGGGGATTCAGCTCTTTGTCCGTTCGCACCGCAAAGTAGAACTCACCCATGAGGGCAAGCGGGTATTCTGGGCGTTGAAATCGTCGCTGGATACGCTGAATCAGGAAATCCTCGATATTAAAAATCAGGAGTTGTCAGGGACGCTGACCGTCTATTCGCGGCCTTCGATTGCTCAGTGCTGGTTGGTGCCTGCGCTGGGAGACTTTACTCGTCGCTATCCGTCCATCTCGCTGACCATGTTGACCGGTAATGACAACGTGAATCTCCAGCGGGCAGGGATTGATTTAGCGATCTATTTTGATGATGCGCCCTCGGCGCAGCTGACGCATCACTTCCTGATGGATGAGGCCATTCTGCCGGTGTGCAGCCCCGAATATGCCCGTCATCATGACTTAACGAATGCGCGGGTTAACCTGCGCCACTGTACGCTCCTGCATGACCGACAGGCATGGAGCAACGACTCCGGCACCGATGAATGGCACAGTTGGGCGCAGCATTTTGGCGTGAATCTGCCGACATCGTCGGGTATTGGCTTCGATCGTTCCGATTTAGCCGTTATTGCGGCAATGAACCATATCGGCGTGGCGATGGGGCGTAAACGGCTGGTGCAAAAGCGTCTTGATAGCGGCGAACTGATTGCGCCTTTCGGCGAGATGACGCTGAAATGCCACCAGCACTATTATGTGACCACGCTGCCTGGCAGACAGTGGCCGAAAATCGAGGCGTTTATCGGCTGGTTGCAGGAGCAGGCGACGTAGCGTTTGCCACGCGAAGATTTATTGCATGTAAAGCCAGAAAGCGTGCTAAATACGTGATATGACTCCTGATGATTTGCTTAAGGACAATCGTGTTAAAGCCGCTTGCTTCTCTCTTCCTGCTCGTCAGCGCCACGGTGTGCGCGGCTCAGCCGCCGTTGACCGCTTCGCGCTATGCGCAGCAGCTTGGTGTGGGGATGGACGTTGACTGGGCGCGCACCGAACGGGGTATCCGGGAGTTTGATCCTCTGGTGGTGCGTGATTTTCAGGCGAAGGGATTTAAGCATGTGCGCATACGCGTCGCGGGAGAGCCGACGGAAGCGCGACTCATCCACCTGCGAAAACTGGTGGAGGCGTGTGAGCAGTATGGCGTGATTCCGATCATTGCTTATCAGGCCGATGAGTATAAAAACGACCCCAGCCCCGGCAATGAACAAGAGGTGATCAACTGGTGGGTGGCCGTCGCGCGCTATTTTGCGCAACGTTCGCCGCTGCTGGGGTTTGACCTGATTTATGAACCGGCGGAGAAACTCAACCACAGCCAGGCTTCCCTGAACCGGGTATATGACAAAACCATCCGCACTCTTCACGCGATTGACCCCCAACGCATGATTTTTGTCGCGCCTCGTTTGCGCGCCGCGCCGGAAGCGTTGTCGGCCCTAAAACTGCCCCCGCAAAGCCAGAATTACGTGCTGGCGGAGTGGCATATCTTTCCGTGGGGGCCGTTGAAAAATAACGGTAAATACCCGTGGACGTCAGGCACGGCGGCGGAGAAAGCGGCGATTCGCGCGCGAATTAACGCCGCCGTGCGCTGGCAGCAAAAAACCGGCCATGTCAGTTGGGTTGGCGGCTGGGCGCCGGGTGAATCAATCAAAAATAGCCCTTCCGCTTCGCAGCTCGCGTTTGCCCGATTTATGGCGTGCGAGTTGCAAAGGGTGAATATTCCGTATGCGATTAACGCGGATACGCAGTTTTATGACGGAGAAGAAGGGGCGTGGCGTCCGGCGCTGGAGCCGCTCCTGACCACGATGATCTCGCCGGTATGTGAAAAGCCCGGCGGGAAACTGGGCCATCATTCGATTAAATCGTCTGCCCCTGATGCGGCACACGCGACGCCAGCGGCAGCCAGCACAGTAAAATCAGCAGCCCCATAAGCGTCATCAAAAAGCCGAGGCTACCCTGCCCGGTTTGCGGCAGCATCGCGGAGAGCCACGCCAGCACGCCGGAGCCGATGTTTTGCAGGCCGCCCACCAGCGCGCCAGCCGTTCCGGCGAGGAACGGGAAAGGCTCCATCGCGCCGCTGGTCGCCAGTGGGAACAGCATTCCGGCGCCGAAGAAGAACAGCGCGGCGGGGATCAGCAGCGTCCAGACGTTCATCACGCCAAACAGACCTGGAACCCACATCATGACGCCAGCCAACAGGCAACTGAATACCGACTGCCACATCAGCGTTGCGAAGCGCTTATTCGGGCGACCCGCAAACCACGCGCCGAAAAACGCCGCCGGAATTGGCAGAATAAACAGGATGCTCACCACCATGCTGCTCAGACCCAGCACCGCTCCCATCAGCACGCCGGAGCAGGCTTCAAAGACGGCGATTCCCGCCAGTCCACCAATCAGCATCAGCAGATAACAGGTAAATGCGCCGTTGCCGAATAATGTTTTATAGCTGGCGATCAGGCGGGTACGTGGTGCGCCTGTGGGGCGCGTCTCCGGCATCCAGCGTGCCATACTGAAGGTGACGCCTGCGCAGAGAACCAGCAGGAAAACGTAACAGGCGCGCCAGTTCCAGACGGTATCCAGCAGTCCGCCAATCAGCGGCGCCAGCAACGGACTCACCAGAATCCCCATATTCAGCAGGCTGTTAGCGTGGCGTAACTGCGTACCTTCATACAGATCGCGCGGTAGCGTACGCGCCATCACGCCGCCGACGCCGGTGCCCATGCCCTGCAACGCGCTGGCGGCAATCAATACCGTCAGGCTGTGGGTGGTAATCGCGACCAGCGTAGCCAGCATAAAAATGGACATCCCGACGAGGATCACCGGGCGGCGCCCTACCCGATCGGAAAGCGGGCCGTAAAACAGTTGCGATACGCCATAGGTGAGCAGGTAAGCGGCCATGACGCTTTGTACTGCCCCTTCACGAACGTTCAGTTCACGCGCCATATCGGCAATGGCGGGGATATAAATGGTTTGCGCCATCTGCCCGACGGCCACCAGTAATACCAACATCAACAACAAATTGACGCTTCTCTGCCTTTTCATTTCGCTGATTACTTTTAAAAAAAGAAAAAAATAAGAATAAGGTGCTACGCATTCCCATAAATGCGAGTGGAATCTACCACACTAAAAAAAGAAGGCCATATTCACGGCGGGAATAGCGTGGGAGCCGAACGGCAGGATATGTAAACAAAAAGCGGCAACAATTGTTGCCGAGAGATTATTTTACCGCAGTTTGATGGTGCCCGACGGCTCCCGTAGGCCGGATAAGGCGTAGCCGCCATCCGGCAATCAGGATAAACGCAGCAATATCGCCCCGGCGGCAATCCCGCCAGCCGCGACCAACCGTAGCCCGGCGACTTTCTCATTGAGCAGCAGCCAGGCAATCAGCGCGCCGAACAGAATGGATGTTTCACGCAGTGCGGCCACCACGGCCAGCGGCGCCTGAGTCATCGCCCACAGCGCCAGCCCATAGGAACCCATCGTGCCGATACCGCCAAAAATGCCTTTCTTCCAGTGCTGCGCCAGATAGCGCGAGGCTTCCCGCCGCCGGGCAATCATCGCCCAGCCAAGCAGACAGGTACCGTTCAACAAGAAGGTCCACAGCGTATAACCCAGCGCGGTTTCCGACACCCGCACGCCCGTACCGTCCACCAGCGTATAGCCAGCGATAAAGCAGGCGTTGATCAGCGCCAGCGTGATACCCCGCCGGGAGCGGGCGCGACCGTTACAGGCCATGCCGAGAATCGCCAGGCAAATTACCGCGATACCGAGCCAGGCCATTGTGGAAAGGCTATCGCCAAGAAACAGGACGCTAATTATCGCCACCAGCAGCGGTGCGGTGCCGCGCATCAGGGGATAGGTCTGGCTCATATCCGAAACCTGATAGGTTTTGGCGACCAGCACGGTATAAACCACCTGTAAGGCGGTGGAGGCGGCTAAAAAAGGGATGCTGGCGGCGGGAAGGGGCGGGGCGAAGGGCAGACACGCCAGCGCCATCAACGCTGCGGAACCACTGACGCTGATTGCGGAGTAAAGTTTGTCATTTCCCGCCTTCACGATGGCGTTCCAGCTGGCATGCAGCAGCGCGGCGAACAGTAAAATGCAGAAAATGGAAAGGGTCATGGTTCAGGTATCGTCAGTGGTTGTCATAAAAACGTAACATATCGACGATGGACAAGCACCAGGCAGATGATGAAAGGGGAGCGGTTGCCCGCTCCCCTTCGGTGCGGCTTGAATCTGAATTACCGGAGGTATTTCAGAACGGCATCAAGCAGTTGCAGTGCAGCAACAATGAGTTTCAGGATAAGAATAGAGATATCCACGAGGCTCATACGCTCTCCTTCTGGTAAAAGGAGCACGGTGCTGACGTACCTCTCCGCCGCCTGTTGTCAGCACCTTTTGTTGACATAACACAGTGTGCTCACACGGGGGTTAAGGCGCTGACGGCACCACCCGTTTCAGCCAGGACTTTGTTGCGCCGGTTACGATGCGGCCCCCTATAACACATTGCGTACAGTGATATTATAGATAAATACTGTATGAATGAACAGTATTTTGTGGACGGATCGCGACTTCTGATCCATACTCAAATGCGTCAAAATTCGTGCCGAAATTGCGTGTTCTTCGCGGAACGCGTATACTTCTGATGTTGATATAACACAGTGTGCTTTGCGGCAACCAACCGCATAACGCTGATAAAAACCTCGCTCCGGCGGGGTTTTTTGTTTTGCAGGCCAGCGTCGGCATCTGGCAAAGCGTGATCGTCGACGCATTTTTGTGCAGATGAAAAATTTTCCGTTGTCATGCCTGAAAAGCTGTGCTTGTATAAAACCTGTTAATCCATAAACAGACAAGGTCCCTAATGAACCCTTCCATGCTGACTGCGACCCTACTAAAAACTGCGCAACCTGCCGCAGTGGTCGTCGTGCGTGTGGTGGTGGTCGTCGGCAATGCGCCGTAGGGACTGGAACAACACACGATTCCAAAACCCCGCCGGCGCAAACCGGGCGGGGTTTTTCGTTTAAGACACCTTCCCGGCAAGTCGGCCCAGAATAAAAGGACTGGAGCATGGCAAGTTCGGGCACAACATCAACATCCCCGCGTACGCGCTTTACGGGCGCAGAGTTTATCGTTCATTTTCTGGAACGTCAGGGCATTAAAATCGTCACTGGCATTCCGGGCGGTTCGATTCTCCCCGTTTACGACGCCTTAAGCCAAAGTACGCAAATTCGCCACATCCTGGCGCGCCATGAACAGGGGGCGGGGTTTATCGCTCAGGGGATGGCGCGAACCGACGGTAAACCCGCGGTATGTATGGCCTGTAGCGGGCCGGGCGCGACTAACCTGGTCACCGCCATTGCCGACGCGCGTCTCGACTCCATTCCGTTGGTATGCATCACCGGTCAGGTTCCGGCCTCGATGATCGGCACCGATGCGTTTCAGGAAGTCGACACCTACGGCATCTCTATCCCCATCACAAAACATAACTATCTGGTCAGAGATATCAATGAGTTGCCACAGGTAATGTGCGATGCGTTTCGCCTTGCCCAGTCCGGGCGCCCTGGGCCGGTGTGGATAGACATTCCTAAGGATATACAGACGGCGGTGTTTGACATTGAAGCGTTGCCTGCTCCGGCTGAAAAAATGGCGGCGCCGGAATTCAGCGCTGAGAGCATTCGTGATGCGGCGGCGATGATCAACGCCGCGAAGCGCCCGGTGCTGTATCTTGGCGGCGGCGTGATTAACGCGCCTGCGCGCGTGCGTGAACTGGCGGAAAAAGCCAGACTGCCCACCACTATGACTCTGATGGCGCTGGGCATACTGCCGAAGGCGCATCCGCTTTCTCTGGGGATGCTGGGCATGCATGGCGCGCGCAGCACAAACTATATTCTGCAAGAGGCGGATCTGCTGGTGGTTCTGGGGGCGCGTTTTGATGACCGGGCGATTGGCAAAACCGAACAGTTCTGTCCGAATGCCAAAATCATCCATGTGGATATCGATCGCGCGGAACTGGGTAAAATTAAACAACCGCACGTTGCCATTCAGGCTGATGTTGATGACGTTCTGGCGCAGTTGATTCCGCACATTGAGGCTCAGCCACGCGAAGAGTGGCATCAACTGGTGGCGGATTTGCAGCGCGAGTTCCCGTGCGCGATCCCTGAAGCCAGCGATCCGCTCAGCCATTACGGGCTGATTAATGCCGTTGCCGCCTGCGTGGATGACAGCGCGATTATCACGACCGACGTAGGCCAGCACCAGATGTGGGCCGCACAGGCTTATCCGCTCAACCGTCCACGTCAGTGGCTGACTTCCGGCGGGCTGGGGACGATGGGTTTTGGCTTGCCTGCGGCGATTGGCGCGGCGCTGGCGAACCCGGACAAGAAAGTGTTGTGCTTCTCCGGCGACGGCAGCCTGATGATGAATATTCAGGAGATGGCGACCGCCAGCGAAAACCAACTGGATGTAAAAATTATCCTGATGAATAACGAAGCGTTGGGGTTGGTGCATCAGCAACAAAGCCTGTTCTACAAGCAGGGCGTGTTTGCTGCCACCTATCCGGGGATGATCAACTTTATGCAGATTGCCGCTGGTTTTGGTCTGGAAACCTGTGATTTAAATAATGAAGCCGATCCGCAAGCGGCGCTGCGGGAAATCATCAGCCGCCCAGGACCGGCGCTGATCCATGTACGTATTGATGCAGACGAAAAAGTTTATCCGATGGTGCCGCCGGGTGCGGCCAATACTGAGATGGTGGGGGAATAAACCATGCAGAAACAATCACATGAGAACGTTATCCTGGAACTCACCGTCCGTAACCATCCTGGCGTCATGACGCACGTTTGTGGGCTGTTCGCCCGTCGCGCTTTCAACGTGGAAGGGATTCTTTGTCTACCCATCCAGAGCAGCGACCAGAGCCGCATCTGGCTACTGGTCAACGACGATCAGCGTCTGGAGCAGATGATTAGTCAGATCGATAAACTGGAAGATGTGGTGAAAGTGGCGCGCAATCAGTCCGATCCGTCAATGTTTAATAAAATCTCGGTTTTCTTTGAGTAATAATGGCTATCTGAACAAGGGGAAACCCTTGTTCAGGTTAATTATTTGAGAGTGTTATATAACTATAAGTAATATTTTCGGACGTGACGTGTCTTTATTATCCGGTTTATGAACTGTCTTATTTGCAGTATAGAAAGTATCTTTTCGGACAAAGTGACCAATACTCGCCTGAGCGTCTGGGGCGCTTCTTTACGATGTCATATTGCAATGATATTATGCGCCGGGTTGCTGTGATTCAGAGCGAATAACTAATGGAAATCGTTGAGCATCTTTTTATTGTTTGCTCCCCGCTTCAGCTCAGAATTGTTTCTAAGATTAAAGCGAGGTATAAACACGCACGTTTTCATATCATCTACCTTAAAACAAAGGTAGAGTTAAAATCCTATATATATGAAACGGTTAATAATGAATTCTCTTCTGGCTTAGTCGCCAGTATGGATTATGGCTTTATTAACATGCTGAAAATCAATCGCTTTCTTTCTCATAAAACAATCCATTATGTCTATATGGCGAATATCAGCCATCTTTCAGTGCAATACATTCTAAAAATGTTGTCTGATGACGTTAAGATTAGAACGTTTGATGATGGCATTCTGAGTATCAACTCCGCAGGCTATCTTGATAAACAAATAAAACTACGAAAAGGCCCCGGTCGTAAGTTGACGCGGATGTGGCTTGGTCAGCATTATAATATCAGGGATATCGCGAAAAGAAGTGAACTGCATTTCTCTATCGTAAAGCATAAAAGCAAAAGTAGAAATGTAGACTGCGATATTGTTTATATTGATGTTCTCTCAGAGGAGAAACAGCGCTTGCATACTGAGCGCAGTGCGCCTGTCTATGCCGGGGAGATCAATGTTTTTGTGGGCTCGAAATTTAAAGATATCCTTGATGTGAAAAATGATTCCAACCTTATTGCGTTGATTCATAAGATAGAGACGCTCGCAGCGCACTATCCTTCACTCCAGTACCTCAGGCACCCAAGAGAGTACAGCCAGCAGGTGTTTGGCATGACGGAAATTACGCTGAACGCCATTTCTGAAGATTATATTTGCCAGTTATCCTCGGCTTACCAGCGAGTGAATGTCTTTGGTTTTGCAAGCACTTGCCAGCTTAATGTGATGAAATTAGAGAATGTCTACATCACACTGCTAAAAACCACCCTGATCCGGCCCGATATTCGGGATTCCTTTGCGCTTTTTTCTGATAGCGACAAAGTGCGTATCTGCGACCTGGACAGTATGGAACCGTAACGGAGTCGTACGCCCGCCAGACGCATTGAATGCTGCTCACGGCTTGAACAGCCATGCGCTTATCGTTAAGGTAAGCGCTTTGTTGGATGGCCGGCCTACAACGGCTCCCGCCCGTAGGCCTGATAAGCGCAGCGCCATCAGGCACTTTCAAGTACCAGGACAGAACCATGATCACCATCGCCCTTATTGACGATCACCTTATCGTCCGCTCCGGCTTTGCGCAGCTGCTGGGGCTGGAACCTGATTTACAGGTTGTGGCCGAGTTTGGCTCGGGGCAGGAGGCGCTGGCGGGATTACCGGGGCGCGGCGTGCAGGTCTGCATCTGCGATATCTCCATGCCGGATATCTCCGGGCTGGAGTTATTAAGTCAGCTTCCTAAAGGGATGGCGACGATAATGCTGTCGGTACATGACAGTCCGGCGCTGGTGGAACAGGCGCTGAACGCCGGTGCGCGCGGCTTCCTTTCCAAGCGCTGTAGCCCTGACGAGCTGATTGCCGCGGTACACACGGTGGCGACGGGCGGCTGTTACCTGACGCCGGATATCGCCGTTAAACTGGCGGCCGGACGGCAGGACCCGCTGACCAGACGTGAACGCCAGGTGGCGGAAAAGCTGGCGCAGGGAATGGCGGTAAAAGAGATCGCCGCCGAGCTGGGGCTGTCGCCAAAAACGGTACACGTACATCGCGCCAATCTTCTGGAAAAACTGGGCGTCAGCAACGACGTTGAACTGGCGCGCCGCATGTTTGATGGCTGGTGATGAAAACCATCCTTTCCCGGTTAATTACCGTTATCGCCTGCTTTTTTATCTTCTCCGCCGCGTGGTTTTGCCTGTGGAGCATCAGCCTGCACCTGGTTGAGCGCCCGGAGCTGGCGGTACTGCTGTTCCCGTTCGGTTTACGCCTGGGGCTGATGTTGCAGTGTCCGCGCAGCTACTGGCCGGTATTGCTGGGCGCGGAATGGCTGCTGGTCTGGTGGCTGGCGCAGGAAGTGGCGCTGGCGCATCTACCGCTTTTGATGATCGGAGGCCTGTTGACGTTGCTGCCTGTGGCATTAATCTCCCGCTATCGCCATCAGCGCGACTGGCGCACCCTGCTGTTACAGGGCGCGGCCTTGACGGCGGCGGCATTGTTACAGTCTCTGCCCTGGTTAGGCCAGGGGGAAGAGACGTTAAACGCGCTGCTGCTGACGCTTACCGGCGGGTTGACGCTGGCGCCCATCTGTCTGGTGTTCTGGCATTACCTGACCAGCACCACCTGGTTACCGCTCGGCCCGGCGCTGGTCTCGCAGCCGGTGAACTGGCGCGGGCGGCATCTGGTCTGGTATCTGCTGCTGTTCACCGTCAGCCTGTGGCTACAGCTGGGTCTACCGGCTGAGCTGTCACGCTTTACGCCGTTCTGCCTTGCGCTGCCGATTATTGCGCTCGCCTGGCATTACGGCTGGCAAGGGGCGCTGATTGCGACGTTGATGAACGCCATCGCGCTGATTGCCAGCCAGACCTGGCACGATCATCCCGTTGATTTACTGCTTTCTCTGCTGGCGCAAAGCCTGACCGGGCTGCTGCTTGGCGCGGGGATTCAGCGCCTGCGCGAACTCAACCAGTCGCTGCAAAATGAACTGGCGCGTAACCATCGTCTGGCGGAACGCCTGCTGGAAACGGAAGAGAGCGTGCGGCGCGACGTAGCGCGGGAACTGCACGACGACATCGGTCAGACCATCACCGCCATTCGCACTCAGGCGGGAATTGTACAGCGGCTGGCGGCGGATAATGGCGGCGTAAAACAGAGCGGGGCACACATTGAGCAACTGTCGCTGGGCGTGTATGACGCGGTGCGTCGCCTGCTGGGGCGCTTGCGTCCACGCCAGTTGGATGACCTGACGCTGGAACAGGCTATCCGTTCGCTGATGCGGGAAATGGAACTGGAAAGTCGCGGCATTATCAGCCATCTCGACTGGCGAATAGACGAGTCTGCGCTTAGCGAAAGTCAGCGGGTAACGCTGTTTCGCGTTTGTCAGGAAGGGCTGAACAACATTGTGAAACACGCTAATGCCAGCGCGGTTACGCTACAGGGCTGGCAGCAGGATGAGCGGCTGATGCTGGTGATTGAAGACGATGGCAGCGGCCTGCCGCCGGATTCCGGCCAGCAAGGCTTTGGTCTGACCGGGATGCGCGAGCGCGTGACGGCGCTTGGCGGCGTGCTGGCCATCTCCTGTACGCACGGCACGCGCGTTAGCGTGTCGTTGCCTCTGCGTTACGTTTAAGGAGCGGTGATGCTGACGTTTCTGAAAGCTCCGGCAAATGCGCCGTTGATAACCGATAAACACGAAGTCGATGCGCGTTACCGCTACTGGCGGCGACAGATCTTACTTACCATCTGGCTTGGCTACGCGCTGTTCTATTTCACCCGTAAAAGTTTTAATGCCGCCGTGCCGGAGATCCTCGTCAGCGGTGTGCTGACCCGCAGTGATATCGGCCTGCTGGCGACGCTGTTTTACATCACCTATGGCCTGTCGAAGTTTGTCTCTGGCATCGTCAGCGACCGTTCCAACGCCCGTTATTTTATGGGCATTGGGCTGATCGCCACCGGCGTGGTGAATATCCTGTTCGGTTTCTCCACGTCGCTGTGGGCCTTTGCATTACTGTGGGCGTTGAATGCCTTCTTCCAGGGCTGGGGAGCGCCGGTGTGCGCCCGTTTGCTGACGTCCTGGTACTCGCGTAATGAGCGTGGCGGGTGGTGGGCCATCTGGAATACCGCGCATAACGTCGGTGGGGCGCTGATTCCGATCGTCATGGCTGCTGCCGCTCTGCATTATGGCTGGCGCGCCGGGATGATGATTGCCGGAACGCTGGCGATTATCGTCGGCATTTTTCTCTGCTGGCGGCTGCGCGACAGGCCACAGGCTATCGGTTTGCCAGCGGTCGGGGACTGGCGGCATGATGAGCTGGAAATCGCTCAGCAGCAGGAGGGGGCGGGGCTGACCCGCAAAGAGATCCTGACCAAATACGTGCTGTTGAATCCCTATATCTGGCTGCTCTCGCTGTGCTATGTGTTGGTGTACGTGGTACGCGCGGCGATCAACGACTGGGGCAACCTGTATATGTCGGAGACGCTGGGTGTCGATCTGGTCACCGCCAACACGGCGGTCACGATGTTCGAGCTGGGCGGGTTTATCGGCGCGCTGGTGGCGGGCTGGGGCTCAGATAAACTGTTCAACGGCAACCGTGGGCCAATGAACCTGATTTTCGCTGCCGGAATACTGCTCTCTGTCGGTTCGTTATGGCTGATGCCGTTCGCCAGTTACGTGATGCAGGCGGCGTGCTTCTTCACCACCGGCTTTTTTGTCTTTGGCCCGCAGATGCTGATCGGCATGGCGGCTGCGGAATGTTCGCACAAAGAGGCGGCGGGGGCGGCAACCGGTTTTGTCGGTCTGTTTGCCTATCTTGGCGCATCGCTCTCCGGCTGGCCGCTGGCGCAGGTGATGGAAACCTGGCACTGGACCGGGTTCTTTGTGGTGATTGCCATTGCGGCGGGCATTTCCGCCCTGCTGCTGCTGCCGTTTTTGAACGCGCAGGCGCCGCGCGAGGCCAGCATTACGTGACGGACTTCACCTTTTTACCCCGAGTGGGGCAAAACTAAGAAATTTTCCCGGTTTCGCCTGGACGCTGTCTCAGGCTGGTTGGGCGACTGATTTTTACAATGCCTGCAATAAAGCAGGCTTAAAAAATCAGGAGATACCCGTCCCATGCTGAACTTCTTAAACCAGGTGCGTAAGCCGACCCTGGATCTGCCGCTCGATGTACGGCGCAAAATGTGGTTCAAACCGTTCATGCAGTCCTATCTGGTGGTCTTTATCGGCTACCTGACCATGTACCTGATCCGCAAAAACTTCAACATCGCCCAGAACGACATGATCTCCACCTACGGGCTGAGCATGACGCAACTGGGGATGATTGGTCTGGGCTTCTCGATCACCTATGGCGTAGGCAAAACGCTGGTTTCCTACTATGCCGACGGCAAAAACACCAAGCAGTTCCTGCCGTTTATGCTGATTCTTTCCGCTATCTGTATGCTGGGCTTCAGCGCCAGCATGGGGAGTGGTTCCGTTAGCCTGTTCCTGATGATCGCCTTCTACGCGCTGAGCGGTTTCTTCCAGAGTACCGGCGGGTCGTGCAGTTACTCCACCATCACCAAATGGACGCCCCGTCGTAAGCGCGGCACCTTCCTCGGCTTCTGGAATATCTCCCACAACCTCGGCGGCGCTGGCGCGGCAGGCGTGGCGCTGTTCGGCGCGAACTACCTGTTCGACGGCCATGTGATCGGCATGTTTATCTTCCCGTCGATCATCGCGCTGATTGTGGGCTTCATCGGCCTGCGCTTTGGCAGCGACTCCCCGGAATCTTATGGTCTTGGTAAGGCGGAAGAGTTGTTCGGCGAAGAGATCAGCGAAGAGGACAAAGAGACCGAAGAAAATGAGATGACCAAGTGGCAGATCTTTGTGGAATACGTCCTGAAAAACAAAGTGATCTGGCTGCTGTGCTTCTCCAACATCTTCCTGTACGTGGTGCGTATTGGTATCGACCAGTGGTCTACCGTTTACGCATTCCAGGAACTGAAACTCTCAAAAGAAGTGGCGATTCAGGGCTTTACCCTGTTTGAAGTGGGCGCGCTGGTCGGCACGCTGCTGTGGGGCTGGCTGTCGGATCTGGCGAACGGTCGTCGCGCGCTGGTGGCCTGCGTTGCGCTGGCGCTGATTATCGCCACCCTCGGCGTTTACCAGCATGCCAGCAACCAGTACGTCTATCTGGCGTCCCTGTTCGCGCTCGGCTTCCTGGTGTTTGGCCCGCAGTTGCTGATCGGCGTGGCGGCAGTCGGCTTCGTTCCGAAAAAAGCGATCGGCGCGGCGGACGGCATTAAAGGCACCTTCGCTTACCTGATCGGCGACAGCTTCGCCAAGCTGGGGCTGGGGATGATTGCCGACGGTACGCCAGTCTTTGGTCTGACCGGCTGGGCGGGCACCTTCGCCGCGCTGGATGCCGCTGCCATTAGCTGCATCTGCCTGATGGCGATGGTCGCGGTGCTGGAAGAACGTAAAATTCGCCGTGAGAAAAAAATACAGCAACTGAAAGTCGCTTAAGTGTGTATTGGTAACGTTTTGCCCGGCCTGGCGCCGGGCTTTTTTATTGCGCGCAGGGTGATGCTCCACATTGCCTGTCGAGAATTTGTCGTTATGATGGACGTCCTGTTGAGTAACGGATGTGCGCATGATTTGGATTATGCTGGCCACGCTGGTCGTGGTGTTTATTGTTGGCTTCAGGGTGCTCACCTCGGGGGCCCGGCGTGCGATTCGTCGGTTAAGCGAGCGTCTGGGCATCAGCGTGGTGCCGGTGGAATCAATGATCGACCAGATGGGCAAAGCGCCTGGAGAGGCGTTTTTACAGTACCTGCATCGTCCTGATGAATCACATCTGCAAAATGCCGCCCAGATATTGCTGATCTGGCAGATCGTGATTGTGGATGGCAGCGATCAGAACCTGCAACAGTGGTATCGTCAGCTGCAAAAAACGCGTCTGGCCGCGCCAATTACTGACGCGCAGGTACGCCTGGCGCTGGGATTTCTGCGCGAAATAGAACCGGATATGCAAGAGATTAACGCCTTCCAGATACGCTACAACGCCCTTTTTCAACCTGAAGATGGCGTGCACTGGTTGCATTGAGAACGGTATGTGCCATTTTGCATAAACATCGTTAACCCCCCGCGCCTTCATCAGACCGATTTCCAGCGCCTACGCGCCGGTATCAAGCCCGGTCGTTTCGGTATCGAGGAAGAGGGGGGCCTGAGTTAACCAGGTATGCCACCTGCCCGCCCTCCGGCACTGGAGGAAGCATTATCACCAATGCTGATAGCACAATCAAAAAAAACAAATATTCATTGGGAAAAGACGGAGGCATATTTTATCCACACAACGAAACGTCAGGAAATAACAATGAACGCCAGAGTGATAAATATGACCGGTGCCACGCCTATTCTAAGCAGGCTTGAATCTCTTCGAGAGAGGAAAATTTTTTCTTTCCACGCGCTCCCGATATCAAGTTACGGGAATAGCGACATTATCGGTGACCCGAATTATGAAATTTCGGAATGTCCTGAAGGCTCCTTCACCGGAGAACTTTTCGATAATTTCTTTTTCCCTTCAGGCATTATTTCAGAATCACAGAAAATGACAGCTGGACTCTATAATGCTGACGCATCATTCTATATTACCAGCGGAACCAGTACAGCTAACCAGATCGCTATTTCAGCCCTATGTAAAAAGGGAGATCGTATTCTGGCTGACCGTAACTGCCACCAGTCAGTTCATTTCCACACGCAGTCAATCGATGTTGAAGTCCATTATCTCTGCCCGGACCTTCGGACGGAGGACGGTGAAATCAGTGCCTGGTCATATGAACACCTTGAACAAACTCTTCTTACGCTACAACAAAGTGGCAAAGCCTGTGATGTGGTGATTCTTACCGCGCAGTCCTATGAAGGGATCATTTATGATATTCCGGGTGTTCTTGAACGACTTCTGGCGGCCGGCATCAGCACCCGACGGTTTTTTATTGATGAAGCATGGGGCAGCCTAAATTATTTCAGTGAAGACACACGGCCCCTGACAGCAATGAATATAGGTTCGCTGCTTGATAAGTATCCTGATCTGGACGTTGTCTGCACCCACTCCGCACATAAATCCCTTTTCTGTCTCCGACAGGCCTCAATTGTCCACTGCCGTGGCACCGGTAGCCTGCCGGACAGAATTGAAACAGCGAAATACCGCATCCATACCACCTCACCAAGCTACCCGATCATGGCCTCGCTCGACGCCGCACAGGCGGTGATGGCCGGACATGGGAATGCACTTGCTGCACACGCGCGCGGGCTGGTAAGCAAATTTATTACCGGCGTATCTTCACTGAAAATTCCTGGCATCGAGGCGGTGTGCCTACAGGTTTTCAGCTCACACAACCACATTCATTATGATCCGACAAAAGTGATGCTTGACGTATCTTCACTCGGGACAGGAGCAGAGATTAAACAGTATCTCTGCGAGGAAAATATTTATGTAAAGAGATACTTGAATAATGTGCTTCTCTTTAATTTCCACATTGGCATCAATGACCAGGCTGTTACTTCACTGCTTTTTGCACTGAATAAAATCAGTCAGAGAAAATACGGCAATACCACTTCCGAAACGGAGATTTCGGATAAATTTATTATCCCCTATCCTCCCGGTGTTCCGCTTGTTTTTCCGGGGGAAATTATTGATGACGGTATAAGAAATAAAATCGATGAATACCGGAAAAACGGTTTTCTAATTATCGCAGCCTGAATTTAACATCTTTCATACGCACAGGACAATTATCATGATTACGCTCAGCAGAATGACTGAGATTGCTGCCTTGCGCGGCAATCAGACCTGTATTACCGACAATAACGGACAGTGCACCTGGAATGAGATCACCCAACAGACCGAATCCCGCGTAGTCTTCCTTCGCCGGACTTTCAGTGAGGAGCAGTTGCGATCGGTCTGCTATCTGTCAAAAAACAGTGCAGAACTGGTCTGCTGGCTGGCAGCATTCGCCACGCTCGGCATTCCGGCCAGCGGGCTGGATTACTCGCTTCCCGCAGAGACGCTCAGCACGCTGATTGGGCGGATAAGACCCGGTTTATTGCTGGTTTCCTTCAACCTTTTTACAGCCGATGAACTCAGTCATCTGAATACCGTCGGCACGAGCATGCTGGCCGTTGATGCCCTGACTGACCCGGTGATCGACAGTATTGGAGAACTGCACCACTCGGAACTGAACTGCCTGCTGTCCACGTGCACACCGCCACCGTACCGCGGACTTTCCCTGACGTCAGGAACGAGTTCTGTACCCAAAATAGCCCTGCGCTACCAATCTTTTGATGCCCGCCGTTTCGCATGGTTTACCCGTCAATTTGGCTTCAGCGATGCTGATGGCTTCATGCTCATTCTGCCTCTTTACCATGCTGCCGGTAACGGCTGGGCGCGAATGTTTATGGGACTGGGAGCCCCCCTTCATCTGGTCGACCAGTATGATGAGCAGGCCCTTGCGCGGACGCTTTCTCGAGAGTGCGTACGCGCGACGGTAATGACCCCTAATCTTGTCACCTGGATTACGGGCCTTGCCACCCGGCTTCCCCTTCGGCATCACCTGCGCTGGGTGCTGGTCGGGGGCAGTTATTTCCCTGTCACGAGCAAACAGGCCGCCCGCGCCGCCTTTGGTAATATTTTCTGTGAGTATTACGGCTGCACGGAAACAGGGGTGAATGTACTGTCAGAGTCGGCCGACATGCAGGCCTGTCCAGAGAGTGTCGGCCGTCCCTTTGACGGTAACCGGGTGATGATCCTTGATGAAGACAACAGACCGCTCAGGATAGGGGAAAAAGGGAGAGTGGCCATCTCCAGCTATATGCTCATGGATGAGTATAGTGACGGAAGCAGGCCGTTCATCACGATCGGAGATGAACGTTACTTCCTGATGGCTGATTACGGCTATCTGGATGACGGCGGCAGACTGTTTCTGATGAACCGTAACGGTGAAATCCGCAGTGACCATGATATTTACCGCATTGAGGAAAAAATCCGCTCACTGCCCTGTATTATAGATGTGGCACTGGTTACAGTGCAGCTTCAAGGGGTCAATCATGTCAGATGTATTTTCAGTACTGAGCAGAGCCGCAAACAAAAATTCATGCGTCTGATTGAAAAAATAAATGAGCAAGCTTTCACAACCGGCGTCATTAATTTCTCCGCACACCGGGTTGATAAAATACCCTACAGCCCGAGTGGAAAAGTCCGTTACGGTGAAATTATTCGTATGATGGATGCGGCATAAACAAATGCCATCAGTATTTCTGATAACAAAATAAAAACTCGTGAATAGTTATTTATTAATAACTGTGAAAATATTAAAGAACAATATCTGTCACGATTTTATGAATATAAAAGGAAAGTGAATCAATGAATACTTATATTAAAGGATTGCTCTGCTGCCTGCTGGCAACAGTGTCATGGGGAGCCATGTTTCCCGTGATGACACATGCCCTGACCCGGATAGATCCGTTTAATTTTACCACACTCCGTTATGGTATTGCGGGTATTGCTTTCGCTCTGCTGTTACTGTTCCATGAAGGGCGTCCGGCTTTCCGGCTGGAGAATGAACGTTGGGTGCTGGCCTGGCTGTTCGGGACTCTGGGGTTTGCCGGATTCGGTTTCCTGGTGTTCCTCGGCCAGCATCTTGCAGGCCCGGGTGGAGCCCTGACCGCATCCATCATGATGGCCACTATGCCCATGCTGGGCCTCCTCACGATCTGGGCGCTGAAAAGAGTCCGTCCACGGGCCAGCACCTTCGGGTTTATCCTGTTGTCCTTCAGCGGAGTGGTGCTGGTGATCACTGACGGTAATTTGTCCGCAGTCCTGCACTCTCCGGCCAGCCTGACAGCCAACCTGCTGCTGATTGCCGGCGCACTCTGCTGGGTCTTGTATACCATCGGCGGAAGTTATTTTCCGGGCTGGAGTCCGCTGCGTTATACCACGCTAACCACACTGCTGGGTATGACGAGCGTGGTCGCCACAGACCTGCTGCTGATGGCCACAGGTATCATTACGGTACCGGATGCCGCTGCGGTCACCGCCGTGATCCCGCATTTGCTGTATATGGCTCTGATTGCAGGTCTGATGGCGGTACTGTGCTGGAACATTGGTAACCGTATTGTCACACCCACCAACGGTGTGCTCTTTATGGATGTTGTTCCCGTCACCGCCTTTATTGTTTCGGCGCTGAACGGCGTGGTACCGACGCACGTACAGATTGCCGGTGCCACGCTCACAGCCACCGCGCTTGTGTTCAACAACCTCAGCCAGCGTAAAATGGCGCGACAGGCCGTACAGAGCACCGTGCTGAAAACCTCCGCCGCCCGCCGTTAAACCCCCGAGCCCTCTCCTTGATGGAGGGGGCCGTAAAAATTCAGGCCGGTACCTGCCAGATATCTCTCACCGTATCGATCAGTGCAGCTACCACAGGGGAGGTTTCTTTTTCACGATCCCATACAAAGCAGAGCTGGCTCACCGTTTTCTCTCCGGGCCAGATATACAGCTCCTCGTTATCCTGGAGAACCAGAGCAATATCCTCCCGCATAAGGGTTATGCCAGCCTCCATTGCAACCAGCTCGGCCAGCGTTTTTTCCTGATCAGCGACGATGGCCGGCTGAACGCTCACACCATGTCTTTGCAGAAAATCACGAGCTATAGAACTGAAAGAACATTTTTCCGGTGTGGCAATCCACGGAAACTCCTGAAGCTTATCCCAGCCGGCAGTCTCAAGCTGTGCCTTCCAGGGGCGAGGGCCAACAATGCACAGGGTGATTGGAGAAACCGTGATCACACCCAGCCGGTCTCCGTGTACTTCTCCAATGATAAAACCCGCATCCAGCTCCCCGGCGAGAAGGCTGTCAATGATATGACCGGAAATATTCTGCCTGATAGTCAGGCTGACGTTTTGATGCCGCTGACGTAGCTGGGAAAGAACCTGCGGTAGATTGAGTATCACAGGAACGGAAATCGTGCCGAGGGCGCAGATTTCAGTAGCATGAAGCGAACGAGCCCGATTCACAAATTTACTGACAGCATCAAGAGCGAGGCGGGCTTCGTCCCGCATAATCAGACCGGATGCAGTGAGTTCCATACCGCGTGGGGTGCGTTTGAAAAGCCGTACATTAAATTCAGTTTCGAGTGATTTGATATGAGCGCTTACCGCCGGCTGGCTCAGAAACAGTTGACTGGCCGCCCTGGTCAGGCTCGCTGTTTCTGCAACGGTAACAAGGGTTCTGAGCTGGTTTAAATCCATTGAGCTTCCTGCCTTTTCAGATTAGATGATACTTGAGCCGTCTGTGACTGTCCTGATTTACATTAACCTGTATTTCCTTACATTTGTATACGTATGACGCAAATTACGGGTTATCAGTGCTCGGGATTTCAGGAAAAGGGGAGGAGAGTACGGACTATGGGAGTCAGTTTTGTGGGAACGTCGCTCTCTGGCAGCCTGATGTTGCTGACGGCGCTGCTGGTGACGGTAAAAGTTCGCATACAAACGACGCGATAATACGTCAAAAGGGGTGACGATTCGGTCACCCATGACGTTTTACATATCCGGGCATTCGACTTTGCCGAGCGCTTCCCAGTAGTTATTCTGGTTGTTCCTTTCTATCGCCACGATCGCCTCGCGGATGTGCTGTTGATTACTCTCATTCGACATGATCATTTTCTCCCATGCCTCATCCGACAGCGATGCCTGCGGCGTACACATTTTGCGTAGCTCTTTCAGGACGGTGCTTTTTTCGTTAGCGGTCTGAAGCGAGCTATAAGGCGAGTTAGCCAACGCAATGCCTGGCAGCGCGAGAAGGGCGGTAAAGAGCAGCAGAGCGGTTTGTTTCATCGTCATCATCCAGTATTCAAAGTTTAAGCATAAGTATAGACAGAACACGACTCTCTCAGCGGTCCGCATTACTTCGCAAAACCGTCTCGTCTGTAAGTTGTAGGCGGATTCTCCCCGCTCTCTCACTTTCTTGCGCAGCAGAATAGTGTATGTTCTGAACAATCATTTATTTCTTAAGCGGTAAAGAGATGAGACGGATTGAGGTAATACTGGGGGAACTCGAACGGCTGACGCGTGGGCTGAATCTTGCCGATCTGGCGCAGGAGACGGCATTTACGGCGGAAGCCATTGGCTTTAACCTCGGGCTGGCGCGCAACTCGGTCAGTAAAGATCTCAATCAACTCTGCAATGATGGTCTGGCGATCAAAAGCCGGGGCCGCCCGGTGTTTTTCCTGCACCGTCAGGCGCTGGAAACGCTGCTGGGGCGTAAGCTGGATGACGCCGAACGTGAAGTACGTACAATTGCCGATCTGTTGCCGCGTCAGGAAGGGCACACAATCGACGATCCCTTTACCGGTCTGATTGGCTACGATCGCAGCCTGCGCGATGCAGTAGAAAAAGGCCGCGCCGCAGTGCTTTACCCCCACGGGTTGCATGTGTTGCTGACCGGACCTTCCGGCGTTGGCAAAACCTTCTTTGCTGAACTGATGCACCGCTTTGCCTGCGAGCACGCCGCAGACTCCCTGCCGCCGCTGGTCTATTTTAACTGTGCGGAATATGCCCATAACCCGGAACTGCTCTCTTCGCACCTTTTCGGTCATCGACAGGGGGCGTTTACCGGAGCGAGCGAGAATAAACCTGGCCTGGTGGAGCAGGCGGACGGCGGCTATCTGCTGCTGGATGAGGTACACCGTCTGCCGTATGAAGGGCAGGAAAAGCTGTTCTCCATTCTCGATAAAGGTGAATACCGTCCGCTGGGGGCAAGCAGCAAGGCGCGTTCGATATCGGTACGCCTGATTTGCGCGACGACAGAACCGGTAAGTTCGGCGTTGTTACGTACTTTCCAGCGGCGTATTCAGGTCTGTATCGATCTGCCGGGCATTCGCCAGCGTTCAATCGAAGAACAGGTGGAGCTGATTGTCGGCTTTTTGCAACGTGAAAGTCGCAAAATTGAGCGCACGGTGAGTATCGACAAGACGCTGTTGCTCTGGCTGCTGAATAAGCCGCTGGAAGGCAACATCGGCCAGCTCAAGAGTGATATCCAGTTCCTCTGCGCTCAGGCGTGGGCGTCGGGGATGACGGAGCATAACGATACGCTGCAACTGGATAAACGGCTGGCGGAAATGCCGTTTAACGCCACGCCGGAGCAACGTCTGCTGGTGGACACGCTGTTTGATGGCAAAGAGCGCTTGAACGTTGACGCGCGCACGTTGCCCGCCTTGAAAACGTCGCTGGCGACGGGCGCCGAGATTGAAGAGAGCGATCTCTTTTACAGCTTCCTGACCCGCGAATACGTCAATCTGCGCAACAGTAACGTGCCTCCGGCGGAAACGCTGGCAATCCTGAAAAATAAGCTCAGCTCGATTTTTGAATATGGTCTCTACAGTCGCGACAATATTGCGCATCCGCCGCGTTATGGCGACCAGATTGAGGAGCGTGTGACGCTGCTTATTGGCTGCGTGGAGCAGGTGCTTACGTTTACGCTGCCGGAGAACCTGGTAAATCCGCTGCGTAAACATTTTCTGGCGCTGATTGGCTACGTTCAGCGCGGCCTGATCCCGCAGCTTTATTCTTCCAGCCTGATCCTCGATCGTTGCAAAGATGAGTACGACAACGCCACATTGTTGTGCCGAAAAATCAATGAATTGCTGCATATTCAGTGTCCGGCGACGGAAGTGGTCTGGCTGTGTCTGTTCCTCAAAGAGTGTCGTCATTATCGTCAGCGTATCGACGCCAGCCCGGACTGCGGGGTGATCCTGATTGCTCACGGCGCAACAACGGCCACAAGCATGGCGCAGTATGTGAATCGGGTGCTGGAGCGCGAGTTGTTCAGTGCTATCGATATGCCGTTTGAGCAGTCGGTGCATGACACGCTGGAAACCCTGACCCAGATGATTCAGACCCGACGTTATCAGCGGCTGATCCTGATGGTGGACATCGGCTCGCTGGTACATTTTGGCAGTACGATCAGCAAATTATTCCAGATTGACGTTCTGCTGATGCCAAATATAACCCTGACCAGCCTGCTGGAGGTGGGGCTGGATTTAAGCTATGAAACCAGCGACCTGCCGCAACTGGCGGCGTTAATGCAGGGGAAAAGCATCCCCTGCCAGCTTTGTACGCCACAGCAGGAAAACGGCGGCAAAGTGCTGGTTATCTCCTGTATTACCGGCATGGGCACGGCGGAAAAAATCAAAAAGGTGCTGGAGGAGAGTTTTGGCGAGCTGATGTCGCAGGACACGCGGATGGTGATCCTCGATTACAACGATGTTCGCAGCCTGGAGCGCGTCCAGCAGTCGCTGCATGCCAGTGAACGACTGGCGGGTATTGTTGGCACCTTCCAGCCGGGGCTGCCGGATATTCCATTCATTTCGCTGGAGGAATTGTTCTCTGAGCAGGGGCCGGAACTGGTGTTGAGCCTGTTAACGCCGGACCTCACCAGCGCTGAACGCCGCCTGGAAATGGAACGCAGCGCAATGCGCTTTATCAGCGCGCTGACGATGGAGAGCATCATCAACCATATTTCAGTGCTTAACCCGCAGCGCATTCTGAAAGAAATGGAAGGGGTGCTTAACCATCTGACCACCGCGCTTTCGCTGAAACCAAGCCGCCAGGTGACACTGCGCTTCCTGATCCACTGCTGCTGCATGGTCGAGCGTATCGTGATTAACCGAAAACCGTTACAGATGGCGCTGGAAAACAAACCGGATCTGGATGCCCGCGCGTTTAGTGTCATCAAATCGGCTTTCCTGCCGATTGAAGAGGCTTATGCCATCCGTTTATCGGACGCGGAATATTTTTATATCTACGAATTACTCTATAGCTGATCCCTTATCTGGCGTGGCGCTGCGCCTCGCCAGACCTCTCTTCTCCCCCGTGTGACACTAATCCTGGCACAGCCTTTGCTCTTACTCTGATGAGTTTTGCCGGATGGCGTTTGCTATTCGTAGGCCCGGTTCGTAGGCCCGGTAAGCGTAGCGCCACCGGGCAATGTGTGCCGGATGGCGGCGTAAACGCCTTATCCGGCCTACGGCGGTGACGCTATCGGGCATTGCCAGTCTCATGTAATCGAGCCAGGAGGCCATTTTGACTACCACTGAATCCTTGCCCCAGATCCTGCTGCTGACGCATGGCGGCTGGGGACAACAGCTCTGCAACAGCCTTCGCATGGTGATGGGGGAAATTAAAGGCGTAACAGAAATTGCGCTCATGCCCGTGGATACGCTGGGCGAGTTTTATCAACGTGTCGAAGCCGTGGTGAAAACCATGCCGGAAGGCTCACTTATTCTGACCGATTTTGTTGGCGGCACGACCTCCAACGTGGCGGCACGACTGAGTGCGGATTATCCGGTGGCGGTGGTTTCCGGGCTGAACGCCTCGCTGCTGCTGGAGGCGCTGGATCGGCGCGAACACGGCCCACTTACCGCCTGCGTGAGCGGTCTGGTGGAAGCCGGGCGCAGCAGTTGTCTGGATGTCGTCGCCCATGTTCGTCAATTACAACAATCACAATAAGGAAAATCATTATGGCAAACATCGTGTTATGTCGCATCGACAGCCGTCTGATTCATGGGCAGGTCGTGACGAAGTGGGTCGGACAATCCCAGGCAAACCGGATTGCTGTGGTCAGTGACGAACTGGACGCCGATCCGTTTATGAAAAATATCTACCTGATGGCCGCGCCGCCAAACATCAAAGTGGATTGCTACAGCAACCAGAGCTTTGCGGCATCGTGGAAAGAAAACCAACTCGGCGACGGCAATGTGCTGGTGTTGTTCCCGTCTCTGGCGGCTATTCAACAGGCCGTGCAGCAGGGATTTGATGTCACCACCATTCAGGTTGGGGGCTTAGGCGGTGGGCCAAACCGCAAAGCGGTTTTCCAGAACATTACGCTCGATGAAAAAGACGTTGGCATTCTTAACGACCTGAAAAGTCGTGGGATTCAGGTGTTCTTCCAGACTATCCCGGAAGATAAACCACAGTCGCTGGACGATATCCTGAAAAAATTCTAACCCTCTGATAATGGGATAACACTATGGATACTTTAGTCTTTGCAAGCCTGATGGGGTTGTATTACTGGTTTGCCCGATTACGCCTTGGCTACACCTTCTCCGCCATGCTACTTCAGCCGGTGGTTGTCGCGGTCTTTGTGGGGCTGCTGCTCGGGAATATGCAGACGGCGATGATCATCGGGGCGGGTATGCAGCTCGTCTATCTGGGCGTGACCTCGACGCCGGGCGGCAACGTGCCGTCAGATCCGGCGCTGGCGGCCTGTATCTCGATCCCCATTGCGGTTAAAGCCGGAATGGACCCCAACCTGGCGATTGCGCTGGCGATTCCGTTTGGCGTGATCGGCGTATTCCTCGACCAGCTACGCCGTACGCTGAACGCCGCCTGGGTACATATGGCCGACAAACACGCGGAAACGGCAAACATGGCGGGCATTATGCGTTGCGCTTTCCTTTACCCGGCGTTACTCGGTCTGGCGCTGCGTTTCCCGGTGGTGTTCGCCGCCAACTATTTCGGCCAGAACGTAGTAGAAAGCTTCCTCAAGCTGATGCCGCACTGGCTGACCCACTCCTTTGAAATTATGGGCGGGATTCTCCCGGCGCTGGGCTTCGCCATCACCATTATGGTGATCGGCAAAAAGAGTCTGCTGCCGTGGTTTATCGGTGGATTCTTCGCGGTGCTGTACCTCAAGGTCGACATCATGGCGATGGCAATCTTCGGCACCTGTGTGGCCTTCCTGATTAAAGGTCTGGCGAAAAATGAAGGAGCAGCATGATGAGCAGCGACGTAATGCAACATGAACTGGTTGAGCGTGCGCGGGAAACCGGAGCGCTGACCAAAGCGGACATCACCAGGGCGTGGTTTATCTACTGGCTGGGCGCGGAGGTTTCTAACTCCTATGAACGTTTACAGAGCCTGATTTTCTGCGCCTCGATGACGCCGATCATCAAAAAACTCTACCCGCAAAAAGAGGAACAGGTGGAAGCGCTGAAGCGCCATCTGAACTTCTTTAACTCAGAACAGACCTTTGGCGCGGTGATCCAGGGCATCTCCATCGCTATGGAAGAGCAGAAAACGCGTGGCGAACCGATCAGCGACGCCTCCATCACCGGGATTAAAACCGGCCTGATGGGGCCGCTGGCCGGGATGGGCGATTCCATCGTCTGGGCGGCGGTGATGCCGCTGTTGATTGCGATTTTTATTCCGTTCGCCGCCAATGGCAGCGCATTCGGGGGTATTGCGCCGCTGATTCTCTATCCGGCCATTACGCTGGCGATCAGCTACGGCCTGATTCACAAAGGCTATACGCTGGGACGTGATTCCATCGTCGGGCTGTTGCAAGGGGGGCGAATCAAGGAACTGATCTACGGCGCTAACGTGTTGGGGCTGATCATGATGGGGGCGCTGTCGGCGAGCTACGTCAAGATCACTACCCCGCTAAAAATCAGCGCCCTGAAAGGTTCTGAAGTGGTGGTTCAGCAGATCCTCGATTCGATTGCGCCTGGCCTGCTGCCGCTGGCGGCAGTATTTGCCATCTATATCTTTCTGGTGAAGAAAGGGCCGCGTTATACCACCATTCTGCTGTCGATTGTGGCGCTTAGCGTGGTCTGCTCGCTGCTGGGAGTGTTGTAAGCCATGACACAGAATATCTATCAACAGCTGGGGCTAAAGCAGGTGATTAACGCCTGCGGCAAGATGACGATTCTTGGCGTTTCCAGCGTCGCGCCGGAGGTGATGCACGCCACGGCGCGTGCGGCCTCCGCTTTTGTCGAGATCGACAAGCTGGTAGAAAAAACCGGTGAGCGGGTCTCCCGCTATACCGGCGCGGAAGACAGTTATGTCACCTCATGCGCCTCGGCGGGAATTGCGATTGCCGTTGCCGCCGCCATTACCCGTGGCGACCCGTTCAGGGTGACACTAATGCCGGACAGTTCCGGTATGGCCAATGAAGTGGTGATGCTGCGTGGGCATAATGTGGATTACGGCGCGCCGATCACCAGCGCAATCCGTCTGGGTGGCGGGCGCGTAGTGGAAGTAGGGTCGAGCAACCTGGCCGCGCGCTGGCAACTGGAGAGTGCGATTACCGATGACACCGCCGCCCTGCTGTATGTGAAATCACATCACTGCGTGCAGAAGGGGATGTTGGGCATTGAGGACTTCGTCCAGGTGGCGCAGATTCACAACCTGCCGTTAATTGTTGATGCCGCTGCCGAGGAGGATTTGCACGTCTGGGTGGCGAGCGGCGCGGATATGGTTGTCTACAGCGGCGCGAAAGCCTTCAATGCGCCAACCTCTGGATTTATCACCGGCAAGAAACCGTGGATCGTCGCCTGCAAAGCGCAGCATCACGGCATCGCCAGAGCGATGAAGATCGGTAAGGAGAATATGGTCGGGCTGGTGTATGCGCTGGAGAATTATCACCAGGGGCAGACGGTAGTCACCGCCGAACAGCTTCAGCCGGTAGCCGACGCCATTTCAGCGATTCGTGGGTTGAGTGCGGATATCGAGCAGGATGAGGCCGGGCGCGCGATCTGGCGTATTCGTATTCGGGTGAATGCCCGTGAGCTGGGGCTGGATGCCCGCGAAGTCGAAGCTCAGTTGCGTGGCGGCGATATCGCCATTTATGCCCGTCGCTATAACCTCCACCAGGGCGTTTTCAGCCTCGACCCGCGAACGGTCGCAGAAGGGGAAATGGCGTTAATCGTGGCGCGACTGAAGGAGATTGCCGACCATGCAGCAGATTAATTTTTATCGTAATCGTGTGGCGATTAACGTACTGGCGAAAGATATCGCCAATGCCAGGGAAATCTATGATGCTGCCGAAGGCCATGCGGCGATCGGCGTCCTCTCCGCACAGTTTGCCTCAGTGGAGGACGGTGTTCAGGAGGTAAAACGCTGGATGGCGGAGGTGCCGTGCATCTCCGTAGGGCTGGGAGCGGGCGATCCGGCGCAATACTATAAGGCGGCGATGATTGCTGCAAAGGTACACCCGGCGCACGTCAACCAGACCTTTACCGGATGTGGTTTTGCCGCTGGCGCGCTGGCGGCAACGAGCGGCGAGAAAACGCATATCAACGCGCTGGTCAGCCCGACAGGCACGCCGGGCGAGGTGCTTATCTCCACTGGCGTTCGCAGCAGCCAGGGGACGCCGGCCCGCGTTTCCTGCGATGCAGCGGTACGCATGATGCAGGATATGGGGGCGCACGCGGCGAAGTTTTTTCCGATGGGCGGCGAGACGTCGTTACCGGAGCTGTATGTGCTGGCAACCAGCGCAGCCCGCAACGGGATGACGCTGATCGAACCGACCGGCGGCATTTCCCTGGAAAATTTCGGCGTTATTTTGCAAACCTGTCTGGAGGCGGGCGTGCCGCGCGTGATGCCGCATGTTTACAGCTCGATTATCGATCCGCAAACCGGAAACACCCGGCCTGACGATATCGTCAGGTTAATGGAGATCGTGAAAGCGCTGGTTTGATGGCGTAGTTTACGTAGGCCCGGCAAGCGTTCGCGCCACCGGGCTTTTTGTATATGCCTTTTTCTTCTTGCTGATGCCTTTTCGTTTTTTAAACCGCAGCGGCCTTCCCGCTATAGTCATTTCATTACCCATCAGATGGTTATTTAATAAGGATAAAAACGTGAAATTGACGATACCTCATTTACGGGCAGGGGCGGCGGTACTGTTGGCGGGCATATTGCTGGCGGGGTGCGATCAGCAAAGCAGCGACGCGAAACACATCAAAGTCGGCGTGATTAACGGCGCCGAGCAGGATGTGGCGGAAGTCGCGAAGAAAGTTGCCAAAGAGAAGTACGGTCTTGATGTGGAACTGGTAGGATTCAGCGGTTCATTGCTGCCTAACGATGCGACCAATCACGGCGAACTGGACGCCAACGTGTTCCAGCATCGACCGTTCCTCGAACAAGATAACAAAGCCCATAACTACACGCTGGTAGCGGTAGGCAACACCTTTGTTTTCCCGATGGCGGGCTACTCGAAAAAAATTAAAACGGTTGATCAACTGAAAGACGGGGCGACGATCGCCATTCCTAACGATCCGACCAACCTCGGGCGTGCGCTCCTGCTGCTGCAAAAAGAGAAGTTGATTACCCTGAAAGAGGGGAAAGGTCTGTTACCAACGGCGCTGGATATCACCGACAACCCACGTCATCTGAATATTATGGAGCTGGAAGGCGCGCAGCTGCCGCGCGTACTGGACGATGCGAAAGTGGATGTGGCGATCATTAGCACCACCTACATCCAGCAAACCGGACTTTCGCCGGTACATGACAGCGTCTTTATCGAAGATAAAAACTCGCCGTATGTGAACATACTGGTGGCGCGGGAAGACAACAAAGATGCTGAAAATGTGAAAGCGTTTTTACAGTCTTATCAGTCGCCGGAAGTTGCGAAAGCCGCAGAGACTATCTTTAACGGTGGCGCGGTGCCGGGGTGGTGATCGGTAACGCTTTAAGTTAAATGAACTTTATCGCCAGAGACTCTTTTCTGGCGATAACATGCAGCATGGTATTTCCCGCTTAACGACAATAGCGAAATTTCTCTTCTTTTTTCCCCGTTCGGAGTTTTCAACAAACTTTCCCCTTCCATTCTTTTTTGTGCTCAAAAAAGCCGATTCTAATAGTGGATTGTCCTTTTTTGTAAGGTTGTGGTAAGCAATCTTTAGATTTTTATACTGAGAAATAGTAGGTGATTAAAAGAAAAGATCGTTCCGGTAAAATTCCTGGAAATGGTATGTATTGTAACCTTAGCTTAACAATAGTTACGTTTAGAATCTAAATAGGATTATTCTTGCAAAAAATTAAAAAAATGATTTGTTTGTAATAACTCATTAATTATTAATAAATTATATAAAATACTTTAGTCGTATTGTCAGGATTATTCTCGTAATTCTAAAAGTGGTGTTTTCTGGCTAATAATGCAGCAATAAATGTAATCGTTTTGTTTTTGTTTGTTTGATATTTGGTTTTTATTGTGTTTTTTATATGTTTAAATTTCAACTGTTTTGGGTTGTGCAGTGATCTGGATCAATTTATTTGATTTATAAAATTTTATCTTTTTTTAACTGATACTGTCTTATAAAAACCTGGTTATCGATATATTTTGCATGGTGAATAGCGCAGATATTATGCGGTACTTTATTTTCCTGTAAGCATTTGGATTTGATTTCTTTTGGTTGAAAAATCCTAATATTGCGGATGAAAGTTTTGCGTATATTATGTCAATGGAACCGGAAGGTGTTATTCAGTACTCATTTTTGATAATGGGGTGAGGTTTGTTTTGCCTTAATAACACATTCAATACGTCGTTCATTTATATCAACAACACCAGGGGAATTTATTATGCGTAAATATAATTATGCGTTATCCGCGTTAGCAATGGTTATCACTTCCGCATTTACTGCTTCAGCATTTGCGGTGGATGGAACTATTACAATTAACGGACAAATTACTGATACAACTTGTACTATTTCTGTCGACGGTGGCAGTAATGATGCAACGGTAACGCTGCCGACCGTTTCGTCTACTACGCTCGGCGCAGCAGGCGCAACGGCAGGTGCTACGCCGTTCACTATCTCGCTGAGTAACTGCTCAGGAACATCTTTAAATACCGCCAGCACCTACTTCGAACCTGGCGCTTATGTTGATAGCACAACCGGTCGTCTGAACATTGATTCAGCAGCGGCAGATGCAGCGACTAACGTGCAGGTTCAATTATTAAATGCCGATCGTAACGCCATTGTTGCAGGGGCTTCAGTAGCGAATGGCCAGAATGATATCCCTGTCGATATCTCTTCTGGAAACGGTACGCTGAATTACTTTGCGCAATATTATGCTACTGGCGCATCTACCGCGGGCTCTGTAACGACTCAGGTCGATTACACCATGGTTTACGAGTAATAAAGACAGGAGTAAAGGCGGCGTCCTTTACTCCTGATTATGAGGTGATGAGATGTTAAAGATATTATCTTCCGGGCTGGTATTGTTATTTTCGGCGTTCTCACTGAACGCTATGGCTGACGTTGTGATTAACGGAACACGCATTGTATTTAATGCAAAAGACAAGGAATCAACGGTACAGTTAAAAAACCGGGGGAATAATCCTTATCTTTTACAAATATGGATGGATGATGGTAACCCAAATGCAAAGCCTGGGGAGATCACGGTTCCGTTCCTCATTGCTCCTCCCGTTGTTCGTATTGATCCGGCGAAAGGGCAAGCTGTGCGAATCATGGCGACGAACCCGTCATTGCCGCAGGACAGGGAGTCCTTGTTTTGGTTCAACATGCTGGAAATTCCGCCAAAAGCACAGGATTCAACGTCGGGCAAAACGCATATGCAATTGGCATTTCGTACCCGAATAAAATTATTCTATCGCCCGGATAATCTGCAACCAACACCATTACAGTCTTATAAAGAATTAAAAATATACCAACAAGGGAACAACATAAAAGTAGTAAACGACTCTCCCTATTACATCACTTTCAGCAAGGTTGAGATTCGTCGAACAACAGGGTCAGCTGTATTAGCTGCTGTAGAAAACTTCCCCCAGCGTATGGTGAAGCCAAAAAGCGAAATAGTATTTCCGCTCGCTAATAAAAAATCGACGCAATTGAGCGGTGCTTCAGTTTTTTACAGTGTAATAAATGATTATGGTGGAGAAACAACAAATGAGCAAAAATTACAAAGTAGCCCATAACGTTATTTCTTGTCCTCTGAGATTAACCCGCATTGCTCAATTCGTTGTTTTATCTTTTATTTCTGTTCAGGTTGCCTTCGCTGAAAATGATGAAGTGCAATTTAATAGTGATTTTTTACGCTCAGCGATTGATGTTAGCAACTATTCTCAGGGAAACCCGGTTCCGCAGGGACAATATAATGTCGATCTGTATGTGAACGACAAATGGCGAGGGCGTGGTGAAGTTAAGTTCGAAAATGATAAAAGCAATGCCGTGGTAGCCAAACCGTGTTTTACGCTGAAGCTGATATCAACGCTGGGAATCGATATTGATAAAATTGATCCAATGCTGCGCCAGTCGTTAAAGAATAATGAAAGTTGTGTGCGTATTGGTGATATATCTTCTGATTTAACAGCTTATTACGATGTGACGACACAGCGCATCAATGTGCAGGCGCCTCAGATATGGCTGCTTCGCCAGGTTCGCGGCTATGTTAATCCTGAATTATGGGATAACGGTATTCCTGCTGCGACGTTGCAATATGATTACAACGCATGGCATGCAGAGATGTCTGGAACGGACTCTATGTCATCTCAGTATCTGAGCCTGATGGGAGGGCTCAATTGGGATGCCTGGCGCTTACGCTATCGCGGTGTTTTCAACTGGAACAACGATCAGGGTTGGCATTATGACTCAACCAGCACTTATCTTGAGCGCGGCATTATTCCGCTGCGCAGCAAACTGGTGATGGGTGATTCCACCACGGATGGCCAGGTCTTCGACAGCGTTGGTTTTCGGGGCGTAATGCTGACTTCTGACGATCGTATGTATGAGGATTCCCAGCGAGGCTATGCGCCAGTCATTACCGGTGTTGCAAACACCAACGCACTCGTCAGCGTGAGTCAGCGCGGCGCGCGTATCTATCAAACGACGGTTCCGCCTGGCGCGTTCCGTATTGATGACCTGTACCCCAATGGCACCGGAGGCGATCTGCTGGTAACGATTAAAGAGGCAGATGGGAGTGAGCACAGTTTTACCGTGACCTATGCTTCCATTGCTGAACTGCTCCGTCCGGGAACCAGTCGCTATTCGCTGATGGCGGGGCGCTATCGGAATACCTCCGTGAATGAGAAACCACAGATTGCGATGGGGACATTCCGTCATGGTTTTACTAACTTACTGACCACTTACACCGGTGCGATGGGCGGGGAGGATTATCAATCGGTCGCAGGTGGCGTCGCGCTCAATACGCTCATTGGCGCGCTTTCTGCTGACATAACACATGCGCGAACGACGCTTGCGGATAACAGTAAGCGTGAAGGCCAGAGCATCCGCTTTTCATTTGCCAGGATTCTGCCCGTCGTTGATACCAATATCACCCTGGCGAGCTATCGCTATTCCAGCTCCGGTTATTACGATATTGACGATGCGATGTTGATGCGTGATTTAGAGCGGACAAATAAAGGGGCTTATTCCAGCAGCATTAACCGCAAGAATCGTCTGCAACTCAGCGCAACGCAGACTATTTCCGAGACGCTTGGGAGCATTAATCTCAGTGCCAGCACTCAGGATTACTGGAACAAAAGCGGGCGTGATACCGAATATCAGTTGGGTTACACCAATGCGTTCAAGTGGTTCAATTTTAACCTCAACGCCAGCCGTACTCGCGATTTAGTGAAAGACAAATGGGATAACAAAATCGCGATAGGGATTTCCCTGCCGTTAGGGAACAGCGCGCGCTCGGCTTATCTCAGTACCACCTATGTTCAGGAAAGCTGGCATCGGGGGCTGCAAAACTCAATCGCCGGCACCTCCGGGGAGAACCGTCAGTATAACTGGGGCGCGTTCGTCAATCAGGATGACTACGACCATAGCAGCAATAAAACCACGGGCGGCGTCAGTGGTAACTGGACTTCGCCGTGGACCAGCATGGGCGGCAGTTTCTCAGCAGGCCAGGGCTACCAGCAATACGGCATGAACCTCTCTGGCGGTGTTGTCGCCTGGCAAAATGGCGTTGTGCTGACGCCGATCATGGGGGACACCATGGCGGTCATTGAAGCGGAACATGCGGGAGGCGCAAAGGTGGCAAACAACAGCAGCCTTAGCCTTAACCGCAATGGTAATGCCGCAGTGCCTTACCTCTCACCCTATCGCCAGAACACGATTGAGCTCGATCCTCGGGGGTTATCGAATGATATCTCCCTGGACGTCACCAGCCAGAACAGCGTCCCTACCGCAGGCGCCGTGGTGTTGATGAAATACGCCACGGATACAGGGTATTCCGTGCTTTTCACTCTCCGCCATGCCGGTGATGTGCTGCCTTTTGGCGCCGATGTGGTCGATGAGAGCGGCAATACTGTCGGTTACATCGCCCAGGGCGGGCAAAGTTTTGCGCGCGTTAAGAATCTGGCGGGCAAATTGCGCGTGAAATGGGGAAGTGGATCGGGTCAGGAGTGCCAGTTCAGTTACCGCTTATCAGAGCAGAAAAGCGCAGATGTCGCCGACTTACGTCGGGCTGATGCGGTATGCCAGTAATTAAGGAGTGAAAGATGAAAACTATCGTAACGGGCGTTGCCCTCTCTTTTCTGGCACTGGTGGCGATGTGCGGCGTGGCGCGAGCGGACGGGACGTGGGTGAACTGTGAGCGTACCAATGGCTACTACCAGTACTTTGACTCTACGACCGTACAGGTGGGTAAAGATGCTGCCGTCGGTGATTTGCTGGGGACCTGGGCGACCTCTTATAACCCGACGGCATGGACCTGCTCTCATCGTACTAATTATCAAAGCTACGCCATCCCGATGGCGGTACAGGGGTATCCCCCCTACACCGTTTGGGGAACTACCCAGGTCGATGGGCAAACGTATACTGTCTATAACACGACGGTAAAAACCGGGCTGGGGTATATCGCTCGCTGGCGCTATACGGTAAAAGGGCAAACCAGCGACTGGTATCCTCTTACTATTGCGACCGGAGGGCAGCAGACGCCTTCGCAGTTATTTACGGTGACAGGCGATGGAAGTTCATGGAATCTCGGCGTGGATGTCCAAATCCGTTTTGTAAAAACCTCGACATCGTTAACCGCAGGCAGCACTTCCGTCTTTGACCCGATGTATATGCGACACTACCAGACATACGGGGGCAGTACGTCTGTTGGCAGCGGCACCTATATGATCGCTGATTTTCTGGCGGGAGGGCTGATCATATCCACCACCGGGGGAACCTGTACGACGTCGGATGTCACGGTTAATTTACCGGCTGTTAGCCGAACGGATTTTAGTGGTATAGGTTATACCGCTGCGCGTACTGATTTTAATCTGAACTTTACAAAATGCCCGGCAGGGTTATCGAGCATCAGCTATTTGTTTACGCCGACCACGGCCATTATTGATAACGCCAACGGTGTTTTTGCGCTGGCGAGCACCTCAACGGCGAGCGGCGTGGGTATCCAGTTGTTGGACGATCAGAATATCCCTCTGTCGTTTAATACGGCATATCTCCTGACGGATTATGATCCGGCTCAGGACAATGCGAATTATACCGTGCCACTGCGTGCCGGTTTATATCAGACTGCGGCAAATGTCTCTTCTGGCGATGTCAGAGGTGCAGTGACATTTACCCTTGTCTATAAATAGAGGAGGGGGCATGGCGAAACGGCTAAAATATGTTCTGAACCACTTCCTGATTTTACTTTTATTGCCGTCATCGGCTATGTCGGCAACGTATATTAATTACACGCGAGTGATAATTAATGAAAAGGCGCGCGAAACATCATTTACTATTTACAATGAAGGGCTGAAACCCGTTTTATTGCAGTTGTGGACTGAAAAAGACAATATTTTTGATCGTCCCGAGGAGATTAAAACACCGTTTATCATTTTACCTCCGATTTTTCGGCTTGAAGGAAAAACATCCCGGGCGGTGCGGGTACAGTTTACTGGCGACCAGCATACATTACCTGCTGACAGAGAATCTTTATTCTGGCTGAACACGCTGGAAGTCCCTCCTGTGGCTGATAGTAAAGCGGAGAAGGGCGCGCTACAGGTCGCTTTTCGTACTCGGGTGAAGTTATTCTGGCGGCCCACTGCACTGGCAGCAATCACCCTTGAGGAAAGTATAAAAGAATTACACATCTCTTTATCTGATTGTGGAGGAAAACGCTGCCTGTTAGTAAAGAATAACTCACCTTTGTACATAACATTAATGGATCTTACGCTGAATGACGGTACAGAAATAAAGCAATTACCTGATGATGGTCTTTGGGCACCATTGTCAACTAAAACGGTTGTTTTACCCAAAAACACAAAAGGGGAGGGCACAGTCAAAACACTCTCATGGATTGATGATTATGGCGTGGTCAATACCTATAACTACTAATGCGAAGGATAACGTTATGCTTAATTTTAACCCTTCATCCTTACGTTTTAAATTTATTTACCTGACAAAAAATATTTATGATGGTATTGCCATTCATACACTTTTTGAAGATGCCCTGCATGAATCAGGATTGAAAATGGGGCTTAATGAAGATATACCCTTTCACCTGATCGATAAGTACAGTAATTTTATTCCGTTTTCATTGCGGTTTGATGCGACGTATAAACAACGCAGTCGCACGCTCGAACACGATATTACCCTCTCGGCAAAAGGGGAAGAGATAAAGCGAATGCGTTTTAATCATATACTCTTTTTTGTCGATATGTATAACCCTGACCATACCTCTTTTCTTTCGGTTGCCGGACTGCATGGCCTTACGGCGGTCAGGGAGCGCATGGATGCTTTCATGGTGCATTGTAATGCGGTGATTAATGGTAATAGAAAATGCCGTTCAAGTAGTTTCTTGTTCACGCTGCGTGAGCAGCAAATTGTGTTTCATCTCTTACAAGGCATGTCGGTTAAAGAAATCGCACTGGAATTAAATGTGAGCGATAAACTGGTTTATCGGGAGCGCTGGGCGCTGACGCGTAAGCTTATCGACCAGAAAAATTGCAGATTATACAAAAGGCTAATAAACATTAACGCGACATTATAAGCGATAAAAGAGTGGACCAGATTATTGGAGCCCACTCTTTTGCCTTATGCCGCCCGGGCGCGACGGCGGGAATCCATTGAAATCAGCACCACCGACGAGAGGATCAGCAACGTACCAAGCCAGTCCGGCAGGGTGAAGCTGATGCCCAGCAACAGCAGCGATAACAACGCGCTGCTTAGCGGTTCCGCGCAGCTCAGAATGCTCGCTTTCGGCCCGCCAATCATTTGCGCCCCTTTCAGATACAGGCTGAAAGTCAGCGATGTGCCGATGACCACCAGATAGAAAAACGCCAGAATCAGGCTGCCGCTGACCACAAAATCCGTTCCCTGCCCGGCATAGAAGGGCAGCAATATCACGCCGCCGATCAACATGCTCCAGCCAACGACAGGAAGCGTGCCGTAACGCGCGATCAGCGTAGAGGGCCAGGTCGTATAAAACGCTGCGGCAAACGCGGAGGCAATCCCCCAGAATAGCGCGGCAGGCGAGATAGACAGCGATGTCGGATTACCGTGCGTTACCAGCAAAAAGGTGCCAATAAGGGAGGTGAGAATGGCCGTCAGCACCAGAATACCGGGGCGCGCTTTCCGTACCAGCGAGAACCACGCCACGATAATCGTCGGCGATAAAAATTGCAGCACCGTTGCGGTGGCGGCATTGGATTTCTCAATGGTGAGCAGGAAGGTGAGCTGTACGGTAAGCGCTCCCATGATGGAAAAGAACAGCAGGCTTAGGGCGTCCTGGCGGTTTTTGAAAATAGAAAATACTTTGTCGCCGTGAACAAACGAGAGCATCAGCAGAATCAACCCGGCGAATATCAGACGCGTCATGGTCAGAAACTGCGACGACATCTGGCTTTGTTCCATAATGTACTGCGCGCAAACCCCTGAACTTCCCCATAATACGGCGGCAATCAGGACGTTCAGCATCCCTCTTCTGGTGGACCCCATTTTTTCCTCAACATAGTGTTTTGTCTTTTTTATGTGCAGGCATCATAGCAGAGATGGCGGCACAAACGAGACGGGCGTTAGCATAGCCCACTTTTACGACAGTCGGGTAAGCTGTGTTTCACCGTCCTCCATCGCCAGTTGATACAGCGAAAACGCGGCATGTTTCTCGATCAGATTGGCCAGTTCAGGCGAATGACTGGTGAGCCAGATTTGCGAATGGCGGCTGGCTTCGGCGATCAGTTGGGCGAGGGCGGGCAACATCTGCGGATGCAGGCTGTTTTCCGGTTCGTTGAGCGCGATAAAAGCTGGCGGTCGCGGGCTTAACAGCGCTACGGCCAGGCACAGGAAACGTAGCGTGCCATCCGAGAACTCCGCAGGTTCCAGCGGACGGGTCAACCCCTCACGTTTCATCATCAGGCGAAAGCGGCCGCCGCTGTTATCGCTGTAGAACACGCAACCGGGAAATGCCCGATCGAGAATCCGCATCAGCAGTAGTTCATCGCCAATCTCGACGATTGTCTGGAACGCTGCCGCCAGGTTTGCTCCGTCGCTGGCCAGAACCGGTGAGCGGAATCCCACCTGCGGAACACGAATCGCAGAACCAGACGAGACTGAAAACTCATGATAAAAGCGCCAGTTGCGCAGCATTTCTCGCATCTGCGACACCTCCGGGTAGAGGTGTGGCTCTCCCAACTGGCCGAATACCGACTCGTTCTCATACAGCGTGCCGCTGTGGGTGACTTTCTCGTGATGGATATTATTGAGGAATACGACCTGGTTTTTACGTTTCATCAACTGTGAGGAGGGGCGGCGAGCGTGCCCGCTCAACCAGACAGACTCCTCTTTGATGACCGGGTCGAGATCGAACTGCGACGGGTAGGGGAGCTTCTCGACAAACCCTACCTGTAACTCGTATTCATAGGTTTCTGTTTCTACCGCCAGAGTCATGCGCCGCAGCTGGTCGCTGCGCGTTTTCCCGGCCCAGAATACCTTCAGAATACCGCCTTCGTTCGCCAGCGCCTGTGAGAACTGCCCCTGCGCCGCACTGTGCATCAGGTGAATCGCCTTATAGATATTCGACTTTCCGGTGCCGTTAGGGCCGAAGACGATATTGAGCTGTTCCAGTTCCAGAGACTGATGGCGAATCGAGCGGTAGTTTTCGATGTGCAGCGTTTTGATCATGGGCGTTAGCGGTAGAGGGGCGATGCGGCAAGCATAGCGATTTCGTCCCGGAAGAGACAACCCGTTCATATAGTTTTACGCGGCGCATAAAAAAGCAGGGGTGACTTTCTCGCCCCTGGGGGGGCTTATCAGAAGCCTTCCAGCACAATCTTGCCGACGGAGCGGCCCGTTTCAAGCTGTGCGTGCGCTTTCTGAATATTCGCCGCGTTGATGGCTCCGTAATGCTCTCCCAACGTGGTGTGAATCACCTTAGCATCAATGAGCTGCGCCACGCGGGTCAGTAGCTGATGCTGGGCGATCATGTCGTCGGTTTCAAACATTGAGCGGGTAAACATAAACTCCCAGTGCAGCGAAATACTCTTTGTTTTCAGCGGTCGTGCGTCGAGCGTTGCTGGATCGTCTATCAGCGCCAGCTTACCCTGCGGCGCCAGGGCTTCGATGAGCTGCGGGTAATGCTTATCAGTGTGGGTCAGGCTGGCGACGTGCGTCACCGCGTTGATGCCGATCCGCGCCAGCTCTTCCGTCAGCGGTTTGCTATGGTCGATGACATGATGCGCACCGGCTTCGCGTACCCATTTCTGGCTTTCCGGGCGCGACGCGGTGCCGATCACCGTCAGTCGGGCGAGTTTGCGGGCCAACTGCGTCAGGATGGAGCCCACGCCGCCTGCGGCGCCGACAATCAGCAACGTATCCCCTTCGTTGCCGCCTTCTTCAACGCCGAGGCGGTCAAACAACATTTCCCATGCGGTGATCGAGGTCAGCGGCAGCGCTGCGGCGGCGGCATTATCCAGCGTTTTGGGTTTCAACGCGACGATGCGCTCATCAACAAGCTGGAACTCGCTGTTGCTTCCCGGACGGCCCAACGCGCCGGCATACCAGACTTCATCCCCCGGTGCGAACAATGTCACTGCCTCGCCGACTGATTTCACTACGCCTGTGGCATCCCAGCCCAGCACGCGCGGGGTCTCTGCGTTAAAACCCGCGCGTACTTTGGTATCGACCGGGTTAACGGAGATGGCTTTCACCTCAACCAGCAGGTCATGTCCGGCGGCGACCGGAACAGGGAGGTCAATGTCCTGTAAAAACTCAATATTGCTGCCTTCTGGCGCGGCGCGGGTAATTGCGATGGCTTTCATAACGTCTCCGGTGTGGGAACAGGTTTATCGTTTGTATAATTCGATGGTAAACCGCCAGCAGAACGGGAAAAATAGCCTCACGACGACAGGACTTATATTCGGGGAGTGAAAATGTTCCGGCTTGAAGATCTCACGTTGTTTGTTCGCGCGGCGGCGCTAAACAGTTTTAGCGATGCCGCGCGGGAAGCCGGGGTACAGCCTGCCCAGGTCAGTTCCGCCATCAAACGGCTGGAGTCTACGTTAAACATTCGCCTGTTCGCACGCTCGACCCGCAGCTTACGGCTGACGCCGGAAGGCGAGGTCTGGTTGCCTTACGCCAGACAGATGCTTGAGGTGATGCACGCCGGGCTGCAAAAAATTCAGACGCCGGAAGATGAGATCTCCGGTACGCTGCAAATCGCCGTGCCCTCCGATCTTGGGCGCAATTTACTGCTCCCGGTATTCCAGTCGTTTCGCCGTCGCCACCCTGCGTTGCGCCTGCGGGTGTTTTTCTCCGATCAGGTCGCCGATGTATTTAAAGATCCGGTTGATGTCGCGTTCCGTTACGGCAATACGGAAGATGCTTCTTACATCGCGCTGCCCGTCTCCCCCGATAACCGGCGTGTGCTGGTGGCTTCGCCGGACTGGGTCGCGCAACACGGCGATCCGCGTCATCCCGATGATTTAGCGCATCTGAATGCGTTAACGTTCGTGTTGCGCGGACGCCTGCATGACCGCTGGTCGTTCATCCGCAACGGTGACGTCAGCAGCGTACAGGTCAACGGCACCATGATGAGCGACGATGCTGAAGTTATCCGGCGGCTGGCTATCGCCGGAGAGGGGATGGCGTATAAATCCTGGCTTGATGTCTCTGAAGATGTGCGTGACGGGCGATTGCAGCGCCTGATGCCAGATTATCAGGGAGAGAAAGTCCCGCTGAACATGATCTGCCCGCACCGCAAACAGCTTTCGACGGCAGTCCGCCTGCTGCACGAAGCGGTAAAAGCGCGCTGCGAAAGGCTGGAACTCCCACCGATATGAAGGCGATATGCGTTGCCGTTTGTATTTTGTAGGCCGGATAAGCGTAAGCGCCATCCGGCGCACAATATGACGAGGGGAATCAGCGCGCCCTTAATCCTTTTTAACTGCGGTTGTGCTTCTTTTAGTTCACCAGGTAATCTTTCTCTCGTTTGCCCCAGGCCGTCAGGACGATACAGCCATGATCGATTTCTTGATAGTGGGTGAGGGCGTTTAAAGATCAGGTCGCAATGAAGGAATGAGTTTGGGGAATTGGCTTAAGACCCAGGGGAAGAGTGAGGAACTTTGGCGGAGATCACAGGAGTCGCATTTGATAAGTAATCACCTTGAATTTATTGATTATTTTTCTATGCGATTTTTAAGTGTGCCCCCAATTATGCCCCCATATGTTTTTGGTTTAACCATCTGATATCTAATCAATTTACAATTGATGCCATCATAAGACCGTTCCAAAGTTTAAGCAAAAATCTTCAGCCAGACAGCAATCAATCGCTTAGTGTGTACATCCCAGTTCGTACTGGCCCAGCGAATCATTAAGACCTATCTGCTGAAACTGAATTGCACTATGATTGATACTTTTGTGTAATTAATTGATATTTATATATAAAAACAGGCTTCATGAATGAAGTAAGGTTTTTTTTCTATTTAAATTTCTAATATAAACTATGGAAACGAGATGCTGTTTAATGTATAACTAATTGTAAATTAATCTAAAATTTCTTAATGTTAACTACTTTCAAGTCATCCAGGCAGGCTATCCTGTACTCACTATAAGGATGTTCTGTTAAGGAAGGGTAAGTCACTTCAAGGAGAGGTTAACTCTTGAGTAAACAAATATTTATAAGCCATGCTGTCAACGACAAAGCTTTGGCTGATGCTTTTGTAGACCTACTTCAGACAGGTCTAAATTTAAGATCCGATGATGTTTTTTGCTCCTCCCTTGAGGGCTTAGGAATCCCAGCAGGCGAAAACTTTATCGATCATATTAAAGATCAGATCCAAGCGCCAAAGTTGGTTGTTGCGATCATATCAAGAAACTATCTCTCTTCTCAGTTCTGTATGTGCGAATTGGGGGCTGCTTGGGCTATGTCACACAAACTTTTACCCCTGCTTGTCCCCCCATTGCAATATCAAGATGTACAAGGTGTATTAAAGGCTACTCAACTAGAAAGAATAGATAATCATAATGATTTAAGTCAATTTGCAGAGCGCTTAAATGATATTTTCCCATCTTTAAATATAAATATTGCAAGATGGAACGTGAAGGCCGAAAAATTTACTAAAAATATACCCATTCTTATTTCAGAATGTGCAGCACCAAATACAATTCCAATTGTTGAATACGAAAATTTAAAAAAAGAGTTGTTGGAAACTAGAGCGGCTTTAGAAGAAATAAATGATGAAAATGAAATTTTATCTAATAAAATAAAAGAGTTAGCGCTTTGTAAGGATGCTTCTGAAGTGAGAGAGGTTCAAAAAAAATTTTCATCAGAAGAAGCACAGTTTGATGAGTACATTGAAGATTGTTCTTCGGCGTTAGATAAGCTTCCAAGAATAGTTTCGTTAGTGCTATGTAGAAGTTTTGGAACTGGAACCCCTGTGTTAATTGATCCTTACAAGGATGATATTGCGAGCGAAGAAGCGAATGATGCTGTTAGCAAGCAGTACCTAAAAGTTGAGGGTAAGTTCTACGAACTCAATGATGACCATCCTAAGATTAAAAAGATTTCTGCTAAGCTTGATAAGCTTGAGCGTTTTCTTCATGATATTAGTGAAGATTTTATAACTTCTTTTGAAGATGCCAATGACTTTCCGCTTTCACTTGATAATCGTGAGTTTTGGGAATGGGGATTAGATCAAAGAATTGGGCGATTCGCAATGTGAAAATATAAGTCGTTCAATACAGTGTTTTAAAAACTAATTATTTAAAACAACCCGTCATTTAAAAAATGACGGGGTTGTATCATAATAGCCTCATAAGTTTAATTGCAGCATATTCTCAGCCATAACCCACAGTGCTCGATTGAGCTTCACATCACCGTCGATACCTTTCACTGCGCGTGTATGAGCGCGTTTACCTTTGATGGTTCGTCCCGATAGCCCACCTTTAATCAGGTTTTCCTGAATGCGTTGGTAGGTAGTCCAAAGATCGTTACTTTCATCCTGCCATCGGCGCGGGGAAAGTATCTGTGATTCCGTCACTGGTTGATGCTCTTCACCAAAACGATAGGTTAATGCCGCTTTCGCAATGGCGTGCTGAGCAGGTGGCGGTAACATAAGCGACTGCATGGCATCGCGCTTCTCTTCTACTCGGTCAAAAATCCCCAGTATTTCGTAAGCCCCTTCAATGACTTTCTCCACTACGTTGCCTTTATGCGGCACACGCACTTCCCCAAAACTTTCACCGCAAATTAGTCCATTTTGGCAAACCGATCTAAACAAACCTGGTAGCATCTGGTATGAGCTTGAACCGTCGTGGCTATTAAGCAGAATAATTTCTGGCACCTGTTTGCCGGTAATTTGCCCTTCGCGACGCAGGCGCAGCATATGTTTGGTGTGCTCTCGCTTACTCAGATCTCGCACTCGGGTCTGGCAGGCAAAGAACGGTTGAAAACCCTCGCGTTGAAGGTTATCGAGGAGGGTAATAGTAGGGATGTATGTGTAACGCTCACTGCGGGATTCATGCTTTTCTTCACTGAAGACACTCGGAACGTAATGTGCCAGTTCATCGTGTGTTAACGGGCGATCACGGCGCACTAAATTGACCGCACCAAAGCGGCTGGCTAATCGGGTCATAATTAATTCCTTCGGGCATAAAAGTGAAAAGGCCATACTTCCCAAGGGAGGCATGGCCTGGATGAAATGATTGCTAGCAGTTGAATGGTGTATTACTGACCTTCGTACTGAACCTGTGTGCCAGTCACTGCACCTGATGCGTTTAGGGTGACACGCACTTTGTCATAAGTTTTGTAGCCTGGATTAAAGACCTCATACTCCACGACACGCAGTTTTTGTGTTTTATCTGCCGGATCTGGTACAGAAGGCGCTTGTTTGTATGATCCAAAGTCAGCTGATGCGAGGGTTTCTTGATCGTAATTGGCAGCATAAGCCTTTTTCGCTGCCGCTAATGCTGCCTGCATCTCTGGTTCTGTAATTCCAGTAGCGCTTTTTGACATACGATTTTGTGCTGCAAGGCGGCGTGCTTCGTTTGCAGCTTCAGCATCCTTTTGTGCCTGGCTACCCGGACCATAAAGATTTTTATTGGCTCCGTCTCCATAGAACCCTCCTTTTCCTGAATTTTCAGCAACCCCCGCTTTGGGATCATAGTTGGCAGCTATTTCAGGATCTGCTTCGCGTGAATATGCCTGCTTTGATTGTTTATGCCATTGGCCGTTTTCATCCTGTTTATAGCCCATCTTTGCCATGTCCTGTTGATAGGTTTTCTGGGGATCGAAGTCGGCCACTTTCTGGTTAATGATGGATGAACAAGCTTGTGCAAAATCAGCGGTATTAACTTCAGAGCGTGAACCGAAGGTATTGATGCTGACCGATTGGTTATCTTGCAGCATGCTGATTATATTTTGGATATCTTTTGTCGCTGTGGTGGTTTGCACTGCCTGATAGTTCGATTGGGCGTTACACATCACGCTGGAGGGATAAGACGAACCATTGACACTAAAGTTACTGCCAGCCAATTCGGTAGAGCCTCGTCCGTTGCATTGCGGTTGCTGCTCAATCAAACCTATTGTTGCGGGTCTTACGCGAACAAGTACTCTTCCATCATCAGTGTAAGACTGACAAAAAGTCCCGCTCACTTGCCATGCTGCGGAAGCATTAAAAGCTGAGGCACCTAACATTACTGTCACTATCGTAGTTTTAAGAGGTATGAGCATTTTCATTAAAGGTTCTCCATAACAGATAAGATATACGGGCTAAATCAGGTCTTCATGATCGCTGGGACTAATAGCGAAATGTGTCAATAACATCACTGATAAGAGGAAAATGTGGTAGTGCCGCAATAAAGGCCTCACCAGCAGTCAGGTATGAAATATCTTCGCGACGCTTAAAGCGCACCTCATCAAGCGTGACAGCACCAATACTGGTCAGAGCAAACACACGGATTTTTCCCGACTGACACACCACCAGATACCATTCCTCCACATAGTGAATAAGACGATAAGGCTCCAATGCTTCATGACGCTGCCCTTCAACCAACACAGTGATTTGTCGTTTCTGGCTGATAGCCTGCACAAGACGGGAGAAGAACTCGGGTAATGCGACATGGGATTTCAGGGGGGCATGCCAGATCAGGCAGGGTGAAGTCCCGGACTCGTTCATTAGCAGGTTCATTAGTTGCCTGTCTTGCACCGGGATTATCCGAGCAATCCCTGTAGTACGTATAAACGAGAATGCGCCCGATGAATGATCGGGTGGATGGCAATCATTCAAACGGTATCGTCCATTTTCATCCAGAATATCCAGATGGATTAGCCTCTGATTGAAGTCACGTTGTAGAGTGCGTTCAGAGACACCAAATTCATCCACCAGAGATTTGAGTGAGAGTGTTTCTCCCGCAAGCAGGCGGCTAATAATGACCGATAATCTGATCGCCAGTCGGTCGTAACGTGAGTCTTGCTCGTTGACGGACATATGGCCTCTCAGGGCAACAAATATGTTTCTATTTCATGCAGTTATTATGCAGCACAGGCCGGACACGTTATGTCGGCAAAGATAGGTAAAATAATGAAATCTGAAAAATAGTGCGGCACGATAACACCTTGTTAAGAAAGGTTTTGTCTGAAAAACATTCATCATAGCGACACAACCTGACGGATGTGGTGTTAGCCAAAAACTCTGTCCCATAACACGGTGGCAAGTTGCACTAATTTTTGGCGCAGTTTCCTCAAAAAGCTGGTCCAGCCTGACGGGAAAGAGTCCGGGTTTATCACCGTATCAAATGCATTTCCTGCCATCTCACCAAACCGCTGGCGTACAGCATCGTTGCTCTCTTTAGTCAGGTGCTCTGGTTTCAATTGCCGATAAAAGGCGCTGCTAGCCTGTATCGGTAATGCATGCACCATAAGCTCTACAAGGACCGTCAAGTTGTAGCCAGTATGAGCAGAAACTGCTATTACCGGATAAGAAGATGGAAACTGACCCGCAATTTGGGCGCTGATGGTGGCCAACGAAAGGCACTGTGTTGGAGAAGGCCGCTCCTGGCATTCAGAGTTAGTTGGCAGCGGAGGAATACATTCAGCCTGAGTTATCACAAATAAGAAACGTGATGGATCTGCGCTATTAGAAAGTAGCAATCGGTGTGTTGTAATATCTATTGCCCGGGCGCGATCATCAGCCCGTAATACCCAAATAACCAGGTCCAGTTCAACAAACAAACGATGATAGAGCGCCATATACTCAGCATCGAACTCAGGAGTCTCACCAACGCCGGGAAGATCGACCAGGGTTATGCTGCGTTCGCCCACAGTGAGGACCAAGCGTTGTGGTTCTCGGGTACACGCCATAAGCTCGCTAGTCAGACAAGTTTGCTCCTGGAATAGTGCGTTGCAAAGGCTGCTTTTACCTGCACCTGTTTTACCCATAATTCCAATTACAGGCTCGTAGTCGATAGATTGCTTTAACTGCTTCAGGATGCGTTCGGTCGAAGAAGAGGGTAGGAAGCTAAGACAGGCTTGGAATGCGTTTACCGCATCATGTGAATCAGAGTGTTTGGACATAAGGCGCTCCTTTGAATGTATTACCTGAAAGTCTTTCGGTTCTTCAAAGGGGTAATGAGGGTGCGAAATTTATTGGGATAGTGATATTCAGTTAACTTACTGTATTTTAGAGATAAAGTGTGGAAAAGTGAGCGCCAAAAACGACAGTTTTGGCGCTATTTATTTGTGGTGTTGTGTTACCCGTTCAGCTAAGTGTTGAACCAATCCCGAAAACGTCCCCTGACCTAGGCAGTGTGTCAAGCACATACTCTGGAATGATAAAAAAGGTATTCACTTTGCTCTGTCTTCCTTTGAAATAGGAAAAGCTTACGATTTCGCCCAACTCCCCGACGTCAACAACCTGAAGTGAGAAAAAACTATTGTAGAGATCGACAATTTCTCGGGGACTCTCAATAGCTGAGCCAAAAAACAGTCGTAGATATCGCCTTAGGAGTAGGTACATGCATCTTTCGTAGTTGTCCCTGCCCCATGCCCGAAATGGATGCCTTGTGGATAAAGCCGTGTCGTCGAACCAACGATGAATTCTCATGAAACGCATTAGGAAACGGTCACGATCACCAGTTAAAATCGCATAAAACATGATAATAGACACTAATTCAACATATACAGGAAGAAGACTCTCATAGTCCCGCCGAATAGCTTGAAGAAATTTAACAATGTCATGGTGCCCTAAGCGTAATAATTCCGAAATTAACAGCATTAGTAGGGGAAATTCATGATGCATTCCCCCAAACTCCGGCTGTTTGGCGTAATTACCATGGAAGTGCTTTAGTTTGCCAATTGATGAAAGCTCTTCGTCTACAACCTTTTTTCCAAATCGTGCAACTAGACCATCATAAAGACTTCCATTCAGTGGCATTTTTTTTCTTAACGCTTTCAATCCAGGAAAAAGCCTACCTTGGTACGGAATTGTATCCTTTAACATGCGATTGATACGCAATGGGGCAATGATCACATTATCAGGTGTATTTTCACCACCACTATTCACCGGATAGAAATGGCAAATTTCTAACCTTAGAAGTGGTATAGGTTTAATTTTTAATTTCTCCTTCGATACTCCCCATTGTTCGAGTGCTAAAACATAGCTCCTTTGATGCTTCGTTTTACATTGGTACAGTTGGTATAAACCAGTAATGTCATGCACTCCATTAATTGAAGCCAGTTCTATTGGGCTTCGCTTAATATGATGTTGAATATGCCCCCAGTAAGAAAATCCAATAATATCCGTTATGATCTTCCCTAAAATTTTTCTGGAACCCAGCTGGCGGTGGGCTTTGCAACAGTATTTTTTGTTTCTCATCTTTGCGAGGGACAAGCCACAATAATAACAAACTGATAATGCTTTAGCTTCTTTAGCTATCCGGTTTTGGACATATGCGGCATAATGTCGTTTACAGAGACGTTTAGATCTCTCTTTATTATTCCCCCAAACAGACGTAGTGCAGTTTTTACGGACACAGATGGCCATGATATTATCCTTTATACCATTAAATGGTAATGCAGTTTAGATATAAGTATTGTTGTGTTATAGTTAATTATTAACCAATAGATAATTAGCTGATATAAATATAATGTTAAATTTAATTATCAACATACAAATTACCTAGCCAATTATTTTTCTAAATGGCTATTGGCCTCTCTTATTTGCTCTTTGCTCAATCCATTGTTCATACTCACTCAGTTTCCACCGGGAAGATCGCCCTAGCTTAATTGGTGATGGAAATAGGCCTTTTTTTATTTGAGCGTAGAAGAACTTATTTGTCAGACCTGAATTGCTCACCATGTATTTCATATCGACTAAACGATCATCCTGACTGTAACTTTGCGAAATAGTGTCAGTAAGCTTTTGATTATTGATTAAGCTCGTCATTAGCTCGGCTGGAACTATAGATGTACCCCATACATGTTGAGGGCTAGTGGAGTCTCTGAGCCGAGAAGAAAGACGGTGCCTGATGCTGGTTGCTGCTTTCTGAACCTGTAGTTTATTATTTCGTGTATCTGTGTTTTTCATTGTTGACCTCTTCGTAAAGTCAGTGCCTGTATGTGCAGACTTGCTGCTATGAAGAGGATAGTAATTCGTTCTTTTAGTGTGTAAAATTGGTAAATAATTAATACTTTTTTAGACACTAAGGTAAACAGATGCCTAAAGTCTCAAATGAGCAGAAAGCAGTGATGGACATACTTGATCTTATTCATTTTCATAATGTATATACATCAAGATTGATATCTTCAGAAGATCAAAAGCTATTTCAAGATATAGCACTGGATGTTCAGGGTGCTGTAAATAAAATCAGCACTGAAGAAGCGCTACTAGATATTTTAACCCACTATTTGATATGTGGTTTGGAAATTTCATTAAGTGGCGATGATGTAAAATTTATGAGTAAGTTGAAGGGTAAATATGAGATTCCTGATGAAGTACTCGATTCTATTTTGAAAAAGAAGAAAGAAATATCTTTCGCTCTTCTGAGTTGTATGGTGTCGGAGCATGGTATTAAAAAGGCTGATTTTATAGATCAGTTGGTGAATCTGACAAAGAAATATGAGGGGATATATATCCCAGCCACTATAGCTTATAGACTTGCTAATAATTTTAATAGTCTTGTTCATCCTCTTGATCATCTTCACTTCTATGGATATCTTAATGATCTTGGTATAATGACTTGCGCGAAATATCGGTGTAACAAAAGAAATGATAATAAGGGCTCTTTTAATCGGGTAGCATTGCTCATGGAGTTTGAGATTTTTAGAGTATTTGCAAGGTTTTGTATTGACCCAGGCGGCATGGATGAAATCACATTGAAAACTCCTCCGAAAGATATTCCTGATGAGTTAAGGAAAAAGATTATAGATGAATATAAATATTTAATAGATAATGTTTTTAGCAAAGAAGGCATTCTTTATAAATTTAAAGATTCGAATTTAAATGAGGAGAAAACAGCTTTACTTCTTCTGGACAATGTAAGTCGTTTATTTAAGCATAGACGGTTTTTTCAAGGAACAATAGCCAGATGGCCGGGCGCTTGGGGAGTTTTCTTAATAGAACTTTTAAGACAAGAGAATCCAACAAGAGCAATTTATTGTGAAAGTGATAACACTAATAGTCTTAGTGAAGAGGCTAAAGATATAATGGATAAACTGAATTATAAAGTATCAGCTAGAATGCTTTATTTACGATATAGTCAATTTATAAAGAATGAATCAAAATTTATAATAAGATATTACAGTATATTAGCTCAATTACCTTATACGCCTGAATGGGATGGCGACAGCTATGTTTACCATAAATTTTTAGTGTAGAATGTAGTCCAAGGATTTTCTAATGAAGAGATATTAGAGAGGATTTTTGGTAGAAGAAGTGACTGGGGAGTGGTGGTAGGAGAGATGACTACTCTGAAATGTTCATTATTTTCAGAGAGTTGTAGGTAGCACGTAACTATCTTTTACTGCAAGGATAAGATCTGAATGAACCTTTGCCGCATTTTTTACTGATTTATAATTAACCATTATTATAAATGATTTTAATTTTACTGTACATATAAACAGTATTGGGCGATACTAAGCCATGAGTGACAGTTAGAGCTGATGAAATGAAAGAAATTGATATCAAATTGAAAATTGTAGAGTTTCTTTTAAACTCTGAGCCCGCTGATACATACCTCGCTGCTGAAGTTAGATTCAGTTTCGGGTCAAGACGTGCTGATATCGTTTCAATTTCATCTGATATTGCAACTGTTTATGAAATAAAAAGTGAAAAAGATTCTGTTGAAAGGCTTGTTTATCAAATAGATAGTTATAAAGAATATTTTGATTATTGTTACATAGTCTGTGTGAATCAAAATTTAGATGCAGTCAGGAAAAAAATCAGCACGAATGTAGGGATTATTGTTGTAGATGATATTAGCGTTAGGAGAATTAGAAAGGCAAAGCGTATTGCCCGGCAAGAAAAATTATGTTTAGCAAGCACTATACCAGTGAATGAATTAAAAAAAATTGTCATGCAAAAAAAAGGGCTATCAAAATACGAATTATGTGTTTCATTAGCTAATGAAAAATCTCTCGCTGAGATAAAAAGCTTATCGAGAAAATTTTTATTGAATAATATCATGAAAAATTTCAAAATTTTCCATAATGAAATTGGTGAGATTTTATCACCAGATGACATTCTAACAATAACAAGAATGCCTCCTGGTAAGATATTAAGATTTTCTTAGTAGAACACGACTTGACATGAAATAATTCATTCTCACTGCAATCCAAAAAGATGGACTTATACCTGAAGGCGTGTTTTTAGCTGCAAGACTAATTTCATGATCAGCCCATATCCCAATTGGTTTATAACGTTCATCTTTTACCATCATTGCAGCACACAACGGATAACTTCCGGCGTCTCTTCTATACCTTTTATAGATAAATTTTTCCTGTAAAGAAATATCTATTCTTGGTACAAAAGTGCCTCCTTTCATTTCTATTTGTTCAATATTAATTGAAGCATAATCACCGTATTTTACATGATGACTTTCGCTAACTTTATTGAATATTTTTTCTTCTAAAATAGGTATTTCACCTCGGTCATCGTGCCCGTATTTAATAGGGCTAGAGGGGAATGATGTACAGGCAATGATAATATCTTCGATTTTATCATTAAACATTTCTAGATCACTACAAGCATTTAAGAAATACTCTTCTTCCCTATCAGTAGTTCCTTCAACTTGCCCTGCATCTAAGATAACATAAAATTTACTACCATCTTGTAGACTATCAGCGATAGGTTTAATAAAAATAGAATAATCATCTAAATCGTGTGGAAGGCGTAACGCCAGCATTTTTTTTGTTTTAGTTATTTCGCTAACAAAATTCTGCACTTCTGAAAAATCTTCATCATCATAGATGTGTATCATTGGGATAATGTTCAAATGATTATAAAGATTGATGAAGTATCTCCATTCATAATAACCATCTTTTTCATCAACGAGTTGTCGAATTTGATCGTTGATATATTTCTCATTCGATGTTAAATCTAAAATAAAAGGTCTTTCTCCCTGAATATCTTTGATAGTCAGCATTCTACGATGGATGTCTCCATCGGGTGCTATTTTGGCTTTTCGTGACTTTGTTAGCTCATAAATTGGTAGAATATGATCAAATATTCCTGACGAGAGTTTTGACACTGCTTTTAACTCAGCGTCCCTAGTCTTCATAATTGGGAAGTAATTGAATTTTTTCATGATTTATAAGTTATGTCCACTGAAGCCTAATTGTTGAGCACGGATTCTCACTGCCATTGATGATACTTGGAAATGTGCTGCTATATCAGCCACTTGATTGGATTTTTCTTCTATAAACTTACTGAATTCAATCTCTGGCATTAATAACTCGGCAGCAAATCTATTTGCTTCAGCTTCCATTTTATTTGTTTCTTCATTCCTGAAGAAAACCGTGTCTGTAAAACTATTTCTATTGAGAGTATGTCGAATAAAGTGGCCTAATTCATGGGCAATAGTAAAGCGTTGACGATGCGGATGATGTAATGAGTTTATCGTCATTACCCAATTGCCGCTTTTCCCTTGCTTGAGTGAACCCGATTCTTCTCCTTTCATCGGCTCTAGTCGCATCGTTATACCTAATAAATTGGTTAGTCTTGAAACATCTAGAGGACTTGTTTCAATGTTATTTTTTTTAGCAAAAACAATAAGTTCTGAAGCCGTTGTCATATCAATGTCTTGGCCGCTTATTACACCGCTACTTTTTAATTTCTTAGTCATAAACGCCATTTAACTTCTCCTTCCTAAGATAAAGTCGCTGCCATCTTCATCTGAGGTATCTTTTAAAGAAATACTTTCAGCAATTAATTTAAGGTTCCTTTTTAAACCATCTAGTTCTTGCTCAAGCTTCTCAAATGACTGATTGTGTTCTTGTTGGCTAAGTTTAATCTCGTCAATTGAACTGATTTGAGCTAGCAAATCAAATTGTACAGGTTCAATCTTTTCGTATAAAATTCTCTTTATTTCTTTTTCAAATTTTGAACTTTCTACATATTGGTTTACTTCGACAACGGCAATATCTCTAGCTTCTTCTTTTGCTTTTGCAGTGGAAGAGTTTTTGATAATAAGAAATGAAAATGCTGCTACTATCCCATTGAGTGCAATGAGTACAGTAATAATTGTTTGATATAAATTACTTTGGAAAGACCAAAAATCGTCCAGACTTAAAAGGGTACCATCAGTGACCATCTTACCGATGTTCTGTAAAATTTTGGGATCAGAAATGATATCAGGCTTTTTAAGCACAAAATTATCAGCGAACCCAATGTAAGAGTAAAAACTTGGGCGTAGAACTAAATAGAAAATGAAAAGCCAAAAAAAACTAGTTACTAAGGTACAGAAAGCAATGGATAGAAAAGTAATCCATTTACTATGATGGCAAAGTTTTGGCTTAGGGTGTGAATCTCCGTGTTGAGCTTTATCTTTAATCGACATTCTCTACCTCATTAGGCCTGCCCATGCCATATCCTCTCTACTCTTGTATATGATACCAGCTATTGTTGACTGCTCGTTCATGCTTAGATCTCGTAAAAATGTGACCTCTATTGCATTGTGGCTTAAAAATCAATCTAGTAAAAGATGTTTTCAAGCCAATCCGATGCCTCAACTTGCTATGTTTCTGACACTTGCGATGCTCAAGTTCGTTATAAACGAAGCATACCACTGCATCATCTCTTTCCTTCCATCCAGATACTGCGCATGGTTGTAAGCTCCACGAATCGCATTCTTGTCCACATGAGCAAGTTGAGTTTCAATCCACGCAGAGTCAAAACCTTCTTCGTGTAGTATGGTACTCATTGTGTGACGAAAACCATGCCCCGTCACCCTTCCTTTGTATCCTAATAACTCGATCACCTGATTAATGCTTTCCTTTGAGATCGGCTTAGTGCGATCATTGCGTCCAATGAATACAAGTGGGTATAGCCCAGTAATAGGTTTTAGTGATTCAAAGAGTGCTACTACCTGATCCGACATAGGTACGATATGCGGTCGTTTCATCTTCATTACTTCAGCTGGTATCTCCCAGAGTCGCTTTTCAAAGTTGATATCTTCCCAACGGGCGAAACGCAACTCCTGAGTTCGTACACCTGTAAGCATGATGATTTGGGTTGCCGTCTTGGTAATAATGCTACCAGTGTACCCAGCTAGATCTTTGAGGAAGTGCGGTAGTTCTTCAGCGGTCAGAAAGGGAAAATGTGTTTTCTTAGGTGTAGCGAGGGCAGTAGCGAGATCGGGGGCAGGATTGTATTCAGCACGTCCGGTCACAATCGCATGACGGAATACTTCACCACAGCGTTGCCGGACTTTGCGCATCTTTTCTAGTGCTCCACGTTTTTCCATTCGGCGCAGAGTTTCAAGTAACTCCATCGGTTTTATCTCTGCAATGGGACGCTTGCCAATGTAGGGAAAAACATCTTTCTCGAACGTATCAATGATTTCTTCACGATAGCGCAACGACCAACGGTCAGCTCTCACCTGATGCCATTCTCTCGCAATTGCTTCAAAAGTGTTTTCAAAGCCTAGCTTCTGAGCGATTTTCTCCGCTTTCTTTACTTCACCAGGATCGTTGCCCGCCGCCAGTACCTTTTTGGCAGCTTCACGTTTATCACGCGCTTCAGCTAAGGAGACTTCTGGATATACACCAAAGGCCAGGCGTTTTTCTTTACCAGCGTAACGGTACTTCAAACGCCAGTAACGTGAGCCGCTGGTCGCTACCTCAAGGTAGAGACCACCGCCATCAGATAACTTGTAAGGCTTTTCTTTCGGTTTAGCAGTATCAACTTGACGGGCTGTTAACTTCATTGGGGGCACCTCAAAATGGGGGCATCTTTTATGCCCCCCATAATGCCCCCAGAATGTACTTGATTCTGGTAGACATGAGTTGACCTCAGGAGAACATAACTGATTGCAATAGCAGGTAGTATAAGGGATTTATTGACTGTGGGGGAATTCAGGGGAGGCTAATTGGCGGAAGATCACAGGAGTCGAACCTGCCCGGGACCGCTGGCGGCCCCAACTGGATTTGAAGTCCAGCCGCCTCACCGGAGACGACGATCTTCCGCGCCCACATTGCTACATGGAGGCGGGGCGCATTATAGCTACTTTCTCAAGGTTTCCACATCCCCCCTCTCACTTTTTTCATCAGCCTTTCGCCTTACCATGATCGGTTTCATATAAATCTTCACAAAATCCATGAGTTACCTGTTTTCATATCTTTTGGGAATTATGAGTTCACATAGCGTCCATGCGACGTTTCGTGAGAAAACCTGTCACAGGCCCGGTAAGCGTAGCGCCACCGGGCAAAACACACTATTGCGCAGGCTGTGGTTGCGTGACTTCCGCTCCTGACACAACGCCTGCCCGCATTGTTTGCGTCACCTGCTGTTTATCGGCGTTTACCGCGTGCAACTGGCCGTTTACCGTTGGCTTCAGTGGGGCGTCCGCCTGGATATTACCGCTGGCGGTAAGCTGGATGTTGCCGTCGCCGGAAATGGGCAGCGCAGGCCATCCCCATTGCTGCAAGACGTTCATTGGCACGCCGCGTCCGTTCAGGCTGACTTTTGTCTGGCGCTGGGGGAGTTGTGAAACGCTGGCCGTGGCTTCTAACAGCCCTTTCTCCGTAAATGCGCTCAGTTCGTTGATGTTAACTGTGCTGCTGTTTGCCGCCAGCGCCAGAGAGGGGCGACGCACGTCCACACGGTTAAACGTCGCGGCTGCCGCGTTAAGCGTTGCGTTCCCGCTCCATACGCCCCATTGATGGTTCTGCACCAGTCCCAGATTCGCGCCATAACCATCCAGCGCGGTGAGCTGCCACGGGAAAGCCGGGTCGATATCAATCACCAGGTTGCGACTGGCGCTGAATTTTTTCAGCGTCAGGCTGTTTAACCAGCCTGGCAGAGGTTTCATCCACTGCTGCTTCCAGTTTTCCGGCAGCGTGTATTCCAGCCCGGCAATGGCGGCATCGTCGAGGATTAGCGCTTTGCCATTACGCAGCCAGTTGCCGGATGTTCTGACCATACCGCCTTCCCAGCGGGTCGTGAACTGGCGTAGCGCAATGCCCTGCGGTGAGAATTCGGCATTCAGAATGGGATCGAAGAAATGCAGCGAACCGTAGATGAACTCGCTGGCATTCATCGACAGTTTGCCTTCTTGCGTCTGCCAGTCATCTTTGCTGAACGTCAGGTTGCGCAAACTGAGATCGAGGTCGGTTACTGCCCAGTCCGGGCCTTGCAGGCGGGCATCGGTCACTTCAAGACGGCCAATTTGCAGAGACGGGATAGCGGTGAGCGGGGCAAAAAAGTCGGTCAGCGATTTATCGCTTTGCAGCCGGATGTCGTTCAGACGCAGATTTTCCACCACCCAACTGCCGTCCGCGTTGCGTCGCGCCACGCCGGTTAAGGCGCCGCGCGCAATGTCTGCGCCAATGTTGCTTAAGATTACCTGTTCCTTATCAATGCTGCCTTCAATCAGCACGTTGGTCGCGGGAACATCATTCAGCGTGAGTGAACCGGCGCTGAGCTGGATCTGCGCCTTATTCCCCAATACCTTGCCCGCTTCGGGACGCCAGGGAACCACGCCGCCGTTAACGCGCTGAGCGCTCAGGTTCCACTCACCGCCCGGGCTGTTAAGTGCCATGTTCTGTAATTGCAGGCGGTCAGCCTGAACAGGAAGCGGTGCGGTTTGCGGGGAGATATTGAGCGTGCCGTCCTGCAACAGGATGGCGTCGACGTGCAGGGGATCGGTTATCTGGCGACTGCTCAGGCCGATATCCACCGTTTTCGCGACTAACGTGGCGGGCTGGCCATCCCGGCCAAACGTAACGTTCTCAAGCAAAATGTGGGACGGTGCGGAGAAGCGGTGGTCCATGATATCAAATGTCAGGCTGTACCCGCTGTTCTCTGATATCCAGGCGCTTACATGCTCCGCGCCCCAGCGGGTTTGCAGCAGAAAATAGAGGCCGAAGATCACCACCAAAAGGGCAATCAATATGTAGAGAATCAGCTTTCCAATAAATTTCATGGTCTTCCATCCCGCGAAGTGCACACATCTGAGTTATGCACGATTTACGCGCAATCCTCAAGGCGGGAATGGTGAAAGAGCGTTACAGCGGCGATGATTGTCGATCATCGCCGCATTTCGCTTACGGCTTCTCTGGCGGGAAAATCAGGTTCAGAACGATAGCGGTGATGCCCCCAGCGGCAATGCCGGAGGAGAGCAGGTTTTTCACCCAGTCTGGCGCAAATTGCAGGATCAGCGGCTGCTGAGAAACGCCCAGGCCGACAGCCAGCGACAGCGCGATAATCAGGATAGCGCGGCGGTTCAGCGGCTCACGGGAGACGATACGCACGCCGGAAGCGGCGATGGTGCCGAACATCACCAGCGTGGCGCCGCCGAGCACCGGTTCAGGAATGTGCTGCACAAAGCCGCTTACCGCCGGGAACAGGCCGAGCAGGATCAGCATCAGCGCTACCACAAAGCCGACATAACGGCTGGCCACGCCGGTCAACTGAATCACGCCGTTATTCTGCCCGAAACAGGAGTTGGGGAAGGTATTGAACACGGCGGAAACAAAGGAGTTCAGGCCGTTAGCCAGCACGCCGCCTTTCAGACGCTTCATATACAGCGGCCCGGAGACCGGCTGCTCGGAGACATCGGAGGTGGCGGTGATATCGCCGATGGTCTCCAGTGAGGTGATCATAAAGACCAGCATCAGCGGCAGCAGCAGGTTCCAGTCAATGCCCAGACCGTAGTACAGCGGCGTGGGCACCATGATTAAGTCTTGTGTTGCCGGTGTGGTGTTTTCCGGCAGCATTCCCATAAACCAGGCCAGCAGATAGCCTGCCGCCATCGCGATCACCAGCGAGGCCACACGCAGGTAGGGGTTGCGCTGGCGGTTAAGCAGGATGATCAGCGCCAGTACGACGCCTGCCAGCATCAGGTTTTTGGGCGCGCCAAAGGTGTTGTCGCTCATTGCGGCATAGCCGCCGCCAATGGATGTTAAACCCACCTGGATCAGCGACAGACCGATAATCATCACCACCACGCCGGAGACCAGCGGTGTGATAATGCGGCGCGCCAGATGCAGTATGCGGGAGAGAACCATCTCGGTGCAGCTTGCCAGCATCAGCGTGCCGAATAGCGCCGCCATCATGGTGGGGACGTCCGCTCCGCCGGTTTTCAGCGCGGTGCCGCCCATAATCAGCGGGGCGACGAAGTTAAAACTGGTGCCCTGAATAGATAACAACCCTGAACCGACCGGCCCCCATGCTTTGATTTGAATAATTGAGGCCACACCGGAGGCGAACAGCGACATGCTGATAATGTGTTGAGTATCTTGTGCCGGTAAACCGAGCGCCTGGCAGATTAACAACGCTGGCGTGATGACCGCGACGAACATTGCCAGCAGGTGCTGACAGGCGGCAAACAGGGTTTGAGGGAGCGGCGGGCGATCTTCAAGACGGTAAATCAGTTCGCTGTTTTGCGTCTGCGCAACCGGTTGCGCATTTGCCGACTCGACGGTGTTAACAGACATCAGAGGCAATCCCATGGTGGAAAAGCGGTGATTTTATCTGACCAGATGGTAAAAGCAAACGATTGCATTTATAAATTTTACAAACGGTCTCGGGCAAGGGGTTATCAGGCGTTGGAATAACGCTCGGTTTCGGGCATCCAGCGTTCAATCAGGGCGGTTGCCTGTTGCGGATAATGTTCGTGAATGTGACGGGCGATGCGTTGAACATCCGGGATAATGGCCTGATCGCGCAGCAAATCCGCCACTTTGAACTCGGCGTTACCCGTCTGACGCGTGCCCAGCAGTTCACCGGGGCCGCGAATCTCTAAATCCTTTTGCGCAATCACAAAGCCGTCGTTGCTGTCCCGTAAGACCTGAAGGCGCTTCTGTGCGGTTTTCGAGAGCGGTGATTTGTAGAGCAGTACGCAATGGGAGGCCACCGCGCCGCGGCCCACGCGTCCACGCAACTGGTGTAATTGCGCCAGACCTAACCGTTCCGGGTTTTCGATAATCATCAGGCTGGCGTTGGGGACATCCACCCCGACTTCAATCACCGTTGTCGCGACCAGCAGGTGCAGCTCACCTTGCTTAAAGGCCGCCATCACCGCCTGCTTCTCTGCGGGTTTCATCCGCCCATGAACCAGACCAATCTTCAACTCCGGTAAGGCGAGCCTGAGCTCTTCCCATGTCGCTTCCGCAGCCTGGGCTTCTAACAAATCCGACTCTTCAATCAACGTACAGACCCAGTATGCCTGGCGGCCTTCCTGGGTACAGGCATTGCGGACGCGATCGATAATATCGCTACGACGGGTGTCCGGGATGGCAACGGTAGTGACAGGTGTGCGACCCGGCGGTAGCTCATCAATCACGGAGGTATCGAGATCGGCATAGGCGGTCATTGCCAGGGTTCGGGGGATCGGCGTTGCGGTCATGATTAACTGATGCGGGTGGAACCCCTGCTGCTGACCTTTTTCCCACAGCGCCAGACGTTGATGGACGCCGAAGCGGTGCTGTTCATCGATAATCACCAGCGCCAGCCCGTTAAATTGTACCTGCTCCTGGAAAATCGCGTGGGTGCCGACCACCATCTGTACCTGCCCGCTGGCGATGGCTTCCTGCTGCGCCAGGCGCGCTTTCCCCTTCTGTTTACCTGCCAGCCAACCCACTTCAATACCAAGCGGTGCAAACCAGTTGCGGAAGTTACTGGCATGCTGCTCGGCCAGCAGTTCTGTCGGCGCCATCAATGCCACCTGTTTGCCATGCGCAATGGCGCGTAGCGCAGCCAGTGCGGCGACCAGCGTTTTACCGGAACCGACGTCGCCCTGCACCAGACGCATCATTGGCACATCGAGCGCCATGTCACGTTCGATCTCCGCCACTACGCGCGCCTGCGCACCCGTTGGTTTGAACGGCAATGCGGTCAGCAGCTGATTCTTCAGTGAATCGTTCGCGCTAAGCGGCTGGGCGTGAAAACGCTGCGCGCCGGCACGCAGCGCCAGCATGCTCAGGTTATGCGCCAGTAGTTCTTCCAGAATCAGGCGTCGCTGCGCCGGATGCTGCCCGGTTTCCAGATCGCTAAGCTGTAGCGACGGTGGTGGGCGATGCAGCGTGCGCAAGGCTTCCGGCAGGCTCATCATTCCTTGCGCAAGTTCAGGCGGCAGAAGCTCGGCAATGGCGCAGGTATCAAGCAGGTCCAGCGCCTGGTCGGTGAGCTTACGCAGCGTGGCTTGCTTAATGCCTTCGGTGGTCGGATAAACGGGCGTGAGCGTTTCCTGAAGCTCCGGCGTGCTGAGATCGCCCTGCACGCGGTATTCAGGGTGAATCATCTCCGCGCCGTACTTCCCGCGTTTGGCTTCACCATAGGCCAGTACGCGCCGCCCGGTCGCCAGGCTGTTTTTCATTGCCGCGCTGAAGTTGAAAAAGCGCATGGTGAGAATGCCGGAGCCGTCGCTAATCTGGCAGGTCATCATCCTGCGACCGCCGAAGGTGATATTGCAGTTCAGCACTTCGCCTTCAACAGTGGCGTAAATGCCCGGCAGCAGTTCGCCAATCGGGTAAAGATGGGTGCGATCTTCATAACGCAGGGGAAGGTGCAACAGGAGGTCCTGCACGGTGTGCAGGCCAATTTTCGCCAGTTTGCTGCTTTGCGCTGCGCCAACGCCGGTCAGGGAATTGAGCGGGATGGCATCCAGCAAACGGCCTTTCATGTGATTACCCTGCCGCCTGCATCGTGGACCACCAGGCGGCGTCGGCCTCGATCTCACCCTGCATGTTTACGTGAGGGTAGGGCAGGCCCTTGCGCTTAGCGACTTTCGCCAGCACCGGATAGCCACCCTCAAACAGCAGGCGCTGCTGTTCGTCTTCCGGCAGCATGCTGTTTTCACGCAGGTACATGCCTGCGTTCTGCCGCTGGCGCTGCGCTTCGTAGAGAATCAGAGCGGAAGCGACGGAAACGTTAAGTGACTGCACCATGCCGATCATCGGGATGATGATGTCCTGATCTGCAAGGTCTAAGGCTTCCTGGGTGATGCCGGTTTTCTCCTGCCCCATCAGGATGCAGGTTGGGCGCGTGTAATCGATTTCGCGGAAATCAACCGCTTTATCAGAGAGATGAGTCGCCAGAACCTGCATGCCCCGGCCCTTCAAGTGGCTGACCGCATCGCCGATGGTACGGTGGGTTTTCACCTGTACCCAGCTATTGCTGCCCGCTGCCGCCGACGCCATGGTGCGCATACGGCTGCCCGGCCAGACGGCGTGAACTTCGTGTACGCCTACTGCGTCGGCGGTGCGAATGATCGCCGAGACATTATGAGGTTTGTGGACCTGCTCCATGCAGACCGTCAGATCAGGCTGACGCCTGGCGAGCATCTCGCAGATACGCGCATAACGCTGTAAGTTCATAAAACTAGTTTCGGTTACGGGTGACTTTTATCACGTCCGGCATCACGCGGATTTTGCGCATGATATTCGCCAGATGAACACGGTCACGCGCGGTGAGGCGAATAAAGGCGCTATAGACGCGACCATCCTTTTCTTCCGTATTCAGACTCTGAATATTGGAGGTCGTCGTGTTGATTGCCGCCGTCAGGTTGGCCAGCGCCCCCTGGTGATTAAACATATCCACCTTAATTTCAGTGATGAACTCCTGCTCCGTCTCTTTGTCCCATTCCACAGCCATAAACTTCTCTGGCTCTTTCTGGTAACCACGGATGTTGCGGCAGGATTCATGGTGGATCACTAACCCTTTACCTGGGCTGACGTGCGCAATGATCGGGTCGCCTGGAATCGGGCGGCAGCACTTCGCAAAGGTGATCAGCACGCCATCCGCGCCTTTAATCGGCAAATGCCCATGATTGGACTGCGTTGTGGCAGGTACGGCGGCTTCGCCTTGCTGAAGATTTTTCGCCACCACCACGCTCATCGCATTGCCCAGACCAATTTCCGCCAGCAGATCGTCCAGCGTTGCGAGCTTCATACGCTCCAGTTCGCGCTGGATATTCTCCTGCGGGATTTCAGCCAGTTTACGGCTGCCGCCGAGGGCATGGTTGAGCAAACGGCGCCCCAGGCTGACGGAATCATCACGCTTGAGGTTCTTCAGCAACTGGCGAATTTTGGCGCGAGCTTTTGAGCTGACGACAAAGTTAAGCCATGCCGCATTCGGGCGTGCGCCAGGGGCGGTAATAATTTCGACGGTCTGACCGCTGGTAAGCGGCTGTGACAGCGGGTATGGCTGCCTGTCGACGCGCGCGCCTACGCAGGCATGACCGATATCGGTATGTACGGCATAGGCGAAGTCGACCGGCGTGGCACCGGCAGGCAGCTCAACAATGCGCCCTTCCGGTGTGAAAACGTAAATCTCATCCGGGAAGAGATCGGATTTAACGCTCTCGATAAATTCAAACGAGCTACCGGCGCTCTGTTGCAGCTCCAGCAGGCTTTGCATCCAGCGCTGGGCGCGGATTTGCGCGGTGGTGCTGGTTTCACCGTGCTCTTTATAAGCCCAGTGCGCCGCAACCCCCATTTCCGCCATCTGGTCCATGTCTTCGGTACGGATTTGTACCTCAACCGGAACGCCGTGCGGGCCGATCATTGAAGTGTGTAAAGACTGATAGCCGTTCGCTTTTGGAATGGCGATATAGTCTTTTACTCGCCCTGGACGCGGCTTATACAGGCTGTGCATCTGGCCGAGTACGCGATAGCAGGTATCGGCATCATGTACGATCACGCGAAAGGCGTAGATGTCCATGATGGAGTGAAAACGCTGCTCTTTGAGCACCATTTTGCAGTAGATAGAGTACAAATGCTTTTCACGCCCACTCACGCGACACGGAATGCCTGCTTCCTGCAAACGCCCTTCGATCTCAGAGAGGATTTTTTGAATCATCTCTTTGCGGTTGCCGCGAGCGGCTTTTACCACTTCTTTAATCACGCGATAGCGGTTTGGGTACAGCGCTTCAAAACCCAGCTCTTCCAGCTCGGTTTTAATGTGATGAATACCTAAACGGTGCGCCAGCGGACTGTAGATCTCAAGGGTTTCACGGGCGATGCGGCGACGTTTATCCGGGCGTAATGAGCCCAGCGTGCGCATGTTGTGAGTGCGGTCGGCAAGTTTGATGAGAATGACGCGGATATCCTGCACCATCGCCATAATCATCTTGCGAAAGTTTTCAGCCTGCGCTTCTTTCTTATCGCGGAACTTAAGCTTATCAAGCTTGGATACCCCTTCTACCAGCTCTGCAACGCTTTTACCAAAAAGCTGTTCCATGTCCTGGTAGGTCGCAGGAGTATCTTCAATCACGTCATGCAGCAGCGCAGCCATCAGTGTTTCATAGTCGAGTTTCATCTCGGCCAGAATACAGGCTACCGCAACCGGGTGCGTGATATAGGGTTCACCGCTTGAACGTGTCTGACCCTCGTGAGCGTCACGTGCAACGAGATACGCCTGCTGAAGACGTTTTATCTGGTCTTCAGGCAGGTAGTTTTGAATCAGTTGATTCAGGCTTTCAAACAGATACAAGGGCGACCCGCTTTGTGATTAACGACGGCCTTCAGCAATAGCGGTAACGGCTTGTAATTCAGCGGCTTCCTGCTCTTGCTGTTCCTGGCGCTCACGGACGTCGAGGATCTGGTTGTTGATCAGACCTTCTTCGATTTCGCGCAGCGCGATTACGGTAGTTTTATCGTTTTCTTCCGGTACAAGCGGATCCTTGCCGCCTACCTGCATCTGACGAGCGCGACGCGCGGCGACCAGTACCAGGTCAAAACGGTTACCAATTTTCTCTACAGCGTCCTGAACAGTTACGCGTGCCATATTTAAAATGCTCCACAGGTGAAGAAATGACTGGGCATAATACTGAAAGTGGGTTCAGTCTGCCAACAGTTTGCTGATTAAAGCGTCATGACGCTGCTTTTGGCGGCTCATGCGCAGACGTTCGGCGCGAATAATGGTTTTCAGATCGCCCAGGGCGGTGTCGAAATCATCATTCACAATAAGGTAATCATATTCGGCGTAATGGCTCATTTCTGCAACAGCTTGCGCCATACGTTTTGCGATTACGTCTTCGCTATCCTGACCGCGCCCGCGAAGGCGGCGGTCCAGCTCAATTTTGGATGGCGGTAAAATAAAGATACTGCGCGCTTGCGGCATCTTCTCACGAATTTGCTGCGCGCCCTGCCAGTCGATATCCAGAAAAACATCCACACCCGTTGCCAGCACTTGCTCAATGGTTTCACGCGATGTGCCGTAATAGTTACCAAACACTTCAGCGTGCTCCAGAAACGCATCTCTGCCAATCATGGTTTTGAACTCATGATGATCGACAAAGAAATAATGCTCGCCATGCACTTCACCCGGACGCGGTGCGCGCGTGGTGTGTGAAACAGAAACCTGGGTGTCATACAACGGTTGGGTTTTTAACAACGCCTGAATCAGGCTGGATTTACCCGCGCCACTGGGGGCAGAAACAATATAAAGCGTGCCTTGAGCCATGAGTATCTTATGTATGTGATTATCGAAAGAGAGCCTACATACGAGCTTATTATACACGTCGCCGCTATGTGACGTAGCCTTTGTCACACTTTTTGCGTCAGTTTATTGCGTTTTGCGTACCTGTTTCCTGATTTACCGTGTAGTTACTGCAATCAATGAAAATGTCTGGAAGCGTGTTCGCACGATCGCTTTTTGCCTCTCGGTTTTGATGACGCCCCGCGTTATACCTGGCCCGCAATCTACAGCGGAGGTACTGATGAGAAGAGGGAAAAGCATCGTGTTGAGTCTGTTGCTGTGGCATTTCCCGGTATGGGCGGCTTGCCCTGACTGGTCGCCAGCCAGAGCGAATGACGAAATCGCCCGGCTACAGCAGCAGCTCGCCCAGTGGAACGACAGTTACTGGCAGCAGGGGGTTAGTGCGGTAGAAGATAGCGTTTACGATCAGCTCAGCGCGCAATTGGTGCAATGGCAACGCTGCTTTGGCGGTGATACCGGGGCAGAACTGGCGCCGCCAGTGAGCGGCTCATTGCCCCATCCTGTTCCGCATACGGGGGTGCGAAAGCTTGCGGACAAACAGGCGGTGCAGCAGTGGATGCGTAAGCGCAGCGATTTGTGGGTGCAACCGAAAGTGGATGGAGTGGCGGTTACTCTCGTATACCGGGGTGGGCGCCTGGTCAGCGCGATTAGCCGGGGGAACGGGCTTAAAGGCGAGGACTGGACGCAGAAGGTGCGTTTAATACCCGCAGTACCGCAAAGCACAAAAGGCGCGCTTGCCAATAGCACGTTGCAGGGTGAGATTTTTTTGCTGCGCGACAACCATATTCAGCGGCAGATGGGAGGAATGAATGCCCGTTCGAAGGTCGCCGGAATGATGATGCGCCAGAATAACACCTCGTCGCTCCAGTCGCTGTCTGTTTTCATCTGGGCATGGCCTGATGGCCCGGCAACGATGCCTGAGCGCTTGCGTCAACTGTCCGGGGCAGGATTTGGCTTTGCACAACAATATTCTCAACCGGTGAAAAGCGCTGATGATGTTGAACGCGTGCGTACAGCATGGTGGACAACGGGATTACCGTTCGTTACTGATGGAGTCGTGGTAAGAACGGGTAAAGAACCCGAGGCCAGACACTGGATGCCTGGGCAGGGTGACTGGCTGGCTGCCTGGAAGTATCCTCCGGTCGCGAAAGTGGCTGAAGTCACCGGGGTTCAGTTCGCTGTCGGCAAGAGCGGGAAAATCTCGGTTGTGGCGTCGCTTGCGCCAGTGATGCTGGATGATAAGCGGGTGAAGCGCGTAAATGTAGGGTCTGTCAGGCGTTGGGAGGAGTGGGACATTGCGCCAGGTGACCACATTCTTGTCAGCCTTGCCGGACAGGGGATTCCGCGTATTGATAAGGTTGTCTGGCGTAGCACTCAACGGGATAAGCCCGCACCGCCGGGGAATCGCTATAACGCATTAACCTGTTTTTATGCGACTGAGGTATGCCAGGAGCAGTTCATCGCCAGGCTGGTCTGGCTGGGGTCGAAGGAGGCGCTGGAGGTTGACGGGATAGGGGAGGCAGGATGGCGTGTGCTTCACCAGGCGCATCGTTTCGAGCATATTTTCTCCTGGCTCGCGTTAACGCAGGAACAACTACAGGCGACACCTGGGTTTAGTAAAGAAAAAAGCAAGCAGTTATGGCATCAGTTTAACCTGGTGCGGCATCGGCCATTTATCCGCTGGGTGATGGCGATGGGCATACCGTTAACGCAGGCGGCGCTTAAGGCCAGCGGCGATCGTTCATGGGGGCAGCTACTGGCATGCACGGCAGGATACTGGCAACAGCTTCCGGCGACAGGGGAGGGGCGCGCCAGGCGGGTCATCCAGTGGCGGGATAACCCGGAAATACGGGCGCTGGGCAACTGGCTGGCTGCCCGGCATATTAACGGCTTTAGCCCTTAGTGACCTTCGTGGCGATAGTAAAACACTGGCAGGCCAAGTTTGAGACGCAGCGCCAGCAAGCGAGCGGTAAAGCCAAAAACCAGCGTGGAGATAACCACGACGTCGTGGTTGGATACGTAGTGTTGTAGCGCGATGTACAACACGGCAGACGCAAAGGAAACACCAGCATACAGCTCTTTCTGGAAGACCAGCGGAATACGTTTGCAGAACATGTCACGCAATACGCCGCCAAATACGCCGGTAATGACAGCCGCCACAATAGCGATGACCGGGCTATGCCCCATATCCAGCGCAACCTGAGCGCCGATAATAGAAAAGACCACTAAGCCCAGCGCATCAAGTACAAGGAACAGTTTGCGTAGGTAAGGCATTACAGGGGCGACGATCGTCGTCAGAACCGCAGCAGAAGCGACAATAATCACGTACTCAGGGTGCTGTACCCAACCGAGCGGATAGTGACCGAGCAGAATATCGCGAACGGAACCGCCGCCAATTGCTGTCGCGGTGGCAATGATAATTACGCCAAATGTATCCATGCGGCGTCGACCCGCAGCGAGCGCCCCGGTCATGGCTTCGGCAGTAATGCCAATTAAGTAGAGAACGTGTAACAGCATGTCTTCCCCCTGGTTTACTGAGGGCAGAGATTAACGATTTGTGCGTAATATCACGATTGAGATTTTCTAAGGTGAAGCAATTTTGATAACTATAGTTTATGTGGTTATTGCGATTCATCCGCTATTTATGCGTTATTCATTTTTAATGGATTAGAAAATGGATAAGAAAAAATAATCCGAAAGTGGCGAGGGCAGTACGGAGTGTAAAGGAAGCACGTAGCACCATCGCATCGCGACGGGCTACGTGGGAATGAGGTTTACTCGATATTCTGTATTTGCTCGCGCATTTGCTCGATCAATACTTTCAGCTCAATTGCAGAATTGGTGACATCAGCATTGATGGATTTGGAGGCCAGCGTGTTCGACTCGCGGTTGAACTCCTGCATCATAAAGTCCAGACGACGGCCAACCGCCTCTTTTTTCTTCAGGATGTTGTAGGTTTCTTTGACGTGCGCGTCCAGACGATCCAGCTCTTCCGCCACGTCAATGCGCTGTGCCATCAGCACCAGCTCTTGCTCCAGACGGTTATTTTCCAGTTGTACCTGTGCGTCTTCCAGTTTTGCTACCAGACGTTCGCGCTGCCATTGCAGGATTTCCGGCATATGGGCGCGGACTTTCACTACCTCAGCGCTGACGCCTTCCAGACGCTGCTCAATCAGCGCTTTCAAAGCCTGACCTTCGGTTTCCCGGGCGACAATGAAGTCATCCAGCGTCCCGTCCAGCGCGGCGAGGATCTCTGCGGCAATCGCGTCCAGATCCTGTTCCTGGGCGGCCATGACGCCCGGCCAACGCAGGATATCTACCGGGTTGATTTCCCCTTCATCGCTCTGCATTTTGACCCAGTTCGCGGAGGCAACGAGCTGCTTTGCCAGCTTCTCATTCAGAATGAGTTCGCCTTGCGCGCTGGCATCGGGTTCAAAGCGTAAAGTACATTCGATTTTTCCGCGCGTCAGGCGTGTACGAATGCGTTCGCGTACAACAGGTTCAAGGCTACGGAACTGTTCCGGCAGACGAAAATACGTTTCCAGATAACGCTGGTTTACCGAGCGCATTTCCCAGGTAGCGCTACCCCATTCACCCTTGATTTCACGCCGGGCGTAGGCGGTCATACTGCGGATCATAGACGTTCCTGTTTTTAAAGGAGAGATGGAAGGATTATAGCCATCCATGCCTTGTCAGGATAGGAATAACCGCCGGAAGTCCGTATAATGCGCAGCCACATTCGTTTCAAGCCGGAGATCTCAATATGCGTCCAGCAGGCCGTAGCGCTAATCAGGTGCGTCCCGTAACCCTGACCCGTAACTATACAAAACACGCTGAAGGCTCGGTGCTGGTCGAATTTGGAGATACCAAGGTGCTGTGCACGGCATCTATCGAAGAAGGCGTACCGCGCTTTTTGAAAGGGCAGGGCCAGGGGTGGATCACCGCAGAATATGGCATGTTGCCACGCGCTACGCATACCCGTAACGCGCGTGAAGCGGCGAAAGGCAAGCAGGGCGGCCGCACGATGGAAATCCAGCGTCTGATCGCCCGCGCGCTGCGCGCTGCTGTCGATCTTAAAACGCTTGGCGAGTTTACTATCACTCTGGATTGCGATGTGATCCAGGCGGACGGCGGTACGCGTACTGCATCTATCTCCGGGGCTTGTGTTGCGCTGGCCGATGCGTTGAACAAGCTGGTCGCGAACGGTAAGCTGAAAACCAACCCGATGAAAGGGATGGTGGCTGCGGTTTCCGTCGGCATCGTGAATGGTGAAGCGCTCTGCGATCTGGAGTACGTTGAAGACTCCGCGGCTGAAACCGATATGAACGTGGTAATGACCGAAGACGGTCGAATTATTGAAGTGCAGGGAACGGCAGAAGGCGAGCCGTTCAGTCACGAAGAACTCCTTACCTTGTTGGCGCTAGCCCGAGGGGGAATCGAATCCATTGTAGCGACGCAGAAAGCGGCGTTAGAAAATTGATTTTAAGGCGACCAGCGAGTCGCCTTTTTTTTGTCTGTAATAAAGTGAAATGAGGAGCGAATCCATGAAACCGTATCAGCGCCAGTTTATTGAGTTTGCGCTTAACAAGCAGGTACTAAAGTTTGGCGAATTTACGCTGAAATCCGGGCGCAAAAGCCCCTATTTCTTCAACGCCGGGCTGTTTAATACCGGGCGCGATCTGGCTCTGCTGGGACGTTTTTATGCCGAAGCGTTGGTGGATTCGGGTATCGATTTCGATCTGCTGTTTGGTCCGGCCTATAAAGGTATTCCGATTGCGACGACCACCGCTGTTGCACTGGCGGAACACCATGACAAAGACCTGCCGTACTGCTTTAACCGTAAGGAAGCCAAAGACCACGGTGAAGGCGGAAGTCTGGTCGGGAGCCCATTACAGGGACGCGTGATGCTGGTGGATGATGTGATCACTGCGGGTACTGCGATTCGTGAATCAATGGAGATTATCCAGGCGAATGGCGCAAGTCTGGCGGGGGTGCTGATTTCTTTGGATCGTCAGGAGCGTGGCCGTGGCGAGATTTCCGCAATTCAGGAAGTGGAACGCGATTACGGGTGTCAGGTGATCTCGATTATCACGCTGAAAGACCTGATTGCGTATCTGGAAGAGAAACCAGAGATGGTGGAGCATCTGGCGGCAGTGCGCGCGTATCGGGAAGCGTACGGGGTTTAAGTGAATTGCCCGGCGGCGTAGCGCTTACCGGGCCTGTAAGGCCGGATAAGGCATCGCCGCCATCCGGCTACGCTGTTACTGCAATTGCGCAGCAACCAACGGCCAGCGGGCGTCGAAATCGTCCGTTGGGCGGTATTTGAACTCGCTGCGTACAAAGCGGGACAACATCCCTTCACAAAACGCCAGCAACTGACTTGCCAGCAGGGTTTCATCCGTGGCGTACCCTTCGCCTTCGCGCATTCTTTTTTCCCGCAGAACCTGACGCAGCTGCGCTTCAATGCGCTCAAACAGCTGGTTAATCCGTCCTTGCAGGCGATCTTGTTCAAACATTAACGCATGACCGGTGAGGATACGCGTCAGGCCTGGGTTGCGTTCGCCGAAGCCCAGAATCAACAACACAATTAAACGCAGACGCGCGCTGGTGTCTTTCTCATCTTTTAAGATCAGATTGATACGGGTAATCAGACTGTCTTCGATAAACTCAATCAGACTATCGAACATGCGAGTCTTACTGGGAAAATGGCGATACAGCGCCGCTTCAGAAACGCCGACGGAGGCTGCCAGTTTCGCTGTTGTGATGCGTTGGCTTCCATCGCTGGATTCCAGCATCAGCGCCAGAGACTGAAGTATTTCTTCGCGACGATTCCTTTTCGCAGTTTGTTTTTCTGCCATGTTACAAAATACCCCTGAAAATAAGCACTTGCCAGGCGAGCATCCACACTATGACCGCAAACTCAGCGTTTGCGGCGATGTTATGTCGTTATCAGGATGCGTAAATGTCTTACTTGCGACCAGAATGGCCGAAGCCGCCTTCACCACGGTCGGTGGCTTCAAACTCTTCCACCAGATTAAATTCGGCCTGTACAACCGGTACGAAAACCATCTGAGCAATACGTTCGCCCGGCTCAATGGTAAAGCTGTCCTGGCCACGGTTCCAGATGGAAACCATTAACTGACCCTGATAGTCAGAGTCGATCAGGCCGACCAGATTGCCGAGCACAATACCATGCTTATGGCCCAGGCCGGAACGTGGCAGCATTACCGCCGCCAGAGACGGATCGGCAATATGAATCGCCAGACCGGTCGGCACCAGCGTTGTTGCGCCAGGCGCCAGTTCTACGGCGTCATCGAGACAGGCGCGCAGGTCAAGTCCGGCGGAGCCGGAGGTGGCATAAGTTGGAAGCGGAAATTGCTGCCCAACGCGCGGGTCCAGAATCTTAACGTCGATTTTTTTCATCATAACGGGTCACGATCTCGTCGAGTAATAATTGGCCCAGGAGCGCTTTCCGTTCGAGCGGTAAGGCTTTATCTCCATCCTGCCAGAAAAGGTGCAATGCGTTGCTGTCGCTATTAAATCCTTGAGTTGAAAGTGAAACATCGTTCGCGCAGATCAGATCAAGGTTTTTGCGGATACGTTTTTGCCGGGCGTATTCTTCCACATTATTTGTTTCCGCGGCAAACCCAACGACATAAGGACGCTTGTCTTTGAGTGCGGCGACCCCGGCGACAATATCAGGGTTCTTGACCATTTTTACTGTTAATTCATCGTCCTGCGTCGCCTGTTTCTTAATTTTTTCGCTGGCGACGGCAGCTGCACGGTAATCAGCAACCGCAGCACAGCCGATGAAAATATGCTGCTTCTGAACCGCTGCCTGGACTGCCGCTTCCATTTCCAGCGCAGTCATCACATCAATGCGCTGAACAAAAGGTGGCGTGGGCAGCGCAACGGGGCCGGAAACCAGCGTAACGTTGGCGCCGCGTCGTGCGGCGGCGGCGGCAATGGCAAATCCCATCTTACCGGAGCTGTGGTTAGAGATATAACGCACCGGATCGAGCGGCTCGCGCGTCGGGCCCGCCGTAATCATGATGTTGAGATGTTGCAGATCGTTGACAGGGGAGAAATGCGCTGCCGCCATATCCACAATGGTCAACGGGTCGAGCATGCGTCCTGGCCCCACGTCTCCACACGCCTGGCTGCCGCTGTCCGGCCCCCAGATAAGCATTCCGCGTGACGCGAGTACATCCAGATTATGTTGCGTGGCGGCGGCGCGATACATTTGCTGGTTCATGGCCGGAAGTACGGCAATCGGGGCGGATGTCGCCAGACAAATCGTTGAAACCAGATCGTTGGCCATACCGGCAGCAACGCGAGCGATCAGATCTGCCGTGGCTGGCGCGAGGATAACTAAATCCGCCCATTTCCCCAGCTCAATATGGCCCATCGCGGCTTCTGCGGCAGGGTCAAGCAGACTGTCAGAAACGGGATAACCCGACACCGCCTGTAGGCTCAGGGGCGTGATAAAGGCTTTTGCCGCTTCGGTCATCGCCACGCGGACGTCGGCGCCGCGTTCGCGTAAACGACGCACCAGTTCAGGGGTTTTATAGGCAGCAATGCCGCCGCTCACGCCGAGAACGATTTTTTTGCCAGCCAGGCTCATCATGATCTTTCCTGTTGGATTGCACCAGAAGGCGGACATTTTATCACAATCCTGAATCCCGTCGTGCAGTTGCCCGTAATTCACTTTGCGAGGCGCTACGCAGGAGTGAAATACGGGCGTCGATTCACCCCAGGAGCTATGCCACCATGAGGCGTGCTTAAGGAGGTGAACGTATGGATGCGCCGGAACGTTTAATGCCCCGGGAAAAAATGTTGAAGTCAGGAATTGGTTCGCTGACGGATGTTGAACTGCTGGCGCTCTTTTTACGTACAGGAGTGCCAGGAAAAGATGTGATGGCTCTGGCGCATGAAACGCTGCAACGCAGTGGGTCGCTCTATGGGTTGCTGTCTGCGGATTTCGCGCAATTTCGCGGTACAGGTATCGGTATCGCTAAGTATGCGCAGCTTAAGGGGATTGCCGAACTGGCAAGGCGCTATTACAAGGCGCGCATGATGAAGGAAAACGCGTTGTTGAGCCCGGAAATGACGCGTGAGTTTCTGCAAAGCCAGTTGGCGGGGGAAGAGCGGGAGATCTTCCTTGTGATCTTTCTGGATGCCCGGCACCGGGTGATTAAACACAGCCGTCTTTTTTCCGGCACGCTGAATCATGTCGAGGTGCATCCGCGCGAGATTATCCGCGAGGCGATAAAATTAAATGCTTCTGCGGTGATCCTTGCGCATAATCACCCCTCGGGGTGTGCAGAACCGAGCAAAGCGGATAAACTCATCACCGAACGTGTCGTAAAATGTTGTCAGTTCATGGATATACGAGTACTGGATCACCTTGTGATTGGGCGCGGAGAGTACGTTTCTTTTGCCGAACGTGGTTGGATTTAGAACACTTCGCGCGATCCATCGGGATCTTTGTCTGTTCGGGACTTGAGCACATCGCTTACACAGCGTATACTACGCCACCTTTGAGAATCTCGGGTTTGGCATTTGGGCCTGGCAATCGAGAGTTCACAATGAACTGCGATAACCAGGCTGAGAAGCCTGACGAGGCGCCAATACCCCATACGAAGCTCGAGCTAATTTGATTTTTGGAGAATAGACATGTCCCGAGTCTGCCAAGTTACTGGCAAGCGTCCGGTGACCGGTAACAACCGTTCCCACGCACTGAACGCGACTAAACGCCGTTTCCTGCCTAACCTGCACTCTCACCGTTTCTGGGTTGAGAGCGAGAAGCGTTTTGTCACCCTGCGTGTATCTGCTAAAGGTATGCGTGTAATTGATAAGAAAGGCATCGAAACAGTTCTGTCCGAACTGCGTGCCCGTGGCGAAAAGTACTAAGTACTTAGAGGAAATAAATCATGGCTAAAGGTATTCGTGAGAAAATCAAGCTGGTTTCTTCTGCTGGTACTGGTCACTTCTATACCACCACGAAGAACAAACGTACTAAGCCGGAAAAACTGGAACTGAAAAAGTTCGATCCAGTTGTCCGTCAGCACGTTATCTACAAAGAAGCGAAAATCAAATAATTCTCGCTTTGATGTAGTGAAAAACCTCGCTTCGGCGGGGTTTTTTGTTTTCTGGCCGTCCCCATATTAATGAGACCTGAAACAGAGCCGGAGACGTTATGCCTGAATTACCTGAAGTTGAAACCAGCCGCCGCGGCATTGAACCGCATCTGGTTGGGGCAACCATTCTGCATGCCAATGTGCGTAATGGACGTCTGCGCTGGCCGGTATCGGAAGAGATCTACCGCCTGAGCGATAAACCCGTTCTCAGCGTTCAACGCCGCGCGAAATATTTGCTGCTGGAGTTACCGGATGGCTGGATCATCATTCATCTGGGAATGTCGGGCAGTTTGCGTATCCTTCCTGAAGAACTTCCCGCTGAAAAACATGACCACGTTGATCTGGTGATGAGCAATGGCAAAGTCCTGCGCTACACCGATCCTCGCCGCTTCGGCGCCTGGCTGTGGACGAAAGAGCTGGAAGGGCATAACGTGCTGGCGCATCTCGGCCCGGAGCCGCTGAGCGACGATTTTAACGGGGCTTATTTGCAGCAGAAATGTGCGAAGAAGAAAACGGCAATTAAACCCTGGCTGATGGATAACAAACTGGTGGTGGGCGTGGGAAATATCTACGCCAGCGAGTCGTTGTTTGCGGCTGGCATCCATCCTGACCGTCTGGCGTCGTCATTATCGCAGGCTGAGTGTGAGCTGCTGGCCCGCGTGATTAAGGCCGTTTTACTGCGTTCCATCGAGCAGGGTGGTACAACGTTGAAAGATTTTCTGCAAAGCGATGGTAAGCCGGGCTATTTTGCTCAGGAGTTGCAGGTTTACGGACGTAAAGGGGAACCGTGCCGGGTTTGCGGTACGCCGATCGTTGCAACTAAACACGCGCAACGGGCGACGTTCTACTGCCGTCAGTGTCAGAAATAAGATGGATTGCAGGCCGGATAACGCGCTGACGCGCCATCCGGCAAAAGCGTTTTACTTCAGCTTATCCATCAGGGCCTGATGAACGTTCTCCGGTAAGAAGTGGGTAACGTCGCCCTGATGGCGCGCCACTTCTTTTACCAGCGAAGAAGAGATAAAAGACCACTCTTTTGAAGGCATCAGGAAGACGCTTTCAAGCTGCGGCATTAAATGGCGATTCATGTGCGCCAGCTGCATTTCATATTCAAAATCAGCCACGGCGCGCAAGCCGCGAATCAAAATATTGGCCTGCTGAATGCGCGCGAAGTTGGCCATTAAATCGCTGAATCCCATGACTTCCACGTTGCCGAGGTGCGCCGTCGCCTGTTGCGCCAGCGCTACACGCTCTTCAAGGGTAAACATCGGTTTTTTGCTGGGGCTGGCGGCAATGGCGAGGATAACGTGATCGAACATCTGCGTCGCGCGCGTCACGATATCAATATGGCCGTTGGTGATCGGATCGAAGGTTCCTGGGTAAATCGCCCGTTTTTGCATGACAGCCCTCAATGCGTTTTCGGTGGCAGGTAAGGTTCCAGCAGTTGTAACAGACGCTGTAGCGCACCCTGGTTTTGGTACAGCACTTCAACGGCGTGTCGACCGTAGAAATTACGATAATCCGCGTCGGTCAGTAAAGACGAAACCTCTTTTACCAGCGTTGTGGCATCGGTTACGGTAATCAGCCCGCTTGCTTGCTCCAGTCGGGCGCAAATATCTTTGAAGTTAAAGGTATGAGGGCCCATCAATACCGGTATCGCGTGCGCGGCAGCTTCCAGCGGGTTATGTCCTCCGCGTTCAACCAGCGAACCGCCGACAAATGCGAGATCCGCAATACCATACAGTAGCATTAATTCGCCCATTGTATCGCCAATAACAACCTGGGTACTGGCGGACGGCACCTCTCCTGAGGAACGCGTGGTATAGCTGAGCCCTGCCTGGCGCACGAGGTTAATCGCATCCGGGAACCGCTCTGGATGGCGAGGAACCAGAATCAGCAGCAGGTTAGGGAATTGATGCAGCAATGCCTGATGGGCGGCGATAACAATACTCTCTTCGCCGTCATGCGTACTGGTGGCGATCCACACCGGGCGGTGCGGCGCCCACTGGCGACGTAGCGTAACCGCTTTTGCAGCAAGCTGCGGCGTCACGGAAATATCAAATTTCAGACTGCCGGTGACGGTGAGCTGGTTATTTTTCGCACCCAACGCGATAAAACGCGCGCCATCTTCTTCATTTTGCGCCGCGATTAGCGTAATGCGCCGCAGCAGTCTGCGAACAAATTTCCCCAGCTTTGTATAGCCAGCAGCCGATCGGGCGGAAAGGCGCGCGTTGGCGATAACCAACGGAATATGACGTTTATGCAGCGCGGCAATCAGGTTCGGCCAGAGCTCGGTTTCCATAATCAACACCAGTTTAGGGTCAACTTTATTCAGGAAACGGTTGAGCGCATCGGGCAAATCATAAGGAAGATAGACGTGCTGAACATCGCTGCCGAATGCGGACTGTACGCGCTCTGAGCCGGTAGGCGTCATGGTGGTGACGGTAATCGGCAAATCAGGATAACGGTGTCGCAGGGCGCGAACTAAAGGAATTGCCGCCAGTGTTTCACCCACAGAGACGGAATGCAGCATGATCCCGCCAGGTTTAAGCGGATGACGGTAAAAACCGTAACGTTCGCCCCAGCGTTTACGGTAGGCTGGCGCTTTACGTCCACGCACCCAAAGCCGTATCCAGATCAAGGGCTGAATAAGGTAGAGAAGGGCGGTGTAAAGCAATTCGAGCATAGTAAATAGCTGACTGATGGATGTGCTGGGGATTCTATGTATTTAGCCTGGGCTTTACCATCATTTTTATCCTTGTTGCACTAAAACACCTGAATTGACAATACATTATTTGCGGTAGGTGTTTTTCTCCAGATACATCAAAACAGGCTGTTAACGCCGAATAACGCGTGAAATTGTGCTCTGTCCTTCAGTAGTAATGGTTTACATCTTATTGTTTTGAAATTAAAAATTAACTTTTTGCTTAAAAAACATTCATTTCGGTTCGGGAGCTAATCAATGGTATACTATTGCGCAAATTCAGGCAGCCATCAGCCTTCAGGGCGCCGGGAATATGGAGGGTAGTCTTTGTTTGCAGACAAGGATTACGGCGCTTTTACCTGCCTGGCCTGGGATGTTTGGCGACGTAACGCGGATATTATTGCATGACCATTGCTTTTTGTTTGTACAAATATTTTCCCTATGGCGGGTTGCAGCGTGATTTCCTGCGAATAGCGCATACGGTTGCGGCGCGTGGCCATCATGTTCAGGTATTGACTCAGCAGTGGCAGGGCGAACGTCCCTCCGACCTTGAAATTATCCTTGTTCCGGTGACTGCCAGAACTAATCATGGAAAAAATGAGCAGTATTATCAGTGGGTTCAGAGCTACCTGAGTCAACATCCCGTCGATCGCGTCGTTGGGTTTAATAAAATGCCCGGGCTTGATGTCTATTATGCGGCAGATGTGTGCTATGCGGAAAAAGTCGCCCGTGAAAAGGGGTTCTTTTATAAGCTGACCAGTCGTTATAAGCACTATGCAGCTTTTGAAAAAGCGACCTTCCAGCAAGGTGCTCATACCGAGCTTTTGATGTTAACAAATAAGCAAATCGGTGATTTTAAGCATCATTATCATACTGAGGATCGCCGTTTTCATATTTTGCCGCCAGGGATATACCCGGACAGGAAATACAGCCAGCAACCTGAAAACAGCAGACAGATTGTCAGAGAAAAAAATGGCATTGGGTTAGATCAGTTCCTGCTTTTGCAGGTAGGTTCGGATTTTAAACGCAAAGGCGTACCAAGAACGTTACTGGCGGTAGCTTCTTTACCTGAAGCAATACGTCAACGTACGCAATTGATGGTTGTCGGGCAAGACAAGGCCGACCGGTATCAGGCCCAGGCGCGTCAACTAGGGATTGAGAAGCAGGTGCAGTTTTTTTCAGGGCGCGATGATATTTCAGCGCTGATGTCTGCTGCTGATTTACTGCTTCATCCTGCCGTTCAGGAAGCGGCCGGAATCGTATTATTAGAGGCGATTGTCGCCGGACTACCCGTGCTGACCACCGAAGTTTGTGGATATGCGCACTATATCAATGCTGCGCAGTGTGGCGTTGTTATACCGGAGCCTTTTGCACAGGAAGTCCTGAATGCTTCCCTCTGCGATGCGCTGGAGAAAGGTGAGCAGCGAAGTGAATGGGCAAGCCATGCAAGACACTTTGCCGATACAGAAGATCTCTACAGTCTGGCTGATAAAGCGGCTGATATCATTTTAGGTTTTGAGAATGATTGAATTAAAAGAGCCATTCACTACGCAGTGGCAAGGTAAAGATCCGTTTGTCGAAGTAACGAAACTGGACGGAGAGGTTTTCCGCGCTCTGGAGACCCGGAGGACGCTGCGTTTTGAGATGATGGGTAAAGGGTATTTCCTGAAATACCATCACGGAACCACGCTGAAAGAAGTGCTAAAAAACCTCATTTCCTTGCGTATGCCCGTTCTTGGCGCAGATCGCGAGTGGCTGGCTATTCACCGTCTGCAATCACTGAATGTTGATACCATGACCGGCGTCGCGTTTGGGCAAAAAGGGTTGAATCCGTTGCAGCGGACATCGTTTATCATCACGGAAGATCTCTCGCCGGCAATAAGCCTTGAAGACTTTTGCGCCAGGTGGAGTGAAGAACGTCCTGACCTCACCTTAAAACGAACCATTATCACCCGACTGGCGGAGATGGTGGGGAAAATGCATCGTGGTGGGGTGAATCATCGGGATTGTTATATTTGCCATTTTTTACTACAGCAACCATTACCGACTGATGTGGCTGATATAAAACTTTCCGTGATTGATCTGCATCGTGCGCAAATTCGTCGCCGGGTGCCGCGTCGCTGGCGTGATAAGGATCTGATTGGACTCTATTTCTCCTCACTCGAAATTGGCCTGACCTCGAGAGATATTTATCGTTTTTTACGCGTTTATTTCTCGATGCCACTGCGTGAAATTCTTCGCAAGGAAGCCAGTTTGCTTGAGCAAGCGGCGGCGAAAGCACAAAAAATCAAACAAAGAACGATAAGAAAAGCGTTATAAAATCACATACAGGGTTTGAGGTGATCTCATCATGAACATTGATTTTGAAAACGTAATAATTCAAAAAAAGGTTATCGACAACGCTACACACCAGAAAAGCAAAAAGTTGAATATTGCATATGGTGTAGATCGAAATTTTTTATTTGGCTCTGGAATTTCAATGACATCAGTGTTGGTGAACAACCCTGATATTGATATCCATTTCTATGTTGTGACGGACTATGTTGATGATGAGTACCTGGAAAGCGTGGAACGACTCACGCAAATGTATGGAACAACGGTAACGGTTCTGGTTTTCGATAATGAGGCGTTTCGCAAGTTGCCGAGTACTAAAGCATGGACCTATGCGATGTACTATCGCTATTTTGCGTTCGAGTATTTAAGTCGTGAACTGGATTCTGTGCTGTATCTGGATGCCGATATCGTTTGTAAAAATTCTCTGCGGGAACTGACGGATATTCATTTTGCCGGAGAATATGCGGCTGTTGTTAATGATATTGATCGAGTACGTTTAAAATCCGGGCAGAGACTGGGTATTCCTGAGTTAGCTCGTGACTATTTTAATTCAGGGGTGGTATTCGCTAATCTCCATGTCTGGAGAGAAAAAAAACTGTTATCCAAAGCCTTTGAGGTTTTGCATGAGCGTCAGAAAGAACTGCTTTATTTTGACCAGGATATTCTGAATATCTTATTTGTTGGGCATGTGATCCTGCTGAGGCGTGATTTTAATTGTATTTATGGCGTAGACCAGGAGCTGAAGAATAAAAATGAATATCGTTATCAGGACTTTATCACTGAGAGTACGGTATTAATTCATTATGTCGGCGTGACAAAACCGTGGCATACGTGGGCTAACTATCCGGTTTCTAAGTACTTTATTGAGGCTTATAAAAAATCGGCATGGGCCGAAAAATCGTTACTCAATGCAAATACGGCAAAATTATATAAGCGTAAGTCACGCCATGAAAGGATACAGCGAAAATATATTCGTTCTATATTTAGCCATATAATGTATATTAAAAATAAGCTACACGGCGCTAAAGTGCATTGAGTGGCTTGTTGAAAATAAATTTAAATAGGTGTAGTGAATGATTTTTGATTGCCATCAGTCTATAAAAAAGATACTTGATTTTAATCAAGCACCAGCCGGGGAGAGCCCACAGCTCAATATCGCCTGGGGTGTTGATAAAAATTTCATGTTTGGCGCCGCGATTTCGATGACGTCAGTGTTGATACATAATAAAGACATCAATATCCATTTCCATCTTTTTACTGATTATGTGGATGATGATTATCAACAGAAAATAAGTATGCTGGCGCAGCAATTCTCTACTAACATCTCAATATATGTTATGGATGCCGGGGGGCTAAAGGTATTGCCCAGCGGTAATGCCTGGTCTCATGCGATGTATTTCCGCTTTATCGCATTTGAATATTTAGGCGAAAAAGTTGATTCACTCCTGTACATTGATGCAGACGTGATATGTAAAGGCCCACTTGTTGAATTGAGTCATCTCAACCTTGATGAGCATGTTGCTGCGGTAGTAAGAGACGTCGATGATAGTCCTGCCAGAGATATTGAGAAAAATAGTGATTATTTTAACTCTGGTGTGATCTATGCGAATCTTAAAAAGTGGAAAGAGCAGAACTTTATTGGTGCTGCATTTGATATCCTCCTGGATAAAAATCAGAAACTCTCTTTCCCCGATCAGGATGTTTTAAATATTCTTTTCTTAAATAAAGTGATCTTTTTACCGCGTATCTACAATGCGATATATGGTATAAAACAAGAGTTAAAAAGCAAAGATATATCACGCTATAAAGAATATATAACGGCGGATACCATTCTTATTCACTATATTGGGGTAACTAAACCCTGGAATTCCTGGGCAAATTATCCGTCTGCACAGTATTTTGTGGAGGCATGGAAGGCTTCACCATGGGCGAATGTGCCGTTGTTGCCTGCCAGAACGCCAAAGCAGTATAAGAAGAAGTCGCGTCATGAAAGGCTACAGGGTAAATATATTGCTTCAATTATCAGCTACATAGGCTATCTGGCCGAAAAAATCAAAGGTAAGTAAAAAAGCTCCCCGAGGGGAGCTTTTTTTAATGAATCTTGGTTTTGAGGTACTTTGCGTACCATTTTATGGCGGTAAAATAATTACCTTTTTTTGCCGCCTGACGGGAGTACACCCGATAATCGGTAGGCCTCATACGAGGGGCATAAGAGCGTAACTCTGCATTCCGCCAGGGCGTGAAATGGTGGTAGAAAATATAAAGCTGTTGCGACAGCCCCGTATGTTCTTTATACCACGGCTTTCTTCCGCCCGTAAAATGAATGATTCTTGGCAGCGTGTCACTGTGATAGAAGAAATTTTCTTTCTGTTCGTCAGTAAACCAGTTAAACAGGAAATTCCAGCGGTTATCAATAAACGTAATATTTCCATTCATTGCAATGTTGAGGGCATCCTGATCAAAGTAAGGCAATGATTTTCCTTGCTCAAATAACACGGTATTTGCTTTATGCTCAATGTCATGCTTAATCCAGTTCGCGACATTAATATAGAGGAAACCAGCGTTAAAATAGTGATCGATGCTCAGCCCTAATCGCCGGGCGTGTTTATTATCATGAATGTTGAGAGAGTCATGGCTGACGGCGCAAACAACATTATCAATATCAACGCTGTTAATCTCACTGAGTGAGTCAAAGCATAGCGTATCGGCATCAAGATAGATAAAACGCTCTACTTTGTCTTTAAGTAAACGGGGCACAGCCAGACGCATATAAGTTGAGCGATTGAGATGTTTTATCGCAAAATCATTGTTATATTTTTCAATATCAGCCTTATCGATCGTGATAACCTGAATTTTATTACTGGTCGACTGTAGCTTCGCAATATCTTCATCGCTGACATCATAGACAAAGACAAAAAATGCGAGAGATTGCTCAGGGTTATTCATTATGACAGACATAATGGATACGGCAACATACTCCAGATAATTAGCATCTGTGCAGTAGGCAATATTAATTACGTTAGTTTTGTTATCCATTTACGCTGTCTCATTTCCTTCAACCGGGTTGCTATCATGGAGCACAGTGTCGATAGCGTCAATAACTGCGTGTTCTGGTATCCAGGTCAGGTATTTCCGGGATCTGTCCAGTTCTGCCCGGGTCGGCATTGGATGATAATCGCCTGCCCAGATCAGCGCAGCTTTATCTGACCAGGGTTTCCACTGTTGATAATTTGTGGCGCCAAACAAACATACCTGCGGCGTACCTAATGCGGCAGCCATATGCATGGGGGCGGAGTCCACGCCGATATACAGTACTGCATGATCGATTAACGCCGCCAGTTGCAGGAAGGTCGTTTTACCTGCCACCGTCAGGTCTGGTGGTGATTGACACAGTCCGGCGATACGCGCTACCTGCTGCTGTTCTTGTACTGCGGGCCCACAGGTCAGGTAAACATGCAGACCGCGTTGCTGCAAATAATCTATGACATGTGCAAATTTCTCATCATCCCAGCACTTAAACGACTGTCTTGCAGTGGGTTGAATCACAACGTATTTTTGCGTGGAAAGCGCGGGAAGCTGAGTCAGTAAATATTGATAGTCACTCTCGCGATAGCAGAGCAACATCTCTTTTTTGAGTTCGCTTTCACTAAAGTCGAGGCCTTTTAGAATGGATAAGTTTTGCTCAACAATATGAGTTCCGGTTGTTGGTGTGACTTTTGTAAAAAGGCAATTCCACTGCTTCTTGTCCCTTTTAAAGGCAATAGAGGGGCGGCGTAGGGAAGCGATAAGTGCGCCAATAGGCCATTGCTCGGTTAAGTTGACAATAAGGTCATAGTGGTTTTTTTTCAGCTGGCGGCGTACCGATATATAATTTTTAATGGTTTCCAGCAGACCTTTCTTTTTTTCAATAAGGTAAAAGTTGTTGATTCTCTCATCAGCAGCCAAAATTGCCCTGGTGTCTTTATAAAGAAGAAGATCAATTTTTGCGTGCGGATAACGTGCCTGAATACTGGCAATAACAGGGGTAATGAGCAGAACATCGCCATAAAACTTAAGCTTGCAAATAAGAATTCTTTCTACTTTATCAAACATATTAACTTTCCTTGCTAACAAATAACATTTTGCAAGCGTTTATGGCTTTAAATCGTATTTTTGAAATAAAACGATCAATGTGTGGGTACTTCATTTTATAAATAACTTTTCTTTTAACGATACTTGTATCACAGCATGTCAGTGCATCTTGAATGTCACTGATCATATCTTCTTCGTAGCGATAATAACCTTTCTTTTTGCGCAGTAACTTGCGTCCTTCAAGGAAGCAGTTAATGATCATTAATGTGGCTACAGTTCGTTTTTCATCATTTTCTTTTATATAGTCACACATTTTACGCATGGCGAAGAAAATATATTGCGCATCATTTTCAAGAATATTCTCGGTAATGCTCCGATCGTTTATTCGATAATAATATAGCTTGTTATCTATTTTTAAGATCTTATGGCATTTAAAGTATTGAAATGGACAAAAAATAATGTCCTCATAACGATGATGTTCTTCAAAGCGGTCTTGCCCAATAATGTCACGGCGAAAGAATTTTGTTACAAGGTGCCATTGACCCGCACGGAATGTGGGTAATAACTGCGTTAAATTTTCATCAGTTAACGTAATTTCACTCTGTTTTACCGCATCCGGCTTATCTTTTTGGCATTGATAGAGATTATTAATGTCACGGGTTAAGTTGAATTCAACGATATCATATTTCTCTTCTCTTAATTTAGGGAGAAGGACCGAAAAATAATCCGGGCTAATAATGTCATCGCTGTCAACAAAGCCAATATACTTCCCTGTCGCATGTGAAAGCCCGACGTTGCGGGCAATCGCAACACCATGATTTTCCTGGTAGATGTATTTCACGTTATTGCAATGATGTTCGCGATAAAACGCATTTATGCGTTCTTCAGTCAAATCCGTTGAGCCATCATTAATAATGATTACTTCTACCTCATTAGTGATGCCCTGATGTAAAGACGCCAGCGTATCCGTAATGAATTCGGCATTGTTGTATGCCGGTATAATAATGCTCAGCAAATAATCTGAAGCGTTAATCATGGCATAACTCTCTCATCGTGCCTGGTGTCAGCATCATCGCCGCGCATAATGCCAGCATACTGCTCAGAGTTTCACCTTTGGCGTATAATAATAAGTCGCTTAAACCATAGATAACTATAGCACTGGAAATGATGAATAACAGAGGGCTACGTTGTGTATAAGCTTTTAAAAACATCGCCAGATACAAAAAGAGCAGAGCGATGACGCCAGAAATCCCTTTAAGAGAAAAAGTATCAATGAATTCGTTATGCAAATGGATGTCGACGAACCCAAGTGCTCCTCTTAACGAGGTATCCTGTCGGGCAAAATCCCGCATTCCAGCATCGCGTTGTTCAAGTGATTGGCCCCAGTAGTGGTTTTTTCCAGCATCAATACCCGCCCGTTGCATCGCGAGTCGGGCGCCAATCGAGGTATTACTGTTCTTCTTACTGTAAGAATGCATATCGGTTACGAAGCTGTTATAGCGCTTTTCAATCACCGATTTTAAAGGGATTGCCGCCAGCCCCGCGAGAACAATAAAGGCCAGTAACGTACGCAGCAAAACGGTACGGTTATGCCGATAGTGTAAGAAAAATAGCCCTATGCTCAGAACCGGATAGACCAGAATGGCGGCGCGGGTTTGCGTTATAGTGATAACCGCCAGTGATACCAAAAAGTGTAATAAATAGAGCAGGATTGTATGCTTCAGCCGCAAGTTGATGATGGCCTGGGACGCAAGCAATGCGACAAACGTCAACGCATAAGCCGCTCCTGTCGGATGTTCAAAACCCAGTTCGACACGGTAGTTAAGCGGATCTGGTGAGGTGAGGAGTTGATAACCCGCAAAAAGATACAAACCAACAGCCGTCGCAATCACCCAGTAGCGGGTTATACGATCTTTCATCGCACATGCGATTGGCGATTGCAGGGCTGTGACAATCAGTGCGGCAAAGATCATCACTTTACCGCCGTTCTGGTATGAGCGATAAGCGCCAGTAAAGGATGAGCCCGGTTCTTTAAAGATCTCAACCCAAATAATTTGTACTAAACCGAAGAGCAGCAGCATCACGGGTAACAGCAGGTTTTTCTTATCACTCAGAAGTGACTTGCTGTGTTTACCGATAATCGGTAGCGACAGAACCGCACATGCAATAAAAACTTTTAAAGCTTCGTCTGGATTGATCAGCAGCATCGCCAGGGTCGTCAGGCACCCGGCATAAAATAAAAAATAGATAACGTTAAACGGATTATTTTGCGTGCTGCGGATAAAGCGAGAAAACGTGTGTCCACGAAGCATGATTAATCTCTTTAAAAGTTATAGCAAATTAAAATCAAGCAATGATACTTTGACGGCATCCGCACCCAGAGTTGACATCTTCCCTGAATGACTCTTTTGCGCGCACTGATTCTTCCCATATCCCCCAATCAGTCCCGGATCGGTCGGGCCATACAGCGTGATATTAGGTCGATCAAGGGCGGCGGTTAAATGGCTAAGCCCGGTATCAACGGACACTACAAATTTTGCCCCCGCCAACTCGCGTGCGACCTCTTCCAGACTCATTCGTGGTAAAACATCCACATAATCAAATCCTTCCGCTAATCTTTTTGCCCGTGCTTCTTCATGGGGCGCACCCCAGGGCAGCTTAATGCGTACACCCGCATCACGCAGTTGGCCGATCAGATCTCGCCAGTTTGCTTCCGGCCAGTGCTTATCGTCTCGGGTAGTTGCGTGTAAAAATACCGCATATTGCCCTGCGTCTGCATTCAGATTGCTCAGGAAATGTTGCGCAATCGCATAATCGCCCTGGGACTGTGGCTTGCTGTACCCCAGGCTTTTGGCGAACAGCTCGCGGGTGCGTTCAACAGCATGCTGCGCTTTAGCGATGTGATGCTTTCGGTTGTAAAACAGGCTGGCCAGGGGCTCCCGGGCCGTACTCCAGTCCATGCCGTGCTTTACGCCGCGTCCCAGTCTTGTGACCAGCGCCGCGCTTTTTACCAGCCCCTGGGCATCAATAATCGCATCGTATTGCTGTGCCTGTACGGCATCGCGAAAGGCTTTACGTTCAGCTTTGATGGGCGCGGAAAACCAGGCCTTACGCCAACGGCGAATAGCGACGGGAATCACGCGATCGACAGCATCGTGCCAGGATGGAATTTGCGCGAATCCTTCTTCTACCACCCAATCAAACTGAATACCCGGGATGACTTGCTGTGCGTCAGTCAGTGCGGGCAATGTGTGTAACACATCCCCCATTGATGATGTTTTGACTATCAGAACCCGCATCCGTCAGGCTTCCTCTTGTAATAACAGACTATTGAGTTCTTCCAGGACACGCGTCGGCGTGATGTCAATCAGGCTCTGATGATACCCCTCCGCAGTATCCCCTTTGCGCACCTTGTGATAACCCGTAATCAGACGGATAACCCGCGCTTTATGCGAAAGTGGGGGAGTAAAGTCCGGGCTGCTGGGGCCGTACAGCGCGACCAGCGGACGGTTCAGCGCAGCGGCGACGTGCATTAAACCAGAGTCATTCGTGACAACGGCTTTGCAGGCAGATAGAAGGATAACAGCTTGTTCCAGCTGCGTTTCTCCCGCCAGATTGCGGCACCAGGCCTGCTGCTCAGTATTCAGTGTAGCCAGAATTTCATTTCCGGCGTCATGATCTTTTGCTGAGCCAAACAAGACGATCTGGTGGCCTTCATCGATGAGCTGCTTTGCCAGTTCCGCATAGTGATAATGCGGCCAGCGTTTCGCCGGGCCAAATTCCGCGCCGGGGCAAAAACCGATCATCGGACGTTCAGCGGAAAGAGAAAATTCGTTGCAGATGAGGGACTTTTCGCCCTCGCTCACCTGTAGCTGCGGCCATAACAGAGGCTGCGGCAGATCCTGGGCAGTTCGCATAACGCCTTTGTCGTAGGCCAGCGCCACATAGCGTTCCACCATTAATGGCCAGGCCTCTTTATTTAACACGCGCGCGTCGTTGAGCAGGCCGTAGCGCATCTCGCCGCGCCAGCCGGTGCGATGCGGAATGCCGGCAAAGAAAGGAACGAGTGCGGATTTAAACGAATTCGGCAGAACATAGGCGCGGTCATAGCGCTTTTCACGCAGACGATGACCGAGCTTGCGCCGCTCGCCAATTTCCAGCGCTCCGTGGCCAAGCGGCATGGGGATCGCGTCGTTGACCTCCGGCATACGCGACAATAACGGGCGGCACCACGCGGGCGCCATCACGTCGATTATCGCCTGGGGATAGCGCGCCTTGAGCGTGCGATAGAGACTTTGCGACATCATCATGTCGCCTACCCAGGACGGACCAATCACCAGTATTTTCATGTTTCTTCTTACGCGTCGCGATTCAGCCAGGCCATATACTCCGTTACGCCTTCGGCAACGGTCTTGAACGGTTTGTCATAGCCTGCGGCGCGCAGATTGGCCAGATCCGCCTGCGTGAACGCCTGGTAACGGCCTTTCAGTTTTTCCGGGAACGGAATGTACTCAAGGTCGCTTTTCTTGTGATAAGCCAGCGCGGCATCCGCCACGGCCTGGAAGGATTCCGCGCGCCCGGTGCCCAGGTTAAAGATGCCGGACACGCCGTTTTCCCAGAACCACAGGTTTACATCAGCCACGTCGCCGACGTAGACAAAATCGCGTTTGAAGTTTTCGCTGCCTTCAAACAGTTTCGGCGTTTCACCGTTGTTGAGCTGAGTATTCAGATGGAAAGCGACGCTCGCCATGCTGCCTTTATGGCCTTCACGCGGTCCGTAAACGTTGAAATAGCGGAAACCTACAATCTGCGAGCTGGCTTCAGGCAGGATCTGGCGTACATACTCGTCGAACAGGAACTTAGAGTAGCCGTAAACGTTTAGCGGTTTCTCATATTCACGAGACTCAATGAAGTCAGAGGTGCGACCGCCGTAAGTTGCCGCAGAGGAGGCATACAGGAACGGAATGTCACGTTCCAGGCAGTAGTGCAGCAGCTCTTTGGAGTATTGATAGTTGTTGTCCATCATATACTTGCCGTCCCACTCGGTGGTGGAAGAGCAGGCGCCTTCGTGGAAAACCGCTTCGATATCGCCGAACTCTTCTCCGGCCATAATCTGGATCAGGAAGTCTTCCTTATCCATATAGTCAGCAATATTCAGGTCCACCAGGTTGATGAACTTGGTGCCGTCTTTCAGGTTGTCCACCACCAGGATATCGGTGATGCCTTTATCATTCAGGGACTTAACGATGTTGCTGCCGATAAAGCCCGCGCCGCCGGTAACGATGATCATAACTGTAACCTTCGAATTATGGAGTCAGAGACAATCTCAGACACGAATACTTCTTATCATATCACTACACGGCCCAGGCTTCAGCCATTCACCGATAAGCTGTGCGGGTACGCGTGATTTATGCTGCATTTTCAAGAAGTGATGATGCGTCATCTCGTATCAATGTATAGCTTTGGGTAATATGTGCTGAAATTTGCCCAGTCTGGAGAATCGCAATGCGTGGGGATTTTTATAAGCAGTTAACCAACGATCTGGAAACCGCCCGTGCGGAAGGATTGTTTAAAGAAGAGCGCATTATCACGTCTGCGCAGCAGGCGGACATCACCGTGGCAGACGGAAGCCACGTCATCAACTTTTGCGCCAACAACTACCTGGGGCTGGCTAACCATCCCGAACTGATTGCGGCAGCAAAAGCGGGAATGGATTCTCACGGGTTTGGCATGGCTTCAGTGCGCTTTATCTGCGGCACTCAGGACAGCCATAAACAGCTGGAGCAAAAACTGGCGGACTTCCTCGGTATGGAAGACGCTATTCTGTACTCTTCCTGCTTTGACGCCAACGGCGGCTTGTTCGAAACCCTGCTGGGCGCAGAAGATGCGATTATCTCGGATGCGTTAAACCACGCCTCGATTATTGATGGCGTTCGTCTGTGTAAAGCGAAGCGTTTTCGCTATGCCAACAACGATATGCAGGAGCTGGAAGCGCGTCTGAAAGAGGCTCGTGAAGCTGGCGCTCGTCATGTGCTGATCGCCACCGACGGCGTGTTCTCGATGGACGGCGTTATCGCTAACCTGAAAGGCGTCTGTGACCTGGCAGACATTTACGGCGCGCTGGTGATGGTTGATGACTCCCATGCTGTCGGTTTTGTCGGGGAGAACGGTCGCGGTTCTCACGAATACTGTGACGTAATGGGACGCGTGGACATCATTACCGGTACGTTAGGCAAAGCGCTGGGTGGGGCATCTGGCGGTTATACGGCGGCGCGTAAAGAGGTGGTGGAGTGGCTGCGTCAGCGTTCCCGTCCGTATCTGTTCTCGAATTCCCTGGCGCCTGCCATTGTGGCGGCCTCCCTTAAAGTGCTGGAGATGGTTGAGGCGGGGAGCGAACTGCGCGATCGCCTGTGGGCGAATGCGCGTCAGTTCCGTGAGCAAATGTCCGCTGCGGGCTTCACGCTGGCTGGCGCCGATCACGCTATTATTCCAGTGATGCTGGGTGATGCGGTGGTTGCGCAGCAATTTGCCCGCGAACTGCAAAAAGAGGGGATTTACGTGACCGGATTCTTCTATCCGGTTGTTCCGAAAGGTCAGGCGCGTATTCGTACCCAGATGTCTGCGGCGCATACCCCTGAGCAAATCACGCGTGCGGTTGAGGCGTTCACACGTATTGGTAAACAACTGGGCGTTATTGCCTGAGGATGTGAGATGAAAGCGTTATCCAAACTGAAAGCGGAAGAGGGCATCTGGATGACTGACGTTCCGGTACCGGAAGTCGGGCATAACGATCTGCTGATTAAAATCCGTAAAACAGCCATCTGCGGCACTGACGTTCACATCTATAACTGGGATGAATGGTCGCAAAAAACCATCCCGGTTCCGATGGTGGTAGGGCATGAATATGTCGGCGAGGTGGTCGGTATCGGTCAGGAAGTTAAAGGCTTCAGGATTGGCGATCGCGTTTCCGGCGAAGGCCATATTACCTGCGGCCATTGTCGTAACTGTCGCGGTGGCCGTACGCATTTGTGCCGCAATACTCTGGGTGTCGGTGTTAACCGTCCCGGTTGTTTTGCGGAATATCTGGTACTTCCGGCGTTTAACGCCTTTAAGATCCCGGATAACATCTCCGATGATTTAGCCTCTATCTTCGACCCCTTCGGCAATGCCGTACACACGGCGCTGTCGTTCGATCTGGTCGGTGAAGATGTGCTGGTTTCCGGTGCCGGCCCGATCGGCATCATGGCGGCGGCGGTAGCGAAACATGTGGGCGCGCGTCATGTCGTGATCACGGATGTGAATGAGTACCGTCTGGAACTGGCGCGTAAAATGGGCATCATCCACACGGTGAACGTTGCGAAAGAGAACCTGACCGACGTGATGGCTAATCTGGGCATGACTGAAGGGTTTGATGTCGGCCTGGAGATGTCCGGTGCGCCGCCTGCGTTTCGCGCCATGCTGGATACCATGAACCACGGCGGTCGTATCGCGATGCTGGGGATTCCACCTTCAGATATGTCTATCGACTGGACGAAGGTGATCTTCAAAGGGCTGTTTATTAAAGGTATTTACGGTCGTGAGATGTTTGAAACCTGGTATAAGATGGCGGCGCTGATTCAGTCTGGCCTGGATCTGTCTCCGATCATCACCCACCGTTTCTCCATTGATGAGTTCCAGAAAGGCTTTGATGCGATGCGTTCAGGCCAGTCAGGAAAAGTGATTCTGAGCTGGGACTGACAGCATCCTGCTGGCGGCCAGGTTTTCCCGAACCTGGCCGTAAAATGGCGTTTTTATTTTCCGCGCATCTTGCGGGATAAGCGTCTGAATTTCTCTTTAAGCTGAATAAGTTTATAAACCAGACCCTGACCTTCAATATTCATATGGTATTTATTTTGTAATACTAAAATATCATTTGCCTGGCAAATTTTCAGACTTCCTTTGCAGGATAAGTCGATGATGCGCAATTCCCCGGAAGGTGTGCGGATAAAGTTTCCGGCATGAATATCATTGGAGGCCAGACCTGCCCGGTGCAGTTGCTGAATACACGCCTTAATATCTTCTTTATTGCTTTCATTAATATCATTTAATGGCTCCCCTTCAATATATTCATGAAGGGTATACACATCATAGCACTGGCGAAAACGTGTTTTCTCGGCCACACAGTAGAGATCGGCGGTACAGGCACGCACTTGTGGCGCCAGGCTGTCCAGTTTTTGGATCAGCTGAGAATAAAAAGGCCCGGAGAGAAAATTCTGAATCTTTTTCTCAAATCGTGGGTCTATTTCGCGATCGTTTTTGATGATGAACTTCCGTGACTGGTATTCAACAAGTTCTACGCTGCGGAATTCGTTGCCGCTGTTCAGCGGTTTGCCACTGATTTCGTTATTCATATACTTATCCATCAGGGACTTAAGGTCTTTATTTTCCTCTTTGTAATAGACCGTATAGCCCTTTTCATGTGTCTTACTGATGGTCATCACTTCCCTCAAGATAAGTATTCTAAATACGTATAATACGAATGCGTAGTATACATGGTGAGGCTTCTCATCTGTAGGGTGTTTTGTGCGCCTTAACCATTATCTCCACTGGACTTAATAATTTCTTAATGAAAGCACGGTAGAAAGGGCCAATGTATTAAAGACTGACGGGCCATTCTATGAAAAGCAGCACAAGTACACTGAGTGTTATTATTCCGTTATACAATGCGGGTAATAGCTTCCAGGCATGCATGGAATCTTTGATTGCACAAACATGGAATGCGCTGGAGATCATCATTGTTAACGACGGGTCTACCGACAACTCCGTTGATATCGCAAGGCATTTTGCCGATACCTATTCACATGTTCACCTGTTGCATCAGGATAATGCAGGCGCGTCCGTGGCCCGCAACCGGGGGTTGGCCGCGGCGACCAGCGACTACGTTGCTTTTGTCGATGCCGATGATTTGGTGTATCCGAACATGTATGAAACGCTGATGACCATGGCGCTACAGGATGACCTGGATGTGGCGCAGTGTAATGCAGACTGGTGCATTCTTGAGACGGGGCATACCTGGCCATCCATCCCCACGGATCGCATTCGGTCGACAGGGGTATTAACCGGCCCGGACTGGCTGCGTATGGGGCTGGCTTCACGCCGCTGGACGCATGTTGTCTGGATGGGCGTTTATCGGCGCGCCCTTATTGAAAAACACGCGATTGGCTTTATTCCAGGATTACATCATCAGGATATTCTGTGGACCACGGAAGTGATGTTCAATGCCACGCGCGTACGCTATACCGAACAGGCGTTGTATAAATATTTTCTTCACGATCAGTCTGTTAGCCGCCTGAAACGACAAGGTGAGCGTAATCTGCATTACCAGCGACACTACATTAAAATCACGCGTTTATTAGAAAAGCTGAATAGTGATTATGCGGATCGCATTCCCGTCTATCCTGAATTTAAGCAACAAATTACCTGGGAAGCGCTGCGGGTGTGTCATGCGGTGCGTAAGGAGCAGGACACGCTTATTCGCCAGCGGATGATCGCCGAAATATTTGCCTCCGGCATGTATAAGCGCATGATGCTTAACATACGAAGCGCGAAGGCGGCTTATCAGGCGCTGTTGTGGTCGGGTCGGTTATACCGGTGGCGTGATAAAACGGCTTCGCACCACCGCGTTGCCCGTAAAGCGATTAATCCGCGTTAGCGTTCTGGGGGGCAGCGATCTTGCCCCAGCCTTGCCACTGATGCCGGAAGTAGTTCACCATCGTGCTCTGCGTAATGCTTTCGCTTAACACGCTAAAGAACCGGCTGGCGTAGACAGGTTCTAACGGTTTCTTCGATTTACACACCTTCACGCCGCGGAACGGATTTCGTGGCGCCTCCGGCGTACCGTTTTTCGGCGGCGTCAGATTTGGCGTAGAGGTATCTGTCTGCGGCTCGTCGAGCAGGCTGCTCGGACGCACCAGCGTAATATCCGCAGGCAGGTTATAGACCATCTGCTGAAGGACTCGCACCGTTGATGGATGCGGGTGCCCAATTGCGATAGCGGACCCGTTGCGACGGGCTAACTCAATGGCGCGATTAAACTGGCGACGAATATCCGCTTCGTTCTGCGTATCATCAAGGAACACTTTGCGCTTAATCACCTTCACGCCCGTCCCGGAGGCGGCACGCATCGCCTGACTGTTGCCAATGGTCATGCTGTCGAGGAAGTAAAGGTTATAACGCTCCAGCGCCTGCATCACTTTTTGCATGCCGAACAGGCTGGAGGTCATCGCGCTGCCCATGTGGTTGTTGAGACCCACGGCATACGGCACCTTATTCACCGCATCGCGAATAATGCGTTCAATTTCGTCGCTGCTCATCTCCGGGCGCAGCGTATCTTTCTCCAGCGGCTGCTTGCTCAGCGGCGCCATCGGCAGATGGATCAGCACCTCATGCCCGCTGTTGTGCGCTTTGGTTGCCATTTCACGGGCATGTGGGGCATTGGGCAGGACGGCAACGGAGAGGGCGGACGGCATCGCCAGCACCTGATTTTCATTGTGCGGACGATAACCAAAATCGTCGATTACGATGGCGAGTTTGCCAGCAAAAACAGGGGAGGCGAATGCCAGCAGGCTGGCGAGTGAGAGTATTGTGCGACGAAAGTGAGGCAAAACTTATCTTCCCAACCACGGCTGTGGATTGACGGCCTGACCCTGGCGACGAATTTCGAAATAGAGTGACGGTCGGCCCTGACCGCCGCTGCTGCCTACAAGCGCAATAGGCTGGCCTGCGCGAACCTGTGTGCCAACGCTGACCAGTGCGCTCTGGTTATACCCGTAAAGGCTCATATCGCCTTTACCGTGTTCCACGACGACGACCAGACCGTAACCCTGCAACCAGTCCGCCAGAATCACCCTGCCGTCCGCGATTGCTTTGACTTCAGTGCCTTCAGACGCACCGATAACCATCCCTTTCCAACGTAGCTCACCTTGCAGCTGTTCGCCATAACGATGCAGCGTTGGGCCGCGAACGGGCCAGAATGCCTGGCCACGCGGTGAACCCAGGCCGCCGGTACGGGACATCAACGATTTTTCGCTTTCAGTTGGTTTGTAGGTTGTGCCTTTGCGAGTGGCTTCCTGTTGACGATTGCGCACCGCCTGCGCTTCGCGGGCTTCTCGCTCCGCCCGGGCTTTGGCGGCCGCCTCTGCACGCGCGATGCTGTTGCGCAGGCGGGATTCGTTCGCCCGCAATTCACTTAACTGCTGTTGCCCCTGCTGGATTGACGACTCAAGACCGGCGATCGTTTTCTGACGCTCATTACGCGCCTGCTCCAGCTTCGCCTGTTGGGCGCGTTGTTCATACAGCAGCGTCTGTTGCTGGCTCTGTTTCTCTTCCAGCGCCGCTTTCTGAGACGCCACCTCTTCACGCGTTTGTTTCAGTTCGGCAATGGTGTCCAGGCGCGCCTGGTTCAGATAACCGAAATAGGCCTGTAAACGCTGCCCGCGCTGGCTCTCTTCACCGCTAAGAATGAGCTGAATCCCCGTATGCTCGCCCTGGCGAAACGCCGCATCCAGCTGCGCGGCAAGGCTGCGTTCCTGAATGGCTTTTTGTTGTTCCAGCTTCGCGATAGATGCGTTCATTGCGTCGATCTGCTTATTCAACTGGGCAAGGGTATTCTGGGTTTCACGCAGTTTACGCGCGGCGGCGGAGATGGCCTCTTCCTGCGTTTTGAGCTGTGCGAGCAAACTGGAGCGTTGCTGCTGTTGCTGGCGTACGGCACGCTCTTTGGCGGCGATATCCGCCTGGATGGATTTGAGCTGATCGCGGTCATCCGCATGGGCGGAAAAGGCGCACAACAATACGCCAGCGCTCAACACGCTGGCGTAAATCATGGGCCTGACTGAAAACCTGCGTGGTTTCACGGCCCGTGTAATGGAATTAAACGCCTTTCCCCTCATGGGGAAGGATTATTCCACGATGAACAGCGGCTTACCAGTCATCTCTTTCGGGATTTCCATACCCATCAGCGTCAACATCGTCGGTGCGATATCAGAAAGTTTGCCGCCTTCGACCGCTTTTACGCTTTTCGCGCCGACATAAATCAGCGGAACCGGCAGGTTGGTATGCGCGGTGTGCGCCTGACCGGTGGATGGATCGCGCATCTGCTCGGCGTTGCCGTGGTCTGCGGTGATCAGCAGTTGGCCGCCAACGGACTCAACCGCTTTAGCAACCTGCTCAACGCAGTGATCCAGCGCTTCAACCGCTTTAACCGCCGCTTCCATCACGCCAGTGTGACCGACCATATCACCGTTCGGGTAGTTACAGATGATGGTGTCATACTTGCCGCTCCCGATAGCCGCAACCAGTTTTTCGGTCAGTTCTGCGGAACTCATTTCCGGCTGTAGATCGTAGGTCGCCACTTTAGGCGAGTTGATCAGGATGCGTTCTTCGCCTGCAAACGGTTCTTCTACGCCGCCGTTGAAGAAGAAGGTGACGTGGGCGTATTTTTCCGTTTCGGAAATGCGCAGTTGGGTTTTGTCGTTCTTCGCCATCCACTCGCCGAAAGTGTTTGCCAGCGATGCCGGTGGGTAAGCCACGGCAGTTTTGATATCAGCGGCGTACTCGGTCAGCATGACGAAGTTCAGATTAACCACTTTCTTACGGGCGAAGCCGTCGAAATCAGCATTAACGAACGCACGGGTAATTTCGCGGGCGCGGTCAGCACGGAAGTTCATGAAAATCAGCGTGTCGCCGTCTTCCATCGCGGCATCGGCCTGACCTTCCGCGTGAATGACGGTCGCTTTCACAAATTCGTCGTTTTCGTCGCGCGCGTAAGCGGCCTGCAGGCCAGCAACGGCGGTATCGGCCTGGAATTCACCCTGCGCCAGCGTCATCAGGTCATAGGCCTGCTCAACGCGATCCCAGCGGTTGTCACGGTCCATTGCATAGTAACGACCAATAATGGACGCTACGCGGCCTTTGCCCAGCGCGGCAAACTTGTCTTCGAATTTTTTCAGCGAGGATTCCGCGCTGCGTGGCGGGGTATCGCGGCCATCAAGGAAGGCGTGCAGATAAATTTTCTCTGCGCCGCGTTCTGCGGCCAGTTCGACCATCGCCATGATGTGGTCTTCGTGGCTGTGCACGCCGCCCGCAGACAGCAGACCCATAATGTGCACGGCTTTACCGGTATTTTTCGCCTGATCGACCGCAGCCGTCAGTACCGGGTTAGCGAAGAAGGTACGTTCTTTAATTTCAACATCCAGGCGCGTCAGATCCTGATACACGATACGACCCGCGCCCAGGTTAACGTGACCCACTTCGGAGTTGCCCATCTGACGGTCCGGCAGACCCACTTCCAGACCGGAAGCGTCGATCAGGGTATGCGGACGTTTTGCCCACAGAGCATCCATTACCGGGGTTTTGGCATTCAAAATGGCGTTATCCTGGCTGTCTTCACGGTAGCCATAGCCATCCAGAATCACCAGTACCATAGGTTTTTTAGAAACCGACATTGCGACAACCTCACACTCAATAGACAAAATAATTGCGTAATTTTACTACAGCTGAATCGATAAAATAGCCTCAGAAGATCAAAGAATGGGGCAGAGAGCGAGCCGGGGACGGCGCGGAACGACGTTTTTTTTCCGTAGCGCCCCGCAAAAATGCAATCCATTGCACGCTCTGGCTGTATTTGCGCCAACGCGCAGGTATACTCCTTTCCTGGTTTTTTAATCACTGAGTCGGGAGTTGTTACCCCCCATGCAAGAAATTATGCAATTTGTTGGCCGCCATCCCATACTGAGTATCGCCTGGATTGCGTTACTGGTGGCGGTGTTGTTCACCACTTTCAAAGGCCTGATGTCTAAAGTTAAGGTTATTACTCGCGGCGAAGCGACGCGTCTTATCAACAAAGAAGACGCCGTTGTGGTGGATTTACGTCAGCGTGACGACTTCCGCAAAGGCCATATCGCGGGCGCGACTAACCTGCTGCCGAGCGAAATCAAGGCCAACAACGTTGGCGAGCTTGAAAAGCACAAAGATAAGCCTCTGATCGTGGTTGATGGTTCCGGTATGCAGTGTCAGGAATCCGCAAACGCACTGATCAAAGCGGGCTTTGAGAAAGTTTTTGTGCTGAAAGAAGGCGTTGCGGGCTGGAGCGGTGAGAACCTGCCATTAGTGCGCGGGAAATAACGCGTTACTCAACACGGGAGATAAGTCATGGCCAACATCGAGATCTACACCAAAGCAACCTGCCCGTTTTGCCATCGTGCAAAAGCGCTATTGAGCAGTAAGGGTGTGAGTTTCCAGGAACTTCCGATTGACGGCGATGCCGTAAAACGTGAAGAGATGATCAAGCGTAGTGGCCGCACGACGGTTCCGCAGATTTTTATTGATGCACAGCACATTGGCGGCTGTGACGACTTGTATGCGTTGGATGCGCGTGGTGGACTGGATCCCCTGCTGCGTTAAAACATGCCGCAAGTATTTTAAGGACAACACTAAAGGGTTTTCTACACATGTCAGAACAAAATAACACCGAAATGGCTTTCCAGATCCAACGTATCTATACCAAGGATGTGTCTTTCGAAGCGCCAAATGCGCCGCATGTTTTCCAGAAAGATTGGCAGCCAGAGGTTAAACTTGATCTTGATACGGCGTCTACTCAACTGGCAGATGACGTATACGAAGTGGTACTGCGTGTTACCGTAACGGCTTCCCTGGGCGAAGAGACCGCTTTCCTGTGCGAAGTTCAGCAGGGCGGCATTTTCTCCATCAGTGGTATTGAAGGAACTCAGATGGCGCATTGCCTGGGTGCATACTGCCCGAACATTCTGTTCCCGTATGCCCGCGAATGCATCACCAGCCTGGTTTCACGCGGCACGTTCCCGCAACTGAATCTTGCGCCGGTTAACTTCGATGCGCTGTTCATGAACTATTTACAGCAGCAGGCTGGCGAAGGTACTGAAGAACATCAGGATGCCTGATGAACCAAAGTAATGCTTCAATGACTGTGATCGGTGCTGGCTCGTACGGCACCGCTCTTGCCATCACCCTGGCGAGAAACGGCCACCAGGTTGTCCTGTGGGGCCACGATTCTAAACATGTCGCGACCCTTGAGCGAGACCGCTGCAACGTCGCGTTCCTCCCTGATGTGCCTTTTCCCGATACGCTACGCCTTGAAAGCGACTTAGCCACCGCGCTGGCGGCCAGCCGTAACATTCTGGTGGTGGTGCCAAGCCATGTCTTTGGCGAGGTGCTGCGACAGATTAAACCGCTGATGCGTCCTGATGCGCGCCTGGTCTGGGCGACCAAAGGTCTGGAAGCGGAAACGGGGCGCCTGTTGCAGGATGTCGCCCGTGAAGCGCTGGGCGATGACATCCCGCTGGCGGTGATATCCGGCCCGACGTTCGCTAAAGAACTGGCGGCGGGTTTGCCGACGGCAATTTCTCTGGCGTCGACGGACGAAACCTTCGCGGATGATTTGCAGGAACTTTTGCACTGCGGTAAGAGTTTTCGCGTCTACAGCAACCCCGATTTCATCGGCGTGCAGCTGGGCGGTGCGGTGAAAAACGTGATTGCGATTGGCGCAGGCATGTCTGACGGCATCGGTTTTGGCGCAAACGCACGTACCGCGCTGATTACGCGTGGGCTGACGGAGATGTCGCGTCTTGGCGCGGCGCTGGGGGCCGATCCGACCACCTTTATGGGAATGGCGGGTCTGGGCGACCTGGTTCTGACCTGTACTGACAACCAGTCGCGTAACCGCCGTTTTGGCATGATGCTCGGTCAGGGCATGGATGTTCAGAGCGCGCAGGACAAAATTGGTCAGGTGGTTGAAGGCTACCGTAATACAAAAGAAGTTCGTGAGTTGGCGCACCGTTTTGGTGTCGAAATGCCAATAACCGAGGAAATTTATCAAGTATTGTATTGCGGAAAAAACGCGCGCGAGGCAGCATTGACGTTATTAGGTCGTGCACGCAAGGACGAGCGTAGTCGCCACTAGCCGTAAGGATCTGTTTTATTAAATGACCCGGCCCGCGAAGAACGGGCCGGTCGTTAGCCTGATACCTGGAGTCAGCAATGTCATGTGAAGAACTGGATATCGTCTGGAACAATATTAAAGCCGAAGCCCGGGCTCTGGCGGACTGTGAGCCGATGCTGGCCAGTTTCTACCACGCGACGCTACTCAAGCATGAAAACCTGGGCAGTGCGCTGAGCTATATGCTGGCGAACAAACTCGCGTCTCCGATTATGCCTGCCATCGCCATCCGTGAAGTGGTGGAAGAGGCCTACGCCGCCGACCCGGAAATGATCGCCTCTGCTGCCTGTGATATTCAGGCGGTACGCACCCGCGACCCGGCGGTAGACAAATACTCGACGCCGCTTCTGTATCTGAAAGGCTTCCATGCTCTCCAGGCCTACCGTATCGGCCACTGGTTATGGAATGAAGGCCGCCGCGCGCTGGCGATATTCCTGCAAAATCAGGTTTCTGTCACCTTCCAGGTCGATATTCACCCGGCGGCGAAAATTGGACGCGGCATTATGCTCGATCACGCGACGGGGATTGTGGTCGGTGAAACGGCGGTAATCGAAAATGATGTCTCGATCCTGCAATCGGTCACGCTTGGCGGGACCGGGAAAACCAGCGGCGATCGTCATCCCAAAATTCGTGAAGGCGTGATGATTGGCGCCGGGGCGAAGATCCTTGGCAATATCGAAGTGGGGCGCGGCGCGAAGATTGGCGCGGGCTCCGTGGTCTTGCAGCCTGTACCGCCACACACCACCGCAGCGGGCGTTCCGGCGCGGATTGTCGGCAAGCCCGACAGCGATAAGCCGTCAATGGATATGGATCAGCATTTTAACGGGATTCACCATACGTTCGAATACGGCGACGGCATCTGACTTTATGCCCGGTAGCGCTGTGCTTACCGGGCCTACCAGATCCGTAGGTCGGATAAGGCGTCAGCCGCCATCCGACAAAAATCAACGACGCAATACCGCGCCAGGATACCCCAACTGGCGCCATGCCTCATACACCACGACCGACACCGCGTTCGACAGGTTCATGCTGCGGCTGTCCGGCATCATTGGAATACGAATTTTTTGTTCTGCGGGCAGCGCGTCGAGAATGGTCGCCGGTAAACCGCGCGTTTCCGGGCCAAACATCAGGTAGTCCCCATCCTGATAGCTCACCGCGCTATGGGCAGGGGTGCCTTTGGTGGTCAGAGCAAACAGACGCTGTGGGTTTTCGGCGGCGACAAAGGCGGTGTAATCGTGATGGCGCTGTACGGCGGCAAACTCGTGATAGTCCAGCCCCGCGCGGCGCAGACGTTTATCATCCCATGTGAAGCCCATCGGCTCGATAATATGCAGACGAAAACCGGTATTGGCGCAAAGACGAATAATATTGCCGGTGTTTGGTGGGATTTCTGGTTCGAATAATACGATATTCAACATGCTTAACTGCCCCCTTAAGTGCGGGGGGCAGAATAGCAGAAAATACGTTCACCCTCACCCTGTAGTAGGCCTGATAAGCGTAGCGCCATCAGGCATCCCCGATGCACATTACATTGCCGGATGGCGGCTGACGCCTTATCCAGCCTACGCCGCATCACCCTGCGTCAGCGGTGCCAGTGCGGCAGGTAAGCTCTTACCGAGTTCCTGCACCAGTGAATCACGGCTGATCTCGCTGATTGATTTTGCGCCGGTCAGCGTCATGGCGACCTTCATCTCTTTTTCGATCAGATCCAGCAGGTTCGCCACGCCAGCCTGACCCGCCGTCGCCAGCGCGTACAGATACGCACGGCCAAGCAGTACGCTATCGGCCCCAAGCGCAATCATGCGTACCACGTCCAGACCATTACGAATTCCGCTGTCCGCCAGAATGGCGATATCGCCTTTCACCGCGTCGGCAATGGCGGGCAGGGCGCGGGCGGAGGAGAGTACGCCGTCGAGCTGGCGGCCGCCGTGGTTAGAGACCACGATGCCATCAGCGCCAAAGCGTACCGCGTCGCGGGCGTCTTCGGGATCGAGGATCCCTTTGATCACCATTGGGCCGTCCCAGAATTCACGGATCCACTCCAGGTCTTTCCAGGAAATCGACGGATCGAAGTTGTTCGCCAGCCAGCCGATGTAATCTTCCAGCCCGGTCGGTTTGCCAAGGTAGGCGGAGATATTGCCAAGATCGTGCGGACGACCGTTCAGGCCGACATCCCAGGCCCATTGCGGATGGGTTGCAGCCTGCCAGTAGCGGCGCAGGGCGGCATTCGGCCCGCTCATCCCGGAGTGGGCGTCACGGTAACGCGCGCCAGGCGTTGGCATATCGACGGTAAAGACCAGCGTGGAGCAGCCCGCCGCTTTGGCGCGCTCCAGCGCGTTACGCATAAAACCGCGATCGCGCAGGACGTACAGCTGGAACCACATCGGGCGTTTAATCGTCGGCGCGACTTCCTCGATGGGGCAGACAGAAACGGTGGAGAGGGTAAACGGAATCCCTTTCGCATCGGCGGCGGCGGCGGCCTGAACTTCACCGCGACGCGCATACATTCCGCACAGGCCAACCGGAGCCAGTGCAACCGGCATCGACAGCTTTTCGTTAAACAGGGTGGTTTCCAGGCTCAGGTCGGACATATTCTTCAGCACGCGCTGGCGGAGCGCCACCTCTGACAAGTCTTCCACGTTACGACGCAGGGTATATTCCGCATAGGCGCCGCCGTCGATGTAGTGGAACAAGAAAGGGGGCAGAATGCGTTGGGCTGCGGCGCGATAATCGCTGGCTGCTGAAATGATCATGCTTTGTTCTCCCTGGAAATCTCATTATGGTCACCGGGCAGGCGGGTAATACGCGCCTGGCGGGCCTGGTCTTCATCAAATCGTTTAATGGTGGTGTGGACGAAACTGAGGTGCGCCATCATGGCTTTACGTGCGCCGTCGGCATCACCGGCCAGAATGGCGTCCATCACCGCCTGATGTTGTTCCGTCAGTTTTGAAAACACCGGCGGAACGAGATACATACGCTGGCGGCTCTGCTTCACGGATGATTGCAGGACATCAAAGAAGCCGCGCATGGTCTGCAACAGCACGACGTTGTGCGAGGCCTCCGCAATCGCGAGATGGAAGCGAACATCCGCCTGGGAGGCGAGGTCCGGGTCCTCACTGAGCGTGGCGTCAAAGCAGAGCTTAATTTTCTCTTTATCAGCGGGCGTGGCGCGCATCGCAGCGTGCCAGGCGGTGCTGGCTTCAATGGCGTGGCGGGCTTCCAGAATGTCGAAGCTGTAGTCCGGGTCGTCCGCCATCAGCGTTTTCAACGGCTGAACGATATTCTGTTCGGACCAGGTTTCATGCTGCCAGCGAACGAACGTTCCACCGCCCCGGCGGCTGATCAGCACGCCTTCACTGACCAGTTTCGCCAGCGCCTCGCGCAGAGAATTGCGCGACACGCCCAGTTGTACGGCCAGCTGGCGCTCAGCGGGCAACTTCATGCCCGCCTCCAGCTGTTGTTCTTCAATCAGCGCCCGCACACGAGAGGCAACCTCGTCTGACAGGCGTTTTGGCATCACAATCACGGAATCATCCAGGTTAAGACATAGGCCTGAAGTGTGGTAATCACACCCACCATGCAGGTGAAAATCAGGCTGTGTTTAACGGTAAAGCGGAACAGGTCGGACTCTTTCCCTACCAGACCCACTGCCGCACAGGCAATGGCGATAGACTGCGGAGAGATCATCTTACCGGTTACGCCGCCGGTGGTATTCGCCGCCACCATCAGCACGTCAGAGACGCCGATTTGCTGGGCGGCCGTCGCCTGCAGGGCGGCAAACAGCGCGTTTGATGAGGTATCAGACCCCGTCAGGAATACGCCCAGCCAGCCAAGGAACGGCGAGAAGAAGGTAAAGGCGCTGCCCGTATGCGCCAGCGCTAACGCCAGCGTAGAGGAGAGCCCGGAGTAGTTAGAGATAAACGCGAATGCCAGCACCATCCCGATGGAGTAGATCGGCAGCGCTAACTCTTTCAGCGTGCTGCCAAATGTCTGGATTGCGGCAGACGGTTTCATTTTCAGCCAGACGACGGACAGCAGCGCAGCGAACAGAATGGCCGTACCGGTAGCGGAGAACCAGTCGAACTTATAGACCGCAGCGTAGGCGGTTGCTTCATGCACCACTGGCGGCATACGGGCAACCAGCTTATCAAGATGCGGAACCGGAATATTAATCACCCAGTCGTACAGCGCGCCGCCTGGGGCAAACATTGCTTTAAACGGCGGAACGCTCCAGAGGGTAACGGTTGCAGTCAGGAACAGGAACGGCGACCATGCGCGAACGATTTGACCAACCGTGTAATGGGTGCGGTCCAGCGTCTGATCGACCTGTGAAGCGCCCATATCGCCAAAGCGGAAAATACGTACCGGCTGCCAGCGTTTCAGGAACAGCGTCAGACAGACCAGCGAGACCAGCGACGAGATGATGTCCGGCAGTTCCGGGCCGATAAAGTTAGAGCTGAGGTACTGGGCGATAGCAAATGAACCACCCGCCACCATCACCGCAGGCCAGGTCTCTTTCACGCCGCGCCAGCCGTCCATAATCGCCATGATCCAGAACAGTACGATAATGGTCAGGAACGGCAGTTGACGGCCGACCATCTGGCCGATCTCAAAGCTGTCCAGCCCGGTGACCTGACCGGCCACCAGAATCGGAATCCCCATCGCGCCAAACGCGACCGGCGCGGTGTTGACGATCAGGCACAAACCCGCCGCATACAGCGGATTAAAGCCCAGGCCGACTAGCAGAGCCGCAGTAATCGCCACTGGCGCGCCAAAGCCCGCTGCCCCTTCAAGGAATGCCCCGAAGGAAAAGCCGACGATCAGCATTTGCAGACGCTGGTCAGGGGTAATCGACAATATTGATGACCGGATGATGTCGAATTGCCCGGTTCTGACAGAGATTTTATAGACAAAGACAGCGGCGATAATGATCCAGGCAATCGGCCACAGACCATAGAAGAAGCCATACACCACCGCAGCCAGAGCGTTATCCACCGGCATTTTGTAAAACAGCAGCGCGACAGCCAGCGCGATTGCGACCGTCCAGGAGGCGGCGATGTAGCCTTTCAGCTTGAGCTTAATCAGCGCGAAGAAAAAGAACAGGATCGGAAGCGATGCGATCAGGCTGGAAATCCAGATGTTACCGGCCGGATCGTAGTTTTGTTGCCAGAGATTCATTGCAGGTCTCCTGAGGGTCACACGCATAATGCAATGAGTCTTTTGCTCATCTCTTTGTCACATTATGTGTAAAAGTGGCCCTGCCAATATTGGGATGTAGGGGTAATGACAATGAATGGTTAATCAAATGTTGCTTATTGGCAACGCTAGTGTAGGTGAATTTTAATGAACTGTGAACCAGTGATCGGATTAAGGGATAATTGGTTGGGCCAATTGGGGGGAGGGGAGGGGAGGGAAAGGGCGGGCCGGGCAAGCGTGCGCGTACCCGGCAGAAGGTTAAAACTCGGTTTTTGCGAAACCGGTCATCTCTTTCAGGCCCATTTCACGGCCTAACGCCGTCATTGGGTGGACGACAACCAGACCGCGCACGCTTTTCTTCAGCTTGCCCATATCGGCCTGTTCTTTTTTGGTAATCGCGCGGCGAAACGGCAGGTTCATCAGCTTTTGCGCTTCTTTACTCAGCTTCTGGCTGTGAACGTCACGCAGGCGCACGATCTCGGCTTCCAGCGTGGCTTTCTCTTTTTCCAGCTCGGCATATTTGTCAGCGGCATCGACAAGGGATAGCGAGGCCTGCTGGTGGCGGATGGCGTCCAGGCGATCGCTCAGACGTTTAATTTCGTTTTTTTCGACTTCTTTCATGGGATAGCTTCTGATGGAACCAGGATGAATTTTCTATAGTATGCGCGCAGAGCGGGATTATTCACAACTAATGGGATAAAAATAATCAAATAAGGCAAGTATTATAATGCTAATTGATTGTGTAACGTCTTGATTTAATACTTATTTAATAAACAAAACGTGATGTTAACGGTTTCTGTATGGTGGTTTGCGATTAAGCACGTTTTCCTCAATAGAAAACCCTGTCTGAGCCTAAACTAAAATTAGCGGCCGCGCATTCCCCGACGCGGAGAATACATGGAGATATCATCATGGTTAAAATAGGTGACAACGTTCCGCTTCTTATTGATAAGGCTGTAGATTTTATGGCTTCGAGTCAGGCATTTCGGGAGTATCTGAATAAAACGCCGCCGCGCGATATGGTTCCTGATGAGGTGCCGAAGGCAAATGCGCAGATGTACCTGCAACGTCTGGAATATTATCGCCAGCTCTATCAGCCGCAGCCGGAAGAAAAACAGTAAGTGGTTGACGGTCTATTTTTGAAAGGCTTTTTTTAAGCTGATTTTAGAAATCAGCTCGGTCAGGGAAAGCACCATCGTTGAGCGTACCGCTTGCTGGTAGCGCTGAATTTGCATGGCGTATAAACCCGGGTCAGAGGTCTCAAAATGCGGCGGCGGCGGTAACGCCGTCACGCAGTGTAGTTCGCCAAACGGCCCGAGAATTTCGTCGTCGGTGAACGCATATTCATTACCGTCGTGATTCAGTTCTTCACGCAGCGCCATCAGCAGTTCCGCATCTTCGTATTCAGGGCGACTGAGTACTCCCAGACCGTAGATCAGTTTCAGACGTACCGAGAGATCGCCCAGCGGTCCATCGCCGTCGAGCAACGGTTCCACTGCGTATTTCACCGCATAATCGTCTTTGCGAAACACCTGAAGTACCAGAATATTCACCGCCTCGGTGAGTAACTCTACGGCGGTGATGAGGAAACTTCGTACGGTTTTGCCAGCATTCAGACGCTCAAGCACGCGGTTTTCAAAGGCCTGGGTTTGTTCCATTATTGCCTGCATATCTGACAATCTGTCATTCGGGCGCAGGATGACCTGCGCCGTATTTTGCCTCATTTGGTCGCGTTGTATGCGTTAACCGCCTCCGCTACCACTTCGCTGTTTACATCCAGCCCGGAAATTTGCGCCAGCGCTTCCTGCGGCCCTTTCTCTGCGATCAGCGCAGCCAGTTCCTGGGCCTGCGGATCGTCTTCGCTGGTAAAGTGCATCGCGGCAGCGATACCGTTGACCAGGTTAACGTGCGGCAGGCCGTATTCCAGCGTGCCCAGCAGCGGTTTGATCAGACGGTCGCCCGCACTCAGTTTACGCAGCGGCTGGCGGCCAACGCGCTCAACGTCATCTTTCAGATACGGGTTTTCAAAACGACCGAGGATTTTCTGAATGTATGCCGCATGTTTGTCGGCATCAAAACCGTAGCGTTTGATCAGCACCGCGCCGCTCTCTTCCATCGCCCCTTTTACCACAGCGCGGATTTTCTCATCGAGAATCGCGTCACGGATGGTCTGATGACCGGTTAATTTTCCGAGGTACGCGGTTATAGCATGCCCGGTGTTCAGCGTGAAGAGTTTACGTTCGACAAATGCCATCAGGTTATCGGTTAATTCCATACCTGGAATATCTGGCAGCGCGCCTTTGAACTGCGTTTTATCGACAATCCACTCGCTGAAGGTTTCCACGGTGACTTCCAGCGGGTCGTTCGTGGCGGAGGCGGAAGGCGGCACGATACGGTCGACGGCGGAATCGACAAAACCGACATGTTGTTCAACCCAGGCTTTGTCTTCATCCGCCAGGGCGTTCATCACATGACCTTTCAATTGCGTGGTGCCGCGCACCATGTTTTCGCAGGCAATGATGTTAAGCGGCGCTTCAATCCCCTGCGTTTTACGTTTAACCAGGCCTTTGGCGATGGCCGGAGCAATGCGTTCCAGTACCACCGGCCCAACGGCGGTGGTGACCAAATCGACCTGCGCAATCAGCTCAACCACGTCATCGCTGATGCTGCTCACGGCATTAACGCCGGAAACCGTATCAACCTGCTCATTTTCACCCACCACATGAACCTGATAGCTATGACGGGCATTCAGGGCGTCGAGCACGACCTGGTTTACATCCGCGAACGTCAGTTGTATCCCCGCGTCAGCCAGCAGTTTGCCGATAAATCCACGACCGATATTACCTGCGCCAAAATGTAATGCTTTCATAGTGTTAACCTTCATTAATGTTTTTACCCGAGAGGGCTGGGGTGAGGGACCGCATGGCTTCCCCCCTCACCCAAACCCTCTCCCTTGCGGGAGAGGAAACCGTACACCGCAGGCCCGGTAGCAGCGCCACCGGACATGATGCCGGATGGCGGCGTAAACGCCTTATCCGGCCTACGGGAACTGCACATCGCATGCCCGGTAAGCGCGAGCGCCACCGGGCAACGGACTTACTTACGACCGGCCAGCAGTTCCAGCACTTCATCCACGCTGGTGGTATGCGCCAGACGCTCGATCACGGACTCATCATCCAGCGCGTTAGTCAGGCTGGTGATGACCTGGATGTGCTCGTTGTTACGCGCCGCGATACCAATGACCAGGCGGGCGATATCGTCTTCTTCTTCACCGAAGCGAACGCCTTCCGGGTACTGGCAGAACACCACACCGGTTTTCAGCACACGGTCTTTGGCTTCCACGGTGCCGTGCGGTACGGCGATAGACTCACCCAGATAAGTCGGGGTCAGTTTTTCACGTTCCAGCATGGCGTCGATGTATTCTGGCTCAACATAACCGCCTTTCACCAGTTGCTCGCCCGCAAAGCGAATGGCTTCTTCTTTAGTGGCGGCTTTACGACCCAGGAAGATGTTTTCTGCGCCCAGCTTGAACAGGTTGTTATCCCCTTCATCAAAGCTGTCTTTCAGATGATCGCGTACTTTCTCTTCGTTGGTGTTGTGGCGCTGTGCGGCAACCAGACGTTCGGTCAGGCTGGTGTACAGCCCGCTATCCAGGAAGTTGGTCAGCGAAATGTGCTGCGCTTGCGGAACCTGGCGCATGGCGCGCTCGGTCAGGTCACGGTGAGTGATGACCAGGTCGACATCCGGCGGCAGGTTGTTGATCGCGCTGTTGGTGACGGAAATCTGACTCAGACCCGCATCCTGAACTTTTTTACGCAGTACGCCCGCACCCATTGCGCTGGAACCCATACCGGCATCACAGGCAACGATGATTTTACGTACATGGCTCAGGTCGTTGGTCACATCGCCAGCGGACAGCGCGGATGCGCCTTTAGATTCCGCTTTCATGTCCTGCACGCGACGGGTTGCCGCGTCGATATCATCATCTTCTTTCACTTTGCTGGTTTTCAGCAGAATGGAGGCAATGATGAAGGAGACCGCCATAGCAGCGATAATCGCCGTGATGTTAGCGAAGTAGGCGCCTTTTGGCGTCATCGCCAGTACCGCCAGGATAGAACCCGGAGACGCCGGAGAAACCAGACCGCCGTTCAGGATGGTCAGCGTAAACACGCCAGTCATACCGCCGAGGATAACGGCCAGGATCAGACGCGGGTTCATCAGCACGTACGGGAAGTAAATTTCGTGGATACCGCCCAGGAAGTGGATGATTGCCGCACCGCCAGCAGACTGTTTTGCGCTGCCGCGACCGAAGAACATGTACGCCATCAGGATGCCCATACCCGGGCCTGGGTTAGCTTCGATCAGGAAGAAGATGGATTTACCCAGCTCATGGGACTGCTGAATACCCAGCGGCGAGAAGATACCGTGGTTGATCGCGTTGTTGAGGAACAGGATTTTCGCCGGTTCAACGAAGATAGACGCCAGCGGCAGCATATCATGGACAACCATGAAGTTAACGCCGGCTGCCAGCAGTTTGGACAGGACTTCAACCGCCGGGCCAATGCCGAGGAACGCCAGAATCGCGAGGATCATCCCGATGATGCCAGCGGAGAAGTTATTCACCAGCATTTCGAAACCGGATTTGATCTTACCGTCTACCCAGCTATCGAATTTCTTGATGCAGTAGCCGCCCAGCGGGCCTGCGATCATTGAGCCGAGGAACATCGGCATGTCCGCACCGACGATAACGCCCATCGTGGTGATAGCACCGACCACGCCGCCGCGCTCGCCGCCTACCAGCTTACCACCGGTATAACCGATCAGCAGCGGCAGGAGGTAGGTGATCATCGGACCAACGAGCTTTGCCAGCGTTTCGTTAGGCAACCACCCTGTTGGAATAAATAATGCGGTGATAATACCCCACGCGATAAACGCGCCGATATTTGGCATCACCATATTGCTGAGGAAACGACCAAAGCTTTGCACTTTGATCTTAATATCGGATGACATAAAAACACCCCTTCTTATGTTTGCTGTCGCGCAGGCTCGAAGCCCGAGGTTTGTTAATGTAGCGGCAGAGGTAGCCGGACCCTGTAGATAGTGCGAAATCTGGCACTGAATCGTTCAACTGTCCAGTTGCTGGCTTGTTGTGTGATTTAGGTCACATGAATATAGGGTAGATGGTGGTTATTGATGTGATGTTGATCACAAAACAGCTGTGTAAAAAAACAACAAACCCGGAATCACTGGTGGAAATAGCATTTAAATGTGAACTGTTTCACATTTTTGATTTGAGGGTTTGTTAGGTTTTTGTGATCTGAATCACAAGATATTTTCATCCGAAACCTGTGTGGTGTGATCTTAAGCAGATTCCGCCTCATGCTTCATTCTGATGTGTAATTGAGCAACCTCTCGCCGTGCAAAATTATCTTTTGGTTTGATGGCGAAAATGGCGGACTCGAATTATGTTCAAAATATCGGTGGAATCGTAATACGCCGCCTGTCATTTAACACTCTTATTAGCGTGAAGCCGGAGCAGGTATGTTTCTAAATTATTTCGCGTTAGGAGTATTGATCTTTGTTTTTCTGGTGATTTTTTATGGAATCATCATGATTCATGACATCCCTTATCTGATCGCTAAAAAACGAAACCACCCCCATGCTGATGCTATTCATACTGCTGGTTGGGTCAGTCTGTTTACGCTTCATGTTATTTGGCCGTTTCTGTGGATTTGGGCCACGCTTTATCAGCCCGAACGGGGCTGGGGCATGCAAGCGCATGTTTCACCGCAGGAAAAGGAGCCTGAGCCGGAGCCTGACCCGGAACTTATCGCCTTGTCGAAACGTGTGGAAGCGCTGGAGCGAAAGCTGGCTGAGGTACAGTCCCCTGATATTCCCCCGTCGGAGAGCTAATCATGGATCTGTTGATTGTTTTGACCTACGTAGCATTAGCCTGGGCGGTATTTAAAATATTCAGGATTCCGGTGAACCAATGGACACTTTCCACGGCGGCATTAGGCGGGGTATTTTTAGTTAGCGGACTTATATTATTAATGAACTATAACCACCCCTATACTTTTACGGCGCAGAAAGCGGTTATTTCTATTCCCATTACGCCGCAGGTAACAGGTATTGTGAGTGAGGTAACGGATAAAAATAATCAGCTGATTAAAAAAGGCGATGTTTTATTCAAAATCGATCCCGTGCGGTATCAGGCGCGGGTCGACAGGTTACAGGCCGACCTGGTCACGGCCACGCATAATATACATACCCTGAAGGCGCAATTAGCGGAGGCTCAGGCCAATACCACGCGGGTGTCCGCAGAACGCGACCGCCTCTATAAGGATTATCAGCGCTATCTGAAAGGCAGTCAGGCGAGGGTGAATCCGTTCTCTGAAAGCGATATCGATAACGCGCGGCAAAACTATTTAGCGCAGGATGCGATGGTAAAAGGTTCTGTTGCTGAGCAAACGCAGATCCAGAGCCAACTGGACAGCATGGTCGATGGCGAGCAGTCGCAAATCGTCAGCCTGCGGGCGCAGCTGGCCGAGGCGAAATACAATCTTGAACAGACGGTTATTCGCGCGCCGAGCAATGGCTATGTGACCCAGGTGCTTATCCGGCCCGGTAGCTATGCCGCCGCGCTGCCGTTGCGCCCGGTAATGGTTTTTATTCCCGAACAAAAACGGCAAATTGTCGCCCAGTTCCGGCAGAACTCATTATTACGTCTTGAGGCGGGAGATGAGGCAGAAGTGGTATTCAATGCGCTGCCCGGCCAGGTATTCCAGGGCAAGTTGTTGAGTATTTTACCGGTTGTGCCCGGCGGTTCTTACCAGGCGCAGGGAACATTACAGTCCTTAAGCGTAACGCCGGGGATGGACGGCGTGCTTGCGTTGATTGAGCTGGAGCCGAATAGCGATGTGGATGCCCTGCCTGATGGTATTTACGCCCAGGTTGCGGTTTACTCCGATCACTTCGCCCATGTCTCCGTGATGCGTAAGGTGCTACTGCGCATGACCAGCTGGATGCACTATCTTTATTTGGATCATTAAGCGGGTCGTCACCTGCTTTTTAGTAAAAATGCCTGATGGCGCTATGCTTATCAGACCGACAGGAACAATGTCTGCAATGTGTAGACCGGATAAGGCGCTTGCGCCGCCATCCGGCAAAACTAAGGCAAGATTTATTGATACCACTTTATTTTTTGTTGGCAAAAAGGACACGGCATGAAACTCATCGGCAGCTATACCAGCCCTTTTGTGCGAAAGATTTCGGTTTTATTGCTGGAAAAGGGCATCACTTTCGAATTTGTGAATGAACTTCCCTACAACGCGGAAAACGGCGTGGCGCAGTACAACCCGCTTGGCAAAGTCCCCGCGCTGGTGACGGATAAGGGAGAGTGCTGGTTCGATTCCCCGATAATCGCCGAATATATTGAGTTACTGGATATTGCTCCGGTGATGATTCCGCGTGAACCGCTGGCCTCACTGAAAGTACGGCAGATTGAAGCGCTGGCGGACGGCATTATGGATGCCGGTCTGGTTTCCGTGCGTGAACAGGCGCGCCCGGCGACGCAGCAGTCTGAAACGGAACTGTTGCGCCAGCGCGAGAAAATCAACCGTAGCCTGGACGCGCTGGAAGGCTATCTGGTGGACGGGACGATTAAGACCGATACCGTGAATCTGGCAACCATCGCCATTGCCTGCGCCGTGGGCTATCTCAATTTCCGCCGCGTGGCGCCGGGCTGGTGTGTGGACAGACCGCACTTAGTCAAACTGGTGGAAACGCTCTTTCAACGCGAAAGCTTTGCCCGCACGGAACCGCCAAAGGCTTGATGCGTATTATGTCCGCCTGAGCAAACTCACGGTACAATCCCCCTCATGTCGATATCCCTCTCCGCACCGGAGGGGGCCACCAACAGCCAGGCCTTTTTCATGACAACCGAAACGCGTTCACTCTACAGCCAGCTTCCTGCTATCGATCGCTTACTGCGTGACAGCACTTTTCTCTCTTTACGTGACACCCACGGGCACACCAGGGTGGTGGATCTGCTTCGCCAGATGTTGGATGAAGCAAGGGAAGCGATTCGCGATACGCAGGCGCTGCCCGCGTGGTGCGAGAACTGGGCGCAAGAGGTGAATATCCGGCTGGCGAAAGAGGCGCAAAGCGCGCTGCGTCCGGTGATTAACCTGACGGGAACGGTGCTGCACACCAATCTGGGGCGTGCGCAGCAGGCGGAAGAGGCGATTGACGCGGTGGCGCAGGCAATGCGCGCTCCGGTCACACTGGAATATGATCTGGATGGCGCCGGGCGCGGGCACCGCGATCGGGCGCTGGCGGATCTGTTATGTCGCATTACCGGGGCGGAAGACGCCTGTATTGTGAACAACAACGCGGCGGCCGTGTTGCTGATGCTGGCGGCGACGGCGAACGGTAAAGAGGTGGTGGTATCGCGTGGCGAACTGGTGGAGATTGGCGGCGCGTTTCGTATTCCTGATGTGATGCGTCAGGCGGGCTGTACGCTGCATGAGGTAGGCACCACCAACCGGACTCACGCGAAAGATTATCGTCAGGCGGTGAATGAAAACACCGGCCTGTTGATGAAAGTGCATACCAGTAATTACAGTATTGAAGGCTTCACCAAAGCGGTGGATGAGACAGAGCTGGCCGCTATTGGGCTGGAGCTGGATATCCCGGTGGTGGCGGATCTGGGCAGCGGTTCGCTGGTGGATCTCAGTCAGTACGGCTTGCCGAAAGAACCGATGCCGCAGCAGCTGATTGCCGCAGGCGTCAGCCTGGTCAGCTTCTCTGGCGACAAGCTGCTGGGCGGGCCGCAGGCCGGGATCATTGTCGGCAAGAAAGAGATGATTGCGCAACTGCAAAGCCACCCGCTGAAGCGGGCCCTGCGTGCCGACAAAATGACGCTGGCGGCGCTGGAGGCAACCCTGCGACTTTATCTGCACCCGGAAGCGCTGGCGGAGAAACTGCCGACGCTGCGGCTGTTAACCCGCAGTGAAGCGGCGATTCAGGCGCAGGCGCAGCGGCTACAGGCGGCGCTTGCCGCACGCTTTAGCGCGGAGTTCGCGGTAAACGTGATGCCTTGCCTGTCGCAGATCGGCAGCGGTTCGCTGCCGGTTGATCGGCTGCCCAGCGCGGCACTGACCTTTACGCCGCATGACGGGCGCGGAAGCCGTCTTGAGGCGCTGGCGGCCCGCTGGCGCGCGCTGCCGGTCCCGATCATTGGCCGAATTTACGATGGTCGCCTGTGGCTGGATATCCGTTGCCTTGAAGACGAGACCCGGTTTATGGAGATGATGTTGAAATGATTATTGCAACAGCCGGACACGTTGACCACGGAAAAACAACGCTATTACAGGCGATTACCGGCGTGAATGCCGATCGTCTGCCGGAAGAAAAAAAACGCGGTATGACCATCGATCTGGGGTATGCCTACTGGCCGCAGCCGGATGGCCGCGTGCTGGGATTTATCGACGTTCCCGGTCATGAAAAGTTTCTCTCCAACATGCTGGCGGGCGTGGGCGGTATCGATCATGCGCTGCTGGTTGTCGCCTGCGATGACGGCGTGATGGCGCAGACCCGCGAGCATCTGCAAATTTTACAACTGACGGGCAATCCGCAGCTTACGGTTGCGCTGACCAAAGCCGACCGCGTGGACGACGCGCGAATCGAAGAGGTGCGGGAAGAGATTCTGGCGACGCTGGGCCATTACGGGTTTGCCGACGCGACGCTGTTTGTCACCGCCGCAAATGAAGGGCGCGGTATTGAGGCATTGCGCGAGCATTTACGGCAGTTGACGGGCCGCGCGCATCCCGGCCATCAGAGCTTTCGCCTGGCGATCGATCGCGCGTTTACGGTGAAAGGCGCAGGGCTGGTGGTGACCGGTACGGCGCTCAGCGGCGAAGTGAACGTTGGCGATACGCTGTGGCTGACCGGTGTGAATAAGCCAATGCGCGTGCGCAGCCTGCATGCGCAGAATCAGGCGACTGAACACGCTCATGCCGGACAGCGTATTGCGCTGAATATCGCGGGCGATGCGGAAAAAGAGCAGCTTAACCGTGGCGACTGGCTTCTCTCTGACGTACCGCCGGATGCCTTTTCACGCGTCATCGTTTCGTTAGAACATGCTGCGCCGCTCGTGCAATGGCAACCGCTGCATATTCACCACGCCGCCAGCCATGTCACCGGACGTATTTCCCTGCTGGAGGGCACGCTGGCGGAACTGGTGTTCGATACGCCGCTATGGCTTGCCGATAACGATCGGCTGGTATTACGCGATATTTCTGCCCGAACCACGCTTGCTGGCGCACGCGTGGTGACGCTCAACTCGCCGCGTCGTGGTAAACGTAAACCGGAATATCTGCAATGGCTGTCGGCGCTGGAAAACGCCAGGGATGACAGCGCCGCGCTGGCGACGCATCTCGAACGCGGCGCGGTGAATATTCCTGATTTCGTGTGGGCACGGCAGCTCAACGGCGACGGTATGCGCCAGCTTATTGAACAGCATGGTTTTATTCAGGCGGGTTACAGCCTGTTGAATGCCCCTGTCGCCGCGCGCTGGCAGCGTAAGATTCTGGATACGCTCGCGATGTACCACGAACATCATCGCGATGAACCCGGCCCAGGGCGCGAGCGTTTGCGGCGCATGGCGCTCCCGATGGAAGACGAAGCGCTGGTGCTGCTGCTCATCGACCGTATGCGTGAAAGCGGCGTGATTCACAGCCACCACGGCTGGTTGCATTTACCGGATCACAAAGCCGGTTTCAGCGACGAGCAGCAGGCCGTCTGGCAAAACATTGAGCCGCTGTTTGGCGACGACCCCTGGTGGGTGCGCGATCTGGCGAAAGAAAAGGGCGTGGACGAGCAGGTTATGCGGCAGGTGCTGCGACAGGCGGCACAGCAGGGCATGATTACCGCGATCGTGAAAGATCGTTATTACCGTAACGATCGGATTGTCGCTTTTGCGAACCTGATCCGCGAACTGGATCAGGAGAGAGGCTCGACCTGCGCCGCTGATTTTCGCGATCGGCTGAATGTTGGACGAAAACTCGCCATTCAGATTCTGGAGTATTTTGACCGGACAGGATTCACGCGCCGTCGCGGAAACGATCATTTATTACGCGATGCGTTATTATTTCCGGCAAAAGAATGATACGAATTATTAAAATAGAAAATGAATTAATACAATCATTTTCTTGAATTATATAAAGCACAGCAGGCGATGAACCTAATGTGCTTTTTTATATTTTATAATGGGAAAATAACAACAGCGATCATATTTTCACGACAGGTTCATCCGTATGCTGCCAGCCTTATTTCAGTAATTAAGGATGGTACAATGGCTGCTTCAACATTTTTTATTCCTTCCGTGAATGTAATCGGCGCTGGTGCATTAAAAGAAGCAATGAATACTATGGCGGAATATGGTTTTCGCCGTACATTAATTGTCACGGATAGCATGTTGGCAACATTAGGCATGGCTGGAGATATTCAGAAGGCGTTGCAGGAACGCGATATTTTCAGCGTTATTTATGATGGCACGCAGCCGAACCCGACCACCGAAAACGTGGCTGCCGGGCTGAAACTCCTGAAAGAACACGGGTGCGATAGCGTAATTTCGCTGGGCGGCGGCTCTCCGCATGACTGTGCGAAAGGCATCGCGCTGGTGGCGGCGAACGGCGGCGACATCCGCGACTATGAAGGTGTGGATCGCTCCGCGAAACCTCAGCTACCGATGATTGCCATCAACACGACGGCGGGAACGGCATCAGAAATGACCCGCTTCTGCATCATTACCGATGAGGCGCGCCATATTAAGATGGCGATTGTGGATAAACACGTTACGCCGCTGCTCTCTGTGAATGACTCTTCGTTGATGATGGGGATGCCAAAATCGCTGACCGCCGCGACCGGCATGGATGCGTTAACCCACGCCATTGAAGCCTATGTTTCTATTGCCGCAACGCCGATTACTGATGCGTGCGCGCTGAAAGCCATCTCTATGATTGCGGAAAACCTGGCGATTGCCGTGGAAGAGGGCAGCAACGCGCAGGCGCGCGAAGCGATGGCCTATGCGCAATTCCTGGCTGGTATGGCGTTTAACAATGCTTCTCTGGGCTATGTCCACGCGATGGCGCACCAGCTCGGCGGCTTCTACAATCTGCCGCACGGCGTATGTAATGCGGTGCTGTTGCCGCACGTTCAGGTATTTAACAGCCAGGTCGCGGCAGGCCGTCTGCGCGACTGTGCGGCTGCGATGGGCGCTAATGTAACCGGGATGAGTGAAGCCGACGGTGCGAAAGCGTGCATTGACGCTATCCGTCAGCTGGCGCAGCAGGTCAACATTCCGGCGGGTCTGCGCGACCTGAATGTGAAAGAAGAAGATATTTCGGTGCTGGCGACCAATGCACTGAAAGACGCCTGTGGCCTGACCAACCCTATTCAGGCGACCCACGACGAGATCATGGCGATTTACCACGCGGCGATGTAATTGAGTGATTGCCGGATATACGCATCGTGTCATTCCGGCGTCATGCCCGATGGCGCTGTGCTTATCGGGCCTACACTGTGCGGTAAGGTGAAACGGCTTAAACATCCGCTTGTCTATATCGTGACCGCAGTCGTAAAGCAGTAAAAGGCTGGCGAAGATTTCGCCAGTCCCGTCTAACCTTTGTAGTACCCCTACAGTAAGGAGACGGTCATGACCAATAATCCCCCTTCAACGCGTATTCAGCCCGGCGAGTATGGTTTTCCTCTGAAATTAAAAGCCCGCTACGACAACTTTATCGGCGGAGACTGGGTCGCACCGGTAGACGGCGAGTATTACCAGAATCTGACGCCGGTGACCGGGCAACTGCTGTGTGAAGTCGCCTCTTCCGGCAAAAAAGATATCGATCTGGCGCTGGATGCCGCGCATAACGTGAAAGAACAGTGGGCGCATACGTCCGTGCAGGATCGCGCCGCGATTCTGTTTAAGATTGCCGATCGCATGGAGCAAAACCTGGAACTGCTGGCAACGGCGGAAACCTGGGATAACGGCAAACCCATCCGTGAAACCAGCGCCGCCGACGTGCCGCTGGCGATCGACCATTTCCGCTATTTTGCGTCCTGTATCCGCGCACAAGAGGGCGGTATCAGCGAAGTTGACAGCGAAACGGTGGCCTATCACTTCCATGAACCTCTGGGCGTGGTGGGGCAGATCATCCCGTGGAACTTCCCGCTGCTGATGGCGAGCTGGAAAATGGCCCCGGCGCTGGCGGCGGGGAACTGCGTGGTGCTCAAACCTGCGCGTCTGACGCCGCTTTCGGTTCTGTTGCTGATGGAAATCGTTGGCGATCTGCTCCCGCCGGGCGTGGTCAACGTCGTGAATGGCGCGGGTGGAGAGATCGGCGAATATCTGGCGACGTCGAAGCGGATCGCGAAGGTGGCGTTTACCGGTTCGACGGAAGTCGGGCAACAGATCATGCAGTACGCGACACAAAACATTATCCCGGTAACGCTGGAGCTGGGCGGTAAGTCCCCCAATATCTTCTTTGCCGATGTGATGGATGAAGAGGATGCGTTTTTCGACAAGGCGCTGGAGGGCTTTGCGCTGTTTGCCTTTAACCAGGGTGAAGTTTGTACCTGCCCGAGCCGCGCGCTGGTACAGGAGTCTATTTATGAGCGCTTTATGGAGCGGGCCATTCGTCGCGTCGAAAGCATTCGCAGCGGTAACCCGCTCGACAGCGTTACGCAGATGGGCGCGCAGGTCTCCCAGGGTCAACTGGAAACCATCCTCAACTACATTGATATCGGTAAGAAAGAAGGCGCGGATGTGTTAACCGGCGGGCGGCGCAAGCAGCTGGAAGGAGAGCTGAAAGAGGGCTATTACCTCGAACCGACCATCCTGTTTGGTAAGAACAATATGCGCGTCTTCCAGGAGGAGATTTTTGGCCCGGTGCTGGCGGTGACGACCTTCAGGACGATGGAGGAAGCACTGGAACTGGCTAACGACACCCAGTACGGGCTTGGCGCCGGGGTCTGGAGTCGTAACGGCAACCTGGCATACAAAATGGGGCGCGGTATTCAGGCGGGACGCGTATGGACCAACTGCTATCATGCTTACCCGGCGCATGCTGCGTTCGGCGGCTATAAGCAGTCGGGGATTGGCCGCGAAACCCACAAAATGATGCTGGAGCATTATCAGCAAACCAAATGTTTGCTGGTGAGCTATTCCGATAAACCGCTGGGACTGTTTTAAGCGCCGTATAACCACGTTGCCGGATGGCGGCTTCGCCTTATCCGGCCTACGGGAAATCGCACATGTAGGCCCGATAAGCATAGCGCCATCGGGCCTTATCCAGCCGACGGAGAACCGCATATGTAGGCCCGATAAGCGTAGCGCCATCGGGCAGATTTGCCGGAGAGAGTGAAGCCGCTGTTCGGTCGTTGGGAACCCGGCGCAGCATTATTAACTGTAATTTGAGATAAATATATAATATTTAATTGTCACATGCACCGGCCCTGTCTATTTAGCTTATACTGCTAATCGTTTGTCTTTAGTAATTACATATAATTTATACAAATATGTTTTTCAGCTATTAAACCTATACCCCATCAGAAAGGTGTGGGAAAAGAGTTGTGTCGGTTAACTATTGAAAATAAATTGCTTTTTTTTACACTTGAGGCTTACACAATAATCAAGGAGGAGGTGAACATGAGCAGGTATCTCTGGTTTAGCTCAACGTGAGTATCTAAAGTATGGAATATCAGTTACATGGATTTATGATTGGCAGGGAAATATTCCTTGATATTAACGAAGCTCGAATTTTCCGGCTGCCGGTTAATAAAATGGATAGCGTCATCTCTTTCTGTGGAGTGTTTTTTAATCGGACAATGCTCCATCTGTTTGTTTACCTTTTGGTCAATGCACGTTCTCAATATGTCTCAAAGGATGAATTACTCATCAACGTTTGGGAAAAAAATGAATTATGTGCTTCCACGCAGCGTTTATCTAAAGTCGTCAAAAATCTAAATAATAAATTAAGTCTGCTGGGGCTACCGAAGAATTCAATTGTCTGCGTGAAAGGAAGTGGATACATACTGGCACTGGATGATATTCAACCGCTTTATAGTGTGGTGGACAATGTAGATTATCAATACCGATATCGCTGAGGTCAGTAACCGTTTATTCCGTAGCGTGATGTCGCCTTCGGATTCTTACCCTGGACGTTTTACGCCCAGGGATTTTTTTATTGTCTTACTGCCCGTAATAGGCGTTCGCGCCGTGTTTACGCAGATAATGTTTGTCGAGCAATTCTGGCTGCATATCCGGTAGCTGTGGCGTGAGCTGGCGCGAAAACAGCCCCATATAGGCGCACTCCTCAAGCACCACGGCGTTATGCACGGCGTCAGCGGCGTCTTTCCCCCAGGCGAATGGCCCGTGTGAGTGGACTAATACCGCCGGGATTTGCATTGGGTTCAGACCGCGTTCTTCAAAGGTTTTGATGATTACCTCGCCCGTCTGGTATTCGTATTCCCCTTTAATTTCCTCCACGGTCATCAGCCGGGTACAGGGGATTGCGCCATAGAAATAGTCGGCATGCGTGGTGCCCCAGGCGGGCAGGTCAAGACCCGCCTGTGACCAGATCGTTGCATGGCGGGAATGGGTATGCACAATTCCGCCGATCTGCGGATAACGACGATAGAGCGCCAGATGCGTCGGCGTATCGGATGAGGGCTTTTTGCTGCCTTCAACGACCTTGCCGCTGGCGATCTCCACCACCACCATATCGTCGGCGGTCATGACGTCATATTCAACGCCGGAAGGTTTAATGACCATCAGTTTTCGCGTTTCATCGACGGCGCTGACGTTACCCCAGGTGAATGTCACCAGATGGTGTGCCGGAAGCGCCAGATTGGCTGCCAGCACCTCGGCTTTTAACTGCTCTAACATGTGAATCCTCCTTCCTGCATACGCGCTTCTATCCAGCGCCGCGCCTGGATAATTTCCAGCACCGGCTCTTTGGCCTTTTCCGTCCACATCTCAATCAAAAACGCGCCACGGTAGTTCAGCTCATGCAGCGTTTTGAAGATGCCCACAAAATCCACGCACCCTTCGCCGAACGGCACGTCGCGGAACTGACCGGGGCTGTTCTCGGTCACCGGCTGCGTGTCTTTCAGGTGGATGGCGGCGATGCGGTCAATACCGAGCTTCAGCTCAGCGGCGACGTCGTTGCCCCAGGCGCTGAGATTGCCGACATCCGGGTAAACGCTAAACCACGGCGAGGCGAGCAGCGCGTCCCATTTTTTCCATTTGCTGATGGAGTTCATAAAGGCGGTGTCCATGATCTCCACCGCCAGCATCACCTGCGCCGCTGCGGCTTGCTCCACCGCCCACGCCAGCCCTTCGGCAAAGCGTTGTTGCGTACCTTCGTCATGTTCTTCGTAATAGACGTCATAACCCGCCAGTTGAATGGTGCGGATACCCAGATCGCGCGCCAGGTGAATCGCTTTGGCCATGATGTCGCGCGCCCGCTGGCGTACGGCTTCATCGCGACTGCCGAAGGGAAAGCGACGATGCGCGGACAGGCACATTGACGGGATGGCCACGCCGGTTTCCAGCATGGCGGTCACCAGCGACGCCCGCTGCGTGGGGCTCCAGTCCAGGCGCGACAGGCGTTCGTCGGTCTCATCCACCGACATTTCGACAAAGTCAAAGCCGCAGCTTTTCGCCAGCACCAGGCGCTCCGGCCAACTGAGGTCTTTTGCCAGCGCTTTTTCATAGATACCTAACGGATGATTACGCATGCTGCTCTCCCCAGATGGCGTTAATTTGCGCGTGGAACCCGGCAGCAACCTGTGCCGGATGCGCCGCCCCTGCCAGCGCGCGTCCGGCGATAAATGCTTTGACGCGAATATCTTTAAACAACGGCAGATCGGCAGGCGTAATGCCGCCGGTAATCGACAGCTCCAGGCCAATATCAGAAAGCGCCTTCATCCGTGCCAGATCCGCGTCTCCCCACTGCTGTCCGCTGGCCTGCGCGTCGCGCCCACGGTGGTAAATCGCCTGACGCACACCGGTGCGATACCACGCGCGGGCATCGTCCAGCGTCCAGTTGCCGAACAGCTCCATCTGAATTTCACCGCCGCAGGATTGCGCGACGGCATGGCCTTTCTCCACCGTGGCGAGCGGCGCCGCACAGATAATCGTCATCCAGTTGGCGCCTGCGGCAAAAGCCTGCTGCGCGAGCGTTTCGCCCGCATCGGCCACCTTCCAGTCGGCAACGATGATTTTATCCGGGCACTGGGCGCGCAGCGCTTTCACCGCGCCAAGCCCCTCGGTTAAACAGAGGATGGTGCCAGCCTCAACGATATCGACGTGGTCCTGTAACAGGGCGACATCGTGAAGCGCCGCCTGAAGGTTGGTGTGGTCGAGCGCCAGTTGCAGTAATGGTCGGCTCATAATGCGTGCTCCTTAATGCGGGCGTGGTAGCCCTGTAATGCCTGAATCAAATCCTGGTATTGGCGGTATTTGCGCTGATAAAGACGGTGCGCGGCCATGTCGGGCATCAGCGTGCGTACCGGGTGCCGTAAGGCGTGCTGAGCCTCGCTGAAACTGCGGTATACGCCGGTGCCGACGCGGGCGGCGAGCGCGGCGCCAAAGCAGCCGGTCTCTTCAACCTGCGGCAGTTCGATGCGCAGGCCGCTGACATCCGCCAGCATCTGCATCCAGACGTCGGAGTGCGCCGGGCCGCCGGTTACGCGCAGGGTGTGCGCCTCAGTAAAGCGTTCGCGCATACGGTTGAGATGGGTCATGTGGCTGAACACCACCCCTTCGTAAATGGCCTGTAGCAGATGCGCGCGGGTATGCAGCGCCTGCATGCCGTAAAAGCCGCAGGTCATCTCCAGCCCGGCATTGCTGCCGTACAGAAACGGCAGAAAAAAGAGTTCGCCGCTCGCTTTCGGCAGACTGGCGACGGCCTGGTTGATCTCGTCAAAAGAGAGTTCGCCCCATTGGGCGGTAAACCATTCAAGATTGCCGGATGAGGTAGGGCTGGCTTCGTGAACGATGTACTGCCCGTCGTTGACGTAGCGGCCATAGACATAAGGGTGCGCTTCGTGGTCGCGCAACCCCTCAGTGATCCCGCTGGTCACCGCCCAGGTGCCCATCACCGCGTTGAGGGTGAATTCATCTTCAATACCGGCGCAGAGCGCGGTGGAAACCACGTCAAACAGACCGCCGACGACGGGCGTGCCCGCCTTCAGACCGGTGATGGCGGCTGCCTGAGCGGTGATCTCCCCGCATATTTCGGCTGACCCCATAATGGGGGGCAGCGCATCGTCGATTTCACTGATGCCCAACCATTGGGTCAGGCGCGGGTCATACTGCCCGCTGCTCATGTTGTAGAGGTTGGACTCAGAAATGTTGCTCTCTTCACACCCTTTTATGCCGGTTAAGCGCCAGCGCAGATAGTCATGCCCCATCATCACGCAGCCAATTTGTGCGTAACGTTGAGGGTCGTTCTCTTTAATCCAGCGCAGCAGAGAGGCGGGATGCCCGGTCCATAGCGTCTGACGGGTAACGGGGTAAAGCTGTTCAGGAATGCCGTCCTGCTGCCAGCGCTGGACAATCTTCAGCGCCCGGCGGTCGGAAGAGAGAATGGCGCTGCCCAGCGGCTGATCCTGCCTGTCGAGCAGAAACAGTCCTTTACCCTGAGCGGAGATACCGACGCCTTTAATTTGCTCGCCGGAGATGCCTGTACGCTGCAAAAGCCCGGCAATGGTGGCTGCACACTGTTGCCAGAGCTGGTGCATGTCGCGTTCGGCGTAACCCGGCAGTGGCGTTGCCGTCTGTAACGACTGCCGGTTGATCCCATGCTCATGACCTTTGGCGTCATACAAACCGGCTTTCAGATAAGTACCGCCACAATCGATGCCCAGCCAGAAGGCCTCTTTCTCTCTCATCTTTCATGTCTCATTTTTGCCGGATGGCGCCACGCTTATCCGGCCTACGGGTTTTGTAGGCCCGGTAAGCGCTGCGCCCCGGGCATGGTGTTACGCGGCGTGTTTACGCGGGCTCATTGTCTTTGCTGGTGTCGAACCCGCATCGCATTTCGCGGGCAGCAACAGCGCTAGCAGTGCGGCCAGCGCCAGGGAGATTGCCAGGCAATAGACGCCCGCATCTTTGCTGTACAACGTGATCAGTACGCCAACCGCGTAGGGGCCGCAGAAGCCGCCGAGGTTGCCAAGCGCGTTGATAACGCCGCGTGCGCCGCCCGCCATCTCGGCGCTGAACAGACGTGCCGGGATCGTCCAGAAAACGCCCGCCGCCGATTGCAGGAAGAAGCCGCAGCCGACCAGCGCGGCATAGGCCAGCCAGATTTGGTTTTTCAGCGCCACCGACAGGAACATGCACAGGGCGAAGCCAATCAGCGGCAGGCAGACAAACAGTTTGCGTTTACCCGTGCGGTCGGAAAGGAAAGAGAACAGGAACATCCCGGCGATCGCGCCGACGTATGGCAAAATGGCGAGCATACCGACTTGCCCCATGCTGCTGTGGGTCAGCTCTTTGAGAATGGTTGGCAGCCAGAGGGTGTAACCGTAAATCCCGGTCTGATAGAAGAAGTTCAGGGCGATAAGTTGCCACATGGTTTTGTCGGAAAGGACCGCGCTGAGAGAGGCGTTTTTGACTTCGCTTCCGGCAATGGCTTTCTGTTCTGCGGCGAGGGTTTCCACCAGATAGTTTTTTTCCGCCCCGGAGATCCAGCGGGCTTCCTGCGGCCGGTCATAAATGGTGTACGCCCACAGCACCAGCACGACGAGAGAGAGCAGACCTTCAATAATGAACAGCCAGCGCCAGTCGAGTACGGTGATGATCCAGCCGGAGAGCGGGGCGGTGATAATCCCGGCAATCGGCACAAACATAATCACAATGGCGTTCGCACGACCGCGTTCAGCATCCGGGAACCAGTTGCTGATCATCGTCAGTACGACGGGCAGCATGCCGCCTTCCGCCACACCCAGTAAGAAACGCAGGGCAAGCAATTGATACTGGTTGGTGATTAAGCCTGTGAGGACGGAAATAACCGCCCAGGCAACCAGCGACCAGCCGATAAATTTCTTGCCGCTGCCGTGAACGGCGATTTTGCCGCCGGGAACCTGTAAGAACAGATAGCCGATGAAGAAAATCCCGCCAGCCAGACCGGCCATAGTGGCGGAAATACCTAATTCGGCATCCATTCCGCCAGGCATCGCGAAAGCAATATTCACGCGGTCCATATAAGAAATAATACAGGTAATCAGAATGGGCGGAATAATTCGCAGCCAACGCTGACGAGGTATATCTTTTTCTGTAGGGCGAGAGGTCATATTCATCTTCGTATTCTCGTAAAGTAAGTATTCTGGCGATGAAAAGTAAATTATTTAATGCCTGATGACGTTTTGCTTATCAGACCTACGCCGCCATCCGGCAACGTCTTATTATTTGGCGTTATTTAATGCCGTAATGCCGTCGCGTAATATCGCTACGCGGTGACTGACGTCGGCATTAGCGTTAATTTCCAGTAACTTAATACCCATGAATTGCAGAACGTCTGTTCCTGCGCAGGTCAGTAATTCATGGGCATGTTCCTGCGTCATCATGCTGTCAGGGCAGAAAGGCGCGAAAGGCGCATGTAAATCCTGCCATTCGCCGTATTCACCGCTTTGCGTTGTACCGGAGAACATCAGCGCGCCGAGTTTACCGGCCTGTTTTACCTGCTGTGTATGGGTCAGTGGCAGGGTGGTGTTGCGTCCTTCAATGGCGGAACGCGCCCAGTTAATGCAAACGCTGATGTCGTAGTCGGCAATCACCTCCAGCACGTTGTCCAGAGGCAGGAATCCTTTGCGCGGCGCGGCGCTGGTCATCGCGTCGCAGTGTTCCAGCACCAGGTCGCACGGCCAGTCCCAGCCAGCGATCTCTTTCACTGAACGGGCAAATGCGTCCGTTGCCTGCGCGACGTTTGGGTTATCGGCCAGCGGTGCGGCGTGCAGCTCAAGCGCGATCACTTTCCCGGCGCTTGCCGCGTTGATTGTCGTGATCTTCTGGTAAAGGTGGCGATAGTACGCCACACAGGCCTGACGCTGATCTTCATTGCTGGAGGCCAGCCCAAAGCCGCGGTTTTCACCGCGACGGCGCATGGTCTCCATAATCGCCGTCACGACGATTTGCCAGTTGCCTGGCGTATGGCGCAATAACCACGCGTCGCCGAGTGGGTGAAGATGTTCAAGGCAGGGTTGCTCCAGCCCACGAATATCAGGAGTATCGGAGAGTTGCCGCCAGAATTCCTTCTCTTCCTCTTCACTCTTTTGGTGAAATGAGGGTGCACAGGGATACGCACCGATAATATAACCGGTATTGTTCGTTTTCATGTTGTGCTCCAAAGATAACGTTTTATAAAGCGGATATTGCCACTTTAACGACGATTTTCCGTATGGGTGTCGCGACCGTTTTATTGCAGCCAGGGCGATGAACATCCTGCGGGAAAAAAATAGCGTAGCTTCCCGGAACCATTTCAAAGAAAGATTCATGTTCACTGTCGTGATAGAAAATAATATCGCGCTGTTCTAATAACGATTCGCTGATTTGGTTATTACCGGTGTCGATGGCAACCCCTATTTTTTCTTCACCCCAGGCGAGAAACTGAATATCCAGATAACGGCGATGAACTTCTGGACGGTTTTCAGCCGCAGTGCGGGTGGTTAAATCAATTATCTGGGCAAAAATATTTTTGCCGTCGATTTCCACCACCCCAGGGTCCAGCGTGCGAAAGTCGGTGGTACGTAAGAAATCGAGCGCCTTTTCAATCGCGTCTGGCAGACGACACGGATTGGGCTGTGCGATATGTCCAAATATCATGCTATGCCTCCTTACAGCGCCTGGATTTTGGCCCATACGCTGTCATCGACGGTGATGCCGTTGCGGCGATTCTCATCCCGCAGCCGGGTAAATTCGTGGCCTGGCAGACGGATTGCCACGTTCTCATCGGCGCGCTCGGCGGTGGTGACGAAATCCATAATGCGCTGGAGTTTGGCATCGCGCGTGGCGCCATCAATCAGCTTATCGACCTCAATAGCGATGAAGATCTGCGAAACGCCGTATTCGTCGCTGTTTTCCTGGGTAACTTCGGCAACGGAAGCGCCGTCGGAAAGCAGGGTGGCGATCATATCCAGCACAATCGACAGACCTGACCCTTTCCAGTAGCCCATCGGCAAAATGCGGCGATTTTTTTCGATCACGCCAGGTTCTTTGGTCAAATTTCCTTCATCGTCGAACCCGCCGTCTACCGGCAGCTCACGTCCCGCCAGCCGGTTCACCTCTAACATGCCGTAGGAGAACATCGACATCGACATATCGATCATGGTGATTGGCGATGAAGGGATGGCGACGATCAGCGGGTTCGTGCCAATGCGGCACTCTTTTGACCCCCACGGCGGCATCACGGCGATAGAGTTGGTCCAGCAGATGCCGATGTAGCCTTTTTCCGCCGCCTGCCAGCCGTAGCTGCCGCCGCGCATCCAGTGGTTGGCATTGCGTAACGCCACCAGGCCGATGCCGTGGTCGGAAGCCAGTTCAATGGCGCGATCCATCATTTTTTTCGCCGTCAGATTGCCGATGGATCGCTGAGCATCCCACTGCTCGATGGCGCCAAGGCTGGTGATGCGCTGCGGTCTGGCATCAGGAATGATGTCGCCATTATCCAGTTGCTGAATGAAACGGGGAAAGCGATTCACGCCATGCGAATAGACGCCGGATTCTGTGGTACGGGCAAACATTTCTGCACAGGCGTCAGCCGTTTCCGCCGCAACGCCGCGCGCCAGCAGCACCCGATTGAACGCCTCTTTTAACTGCTCAAAAGTCACTTTCATTCCTGCTTCTCCCGTTTATTTTTGACCGCTTTTTTATCTTTAAATTTCACTATGCGAAATCTGATTTCAAATATAGCGATCAAATTTTGACAGATCAACGGGGTGGTCTATTTTTTAAAATCATCAAAATCAAATAGTTGTGTTTTTTCGGTTCAGATCGTGAACTGAAACACACTTTGCGCTACCATCAGAGCGCGACGAAAAGGGGAGCGGAAGCGATGGGCATAAAAGAGAGCGAAATGACGCAAGAAAAAGAGAGGCCAGCCGGTAGTCAGAGCCTGTTCCGTGGTTTGATGCTGATTGAGATCCTCAGTAACTACCCGAACGGATGCCCGCTGGCGCACTTGTCTGAACTGGCCGGGCTGAACAAAAGTACCGTGCATCGACTGCTACAGGGATTGCAGTCCTGCGGGTATGTCACCCCCGCGCCTGCCGCCGGAAGCTATCGTCTGACCACTAAATTTATCGCTGTCGGGCAGAAAGCCCTGTCATCGCTGAATATCATTCATGTGGCTGCACCGCATCTTGAGACGCTGAATATCGCCACTGGCGAGACCGTCAACTTCTCCAGCCGTGAAGACGATCATGCCATCCTGATCTATAAGCTGGAGCCGACCACCGGCATGCTGCGCACCCGCGCCTATATCGGTCAGCATATGCCGCTGTATTGCTCTGCGATGGGGAAGATTTACATGGCGTTCGGCCATCCTGACTATGTGGAAACCTATTGGGAAAGCCACAGGGATCAGATCCAGCCGTTGACCCGTAACACCATTACCGGGTTGCCGGCGATGTATGACGAGCTGGCGCAAATTCGTGAAAGCGGTATGGCGATGGATCGCGAAGAGAATGAGCTGGGCGTTTCCTGCATTGCCGTGCCGGTGTTTGATATTCACCATCGGGTGCCATACGCCATCTCTATTTCGCTTTCGACGTCCCGGCTTAAGCAAATTGGCGAGAAAAATCTGCTCAAACCCCTGCGTGACACCGCGCAGGCGATCTCGAATGAGTTGGGTTTTACCGTGCGCGATTAAGGCAGGCGCCCGGAAGATGATGGGCATCTGACAAAATTTAATCGTTTCCCTCGTCGGATCAAAGCAGCGATCGCGCCCTCTCTGGCACTCTGGGGTTTTACGCAGGTGGAGAGGGCAATGAACCGATTTATCATGGCGGATGCGGCGAAATGTATCGGCTGTCGTACCTGTGAGGTTGCCTGCGTAGTGGCGCATCAGGAGAACCAGGACTGTGCGGCGGTGTCGTCCGGGGAATTTGTCTCCCGCATCCGGGTCATTAAAGACGATGCGTTTACCACGGCGGCGGCATGTCGTCAGTGTGAAGATGCCCCCTGCGCGAACGTGTGCCCAACGCAGGCTATTCGTCGCGATCATGGGCACATCTTCGTGGAGCAAGCGCGCTGTATCGGGTGTAAAAGCTGTATGCTGGTGTGCCCGTTCGGCGCGATGAACGTTGTGTCGCGAACCTCACGCGTACAGGCGATTAAATGCGATCTCTGCTGGCACCGTGAAACGGGTCCGGCATGCGTGGAGGCCTGCCCGACTGACGCGTTGCAGTGCCTTGATGTGGAAAACGTGCAGCGACAACGACTGCACGCGCAACCCGTCTGAGTGTCACCCCGGTCAGGCGATGACCGGGGAGGCTGTCAGCCTTCACGCCAGGCGCGCTCAACCTCTTCAGCAAGAATTTTCACCCCTGCCTCAATTTTTTGCGGATCGGGAACGTAGTTCATCCGCATGCACTGGTGCGTATGCGGCCAGGGTTTGTCCAGCCCCGGGAAGAAGTAGTCGCCGGGAACCATCAATACGCCGCGCGCTTTCAGACGCTGGTACAGCAATTCAGTTGAAATCGGCAAATCTTTGAACCACAGCCAGAGGAAAATAGCGCCTTCCGGCTTATGGATCAGGCAGCGATTTTCCGGTAAATACCGGCGAATGGTCGCGATTGTCTCCAGTACGCGCTGGTAGTAGAACGGTTTTATTACCGTTTCCGACAGGCGCAGCAGGTCGTTACGCTTAATCATTTCGCACATCATTGCCGGGCCAATACCGCCAGGCGACAGGCTGATAATGCCGTTCATATTGGTGATGGCGGTGATGATTTTTTCATTGGCGATAATGATGCCGCAGCGGGTGCCGGGCAGCCCCAGTTTGGAGAGGCTCATGCACAGGATGATATTCGGATTCCACAGCGGGCGTGCTTCGCTGAAAATAATGCCCGGGAAGGGAACGCCGTAGGCGTTATCGATCACCAGCGGGATGCCGTGCTGATTGGCAAGGGTATCCAGCTTCATCAGCTCTTCGTCGGTGATCACATTGCCTGTTGGGTTAGTCGGGCGCGACACGCAGATCATGCCGGTCTCTTCCCCGATGCGCAGATGTTCAAAATCAACGTGGTATTTGAACTGACCTTCCGGCAATAGCTCGATATTCGGGCGAGCGGAAACGAAAAGATCCTCTTCCAGCCCGGAATCGGCATAACCAATGTATTCCGGCGCCAGCGGGAACAGCACTTTTTTAGTCGTCCCGTCGGCGCGGCGTCCGGCGAAGAGATTAAACAAGTAGAAAAACGCGCTCTGACTGCCGTTTGTTAGTGCAATATTCTGTGGTTCGATATCCCAACCCAGATTCTCACGCAGCAGCGACGCGAGCGCTGTCAGTAGCTCCGTTTTTCCCTGCGGACCGTCATAATTACAAAGCGCATCAGTGGCTTTGCCGTTTTCCAGCATTTCGCCCAGTAGCGAATGGAAGTAATTCTGCATTTCCGGGATTTGCGCTGGATTACCCCCGCCGAGCATGATTGCGCCGGGCGTGCGTAAGCCGTCATTGAGGTCTTCCATCAGGCGGGTAATGCCTGAATGGCGGGTAAATTTGTCGCCAAAAAGTGAGAATGTCATAGCAGGTGGTCTGTCGAACTCATTATCAAAGTGGCTAACCATAGCGCTACCTATGGCAGGGTGCAAATCAGGCGTTAACGCCGTGGGTGATGCTTTATGCTGAAGATTTTTATCTGGCTGGTGTTTTGTTTTGATGAGACGTCCGGCGGATGGGCACGCCGGACGTCAGGCAGGATTAAGGGCGACCCGCCCAGACGACCATGACCTTATCGCCGTCGTGTTCGCGCACAAAACCGTATCCCTGCTTCAGCGAGAGCGTGGTTTGCTTACCGGCGCCGATGGCGGGGTGTCTGGCGCGGAACTGGCTGATTCGCTGCCAGTGGGCGACGGTGGCGGCGGATTTACCGTTGATATCCTGCCAGTTCATGTCAGAACGGGTGCCTTGCAGCGGATCGGAACCCGTCGGGCCAAAGGGGCGTGCGGATTCGTCGCCATAAAAGATCTGTACGGCGCCGGGCGCCAGCAGCAGAAGCTCTGCGGCCTTATCGCCGCCTTCCCGAAAGAGGCGCGTGTCGTGCGAGGAGAGATAACTCAGCACGTTGAAATCCTGTAATTTCTCTGCCATTTGCTGCCAGGTGGCGTCCATATCCGCCAGACAATCGACCGCTTTTGCCGCCTGCTCCTGGTAATCAAAGTTGATCATCGCATCAAAGCCGTGGCGGTAATAATCACTCTGCATGACACCGTGGCCCCAGGCTTCACCGGTCATCCAGAAAGGCGCGTCGTCCTGCGTCTTTTCCGGGTTGGCCTGTTTCCACTCGGTCAACGCCGCGCTGGCCTGGGTTTTCAACTGCTGCCAGGCAGGAAGTTCGACGTGTTTGGCGGTATCTACGCGGAACCCGTCGATGCCGTAATCACGCACCCACTGACTGAGCCAGTGGGTCAGATAATCCCGCGGCGTGTAGCCCTCAATGGCTTTTGCGTGGGTATCCGGTTTGTTTTTATAGAACACCGGCAGGCCGGAAGGGGTTGTGGATTCCGTTTTAATATCGGGCAGGAAGGCCAGCGACATGGTCAAATCGTCAAAGCCTGGATTGTCATAATCGCCAATATCCGTGCGAATCCATTCTTTCCCCCACCATGCTTCCCATGCCGCTTTGTCGCTGAAGTTGATGTAGTCATTAAAGCTGTGCCAGCTTTGCCCGGCGGCGGGCTTCCAGTCAGTCCAGCGTTCGCCCAGCGTCTTTTTCAGCTCATCGCCTTGCAGATACAGCGCGCCAAACCGGAATGTCTGCATGTCCGCCAGCGTGGCGTAGCCCGTGTGGTTCATCACCACATCAAACAGAATACGGATGCCGCGCTGGTGTGCGCCATCGACTAACGCGCGAAGGTCGTCCTCGCTGCCCATATTGGCGTCCAGCGTGGTCCAGTCCTGGGTGTAATAGCCGTGGTAGGCATAATGCGGGAAGTCCCCTTTCGTACCGCCGCCGACCCAGCCGTGGATTTGCTCGAACGGCGCGCTGATCCACAGGGCATTCACCCCCAGGTGTTGCAGATAGTCCAGCTTGTCTGCCAGCCCGCGTAAATCGCCGCCATGAAAGGTGCCAATCTCCTCCATGCCGTCTTTGTGGCGGCCATAGCTTTGGTCATTCGTCGGATCGCCGTTCTGGAAACGGTCTGTCAGCACAAAGTAGACCGTCGCGTTATGCCAGTTGAATGCGGCGGGCGTGTCGGTTTCCGCGCGTTCAAGCAACAAAAGCCCGTTGCTGGTCGCGCCGGGTTGCAGCGTAATCTGACCGTTCTTAACGGTAGCGGTTTGCTGGCTGTAGTAATCGCGCACGACAGCGCCTTCCGGGAAGGTGTGACTCACCTCCAGGGTCAGCGGCGAGCCGTTCCACGTCGGGCACTGGCGCACCGTGCTGGCGACGGGATCGGCGGTGCTTTTTATCGACAGCGTTAGCGTTGGCGTACCGGAGCGGGTATCAATCTCCAGCGAGTAGTCGCCGTCTTTAAACAGTCGCCACTGTGGCGGCGTGCCTTCACACGGTTTGAGCGACAGCATCTGATTGAGTTTTATGGCATCAGCAGGTTGCCAGCACTGTTGGTCAATATGCAGCGACAAAGGGCGCGTACCTTTCGTCAACGCGGCATGGCTGACAAACTTACCCGTACCTTCCGCCGTAAAGGGCGGGAATCCCTGAGATGTCCATGATGAGGCGAATACGATGCCGGGCATGAGCGCCAGCGCAAAAGCGGTAAGTTTCATTACGCTTTCCTTATTGCTGCGATTTTAGCCAGTATGCCGTTGAAAGATAGCGGATAACTCATCCCTCTGGCGTATTCCGCCAGGCTGAGGCGCGAGGGTGAGCGATCGTGCGCAGAAAATAGCCATGTTTTGCGATAACCACCACATTTTCTTCGTATTAATAGCGTTCTTCGCCATTATTGCGTGACAGGGTTTCGGAATTGGACTATTCCTTGGGGTGCTCTTGACGGTTATTTTTGATATGATTTGAGATTCATCTCTCATTTTTTTGAAAAATATAAGGCGTTGGAATGTATAAATCCGACCAGGAGACCTAATGATATTGACGCCCATACGACGATATGGGGCAATGATTCTTATGTTACTCACCGTAGTATTTTCGGGTGAGGTGCTGGCGAAGGCGCACACGACAACAACGAGTCAAAAGTCCCACGTAACCAAGACAGGTCATAAACAGGTAAGCAGTAAACAAGAGTATTCTCGCAATAGTGCAAAGAGTAGTTCACTTCCTGATTTGCGAAAATACCCTTCTGGAACACCAAGGAAAAAAGCGTTTCTCCGGACGGTTATGCCTTTTATCACCAGTCAAAATGCTGCGATTACTGCGGATCGTAACTGGCTGATTTCAAAACAATATCAGAACCGCTGGTCGCCTTCTGAGCGTACGCGTATGAAAGATATCGCTGCGCGCTACAAGGTAAAGTGGTCTGGCAACACGCGTAACATTCCGTGGAATACCTTGCTGGAACGCGTAGACATCATCCCGACCAGTATGGTGGCGACGATGGCGGCGGCGGAAAGCGGCTGGGGAACCTCTAAACTGGCGCGCAACAACAATAACCTGTTCGGCATGAAATGCGGAAAAGGGCGTTGTACCAATGCGCCGGGTAAAGTGAAAGGTTACTCGCAGTTCGGCTCGGTTAAAGAGTCGGTTAACGCGTACGTGATTAACCTGAACACGCATCCTGCTTACTCGTCTTTCCGTAAGTCTCGCGCCCAGTTGCGTAAGGCGGATCAGGAAGTTACCGCAAGCGCGATGATTCATAAGCTGAAGGGTTATTCGACGAAAGGGCAGAGCTACAACAACTATCTGTTCGCGATGTATCAGGATAACCAGCGTTTAATCGCCGCGCATATGTAATGACCCGATTTTGTAGGCCGGATAAGGCGCTTGCGCCGCCATCCGGCACAAACGCCCGGTGACGCTTTGCTTACCGGGCCTACAAAAGACCCCGCTACAACAACACCTCACTGTACCGATCGCGGTACTCTTTTGGCGTCGTGTCATACTCCTTTTTGAAAACAGAATAGAAATATTGCAGGGATGGGTAGCCGCACATCTGTGATATTTCGTTAATCGGCAGCGTGGTTGAAATTAACAGGCTGCGCGCTTTTTCCAGTTTTTCAGCATGAATAACGGCGTGAATGGTCTCCCCGACGTCTTCTTTAAACCGTTTCTCCAGGTTCGAGCGGGAGATACCGACCGCGTCCAGCACCTGATCGACTTTAATACCTTTGCAGGCATGGTTACGGATGAAATGCATCGCCTGTATGACGGCCGGGTCGGTCAATGAGCGGTAGTCCGTCGAGCGACGCTCAACGACGCGCACAGGCGGAACCAGAATACGTTGCAGCGGCAGCACTTCCTTATCCAGCAGGCGGTGTAGCAGTTTTGCCGCCTGATAGCCCATCTGCCTGGCTCCCTGAGCGACCGATGACAGCGCGACCCGCGACAGATAACGGGTCAGTTCTTCGTTATCAATACCGATGACGCACAGCTTTTCGGGAACCGGGATATGCAGATGCTCGCAAACTTGCAGCACATGTCTCGCCCGGGCGTCGGTAACGGCGATAATCCCGGTTTGCGGCGGCAGGGTTTGCAGCCAGTCCGCCAGCCGGTTTTGCGCGTGCTGCCAGTTTTCCGGTGCGGTTTCCAGCCCCTGATAGACCACGCCACGGTATTTTTCTTGTGCAACCAGTTGGCAAAACGCGTATTCACGCTCAGCCGCCCAGCGCTTGCCGCTGGAGGCGGGCAGGCCATAAAAGGCGAAGCGATTGATCCCTTTTTCTTTCAGGTGCAGAAAGGCGCTTTCCACCAGTGCGTAGTTATCGGTGGCGATATAATGGACGGATGGATAGTGTGCAGCAAGGTGGTAAGAACCGCCGACGCCGATAATGGGCACATCCACATCGGCAAGCGCCTGAGCAATGTCATCGTCATCGTAGTCGGCAATGACGCCATCGCCCAACCACTCTTTGATGTTATCAATTCGCGCTCGGAAGTCTTCTTCAATGAAGATATCCCATTCCGATTGCGATGCCTGTAAATATTCACCCACGCCTTCCACTACCTGACGGTCGTAGGCTTTATTTGCATTAAATAACAGTGTGATACGGTGGCGTTTCTCAAACATAGTTCTTTCCCTGCTGAATCAGTCATAAAGGACAATGCCGGTACGTGTTGACCGGCATTGAGCATGACCCCTTTTCTGGAATTCAGGAACGACGTTTAGTTGCTGAGTCCATCCATACTGCCAGTAACAAGATCGCACCTTTCACGATGTACTGCCAGAATGTGGGCACGTCCATCATACTCATTCCGTTATCAAGAGAGGCCATAATAAACGCCCCCATGACGGCGCCCGCGACGCTACCCACGCCACCCGCCAGGCTGGTTCCGCCGATCACGCAGGCGGCAATCGCGTCCAGCTCGGCAATGTTCCCGGCGGAAGGCGATCCGGCGCCGAGGCGCGAACTGAGTATCAGCCCCGCAATCGCCACCATCAGGCCGTTGATGGCGAAGACCGCCAGTTTGGTTCGCTCAACGTTAATGCCGGAGAGACGAGCGGCTTCCAGATTGCCGCCAATCGCATAAATTCTCCGGCCAAACGCCGTTCGCGTCGCCATAAACATACCGCCAAGCAGCAGGAATACCAGCAGCAGTACGGGCGTTGGAACGCCGCGATAATCGTTCAGCAGCCAGATTGCGCCCAGGACAATGACGGCGGTCAGCGCCTGGCGACCAACGACCGCAGTAGAAGCTGGGGTGCTAAGCGCCAGAGCCTGCCGACGCATACGCCCGCGCCATTGCCAGCCGATAAACGCCATTAAGCTGATGGCGCCTATTGTGAAGCCCAGACCGTTGGATAAGTAGCTCTGACCAATCTGCGACATCGCCGAGCTGGTGGGCGAGACGGTCGTACCATTCGTGATGCCAATGAGAATGCCACGGAAAGCCAGCATCCCGGCCAGGGTGACGATAAACGAAGGGACTTTCCGGTAGGCGACCCACCACCCGTTCCAGGCGCCGAGCAGTAAACCCAGCGCCAGCGTGACAACAATCGTAAGCGGCAATGGCCAGCCCAGCCAGACGTCGCAGATTGCCGCGACGCCGCCTAATAGCCCCATCATTGAGCCAACGGAGAGGTCGATTTCCGCAGAGATAATCACGAAAACCATCCCCACGGCCAGAATACCGGTGATCGCCGTCTGACGAAGCAGGTTGGAGACGTTGCGCGCGCTCAGGTATGCGCCTTCCGTGGTCCAGGTAAAGAACAGCATGATCACAATAATCGCCGCGATCATGACGAACACCTGTAGGTTCAGTGATTTTAACCCAAGAAAACCGCCCGTCAGAGGGGCTGAGAGTTTCACTTCAGACGGATTGTTTTTCGACATGATATTCGCTCCTCAATGCGGCTTCCATCACCTGTTCTTGAGTCAGGTTATGATTCACCAGGTTGGCTTTCAGTTTTCCTTCGTGCATCACCAGGATGCGATCGCTTAATCCAAGAACCTCGGGGAGTTCCGACGAGATGACGATGACAGCAATACCTTGCTGAACAAGCTGGTTAATGAGTTTGTAGATTTCATATTTCGCGCCGATATCGATTCCTCGGGTGGGTTCATCGAGGATGAGAATGCGCGGGTTCAGCAGGAGACAGCGCGCCAGTATGGCCTTTTGTTGGTTCCCGCCGCTAAGGCGCCCAATCGCTAAATCAGGCGAGGATGTTTTCACTTTCAGGCGTTGCAGCGATTCCAGAATGCATTTTTGCTCTGCGGCATCGTCAAGATGGCTTATCTTCCCGGTGAACCGATCGAGCGCCGCCAGCGTGATATTTTTCCCGACGGCCATAACCGGCACAATGCCGTCGCGTTTCCTGTCTTCAGGCACCATTGCAATGCCATGAGCGATCGCTTGCTGGCAATGACGAATATCCACGGCCTGATTATCGATCATGACCTTTCCTTCCCAGCGCCCGGGCCAGACGCCGAACAGGCATTGCACTAACTCCGTGCGGCCCGCGCCGACCAGCCCTGCAATGCCGAGAATCTCGCCCCGTTTCAGCGAAAAGGAGACATCATTGACGCGTTTGATGTGACGGTTGACGGGGTGCCAGGCGGTAAGGTGCTCAACGCGCAAAATCTCCTCCCCGGTAGCATGTGGTTCATTAGGATAGAGCGCCGTCAGCTCGCGACCGACCATCATGGTGATGATATCGTCTTCTTCCATTCCGGCGGCTGCGCGGGTGCCAATATGTTGGCCGTCGCGGATCACGCAGATTGTGTCCGAGATAGCTTTAACTTCATTGAGCTTGTGTGAGATATAAATACACGCAATATCATGCTGTTGCAGATCGCGAATAATTTCCAGCAGCACGGTGGTTTCTTGTTCCGTGAGGGAGGCCGTCGGCTCATCAAGAATCAGCAGCCGAACTTGTTTATTAAGCGCTTTGGCAATTTCTACCAGCTGTTGTTGCCCCAGGCCCAGGTCGCCCACGCGGGTATCCGGTGAGATAGACAAACTGACCTGGTCTAACAGCTTCTGGCAGCGTAGCGTCATCATGTCGTAATCAAGAATGCCGTTACGGGTGATTTCGCTGCCCAGGAAGATATTTTCCAGCACGGTTAAGTGCTTAACCAGCGCTAACTCCTGGTGAATAATAGCAATGCCCTTACGTTCGGTATCACGAATATGACCGGCTTGCAGTGTTTCTCCCGCAAACAGAATTTCACCTTCATAAGAGCCATGAGGGTAAATACCGCACAGCACTTTCATTAACGTTGATTTACCCGAACCATTTTCACCGCACAATGAAACGATTTCCCCGGCATTAAGCCTGAGGCTGACGTTATCAACTGCCTTCACTGCGCCGAAGGTCTTGGTAATGTTTTTCATTTCAAGTAGATAGGGCATAACTACTCCACATAAGCCAATGCGAGAACCCGGCATGGAGGGTTTGACGCCCTCCGCTGTTGTAGAGGGCGCAACGTTTACAGATCACTCTTTTTGTGGAACCCGTCTTTAATCACGGTTTCGTCAATATTGGTTTTATTAACATCAATTGGAGTAAGCAGGCGGGAAGGGACATCTTTCAGACCGTTATTCAGCGTGGCGTCGGCCTTAGGTTGTTGCCCGTTACCCAGCTCGACGGCGATCTCGGCGGCGGTATTCGCCAGTAGCGTGATGGGTTTATAAACCGTCATGGTCTGCGTGCCTGCGACAATACGTTTAATGCCCGCAAGGTCGGCATCCTGACCGGAAATAGCGACTTTTCCTGATAATCCCTGAGCGCTGAGCGCCTGAATCGCACCGCCTGCGGTCGCGTCATTGGAAGCGACAACCGCGTCAATTTTGTTATTGTTTGCGGTCAGCGCATTTTCCATAATTTTCAGCGCATTTTCAGGCAACCATCCGTCCACCCATTGATCGCCGACGACGTTAATTTTTCCTGAATCGATATAAGGTTTTAATACTTTCATTTGCCCGGCGCGGAACAATTTTGCATTATTATCTACTGGCGAGCCGCCCATCAGGAAATAATTCCCTTCAGGCACTTTATCGACCAACGCCTGAGCCTGTAATTCACCGACTTTTTCGTTATCAAAAGAAATATAAAAATCGATGTCGGCATCATTTATCATGCGGTCGTACGCTAATACTTTTATTCCTTCTTGTTTCGCTTCTTTTACGACATTGCTTAATACTTGCCCGTTATAAGGAATAATGACCAGAACATCAACGCCACGGTTGATCATGTTTTCAATCTGCGACATTTGGGTTTCTTCATTACCATTGGCAGATTGTACAAATACTTTTGCGCCGAGGGATTCGGCCTTGCTCACGAAAATATCGCGATCTTTTTGCCAGCGTTCCAGACGTAAGTCATCGATAGCCATACCAATTTTAACTTCTTTGGCATGTCCCGTTATGCTGGCGAGCAGGAGTGAAGTGCAGACGGTGAGTAAGATGTTTTTTATCTTCATAATCGTGATGCCTTTTGTTAGAGGGAACAGCGGTAAAAGTAACAATCACAGCGTGAGACGTAGCAGATTTTTAGCAGTTAATACGCGGAAGGCAATTATAGATTTTTATCTTGCAGTTACGATTTTTGGTTTATTTCGTGAATTATGACCGAGATCGTACTTTTAATGACGCATTACGCCCGTTACATTTCGTTGTTGATGAATAACCATTTTTTGCAGACGGTTACTTTTATTTTGCGAGGCAGCGCACACTTACGAATTATCTAAATAGCAGAGTGAAATAACATAATTGAGCAATGTGAATCGAGTAACCAATATTACGCCATTACCCATCCCTCGCCGTATTACCTGATTATGGAGTTCATTATGCAGGCTTATTTTGACCAACTCGATCGTGTTCGTTATGAAGGCCCTAAAAGCACTAATCCGTTAGCTTTCCGCCATTATAATCCAGATGAAATCGTACTGGGTAAACGCATGGAAGAGCATCTGCGTTTTGCGGCCTGCTACTGGCATACCTTCTGCTGGAACGGCGCGGATATGTTTGGCGTAGGCGCGTTCAGCCGTCCGTGGCAACAGCCCGGCGATGCGCTGGAGCTGGCGAAGCGCAAGGCGGATGTGGCGTTTGAATTTTTCCATAAGCTGAACGTGCCTTACTACTGCTTCCACGATGTGGATGTTTCGCCGGAAGGCGCCTCGCTGAAAGAGTATAAAAACAACTTTGCGCAGATGGTCGATGTGCTGGAGTCGAAGCAAGAACAGAGCGGCGTGAAGCTGTTATGGGGCACCGCGAACTGCTTTACCAACCCGCGTTACGGCGCCGGGGCGGCGACGAACCCGGACCCGGAAGTCTTCAGTTGGGCGGCGACGCAGGTGGTGAACGCGATGAACGCCACGCACAAACTGGGCGGCGAAAACTACGTTCTGTGGGGGGGCCGTGAAGGGTATGAAACCCTGCTGAATACCGATCTGCGCCAGGAACGCGAGCAGATTGGCCGCTTTATGCAGATGGTGGTGGAACATAAACATAAAACAGGTTTCCAGGGTACGCTGCTGATCGAGCCAAAACCGCAGGAGCCGACAAAACACCAGTATGACTACGATGTGGCAACGGTTTACGGCTTCCTCAAGCAGTTCGGCCTGGAAAAAGAGATCAAGGTGAACATTGAAGCCAACCACGCCACGCTGGCAGGCCACTCTTTCCATCATGAGATTGCGTCCGCCATTGCGCTGGGTATTTTTGGTTCTGTGGATGCCAACCGTGGCGATGCGCAGCTGGGCTGGGATACCGACCAGTTCCCGGTAAGCGTCGAAGAGAACGCGCTGGTGATGTATGAAATCCTGAAAGCGGGCGGTTTCACGACCGGCGGGCTGAACTTTGACGCGAAGGTTCGTCGCCAGAGCACCGACAAATACGATCTGTTCTATGGTCATATTGGCGCGATGGACACGATGGCGCTGTCATTAAAAGTGGCAGCGCGCATGATTGAAGATGGCGAACTGGATAAACGCGTGGCGAAACGTTATTCCGGCTGGAATAGCGAACTGGGCCAGCAAATTTTGAAAGGCCAGTTATCCCTGAGCGACGTCGCGCACTATGCTGAACAGCGTAATCTGGCGCCGGTGCATCAAAGCGGCCATCAGGAACTGCTGGAAAATCTGGTGAATCATTATCTGTTCGACAAGTAATCGCCATTGCGCCGCGTTTAGCCAACGCGGCGCATCGATAAAGGAGTGGTCACGATGTATATCGGGATAGATCTGGGCACGTCCGGTGTGAAAGCCATCCTGCTGAATGAGCAGGGAGACGTGCTGGCCTCGCAGACGGAGAAACTGTCCGTCTCTCGCCCGCATCCATTATGGTCGGAGCAGGATCCCGAACAGTGGTGGCTGGCGACGGATCGCGCCGTAAAAGCGCTGGGGCGAGAGCATTCATTACGTGATGTAAAGGCGCTGGGGATTGCCGGGCAGATGCACGGCGCCACGTTGCTTGATAAACACCAGAAGGTACTACGCCCGGCGATTTTATGGAATGACGGACGCTGTGGTGAAGAGTGCGCGCTGCTTGAGCAGCAGGTTCCGCAGTCTCGCGCCATTACCGGCAATCTGATGATGCCCGGCTTTACCGCGCCAAAACTGCTGTGGGTTCAGCGCCATGAGCCGGATATCTTCCGCCAGGTTGCAAAGGTGCTGCTACCTAAAGATTACCTGCGTCTGCGTATGACGGGGGATTTTGCCAGCGATATGTCGGACGCGGCGGGAACGATGTGGCTGGATGTCGCAGCGCGCGACTGGAGCGACACCATGCTCAACGCTTGTCAGCTAACCCGTGAACACATGCCCGCTCTGTACGAAGGCAGCGACATCACCGGTACGGTGTTGCCTGAGGTGGCGCACTCCTGGGGGATGTCTGCGGTGCCTGTTGTTGCAGGGGGCGGAGATAACGCGGCGGGCGCGGTGGGCGTGGGGATGATCAATGCGGGTCAGGCCATGCTGTCGCTGGGAACATCAGGCGTCTATTTTGCGGTGAGCGACGGTTTTCTCAGTAAACCAGAAAGTGCGGTACACAGTTTTTGCCACGCGCTGCCCGAACGCTGGCATTTGATGTCCGTCATGCTGAGCGCGGCATCCTGCCTGGACTGGGCGGCAAAATTGACCGGTCAGGCGTCTGTTCCCGCGCTGATTGACGCGGCACGCCAGGCGGATGATAACGCGGATGCCGTCTGGTTCCTGCCTTATCTTTCCGGCGAACGCACGCCGCATAATAATCCGCAGGCGAAGGGCGTATTCTTTGGCCTTACGCATCAGCATGGCCCCGCAGAGCTGGCGCGGGCGGTGCTGGAAGGCGTCGGTTATGCGCTGGCGGATGGCATGGATGTTGTGCATGCCTGTGGCGTGAAACCCGGCAGCGTGACGCTGATCGGCGGCGGGGCGCGCAGTGAATACTGGCGACAAATGCTGGCGGACATCTGCGGGCTACAGCTTGATTACCGCACCGGCGGCGATGTAGGCCCGGCATTGGGCGCCGCGCGTCTGGCGCAAATTGCGATGAATAAAGAGCAATCATTATCTGATTTATTACCGCAGCTTCCGCTGGAGCAAGCGCATTTCCCTGATGCTGAACGCCATGCGCGTTACCTTGAACGTCGCGAAACGTTCCGCCGCATTTACCAGCAGTTATTACCGCTCATGTCTTAATCCGCTATTCCTTCCGGCAGTGGCCGGAAGGAATTCTTATTTCATATTGATTGCCTCGATATATATCGAAATCAATATGTGTGTTTTCTGATTTTCACGTTATTGTCCGGTTATCGTCTTTTCCATTCTTATTTCTTGTCTTAATGTGAATCGGCAAAGCATAAGGAGAGTGATATGGACGATAAGGTTGCGCGCAGGAAGCGTCTGGCCGGTTTAATCATGCTGGCGGGCGGTGCGCTGGTCTATCTGACAGGGCTGTGGCCTGCTTGCCACTCGTTGAGCGACAAGGGCTATTTTTTTGCGATAATGGTGATGAGTGGCTTTCCCCTGTTAATACGCCAGGAGCCGACGGGAAATGAGCGTCTGCTCACCCGGTGCAAATATCTGTTACTTCTCGCCGCAGGTATGCTTTTTGTCGGTCTATGGAATATTGATTTACCGGTCGCCGTCAAAGTGATGTGCCTTCTGGGGCTGGGCGTGAGTCTGTTGGGTACGGATATGTACGCCACGTATTCTGATGACGAATAAGGGCCGGTCAACTGACCAGCCTGCGCGTATCAATCTTCTGTAGCAATATCGACAGCAGCAAACTTCCGGCCAGGGTGAGGGTAAAAATCCATACGATATCCAGCGGCGGCCAGCGTTTAAACTCCACGCCATTCGTCCGTAGCGCATGGATTATCAGCGCGTGAAACCCGTAAATACCGAGTGAGTGGCGGGAAATCAGCGCCAGCCCGGGAACCGTGCGCGTATTCAGGGTATTTTTGACCAGCGTGAGCAGCGACGCGGCGCAAATAAACACCATTGGGCCGCAATAGACGTACCAGGTATCGGCAAAATTTCCGCGCCAGTTGAGTTCATGTAACGTTCCGCGCGAAATAATCAATACCGCCGTAATGAAAAGCGCGGCGCTTATCCAGGTCAGCGAACGTTTTTGTGTCTCCATCATGCCAATCGCCCGGCCCAGCATGCCATAGAGGATGTAGTAAAACGTGTCGCCGGTGATATACAGGTTAACGGGGAGCCACTCAAATCCGCCGATTTTTTGCGACACGGTATTGGGGTTGGCGACAACGCCAATGACGATCATCAGCACCAGCAGCATTTTGCCGCTGATGTTTTTAACCTGTATTAACGGCGATACCAGGTAGATCACCGCGATCGCGAAGAAAAACCACAGGTGGTAGAACACCGGTTTTTGCAGCAGGTTTTTCAGCGATAGCTCTGCGTTAATCGACGTAAAAAGGGTGATATATACCAACGCAACGGCGCTATAGAACAGCAGGCAGAGCGCAATGCGCAGGAAATGTCGCGGCTGGGCGCTACGTTCGCCAAAAAAGAGATAGCCCGAGATCATAAAAAACAGCGGTACGCTGACGCGTGAGGCAGAGTTCAGGACATTGGCAAAATCCCAGCTAAATGGATTGATGCTTTGCGCATTGGTGACGTACCAGGTGGTGGCGTGGATCATCACGACCATTAAACAGGCGATCCCTCGCAAATTATCAATCCAGTATATTTTGGGTTGCATCAGTGCCTCTGCTTCCGTTTTAAATAGGGTCTGACTTGTTTATTGGCGCGGTATCTCACTGGAATATTCTGAGTTTTTACGCTAAAGCTTGTGATGGCCCAGCGAGATTCGCAAAATGCGCCTGTCTTTTGGGCTAAACCCTAACCTTAATAATAATAAGAGCGACCGGCAAATAAGGCGGTAATAAAAATGATGATGAAGTCTGTTTTTCCGGCGCTGTTAACCCTCCTGCTGGTGGGATGCGCGACGACAGCGCAGCCGGTTCAGAAGGCGCAGAAGGTCAACGTGAACCCGGAACGCTCACTGGATATGGAAGCATTGTGCAAAGCGCAGGCGGCGCGGCGTTATAACACCGGCACGCAGAAAATTGATGTGACCGGTTTTGAGCAATACCAGGGTAGCTATGAGATGCGCGGCAATACTTTCCGCAAAGAGAGTTTTGTTTGCTCTTTTGACGCAGAAGGGCAGTTTTTACATCTTTCCATGCGCTAAGTTCCCCCTTTTTCCCGTTTCGTACTGTATATCTTGCGGTCAGCGGGTATACTGATCCCTTCCTTTAAATCCACACGTATCCAGCACGAAATAATATGCAAAAGTTTGATACCAGGACCTTCCAGGGCTTGATCCTGACCTTACAGGATTACTGGGCTCGCCAGGGCTGCACCATTGTTCAACCATTGGACATGGAAGTCGGCGCGGGGACTTCTCACCCAATGACCTGTCTGCGCGCGCTGGGGCCAGAGCCGATGGCGGCTGCCTATGTGCAGCCTTCTCGTCGTCCGACCGATGGTCGCTATGGCGAAAACCCGAACCGTTTACAGCACTACTATCAGTTCCAGGTGGTGATTAAGCCATCGCCGGATAACATCCAGGAGCTGTATCTCGGTTCTCTGAAAGAGCTGGGGATGGACCCGACTATCCACGATATCCGTTTCGTGGAAGATAACTGGGAAAACCCGACGCTGGGCGCCTGGGGGCTGGGTTGGGAAGTGTGGCTGAACGGCATGGAAGTGACTCAGTTCACTTACTTCCAGCAGGTTGGCGGTCTGGAGTGTAAGCCGGTTACCGGTGAGATCACCTACGGCCTGGAACGTCTGGCTATGTACATTCAGGGCGTAGACAGCGTTTACGACCTGGTCTGGAGCGACGGCCCGCTGGGTAAAACCACCTATGGCGACGTGTTCCATCAGAACGAAGTGGAGCAATCCACCTACAACTTCGAATACGCCGATGTGGATTTCCTGTTCACCTGTTTCGAACAGTATGAGAAAGAAGCACAGCAACTGCTGGCGCTGGAAAACCCGCTGCCGCTGCCTGCTTACGAGCGTATTCTGAAAGCCGCCCATAGCTTTAACCTGCTGGATGCGCGTAAAGCCATCTCCGTTACCGAGCGTCAGCGCTACATCCTGCGCATTCGCACCCTGACCAAAGCAGTGGCAGAAGCTTACTACGCTTCCCGTGAAGCCCTTGGCTTCCCGATGTGCAACAAAGACAAATAAGAGGCGGCCATGTCTGAGAAAACTTTTCTGGTGGAAATCGGCACTGAAGAGCTGCCACCAAAAGCCCTGCGCAGCCTGGCGGAGTCCTTTGCTGCGAACGTTACTGCGGAGCTGGATAACGCTGGCCTCGCACACGGCAACGTAGAGTGGTTCGCCGCACCGCGCCGTCTGGCGCTGAAAGTGGCGAATCTTGCTGCTTCTCAACCCGATCGCGAAGTTGAAAAACGCGGCCCGGCGATTGCCCAGGCGTTTGACGCGGAAGGCAAACCGAGCAAAGCGGCAGAAGGTTGGGCGCGTGGTTGCGGTATCACCGTGGACCAGGCTGAACGTCTGACCACTGACAAAGGCGAATGGCTGCTGTATCGCGCGCATGTGAAAGGCGAAAGCGCAGAAGCGCTGCTGCCGAACATGATTGCCACCTCTCTGGCGAAACTGCCGATTCCGAAACTGATGCGCTGGGGCGCGTCTGACGTTCACTTCGTGCGTCCGGTACACACCGTAACGCTGCTGCTGGGCGACAAGCTCATTCCGGCAACGATTCTGGGTATCCAGTCCGATCGCGTCATTCGCGGCCATCGTTTTATGGGCGAGCCGGAAATCACCATCGACACTGCTGACCAGTATCCGCAAATCCTGCTGGAGCGCGGTAAAGTTGTTGCTGATTACGAAGCGCGTAAAGCGAAAATCAAAGCCGATGCAGAAGAAGCGGCGCGTCAGATTGGCGGTAACGCTGACCTGAGCGAGAGCCTGCTGGAAGAGGTCACTTCGCTGGTGGAATGGCCGGTGGTGCTGACGGCGAAATTCGAAGAGAAATTCCTCGCGGTGCCGTCTGAAGCGCTGGTTTACACCATGAAGGGCGACCAGAAATACTTCCCGGTTTACGCCGCAGACGGCAAACTGCTGCCGAACTTTATCTTCGTGGCGAACATCGAATCTAAAGATCCGCAGCAAATCATCTCCGGTAACGAGAAGGTGGTGCGTCCGCGTCTGGCAGATGCCGAGTTCTTCTTCAATACCGACCGTAAAAAACGTCTGGAAGATAACCTGCCGCGTCTGCAAACCGTGCTGTTCCAGCAACAGCTGGGTACGCTGCGCGACAAGACCGACCGTATTCAGGCGCTGGCGGGCTGGATTGCTGAACAAATTGGCGCGGATGTTAACCACGCGACCCGTGCGGGCCTGCTGTCGAAATGTGACCTGATGACCAACATGGTCTTTGAGTTCACCGACACGCAGGGCGTCATGGGGATGCACTACGCGCGCCATGACGGCGAAGCGGAAGATGTAGCTGTCGCGCTGAACGAGCAGTATCAGCCGCGCTTTGCCGGTGACGACCTGCCGTCTAACCCGGTTGCCTGCGCGCTGGCGATTGCCGACAAGATGGACACGCTGGCGGGGATCTTCGGTATCGGTCAGCATCCGAAAGGCGATAAAGACCCGTTCGCGCTGCGTCGTGCCGCGCTGGGCGTGCTGCGTATCATCGTTGAGAAGAACCTGAATCTGGATCTGCAAACGCTGACCGAAGAAGCGGCGCGTCTGTACGGCGACAAGCTGACCAACGCGAATGTGGTTGATGACGTTATCGACTTTATGCTCGGTCGTTTCCGCGCCTGGTATCAGGATGAAGGTTACACCGTGGACACCATTCAGGCGGTTCTGGCGCGTCGTCCGACCCGTCCGGCGGATTTCGATGCCCGTATGAAGGCCGTGTCGCACTTCCGCACGCTGGAAGAAGCCTCCGCGCTGGCGGCGGCGAACAAACGTGTGTCCAACATTCTGGCGAAGTCCGACGAAGTGCTGAACGATCGTGTCAATGCGGCAACGTTGAAGGAACCAGAGGAAATTGCTTTGGCTCTGCAAGTTGTGGTTCTGCGTGACAAACTTGAACCCGTGTTTGCTGAAGGTCGTTACCAGGAAGCGCTAGTCGAACTGGCTGAGCTGCGTGAACCGGTCGATACGTTCTTCGAAAAAGTGATGGTGATGGTTGATGACAAAGATCTGCGCATCAACCGCCTCTCTATGCTGGCGAAACTGCGTGAGCTGTTCCTGCAGGTAGCGGATATTTCCCTGTTGCAGTAAGTTTGTCGCAATAAAATAAAACCTGCCATCTGGCAGGTTTTTTTATGGGGAAAAAGGTAAAAAAAATCCCCGCCGATAGGCAGGGATCTTCAATTCTGAGCTTATAAGGCTAAGATTACAGGCTGGTTACGTTACCAGCTGCCGGGCCTTTAGCGCCGCTTTCGATGGTGAAGGAAACTTTCTGACCTTCATCCAGGGATTTGTAACCGTCGTTCTGGATAGCAGAGAAGTGTACGAACACGTCTTTGGAGCCATCGTCAGGAGTGATGAAGCCGAAGCCTTTATCAGCGTTGAACCATTTTACGATACCAGTCATTTTACCGGACATAGTGTATTACCTTTTAAAAAATAAGTGTGCCTTTCGGCGATATGGCGTGCTTTACAGATTTTTTAAGCGTTAAGGAAATGCGCACTACGAGGGGTATCAACGGATAACTCTTGAAGGGGACTGCCTTACTAAACTGCTTTAATGGTCTGTACGTCAAACCGTTGGACGCATTAACTCATGTAACGCCTGTGGATGCAACTTTTATTTTACTTCTTTCGGGTAAGTCTGTCGGGAAACGGCCCCTTAACAGGACCGTTAAACGAAAAAATCAGGCAATAATCTATTTCATCAACTGCTTACTTAAACCTGGGTTGGCCTGGATCAGGCGCATCAGATTTAACTCGGTACTCGACGGTTTTACCCGTCTGGATTCCCATTCCTGCACCATGGCAACGGTTACGCCCATCGCCCGGGCAAAATCATCTGTTTTTAGCCCGGTTCCTCTTCGTAACTGTTCAAACTCTGTAAAAGGGTTGGGCTTGTTTGTCAGGATAATCGTCTGCGATACATCTTTAAAAACAATTTGTTCCAGACTGCTCAGCAGTTCAAACATAGGATCTTTGTATTCCATTGAGAACTCCTATAAATCACACAGCGGGATCGTGAATTTCATCGAAGCTCATTAAGAATAGTCGGGAAACGTGAAGCCGGTTGGAAGCGGCAAAGAAGTGGATTCGTTTCAGCGCATTCCGGTCAGGATCGCGCGTTGGCTAAGGATCTGAAAAAGGCCGACATATCGGATCGACGGCGCGCAATTGTAAAGATAACAAAAATTTTATCACGTAAAAAAGCTGGCCGTTTCTTCGTATAATATTCCACGGCAAGATTACGCAGAAAGGGTATCTTGCAAGGCTGTCCTGGACTATCCTTGTCAGCGTCAGGCACGCGGCATCGTTGTGCGCATTTTTGGGTGAAAGGAGTATTAAAATGGCGACAGGTAAGTCCTGCTCTCGCTGGTTTGCGCCTGTTATGGCGTTATTAATGGTAGTTAGCCTGAGCGGGTGTTTTGATAAAGAAGGTGATCAGCGTAAAGCGTTTATTGATTTCCTGCAGAATACTGCGATGCGTAGCGGGGAGCGTCTGCCGACGTTGACCGCCGATCAGAAAAAACAATTTGGTCCGTTCGTGTCTGATTATGCGATCCTGTATGGCTATTCGCAGCAGGTGAATCAGGCGATGGATTCCGGTCTGCGTCCGGTTGTGGATAGCGTCAATGCGATCCGCGTTCCTCAGGACTATGTCACTCAGCGCGAGCCGCTGCGTCAGGCAAATGGTTCTCTGGGCGTGCTGGGCCAGCAGTTGCAGAATGCGAAATTGCAGGCAGATGCCGCGCACAGCGCGCTGAAACAGTCCGACGACCTGAAACCGGTCTTTGATCAGGTTTACAGTAAAGTGGTGACGGCGCCTTCGGAGGCGTTACAGCCGCTGATTCCGGCTGCGCAAATTTTCACGCAGCAACTGGTGCAGGTCGGCGACTTTGTGGCGCAGCAGGACACGCAGGTGAGCTTTGTCGCGAACGGCATTCAGTTCCCGACGTCACAGCAGGCCAGCCAGTACAACACGCTGATTGGGCCGCTGGCGTCTCAGCACCAGGCATTTAATCAGGCCTGGACCACTGCGGTAAACGCGATCCAGTAACGCTGTTTATGCCCGATGGCGCTGGCGTCGATCGGGCATACGGTTAAGCAACGTTGTAGGCCGGGCAGGGCAACGCCGCCGCCCGGCCATTTATTATCCTGCGACCTGCGGGTTCACGCAGTTCTTCTCCACCTTGCCTTGTAACGCATCAATTAAGTTATCCACCGCGCAGGCGGCCATGTTGTAGCGCGTCTCATGAGTGGCAGACCCGATGTGCGGCAGCGCCACAACGTTCGGCAGCGACAGCAGCGGCGAATCGACCGGCAGCGGTTCTTGTTCAAACACATCCAGACCCGCCGCATGAATTTCACCGCTTTGCAGGGCGGCAATCAGCGCGTTTTCATCCACGACCGGGCCGCGCCCTGCGTTAATGAAAATGGCGGAGGACTTCATTTTGGCAAACTGCGCCGCGCCAAACAGGTGATGCGTCTCTTCCGTCAGCGGCAGGATCAGGCAGACAAAATCCGCCGTCTGCAACAGGGTGTCCAGATCGCAGTACCGGGCGTTGAAGCGTTCTTCCGCCTCAGGATGATGGCGGCGGGCGTTGTAGAGAATCGGCATGTTAAAGCCGAAGTGAGCGCGTTGCGCCAGCGCAAGACCAATGCGCCCCATCCCGACAATCCCCAGCGTTTTGTGGTGTACATCAGTGCCAAACCAGTCTGGCCCGATGCTTTTTGTCCATTCCCCCACTTTGACGCGTTCGGCCACTTCCACCACGCGGCGGGCGGTACTCAGCACCAGCGCCATTACCGTATCCGCAACGGTTTCCGTCAGCACGGTCGGCGTGTGCATCAGCAATACGCTGCGCGCGTTGAGGGCAGCCACATCAAAATTGTCATAACCCACGGAGACGGTCGATGCCGCGCGTAGTTTCGGCATCTTCTCCAGCAGCGCGCTATTGACGGTTTCGCTGGAGCCCAACAAACCTTCCGCGCTGGCGAAAGCCTGGGCGTGTTGTTCTACCGTTTCCGGGCGAAGATTTGGCACCTGCGTGACGGTGAAATGCTCTTCCAGGCGATGCAGTAAATCGTCAGGTAACGCTTTGTAGAGAATAATGGACGGCTTCATGCGGATCTCCGTGAGTTAAGGTTTAAGCGTGGCGTGCGCCAATCGGTAATTGCTGATTGTTAGCAGGCTTAACAATTAAAGTTAGCCATACTGAGGCGAAAAGCGCCACCCCCATAAAAATGTACGAGGCGGCCGGGCTGCCGGTTGCGCCGTTGAGATAGCCGACGAACCATGAACCAAAGAAAGAGCCCAGCGCGCCCATACTGTTGATCAGCGCCATTGCGCCGCCCGCGACGTTACGCGGCAGCATTTCAGGAATAATGGCGAAGAACGGGCCATAAGGGGCATACATCGCCGCACCGGCGATAACCAGCAGGGTATAAGAAAGCCAGAAGTTGTTCGCGCCAACGGCCCATGAACCGATAAAGGCAAAGGCGGCAATCAACAGCAGCGGCCAGACGAACAGTTTACGGTTTTGCAGTTTATCGGATGCCCAGGAGACAACGATCATCGCGATCGTCGCCGCCAGGTACGGCACTGAAGAGAGCCAGCCGACTTCCACCATGCCCATATTCGCGCTGCCGCTGCGGATGATGGACGGCAGCCACAGAACAAACCCGTACACCCCGATACTCCAGGTGAAATACTGCATGCACAGCAGGATGACGTTGCGTGAGCGGAATGCCTCGCTGTAATTGCGTACCGCTTTGATGCCCTGCTGCTCTTTTTCCAGCTGCGCCTGAAGCGCGGCTTTTTCTGACTCCGTCAGCCATCCAGCTTGTGACGGTTTGTCTTTCACCAGCACCCACCAGAAGAACGCCCAGATGATGGCGGGGAAACCTTCAATAATGAACATTTCACGCCAGCCGAGCGCCTGAATCAGGTAGCCTGAAACTACGGACATCCACAGCACCGTCACCGGGTTGCCGAGAATCAGGAACGTATTGGCGCGCGAACGCTCTGACTTTGTGAACCAGTTGCTGATGTAAATCAGCATGGCGGGCATAACGGCCGCTTCCACGACGCCGAGAATAAAGCGGATGGCGGCAAGCATTGGGATATTACTCACCATCCCGGTCAGCGATGCGCATGCTCCCCATAAAATCAGGCAGATGAAGATCAGCTTACGTACGCTGCGACGCTCGGCGTACACCGCGCCTGGGATCTGGAAGAAGAAATAACCGAGGAAGAACAGGGCGCCCAGCAGGGAGGAGATCCCTTTCGTGATGCCGAGGTCTTCGTTAATCCCCGCTGCGGAAGCGAAGCTGAAGTTTGCGCGATCCAGGTACGCCAGGCTGTACGTGATGAACACGATAGGCATGATGTACCACCAGCGTTTTGCTGCATTTGTTGAGCTTGTCATAGGCCTGCCTCTGTCACTATGCCGCCGCTGTATGTAGGGTACAGGGGGCTGTTATCATTGCGTGAAGTTTATTCGCCTAACGCTTCACGAGTGGGTAATCCTTCACTGTCGCCCTGAACCTGAATCGCCAGCGCGCCAATTTTATTGCCTCGCGTCACTGCCTGATGCAGCGTGCGGCCTTCCAGCAGGGCGCTGATCACGCCCACGGCAAAGCCATCGCCCGCACCAACCGTATCGACCACGTTGTCCACTTTCACCGGTGCGACGCAGCCTTGCTCGCCCTCAGCGGTTTTGTACCAGGCGCCATCCGCGCCGGTTTTCAGCACCACCGCTTTCACGCCGTGGCGCAGATAAAAATCGGCAATGCCCTCAGGCGTTTGCTGTCCGGTTAATATCATTCCCTCTTTCAGACCGGGCAGCACCCAGTCAGCCTGGAAGGCGAGGCGGTTAAGTTTTTCCACCATTTCGGCTTCGCTTTTCCACAGCACCGGGCGCAGATTCGGATCGAATGAAATCGTTTTGCCCTGCGCTTTCATGATGCGGGCGGTATGCGCCAGCAGTTCATAAGAGCTGGCGGAAAGCGCCGCCGCAACGCCGCTTAAGTGCAGATGACGCGCGCCGGAGAAGTACGCATCGTGGTAATCGTCCACGGAAAGGTGGCTTGCAGCAGAACCTTTACGGAAATATTCCACAATGGGATCGGTTCCATTTTCGACTTTAGATTTAAGCTGAAAGCCGGTTGCGTAACGTCCGTCCAGCGTGACGCCCTGCGCATCAATCCCTTCTTTTTCAAGCGACTTAAGGACAAAACGGCCAAAACTGTCATCACCGACGCGGCTTACCCAGCCGACGTTTAACCCCAGGCGCGCCAGGCCGGTCGCTACGTTAAGTTCGGCCCCGGCGACGCGTTTGATAAACGCGTCTACGTCCGCGAGATCGCCCGTTTGCGTGGCGACGAACATCGCCATTGCTTCACCAATCGTGATGACATCCAGAGAATTTTTCATGCGTTACTCCTCACGTAACAAATCGACGTAGCGACGAGTCACCGCCGTCAAATCTTGCCCTTCCAGTGGGAACTCAATACCGCGCGGTACATCAACAGGCAGCGCGTTCAGCAGCGCCAGCCAGCGGGGATCGGCGTCATCCGGCGCAACGGCGCGGAAACTGTCGTGATGGGGCGTGGCGGCTTTAACGTGGATATAGCCGACGGCGGGCGCCAGGTAGCGTGCGGCGTCTTCCGGCGAGTCGCCTACCCACAGCCAGTTCCCCATATCAAACGTCAGTCTGATGGGCAGGTTCTGTACCTGACAGGCGGCATTGAAGCGTTGCATCGGGCGCAATTTCCCGCAGGCGGTTTGATCATTTTCCACCACCAGCGCCATGCCGCTGCTCTCCAGCCAGTCACGCAGGGTGTCGAGCTGATCCTGGCGTTCAAAATGACCCAGCGACACTTTCAGCCACCGCGCTTGCAGCGTGCGGGCTTCCTGTAACAGGTCGGGAAGGTGGGGGTTGAGGCTGCCATCCTCCAGGAACAGCGGTTCCGGCGCGGAATAGCAGGCCAGCAGGCCGAAAATGTCAATGGCGGCCGCCAGCAGCGGGAGCGCGTTAAGCTCGGCGTCAGTGAACATTTCACGGCGAATCTCGACGCCATCCGCCCCCGCTCCGGCAATGATGGGCAGCATCGCGGTTTGCCCGCCTGCGGCACGCACCTGGTCGTAGCCATAGGCGGCGGTGACCACCATAATTTTTCTTTGCATGGGAACTCCAAATCTATCGCTCTTGCTATTACGCTAGATGGAACCGGTTCCAAAGAAAAGTGCAGTGTGTCGAAATTATGATCACCATCACGAAGGAAAATTAGCGGGCGGTGGAGCCGCGAACGATCAGCTCGCCGGAGAAAACCTGCTCGTGAATCGCGTCGCTGCCCCCTTCAATGCGGCGTACAACCTGCTCGACAGCGGCAAAACCAATTTGCCAGGTCGGCTGTTTCAGCGTGGTGATGCCGACGCCTGCCAGCTCTGCCCATTCCAGTTCGTCAAAACCGAGCAGGCCGATGTCGCTGCCCCAGTTAAGACCAATGCGTTTGAGCGAACGGGCGACCTGCAATGTGAGCGCGCCGTTAGCGGAGATCACGGCTTTGCGCATCCCCCGGTGCTGTTGATGAAAATGGCGCAGGGTGTTATCCAGTTGCGTATTTTCCGCCAGCGGCACCTCGGCGTTTTCCGCCACCACGCCAGGATAACGCGCCAGCGTCGCACGAAATGCGTTCAGGCGCTCGCGGCGGGTATTGACCATACCGAGCGGTTCGCTGAGAAACAGGATCGCCTCGAACCCTTGCTCAATGAGATGTTCGGTGGCGGTTGTTGCCGCCTGGGTGTTATCCAGACCCACGACATCGCAGGCGAAATCAGGGATTTTACGGTCAATCAGAACCATCGGCAGCGCCGACTGTTGCAGGCGGTTCAGCCCCTCCTCGCGCATCCCGACGGCGTTCACCACGATGCCTTCCACCTGGTAGCTACGCAGCAGATCCAGATAGTGCAGTTCCTGATCCACCTCATTGTTGGTGTTACAGACCAGTGGAGTGAACCCTTTCTCGCGGCAGGCGGCTTCAATGCCGCTCAACACGTTAACGGAATAGGGGTTGGTAATATCGGCGATGATCAGGCCAATCAGGCGGGTACGGCCGCGTTTCAGGCCTCTGGCCATCAGGCTTGGGCGATAGTCGAGTTCGGCAATGGCTTTTTCAATGCGCGCCAGCAGGGCATCGGACAGCAAATGCTTCTCGCCGTTGAGATAGCGTGAAATGCTGGTTTTTCCGGTTTTAGCGGCTTTCGCCACATCGCTGATGGTTGCCCGTGTTGATTTGCTCATCGCTGATTTCCCTGAATTTGGTGACAACACCTTAACGCGAAAATCAACGATGGCAAGCGCTTCATGCCGGATAAGAATGTAGGCCGGATAAGGCGAAGCCGCCATCTGGCGATGTGCCGGGTGGCGCTGTCGCCACCCGGCACAACGATTACTGCAACGGACTTAAGGTGATTTCCACGCGGCGGTTTTGCGCTTTACCTTCGGCGGTGCTGTTGCTGGCGATCGGGTTCGCCGGGCCCATGCCGCTGGTGCGGATGCGGTTGGCGGCAACGCACTGGGTGATCAGCGCGCTGGCCACGGAGTCCGCGCGCTGCTGCGACAGACGCATGTTCAGATCCTGCCCGCCGGTACTGTCGGTGTAGCCCACTACGTTAACGGCGGTTTTGTTGTACTCTTTCAGCACCATCGCCACGCCGGTCAGCGTGTTGGCGCCTGCCGGTTTCAGGGTTGCGCTGCTGCTGTCGAAGGTGACGTTATTCGGCATATTCAGGATGATGTTATCGCCACTTCGCGTCACGCTCACGCCCGTTCCCTGCATTTTGTCACGCAGTTTCGCTTCCTGTACGTCCATGTAATAGCCAACGCCGCCGCCCAGCGCCGCGCCTGCCGCTGCGCCAATCAGCGCGCCTTTGCCGCGATCTTTCTTGGAAGAGGAGAGTGCGCCGACGCCTGCGCCGACCAGAGAACCAATGCCCGCGCCAATGCCGGATTTACCCGCTTCGCGCTCGCCGGTGTAAGGGTTTGTTGTGCAGCCAGATACTGCCAGGGCGCCGCTCACGATAGCAGCAATGACCAAAACACGTTTTTTCATCTTAGTTCCTTAATGACTTTTTTATTTTTTCGCCACAGCGACGGTGGCGGTTGATTATGACGTGCGAACATGAAGAAAATTCCAGGGAAGACTCTTAAATTTGTAAGTAACATTGAGCGGCATAATAAATAAGCCGTCACACCTGCATCGCATTCAGGAGCGCATTTTGATCAACGCACCATCGCACTATTCGGTATTAACCGCCGCCCACTGGGGACCTGTCCGGGTCGACACTGACGGCGAGACGATTCTCGCGTCTCGCGGGGCGCTGCCCACTTCGCATCTCAATTCCCTGCAAACCGTCGTGCGCGACCAGGTTCACAGCCCTACCCGGGTGCGTTTCCCGATGGTGCGTAAAGGATTTCTCGCCTCGCCAGAGAAGCCACAGGGCGTGCGCGGTCAGGATGAATTTGTGCGGGTGAGTTGGGATGAGGCGTTGGATCTGATCCATACCCAGCACAAACGTATTCGTGAAACATATGGGCCGTCCTCGATTTTTGCCGGTTCTTATGGCTGGCGCTCGAATGGCGTACTGCATAAAGCTTCCACCCTGTTGCAGCGTTATATGGCGCTGGCGGGCGGGTATACCGGGCATCTGGGGGATTACTCTACGGGGGCGGCGCAGGCCATCATGCCGTATGTGGTGGGCGGAAACGAAGTTTACCAGCAGCAGACCAGCTGGCCGGTTGTGCTGGAACACAGTGACGTGGTGGTGCTATGGAGCGCCAACCCGTTGAATACGCTAAAAATTGCCTGGAATGCATCGGATGAGCAGGGCATTGCTTACTTTGCCGCGCTGCGCAACAGCGGGAAACGGCTGATCTGCATCGATCCAATGCGATCGGAAAGCGCGGCGTTCTTTGGCGATAAGATGGAGTGGATCGCCCCGCATATGGGGACTGACGTGGCGCTGATGCTGGGGATTGCGCATACGCTGGTGAAAAACGGCTGGCATGATGACGCGTTTCTGGCGCGCTGCACGACCGGTTACGAGACATTCGCCGACTATCTGCTGGGCGTGAGCGACGGCGTGGCGAAAACGGCGGAATGGGCGGCAGATATTTGCGGCGTATCCGCCGCTAAAATTCACGAACTGGCGGAACTCTTCCATAAAAACACCACCATGTTGATGTCTGGCTGGGGGATGCAGCGTCAGCAGTTCGGCGAGCAAAAACACTGGATGCTGGTAACGCTTGCCGCCATGTTAGGGCAAATTGGCACGCCCGGCGGCGGTTTTGGCCTCTCGTACCATTTCGCCAACGGGGGAAACCCGACGCGCCGCGCCGCCGTACTGGCTTCAATGCAGGGCAGTCTGCCAGGCGGCACCGATGCGGTAGACAAAATTCCGGTGGCGCGCATTGTCGAGGCGCTGGAGAATCCCGGCGCGCCCTATCAGCACAACGGTATGAACCGCCATTTCCCGGATATCCGCTTCGTCTGGTGGGCCGGTGGCGCGAACTTTACGCATCATCAGGATACCAACCGTCTGATTCGCGCCTGGCAAAAGCCGGAACTGGTGGTGATCTCCGAATGTTTCTGGACCGCTGCGGCGAAACATGCCGATATCGTGTTACCTGCCACGACCTCTTATGAACGTAACGACTTAACCATGACCGGCGACTACAGCAACCAGCATCTGGTGCCGATGAAGCAGGTTGTGCCGCCGCGTGATGAGGCCCGTAATGATTTTGACGTGTTTGCCGAACTGAGCGAACGCTGGGAAACGGGCGGCCATGCGCGCTTCACCGAAGGGAAAAGCGAGCTTGAGTGGCTGGAAACCTTCTACAACATCGCCGGGCAACGCGGCGCCAGCCAGCAGGTGACGCTGCCGCCGTTTGCACAGTTCTGGGAAGCCAACGATCTGATTGAAATGCCGGAGAATGCGGCCAACGCGCAGTTTATCCGCTTTGCGGATTTCCGCCGCGACCCCGACGCGCATCCACTGAAAACGGACAGCGGCAAGATAGAGATCTATTCCCGGCGAATTGCGGACTACGGCTATGCGGACTGCCCAGGACACCCAATGTGGCTGGAGCCGGACGAATGGCACGGCAATGCCGAACCCGGTCAGCTACAGGTGCTGTCCGCCCACCCGGCGCATCGTCTGCACAGCCAGCTTAACTACAGCCAGCTTCGTGAACAGTATGCGGTGGCGGGGCGCGAACCGGTTACTCTGCATCCGCAGGATGCGCAGACGCGGGGCATTGCCGACGGCGACACGGTGCGGGTCTGGAATCACCGAGGACAAATTCTGGCGGGCGCGGTGGTGACGGAGGGCATTAGACCCGGCGTTATCTGCATTCATGAAGGGGCATGGCCGGATTTAGAGGTGTCGGCTGGCGGCATTTGTAAAAATGGCGCGGTAAACGTGTTGACCAAAGATCTCCCCAGTTCGCGACTGGGGAACGGCTGTGCGGGCAACACCGCGCTGGCGTGGATTGAAAAGTATACCGGCCCCTCGCTGACGCTTACGGCGTTTAATCCGCCTGCCAGCCCATAATCCATGTCGGATGCTGTGTATCTTCCTGCCATGCGCTGTCTTCGATACGAAAACCCAGCGCATGGTAGAAATTCACCGCCGACTGATTTTTCTGGTAAACCTCCAGGCTGAGCGCGGTAAAGCGCTGCTGAACATGCTGCACCAGCGCCTTGCCAATCCCGCTGCGGATCGCGTCCGGCGTGACAAACAGCGCGCCCAAAAAGCGCGCTTCCATCACGCTGGCAAAGCCTTTCAGTAAACCTGCTTCTTCCCACACCCAGGTCTGCGCGGCGGGCAAGTACACGTCACGCACTATCGCTTCGCTTTCGCGCCAGTAGCGCGCTTCGATAAACGGGTGGGCATAGATCGTGCTCTCCATCCAGAGCGTCAAAATTGACGCCATATCGTCAGTCCGGGATTCGCGAATCATGCTGACCTCCAGGATGGCAGAAACAGCCCGTGATATGGTCGTTGACCAGCCCGCACGCCTGCATAAAGGAGTAGCAAATGGTGGTGCCGACGAACTTGAAGCCGCGTTTTTTCAGCGCTTTTGCCAGCGCATCCGACGCGGGGGTTGAGGTGGGGATCTCGCTCAGGCTGGCGGCTCGCGTTACCTGCGGCTGGTTTTCGACAAAAGACCAGACGAATTCAGCAAACGGTTCGCCATTTTGCTCCATCGCGAGATACGCCCTGGCATTGCCGATGATGGCCTGAATTTTCCCCCGATGGCGAATAATGCCCGCATCCTGCAACAGACGCTCAACGTCGTCTTCCTGCATCGCCGCGACGCGGACGGGATCAAAGTGGTGGAAGTTTGCGCGATAGTTTTCCCGTTTCTTCAGCACGGTGATCCAGGAAAGCCCCGCCTGCTGGCCTTCAAGGCAGATCATCTCGAACAGCTTTTTGCCGTCGGTTTCGGGAATGCCCCACTCCTTGTCGTGATAGGCGATGTATAGTGGGTCCTGACTGACCCATCCGCAACGCTGCATACTCTTCCTCGCTGTTTTGACTACCGCAAAAATTTCATTCGGCCCGCCTTGACGCGCCAGCTAAAAAGACAATATTTAATACAGGGCTAATAAGCCCTGGAACCGCCAAACAATGACAATAATATCGCCGAATTCGGCTCTTCTCTGGAGTCGCGTTGATGATTATAAAAAAATGCAGTGGTCGCCAGGTGTGGTGCTGCCTGGCGAGCGTTATCGTCTGTGCAATTTTCACTAACACAGCATATGCCTGGCAACAAGAATATATCGCTGATGCCGTATCGGGTCATACGACAGAACGCTATACATGGGACAGCGATCACCAACCAAGTTACAACGATATTCTGGCGGAGCGGATTCGGTCCAGCCAGAATGCGCCTGGCCCTGTGCTGAGCCTGGCCGATCAAACGCCACTGGATGCGACCAGCGGCATGAGCATGGGCTGGAATTTTCCGCTTGCCGGGCGCGTGACGACCGGGCCGGTCGCCAGCCTGCATTACGACGGCTCAACCACCTCGATGTTTAATGAATTTGGCGACAGCGTGACGGCGCAGGCGCTGACCGACCCTCTGTGGCATGCCAGCGTCAGTACGTTGGGCTGGCGGGTGAATTCGCAGTTTGGCGATATCCGTCCCTGGGCGCAAATCAGCTATAACCAGCAATACGGCGAGAACATCTGGAAAGCGCAGTCGGGGCTGAGTCGAATGACGGCGGCGGATCAGAATGGCAACTGGCTGGATGTGACGGTGGGGGCGGATATGCTACTGAACCCGCATATCGCGGCGTATGCGGCGCTCTCTCAGGCAGATAACAGCGCAAGCAATAGCGACTATCTGTACACCCTGGGCGTTAGCGCCAGATTTTAACGAGAATACGCACGTAATAAAAACAAGTTTTTTACAATTAAGTCTCTTTAATAACAAGACGTACAGCGATAGTAGGTACTAACTGACCTTAAAAAAATCACGCCGCGCAGTCTTTGTCTCGTCATTCATTCCGCAATCCAGGCATTTCATTCCGCTCTGATGGCATTTCATGCCGTTTTTCCCCTGCATAAAAAGCACTTCGTTATTGTTATCAGCAGTGAATTTCTCCTTTGTTTATGCAGGAAGACTGCCATGAAAACTTCTGATTATCAGCGTACCCGTTGGCTGACGCTTATCGGCACCATCATCACGCAATTTGCGTTAGGTTCTGTTTACACCTGGAGCCTGTTTAATGGCGCGCTCTCTGCGAAACTGGATGAACCCGTCAGCCAGGTGGCCTTTTCATTTGGCTTGTTGAGCCTGGGACTGGCGATCTCCTCTTCCGTGGCGGGTAAATTACAGGAACGTTTCGGCGTAAAACGCGTCACGATGGCGTCAGGTGTTTTACTGGGCATCGGCTTCTTTTTAACGGCGCATTCCAACAACCTTATGATGCTGTGGCTGAGCGCCGGGGTGCTGGTTGGCCTGGCGGACGGGGCGGGATATCTGTTAACGCTGTCTAACTGCGTAAAATGGTTCCCGGAACGTAAAGGGCTGATTTCCGCCTTCGCGATTGGTTCTTATGGCCTCGGTAGCCTCGGCTTCAAATTCATCGACAGCCAGCTGCTGGCGACGGTCGGTCTGGAAAAGACATTTATGATCTGGGGCGCGATTGTGCTGGTGATGATTGTCTTTGGTTCAACGCTGATGAAAGACGCGCCGAATCAGGATGTTAAAGCGGTAAACGGGGTGGTGGAAAACGACTTCACCCTGGCGCAGTCCATGCGTAAACCGCAGTACTGGATGCTGGCGGTGATGTTCCTGACGGCCTGCATGAGCGGTCTGTATGTCATCGGCGTGGCGAAAGACATTGCTCAGGGGCTGGCGCATATGGATGTTGCTTCGGCGGCCAACGCGGTCACGGTGATTTCCATCGCTAACCTGTCAGGCCGCCTGGTGCTGGGCATTCTGTCTGACAAAATCGCCCGTATCCGCGTGATTACTATCGGTCAGGTTGTCTCGCTGGTCGGGATGGCAGCATTACTGTTCGCGCCGCTGAGTGATGTGACGTTCTTCGCCGCGATTGCCTGCGTCGCCTTTAACTTCGGCGGTACGATCACGGTGTTCCCGTCGCTGGTGAGCGAGTTCTTCGGCCTGAATAACCTGGCGAAAAACTACGGCGTGATTTACCTGGGCTTTGGGATTGGCAGTATTTGCGGGTCGATTATCGCCTCGCTGTTCGGTGGGTTCTACGTCACCTTCTGCGTTATTTTCGCTCTGCTGATCCTCTCTCTGGCGCTCTCGACCACGATTCGCCAGCCTCAGCGCCGCGTCTTTAAAGAGGCTCACGCCTGATTTTATTCATCATTTAACCACTTCCCGGCCCGGATATTTTTGTAAATATCCGGGCCGCTTGCTTATTCTTCCGACACTTTTACGCTTCCCTGTGGTCTACATACCCGCGCGTGTAGACTGTCTGACATCTGCTGTTACCGCATTTATCCACCTGCCCGGTCTGGAATGGCCTTTTGCGGGTGGTTTTTATCCCGATTTCCAGGGTTTGCTTGCATGAAATACATTAAATCGATGACGCAGCAGAAGCTGAGCTTCTTGCTTGCGCTCTATATCGGCCTGTTTATGAATTGCGCAGTGTTTTACCGCCGGTTCGGTAGCTATGCGCAGGAATTTACCGTCTGGAAAGGCCTCTCGGCAGTGGTTGAACTTGGGGCCACGGTTCTCGCCACGTTCTTCTTACTCCGTCTGCTTTCCCTGTTTGGTCGCCGCGCCTGGCGGGTTCTGGTTACGCTGGTGGTGCTGTTCTCCGCGAGCGCCAGCTATTACATGACCCTCCTGAACGTGGTGATCGGCTACGGCATTATTGCCTCCGTGATGACCACGGATATCGATTTATCGAAAGAGGTCGTCGGCTGGCACTTCATTTTGTGGCTGGTGGCGGTGAGCATTCTGCCGCTGGTCTTTATCTGGAGTAACCGCTGTCGTTACACCCTGCTGCGGCAGTTACGCACGCCGGGCCAGCGCGTTCGTAGCGTGGCGGCGGTGGTTCTGGCTGGGGTGATGGTGTGGGCGCCGATTCGCCTGCTCGACGTTCAGCAAAAGAGTGTTGAACGAACAACGGGTATCGATTTGCCGAGCTATGGCGGCGTGGTGGCGAACTCTTATTTACCGTCGAACTGGCTGTCGGCTTTAGGTCTGTACGCCTGGGCGCAGGTGGATGAGTCGTCGGATAATAACTCGCTGATGAACCCGGCGAAGAAGTTTACCTATGTTGCGCCAGAAGGCATTGATGACACGTACGTTGTGTTTATCATCGGCGAAACCACGCGTTGGGATCATATGGGCATCTTCGGCTACGAGCGGAATACGACGCCGAAGCTGGCGCAGGAAAAAAACCTCGCGGCGTTCCGGGGTGAGTCGTGTGATACCGCGACCAAACTTTCGCTGCGCTGTATGTTTGTGCGCGAGGGTGGCGCGTCGGAGAATCCGCAGCGTACGCTGAAAGAGCAAAACATTTTTGCGGTGCTGAAGCAGCTAGGGTTTAGCGCCGATCTGTATGCGATGCAGAGCGAGATGTGGTTCTACAGCAATACGATGGCGGATAACATTGCCTACCGCGAGCAAATCGGCGCAGAGCCGCGCAACCGAGGTAAGACGGTTGATGATATGTTGCTGGTGGATGAAATGCAGCGTTCGTTAGCGCAAACCCCTGACGGGAAACACCTGATCGTGATGCATACCAAGGGGTCTCATTATAACTATACGCAGCGGTATCCCCGCAGTTTTGCGCAGTGGACGCCAGAGTGTGTCGGCGTTGACGACGGCTGCACAAAAGCGGAGATGATCAACTCTTACGATAACTCGGTGAGCTATGTTGATCACTTTATTACCCGCGTGTTCGATCAGCTGCGCGATAAGAAAGCCATTGTGTTTTACGCCGCCGATCACGGCGAGTCGATCAATGAGCGCGAGCATTTGCACGGCACGCCGCGCAAGATGGCGCCGCCAGAACAGTTCCGGGTGCCAATGCTGGTGTGGATGTCGGATAAGTATCTGGAGAACCCGCAGCATGCGCAGATGCTTGCGCGCCTGCAACAGGCGGCGGCGATGAAAACGCCGCGCCGTCATGTGGAGCTGTATGACACGGTGATGGGATGTCTCGGCTACACCTCGCCAGATGGCGGAATTAACGAAAACAACGACTGGTGCCATATTCCGGCTGAACAGAATGCAGTGGTGCAGTAAGCGGTCTGCTGACTTTCTCACCGATTGAATGGCATTTTCAAACTAAGGGATTGACGGGCGCGCACCTGAGCAGTAAGATGCGCCCCGCATTCGGTGATTGGCGCAGCCTGGTAGCGCACTTCGTTCGGGACGAAGGGGTCGGAGGTTCGAATCCTCTATCACCGACCAATTCAGAAAAGCCAGCCCACGGGCTGGCTTTTTGCTGTCTGGAATTCAGCATTGTAGTCCTGATAAGCGTAGCGCCATCAGGCGGGATTGGTCGCCCACTTTCGGTAACGCCGGATGGCGGCGCAGGCGCCTTATCCGGCCTACGGCGAAGCATTGTAGGCCTGATAAGCGAAGCGCCATCAGGCAGGATCGGTCACTCATTTTCGGCAACGCCGGATGACGGCGCAGGCGCCTTATCCGGCCTACGGCTCAGCATTGTAGGCCTGATAAGCGCAGCGCCATCAGGCAGGATCGGTCGCTCATTTTCGGTAACGCCGGATGGCGGCGCAAGCGCCTTATCCGGCCTACGGCGATTTCGCCATTGGCAAAAAATGTGCATCACTTCTCACTGTTTGTTCACGTTTTTGTGACATATTCCATTGTCTTTTTTTATCTTTGCTTAAATTTTTTTTTGCGTTACTTATGGCTGAGCCCAGCATTTTCCGCTGTGCGTTTTAGCGTTCGTGATATTAATCGCTCAGATATGCAGCATTTCGTCAGAAATTTTTCACAATCTGCACAAACGTTAATCACCAAATGTTGCGAAATATGAAGCGATTAATTCTGGTGTTAACGGAGTAGCACAAATTTCCCTGCTGAAAATAGTCGTTTGAAGTTTTTTTAATCTTTGTTTGTGAATTCTCACCGTTGTTGTAAATCATGGTTGCCTGTATTGACGTTTTCACATTCTGTTGACAGATTGTAGGGCATGAGGGGCATTTCATGGAGAATCCGCACTGCAACTCAGGCGCTTATGTGAACGGAATCCCCATCCTCTTAACGCCGACCCGGCCGGGTAAAAAACAAAAAAGGCCAGGCGGTGCAAACCCACTGCAAAGGGTAAAACAACAACATCACATTTGGAGCAGAAGAATGAGTATTTCCTTGAAGAAGTCAGGGATGCTGAAGCTTGGTCTGAGCCTGGTGGCCATGACCGTCGCAGCAAGTGTACAGGCTAAAACTCTGGTTTATTGTTCAGAAGGTTCTCCAGAAGGCTTCAACCCGCAGCTGTTTACCTCCGGCACCACCTATGACGCCAGCTCAGTACCTATCTATAACCGTCTGGTGGAATTTAAAATCGGTACAACCGAAGTTATTCCAGGCCTCGCTGAGAAGTGGGATGTCAGCGAAGACGGCAAAACCTACACCTTCCACCTGCGTCAGGGCGTGAAGTGGCAGGACAGCAAAGACTTTAAACCGACGCGCGATTTCAACGCCGATGACGTGGTGTTCTCGTTCGATCGTCAGAAAAATGCCGAAAACCCGTACCACAAAGTGTCTGGCGGCAGCTATGAATACTTCGAAGGGATGGGTCTGCCAGACCTGATAAGTGAAGTGAAGAAAGTGGACGATAGCACCGTTCAGTTCGTGCTGACCCGTCCAGAAGCGCCGTTCCTCGCTGATCTGGCGATGGACTTCGCCTCCATCCTCTCTAAAGAATATGCTGACAACATGCTGAAAGCTGGTACGCCGGAGAAAGTGGATCTGAACCCAATCGGTACGGGGCCGTTCCAGCTGTTGCAGTACCAGAAAGACTCCCGCATTCTGTATAAAGCGTTTGATGGTTTCTGGGGCACCAAGCCGCAGATCGACCGTCTGGTGTTCTCCATTACGCCTGACGCGTCCGTGCGTTACGCCAAGCTACAGAAAAATGAGTGCCAGGTGATGCCGTACCCGAACCCGGCGGACATCGCGCGCATGAAGCAGGACAAAAACATCAACCTGATGGAGCAGGCGGGTCTGAACGTCGGCTACCTCTCTTTCAACACCGAGAAGAAACCGTTTGATGACGTGAAAGTCCGTCAGGCGCTGACCTACGCGGTGAACAAAGAAGCGATCATTAAAGCGGTTTATCAGGGTGCGGGCGTTGAAGCCAAGAACCTGATTCCGCCGACCATGTGGGGCTATAACGACGACGTTAAAGACTACAACTACGATCCAGAAAAAGCCAAAGCGCTGCTGAAAGAAGCGGGCCAGGATAAAGGCTTCACCGTTGAACTGTGGGCGATGCCGGTACAGCGTCCGTACAACCCGAACGCTCGCCGTATGGCTGAGATGATTCAGGCTGATTGGGCGAAGATTGGCGTACAGGCCAAAATTGTCACCTACGAGTGGGGTGAATACCTCAAGCGTGCGAAGTCAGGCGAACACCAGGCGGTGATGATGGGCTGGACCGGTGATAACGGGGACCCGGATAACTTCTTCGCGACCCTGTTTAGCTGCGCTGCGGCGAAAGACGGTTCCAACTACTCTCGCTGGTGCTACAAGCCGTTTGAAGACTTGATTCAACCGGCGCGCGCCACTGACGACCACAACAAGCGTGTTGAACTCTACAAACAGGCTCAGGTGGTGATGCATGACCAGGCGCCTGCGCTGATCATCGCTCACTCCACTGTGTACGAACCTGTGCGTAAAGAAGTCAAAGGCTATGTGGTTGATCCTCTGGGCAAACACCACTTTGAAAACGTCTCTGTCGAATAATTAAAAGCCAGGGGTGCCTGAGCACCCCATGCCCGGCGGCGCTGCGTTTGCACGAACCTACGATCGTAGGCTGGGTAAGCGCAGCGCCACCCGGCGTAATGCTTTACCCCACGGCGGCGTATGCCGTGGGATAAGATTTGTGAGCAATACAGACGCACTGTCACCAGGCGGCGCGTCATTAGAGAGAATCCGGGTTATGTTGCAGTTCATCCTCCGACGTTTGGGACTCGTCATCCCCACGTTTATCGGTATCACCCTTCTCACCTTTGCCTTCGTCCATATGATCCCGGGCGATCCGGTCATGATCATGGCAGGTGAACGTGGTATCTCTCCTGAGCGTCATGCTCAACTGCTGGCTGAACTCGGTCTGGATAAACCGATGTGGCAGCAGTACCTCCATTACATCTGGGGGGTGATGCATGGCGATTTGGGCATCTCGCTGAAAAGCCGTTTGCCGGTGTGGGACGAGTTCGTGCCTCGCTTTAAAGCGACGCTGGAACTTGGCGTCTGCGCCATGATTTTCGCCACCGCAGTAGGAATTCCGGTCGGCGTGCTGGCCGCCGTGAAGCGCGGTTCCATTTTCGATCATACCGCTGTTGGCCTGGCGCTGACCGGTTACTCTATGCCTATCTTCTGGTGGGGCATGATGCTGATCATGCTGGTATCAGTGCAATGGAACCTGACGCCGGTTTCCGGGCGCGTCAGCGATATGGTGTTCCTTGACGACACCAATCCATTAACCGGCTTTATGCTGATTGACACGGCTATCTGGGGCGAAGAGGGCAACTTTATTGATGCTGTCGCGCACATGATCCTGCCTGCGATGGTGCTCGGTACGATACCGCTGGCGGTTATCGTGCGTATGACCCGCTCCTCCATGCTGGAAGTGCTGGGTGAAGATTATATCCGTACCGCGCGCGCCAAAGGTCTCACAAGGATGCGCGTCATCATCGTACACGCGCTGCGTAACGCGATGCTGCCGGTCGTGACCGTGATCGGTTTGCAGGTGGGGACGCTGCTGGCAGGGGCGATCCTGACCGAAACCATCTTCTCGTGGCCTGGCCTTGGCCGTTGGCTGATTGATGCGCTGCAACGACGCGATTATCCGGTCGTACAGGGCGGGGTGTTACTGGTAGCGACGATGATTATTCTCGTCAACCTGCTGGTCGACCTGCTGTACGGCGTGGTGAACCCGCGTATTCGTCATAAGAAGTAAGGGGCCATCATGTCACAGGTTACTGAAAATAAAGTTATCTCTGCACCGGTGCCGATGACCCCGTTGCAGGAGTTCTGGCACTATTTTAAACGCAACAAGGGTGCGGTTGTCGGTCTGGCGTATGTCGTCATCATGATCCTGATTGCGGTGTTCGCGAACGTCATCGCGCCGTATAACCCGGCAGATCAGTTCCGCGATGTGCTGCTGGCGCCGCCTGCGTGGCAGGAAGGCGGCAGTATCGCGCACCTGCTGGGAACGGATGATGTCGGTCGCGATGTGTTGTCGCGCCTGATGTATGGCGCACGTCTGTCGCTGCTGGTGGGCTGCCTGGTGGTGGTGCTGTCGCTGGTGATGGGGATTGTGCTCGGCCTGGTTGCGGGTTACTTCGGCGGCATTGTTGATAACATCATCATGCGCGTCGTCGATATCATGCTGGCGCTGCCAAGCCTGCTGCTGGCGCTGGTGCTGGTGGCGATCTTTGGCCCCTCTATCGGTAACGCCGCGCTGGCGCTGACCTTTGTGGCGCTCCCGCACTACGTGCGTCTGACCCGCGCCGCCGTGCTGGTGGAGGTGAACCGCGATTACGTTACCGCTTCCCGCGTGGCGGGCGCAGGCGCGATGCGCCAGATGTTCGTCAATATCTTCCCGAACTGCCTTGCGCCGCTGATCGTTCAGGCGTCGCTCGGTTTCTCTAACGCCATTCTCGATATGGCCGCCCTGGGCTTCCTCGGCATGGGTGCGCAGCCGCCGACACCGGAGTGGGGCACTATGCTCTCCGACGTGTTGCAGTTCGCACAAAGTGCCTGGTGGGTCGTGACCTTCCCGGGTCTGGCGATCCTGCTGACGGTGCTGGCATTTAACCTGATGGGTGACGGTCTGCGTGACGCGCTCGATCCCAAACTGAAGCAGTAAGAGGTTCGAGATGGCGTTATTAAACGTAGATAAATTATCGGTGCACTTCGGTGACGAAGGTACGCCGTTTCGCGCGGTAGACCGCGTAAGCTACAGCGTAAATCAGGGCGAAGTCGTTGGTATCGTCGGCGAGTCCGGCTCCGGTAAATCGGTTAGCTCGCTGGCGATTATGGGGCTGATTGACTTCCCGGGCCGCGTGATGGCGGAAAAACTGGAATTCAACGGCCAGGACTTGCAGCGCATCTCTGAGAAAGAGCGCCGCAACCTGGTGGGCGCGGAAGTGGCGATGATCTTCCAGGACCCGATGACCAGCCTGAACCCGTGCTACACCGTAGGTTTCCAGATTATGGAAGCGATTAAGGTGCATCAGGGCGGCAACAGGAAAACCCGTCGGCAGCGGGCGATTGACCTGCTGACTCAGGTGGGGATTCCCGATCCGGCGTCGCGTCTGGATGTCTATCCGCACCAGTTGTCCGGTGGGATGAGCCAGCGCGTGATGATTGCCATGGCGATTGCCTGTCGTCCGAAACTGCTGATTGCCGATGAACCGACCACTGCGCTGGACGTGACCATCCAGGCGCAAATCATCGAACTGTTGCTGGAATTGCAGCAGAAAGAAAATATGGCGCTGGTGCTGATTACTCACGATCTGGCGCTGGTGGCGGAAGCCGCGCATAAAATCATCGTAATGTATGCCGGACAGGTGGTAGAGACAGGGGCGGCGCACGATATCTTCCGCGCGCCGCGTCATCCGTATACGCAGGCGTTGCTGCGCGCACTGCCGGAATTCGCGCAGGATAAAGCGCGCCTGGCGTCGCTGCCGGGCGTGGTGCCGGGAAAATATGACCGCCCGAACGGCTGTCTGTTGAACCCGCGCTGCCCGTATGCCACGGATAAGTGCCGTAGCGAAGAGCCGGATCTGAATCTGCTCGGCGACGGCCGCCAGTCCAAATGCCACTATCCACTCGATGATGCCGGGAGGCCCACACTATGAGTACGCACGAGGCCACCTTGCAACAGCCGCTGTTGCAGGCCATCGATTTGAAAAAACACTACCCGGTGAAGAAGGGGCTGTTTGCGCCCGAGCGCCTGGTAAAAGCGCTGGATGGCGTATCGTTCACCCTTGAGCGCGGCAAAACGCTGGCGGTCGTGGGCGAGTCCGGCTGCGGGAAATCCACGCTGGGCCGCCTGCTGACGATGATTGAAACGCCGACCGGCGGAGAACTGTATTATCAGGGGCAGGATCTGCTCAGGCACGATCCGCAGGCGCAAAAACTGCGTCGGCAGAAAATCCAGATTGTGTTCCAGAACCCGTATGGTTCGCTGAACCCGCGTAAGAAAGTGGGGCAGATTCTGGAAGAGCCACTGCTGATCAACACCTCGCTCAGCAAAGAGCAGCGTCGTGAAAAAGCGCTGGCGATGATGGCGAAAGTCGGCCTTAAAACCGAGCATTACGATCGCTACCCGCACATGTTTTCCGGCGGCCAGCGTCAACGTATTGCTATCGCCCGCGGTCTGATGCTTGACCCGGACGTGGTGATCGCCGATGAACCCGTCTCCGCGCTGGACGTTTCCGTGCGCGCGCAGGTGTTGAACCTGATGATGGATTTGCAGCAGGAGCTGGGGCTGTCTTACGTCTTTATCTCGCACGACCTGTCGGTGGTCGAACACATTGCCGATGAGGTGATGGTGATGTATCTCGGCCGCTGCGTGGAGAAAGGGACGAAGGAGCAGATCTTTACCAACCCGCGCCATCCGTATACGCAGGCGCTACTCTCCGCGACGCCGCGTTTGAACCCGGATGACCGCCGCGAGCGCATCAAGCTGACCGGCGAGCTGCCAAGCCCGCTGAATCCGCCGCCGGGCTGCGCCTTCAACGCCCGTTGCCGTCGTCGCTTTGGCCCCTGCACCCAGTTGCAGCCGCAGCTTAAAGATTACGGCGGTCAACTGGTGGCCTGTTTCGCCGTCGATCAGGATGAGAACCGACAGCAATAACTGTTGGTTATTGCTTCATAACCGGAGCCTTGTGCTCCGGTTTTTTTATATTCCTTTTTTGGCTCCACAATGTGAGTCCATCGGCAGAACATTATCCCATAGCGACTAGAATGTAAGCAGATTTCTGATTGCCACAGAAATATCTGGAGCCAACGTGGTCACGATACGCTGGGATATTAAAACAATCGATCGTCTGTCTATGGTTGAGGATGTCCTCAAGGAGTTTTCCTGCCGCGATATTAATATTATCTCCATGAAGGTCACGCCGGGTCGGATTCTGATTAAATCCTGGTGCCGCCAGTTGCAGGATATTTCCAGCGTCCAGACCTGCCTCAATCAACATGCCGACATTATTAATGTCGCTTATCTCTCAGAGAATCTTTCTGAACTGACCACGCCCGAACTGACGCGACCGCGCTATTTCTCCGACATTATCTGTAGCAGCCAGAGTATGCAGGTGCTGATTGAAAAAGCGCTAAAAATCGCTGACAGCAAATATACCGTCCTGATCCGTGGTGAGACCGGCACGGGTAAAGAGTTGCTGGCGCGCGCCATTCATAATTCCGGGCAGCGGCGCTTTTATCCGTTTATCCCCGTCAACTGCTCAACGCTGCCTGAGGCATTGATGGAGAGCGAACTTTTTGGTTATGAAAAAGGGGCGTTCAGCGGTGCGGACGGCAGAGGGAAAAAAGGGTTGTTTGAAATGGCGGATAAGGGAACGCTGTTTCTTGATGAATTTGGCGAAATGCCGCTGAATTTACAGGCCAAGCTGCTGCGGGTGCTTCAGGACGGCGGCATCCGCCGCGTCGGCGGGGCGCAGGTGATCCCGGTTAACGCGCGTATTATTGTCGCCACCAACGCGAATCTGGAAGAGATGGTCGAACAGCGCCTGCTGCGCGCCGATCTCTGGTATCGCATTAACGTACTGACGCTCACGATTCCGCCGTTGCGCGAGCGCCCTTCGGATATCACTTTACTGATCCGCCATTTTGTACAGAAATATGCCAAAGAGTTTCAACGGCGGCTGATACTGGACAAAGCCTGTTTTGAGTCACTGCGTCACCACCACTGGCCGGGCAACGTTCGCGAACTGGAGAACACCATTATCCGTCTGATGCTGATGTCAGAAAGTGATGTCATCACCTGCGATGATTTGGGGCTTTCAACGGTGTCACAAGCGTTGCCGGGGCATCCCGACCGTCCCTTCAAAGAGCAGGTGCAACATGCTGAGCGGCAGCTGATTGAGCAGATGGTGGAAGAGAATGTCTCCTCCCGGCATATCGCGAAAGCGTTGGGGGTTTCGCACACGACGGTGCTGAATAAAATACGCAGCTACCAACTGGAGGGGGTAAGTTAAGCGCCGCCAGGAATCGACGGCGCACGGAACGCGTTATTCAATCAGCTTCAGGAGCGGCGACAGGCACAGCAAAATCCCATACAGCAGAATCAGCCAGGTTTTCAGGCCGCGCAGTTTTTCCAGTTGCGTGACTTTATAGATCAGGAAAAAAGGGATGATGCACGACACAATGCCGTACAGCGGGCTGCCCAACTGGAAGAACACCAGCACCGAGACGCGGAACGATACCCAAATGACCAGCGTGATAACGATAAAGGTACAGATGCCAAGCGTCAGCGCCAGCGGATTGATCTTCTCCACGTCGATAACCCGGCTCAGCACGTTGAGAATGATGCCCTTAATCGCTTCATGAAAACCCAGGTAAATACCGAAGAAGGCGGTGAGAACCGCAAAGATATTCAGTACCGTTGAGGTGAAATGAATGATCTGTCCGGGAATGACCTGCGCAGCCAATGCCAGCGCGGAGATATTCTGCTCAAAGGCGGAAACGGCTTCTTCGTGGCTGATGGAGAAGGTAAACGAAAACGAGAAGAACAGGATCACGGCAATCAGCGTGATATAGCTGATGCGGTGGGTACGGATGGCCATGCGCGTCGCCAGCACCCTGTCGGCTTCTCGTTTGCGGTAGGCAATGTTCATTGGGTTCAGCACCTGAATAAACACCGCCGAGAAAAAACAGAAGGGCACGGTGAGCAGCACATCGCGGAAGAAGACCGACGCCTGCGGGAAGGCCGTAATATTGCTGAAGTTCCAGTGCGGAATCATTGCGAAACCGAAGATCAGGATGATGCCTACTTTTACCACCACCATAGGGCCGGAGATTTTAAACAGCAGCTTTTCTCCACCGGAGGCGATAGCGACCAGTACGGCGAAGATCGCCACTTTATAGAGGATGGACTGCGAGAGATCGGCATCGGTCAGACCGAAGGTCTTAATGTACGACGCGCTGTCGAAAACCACGGATAAAGAGTAGATAAAAATGCCGTGGATAATCATCAAAAAGTAGATCACGCCGAGGAAGACGCCCCAGTTTTTCCCCAGGTAATGACTGATAATATCGGTGTAGTCATTACAGGTTTCACTTTCTGATAACGTCTTTAAGTAAATATCCTGCACGATATAGGTTGCGGGGTAGGCGATAATAAACGCGGTGATAAAGACCCAAATTCCTTTTAGCCCAATCTGTACCGGCATTAGCACCGTTCCGGCGCCAATGGCCATGCCGATACATAACAGCACCCAGCCAAAATCGTATTTCGTAAACGGTAGTTTTTTTGAGAACGCTGCGGTGGTCGCTTTACTGTTGCTTAATTGTAATGTGTTGTCCTGCATAGAGCCCCCTGCCCAAAATACGCGTCACCCCGGGAAGGATGATGCGTATAGCCAGGCCGTTGTGCCTTGATTCTCAACAGCCGGAGCCGACGCAGGCCAGCTCCGACCGTAATGGTCAGAATGTCGCCTTTCTGATGGCGTGTTCAAGGTCGTTAATAATATCTTCTGGATCTTCAAGACCCACAGAAAGACGGATTAGCCCGTCGGTAATACCTGCTTTAAGCCGTTCCTCTGGCGCAACAGGCGAATGTGTCATAGACGCAGGGTGCTGAATGAGGGTTTCGGTATCACCGAGACTGACCGCGAGGAGGCACAATTCTACCGAATTGATCATGCGTCTGCCAGCCTCCAGGCCACCCGCGATTTCGAAGCTGATAATGCCGCCGGGCAGGCTCATCTGGCGTCTGCCAAGTTCATACTGCGGGTGCGAAGGAAGCCCCGGATACCAGACGTGGGTAATCTTCGGATGGCTTTCCAGGAAACGGGCGATTTTCAGCGCGTTCTCGCAGTGGCGCTCCATACGAATCCCCAGCGTCTTCACGCCGCGCAGCGTCAGCCAGGCGTTAAAGGGGCTCATGCAGCCGCCGGTGATATCCTTCAGCCCGATAAACCGCGCCTGATCGATAAACTCCTGCTTGCCGACGATGACCCCGCCAATAACATCCCCGTGTCCGTTGATGTATTTCGTGACGCTGTGAACCACGATATCGGCTCCCTGGAGCAGGGGTTGCTGGCAGTACGGCGACATAAAGGTGTTATCCACAACCAACAGCACGCCCCGCTGATGGGCGATCCCGGCGACCGTTTCGATATCGACCAGGGAGAGCGTTGGGTTGGCAGGCGTTTCGATGTACACCACTTTGGTTTCCGGGCGGATGGCTTCGCGGATCTCATCCGGGTTGGCGGCATTAACGAAACTCACGTCAATACCGAACTTCGGTATGCTGTGCGACAAAAATGCGTGCGTGCAGCCATAAATCGCGCTGGCTGAGACAATGTGATCGCCCTGCTCACAGAGCGTCAGCAGCGTGGTGGTGATGGCGGAAATGCCGGACGCGGTCGCCAGCGCCGCTTCGCCTCTTTCCAGTACCGCCAGCTTTTTCTCCAGCGCGTCCGTCGTGGGGTTGCCCAGGCGGGTGTAAATGTACCCGGACTCTTCGAGCGCAAAGCGGGCGGCCCCCTGTTCGGCGCTGTCGAAAACAAACGTCGACGTCTGGAAGATTGGCGTACTGAGCGCGCCAGTTGAAGGATCGGGTTGTTGCCCCGCGTGAACGATCTGGGTGTTGAATCCGTAAGTACGACAGTCAGACATGATATCTCCTTTGATTCGGAACAGAACAGCTCACACTCAAATAGCAATCGCTGTGCCAGAAAAGGAGTTTTTATATATCAAAGAGTTAGTGGGTTTCGTTTTTTACGGGTCGTCAGAAAAGTTGCCAGCTGGCAAGAATCTTTCCAGCGTGTTGCGGCGCTTGCGCGAGTTTTGCCGGATGGCGACGAAAGCGTCTTATCCGGCCTACAAATCGGCATAATTTCAGGAGATTGTGCCTGACCTGTAGGCCTGATAAGCGTAGCGCCATCAGGCCTTTTTCGTTTACTGCGGATAAGGCACCCAGTCGCCGCCGTTCAGACGCACATACGGTTTACCCTGATACTGGATAACCACCGCGTTGGCGTTTTCAGCGACCGGTGCGGTCTGCGGCAACCCACGGGTGAGCTGATCCCAGTTGACGTTGTCTTCGACAAACAGTTTGCCGTCAAGGGCGCGCACCACCAGTTCGGAAATCGCCAGGTAGCTGCTCGGCTGGTCAATCTCAATCGATGCGCCCTGATGAGGCGTTTTCATACCGAAGAATTTCACCGCTGCCGGTACGTTGGTGATAGACGGGCTGGGGATGTCGCGTAGCCCGGAAACCTGCATTCTGTCGCCTTTGAGCGCGCCGCCGTGTTCCGGGACCATCACCACCATCACTTTACGGCCCGATTTCTCCAGCTCGGTAAAGAAGGCGTCCAGCTCATCGAACAGCTTTTGCGCGCGAATTTTGTAATCCGCCGTTTTGCTGACGCCAGGGAAGTGGTTTCCGTCGTGCAGCGGCAGCGTGTTATAGAACGTTGCGCTACGCGAGTTCTGATCTTTCTCGGTGGTTTCCAGCCAGCGGTTGAGCACGGCGGTGTCGTCATAAACCGGAGAACCGTCAAAGCCCAGCAGCGTGACGGGCAGCCCTTTTTGATCCATCAGCTCCGTCTGCATACCGCCATTCTCACGCACTTCTTTCAGGAAGCCGCCGAATTCGCCGTTATGACCCATCATCAAATGCTGCGTGAAGCCCAGCTTCGACAGGTTATCAAACAGGTAGCAGTCGTTGCCTGCCGGTTGATACAGATTCGTGTGCGACGACTGGCCGCAGCTGGCGCGCAGCAGGCGGATCGCCGCCGGGCCGCTGTAGGAGGTGGCGGAGTTAAAGTGCTTAAACAGAATATCGAAATGCGACCATAACGGATGTGACATCAGGCCTGCGGCTTCAACATCAGACCACGAGAGGGAACAGATGTTGATCACCAGCAGTTCAAACGGCTGCGCATCGGCCGGCAGCGCCGTCGGGAACGGCGTTTTTCGTTTTTCTTCCGCGTTATAGAAGGTGTTCAACCACGCGTTCAGATTGGCTGAGGTCGGAGGCGCGGTCTGCGCCGGGATATCGCCGACCACCGGGGTGTCTCCTGCCGTTGCGACCGTCGCCGCCGCAGAGCCGCCGGTGGTCGTCACCGTGTCGGTCGGCTGGCCGCCAGGCCACAGCGTAAAGACTGGCCCTGTCAGCGTCAGCACGTTCAGCCAGATCATAATGGCGACAACAAAAAGAGTGACCCGAATCCACTGCGATAAAAACAGCCAGGCGACGAGCAGCACAAACACGGCGCCGATCATCTGCCAGTTGATAAAGCGAGTCACCAGATCGAGCATATAGTCCGCGCTAAAACCCGCGACCTGCGAGCCCTGACTGATAATGCTTTGTGGGCCAGGCAGCCAGGTGTCATGCCAGAAAAGCGCAAAGCCGATTGGGATAGCGACCCAATGGCGCAGACGGTGCAGGCTGAGTTTGGGGACTGGCATTAACAAAAAGGCCATGAAGACCAGGTTCTGCAACGGATGGAAGTTGAGATATCCCGCCCAGAGCAGGCCAAACTTTACCAGAAAGTAGAAATTCCAGCCCGCAAGGCCGCGCCAGTATTGCCAGAGTGGTGAAGGCATGGATGAGGTTTGAGTATGCTGAGTCATTTTTTGTCTGCCTTGACGTTTGTTGCACGGCGCAAGGTTCCGGCGGGTTTTACATAACGGGGTCTGGCGAATAACAGTCGGGCTGTGTTACGGATGCGGCGAAGCGAATGGCGCGCCAGATAGCCCAGAGGAAAAAAGATCAGCGCGCAAAAGACGATGATCTGGATGATATCGTTGACGTTCATCATTGTGGGCGCTCCACGCTGTCATCCAGCAGTCGTAAGGGTTCGGGAATACGTCGCCAGACTCGCCCGTCATGCTCGGCATTGAGCACAGGGTTCGGCCCCTGGGTCAGCGGCAGCGGTGTGCCCCACAGTTCAGGCGACAGCAGGCGCATTTGCACGAGTTCAGCGCTGATTTGGTTATCTTCGAACCAGACCATGCGGTTGGAAAAGATATCGCCGGTCGGCAGCGGGAAGATATGGTTCAGCGCAGTGTCCAGATCGTTGACCCGACAGAATGATAAAAACAGCACCAGCCGGTTGCCGCCGATAGTCATGATATCGCCGGTACGGTTTGGGCGGCAGAGCGTCAGCGCCTGCTCGATGCGGATACCCGGCACCGGGCGCAATGCGACCATCACGCCTTTCCCGTCAGCGGGCAGCAGCGTGTTGCTCATCATGTTATGTACGGCTTCGCAGAAGACGTCCCATGTCTGGAAACCGCGCAGCTTCATGGGCTGCGTCATCGACAGGAGTGTGGCGATCTCTTCCGGGACGTAGCGGCTGAATTGCTGTCCCTGCACGCTTTCAATTAGCGTCAGGCAGCGGGAAAGCGGCGCATTCCACGGAATAACCATATTCGCGCCGCAGCCTAACAGCAGTCGCTCGTCGGTTGCTCGCAAACTGGCGAGATTTTCGCGGACGATAATTTTCAGCGCGCTTCCGCGCTGGCGGCGCAGCGTATGGATATTTCGCGCCATGGGTTCGATTTGGCTATTTTGCGTCAGGGAGAAGATGATCGTCGCCGCCTGCGCAGTTCGCGCCTCGTTGAACAAGGTTTCGTTATTATCAAAAAGCGCCCAGTGTTCCGACAGCGGCGGAGCGCCTTCAAGAACGGTGATATTGCTGAGGATGCGTTTTTCGTCGCTGCGCGGCTGAATGTTCGCCTCTTCCTTGTGGGCCAGCTCCCAGTGCGCATCTTTATGGCGCAGCGTCAGTTGTTGCCGGGCGCTGACCCCTTTTTCGCTGCACCAGAACGCGATGTCGAACAGATGCTGGTCGCCCTGAAAACGTAAGCTGGCAAGGCCGAAAAGCGAACGGTACTCCCCCATCAACAGGGAGAACTGTTTGTCATTATTATTTCCAGGGTTAATAACCAGAAGCGAACAGTGATGGAACCGGGTCCATTTATTCATTTTTTCCAGCCACTGATGAAGGCGTTCCCCTGATATATTTTGCCAGGCGTTATTCGCGCAAAGAAGAATGAAAAAGTAATGTGTAGGATCAACAGAACAAAGCAAATCGCGGGGCAAAAAGTATAACCCCTTTTCAGAATCCGGCATTGAAAATAACTGGATTTTTTCCGGGCCGTGAGATTCATCTAATTTGATTAATTCACCCGGATCGCTGCCCATACAAATGACCGCGACTTTCGCGTTCCCTGCCTGCGAGGCAATCGTTTGATTCACCAGGCTGATGGCATCTTCATTGCGATCAGCGTCAACCCACCAGACACCGCCGGCAGGCATGTGGCGTAGTTCATCCCATAATGATGAGATGCCGATAGAAAATACGGGGTCCACAGCGTCCCTCTTGTCGCTATTTTATCTGTTTATCAGTTTACTAGCGAAAGCTCAGAAATAAACCTAACATTGAAATTAAAACACATCAGATTTAGCATATGAATCAATTCGGCGGGCAGGAAGCCTTGCGACCTCGGTCATGGTGTTTTCTTTACTCTTACAGTTTGCGTAACGGAAAGGCGAGAAATGAACGATCCCCTGCATTGAAGATTAACAGTGAAGAGGGGGGGATGCTGCCAGAAAAATTGTCTGAAGCATGGTGAGTATATTCAAAAGGGACACAATACAGAATGTATAACAACAACGAACCTGACTCTCAGTTTGATTCAGCATTGGGCTATACCTTTCAAAATGATTTTCTGGCGTTAAGTCAGGCTTTCTCCTTGCCCGAAATAGACTATACCGATATTTCCCAACGCGAACAGCTGGCTGCGGCGATTAAACGTTGGCCTTTATTGGCTGAATTTGCGCAACAACCATCATAAGGGAGTCAGGGATGTCCATTCTGGGATTGCAGGGCGTGCGCGGCGGTGTAGGCACCACATCAATCACTTCGGCGCTCGCCTGGGCGCTGCAAATACTCGGGGAAAATGTGCTGGTCGTTGATGCCAGCCCCGATAACCTGCTGCGTATGTCATTCAATGTCGATTTTGCCCATCGCGACGGCTGGGCCAGGGCGCTGCTGGACGGTAAAGACTGGCGCGATGCCGGACTGCGTTATACCACCCAGCTCGATCTGCTGCCGTTCGGACAGCTTACGGTGGAAGAGCGGGAGAATCCTCAGGAATGGGCGGAAAAGCTGGGAGCTATTTGCGCTGGCCTGCGCGAACTGAAAGAGAGCCGACGCTATTCGTGGATTTTGCTGGATCTTCCCCACGGCGTCTCACCGCTGACGCAACAGTTGGTCAGTCTCTGCGATCATACGCTGGCGGTGGTAAAAGCGGACACCAATTGCCATATCCGGCTGCATCAACAGGCGCTGCCCACGGGCGCGCATATTCTGATTAACGATTTACGCATTGCCAGCCAGTTGCAGGACGATCTGTACCAGGTCTGGCTGCAAAGCCAGCGTCGTTTGCTGCCGATGGTGATCCATCGCGATGAAGCGATGGCGGAGTGTATGGCTTCGAAACAGCCGCTGGGCGAGTACCGTGGCGATTCGCTGGCGGCAGAAGAGGTGCTGACGCTGGCAAACTGGTGTTTGCTGCACTATGCGGGCAATCGCGCCCCTGCCGGGAGCGCATCATGAACATCCTGACCCGGTGGCTTCTCATTCCGCCGGTCGGCGCACGCCTGAGCGAGCGCTATCAAGGGTATCGCCGTCATGGCGCGTCGCCGTTCAGTGCGATGCTGGGCTGCCTGTGGGTGATTCTGGCGTGGATTTTTATTCCGCTTGAGCATCCGCGCTGGCAGCGCATTCGCGCGCAGCATAAAGCGCTCTATCCGCATATTAACGCCAACCGACCGCGTCCGCTGGACCCGGCCCGCTATGCCATTCAAACGCTCTGGTTGATGGCCTTCTCGCCGCGTAAAGAGAAGAAGGTCGAACCGCGCTGGCGGTCGCTCTCCCGCCTGCTGGGCGTGCGCGGTCGCTATCATCAGTGGATGGACACGCTGCCCGACCGCGTCAGTAAAAAGACCACGCACCTGGAAAGCGAAAAAGAGCTGGGCCATCTTAGCAACGGGGTGCGCCGCTTTATCCTCGGCGTTATCGTCACCTTTTCCCTGATTCTGGCGATCATCTGTATTACCCAGCCGTTTAACCCGCTGTCGCAGTTTATCTTCCTGATACTGCTGTGGGGCGTCGCGCTGCTGGTGCGGCGGATACCGGGGCGTTTCTCCGCCCTGATGCTGATCGTGCTGTCGCTGACGGTGTCATGCCGTTATATCTGGTGGCGTTATACCTCGACGCTAAACTGGGATGACCCGCTGAGCCTGGTTTGCGGGCTGATTTTGCTGTTTGCGGAAACCTACGCCTGGATTGTCCTGGTGCTGGGGTATTTCCAGGTCGTCTGGCCGCTTAACCGCCAGCCCGTGCCGCTACCGAAAGAGATGGCGCAGTGGCCGACGGTGGACATTTTTATTCCGACTTACAACGAAGACCTCAGCGTGGTGAAAAACACCGTTTACGCCTCGTTGGGCATCGACTGGCCGAAAGACAAGCTGAGCATCTGGATTCTTGACGACGGTGGGCGCGAAGAGTTCCGCCAGTTTGCCCAGACCGTCGGCGTACAGTATATCGCCCGTACCACGCATGAACACGCCAAGGCCGGCAACATCAATAACGCGCTGAAATACGCGAAAGGCGAGTTTGTCTCGATCTTTGACTGCGACCATGTCCCGACACGCTCGTTCCTGCAGATGACGATGGGCTGGTTCCTGAAAGAGAAAAAGCTCGCCATGATGCAGACGCCGCACCACTTTTTCTCGCCGGACCCGTTTGAACGCAACCTCGGTCGTTTCCGTAAAACGCCGAACGAAGGCACGCTGTTTTATGGGCTGGTGCAGGATGGCAACGACATGTGGGATGCGACGTTCTTCTGCGGATCGTGCGCGGTGATTCGCCGTAAACCGCTGGATGAGATTGGCGGCATTGCCGTTGAGACCGTGACCGAAGATGCGCATACCTCGCTGCGCTTGCACCGTCGCGGCTACACCTCGGCCTATATGCGCATTCCACAGGCGGCAGGTCTGGCGACGGAAAGCCTGTCCGCGCACATCGGGCAGCGTATTCGCTGGGCGCGCGGCATGGTGCAAATCTTCCGTCTGGATAACCCGCTGTTCGGCAAAGGCTTAAAGCTGGCGCAGCGTCTGTGTTACGTCAACGCCATGTTCCACTTTTTATCGGGTATTCCACGGCTCATCTTCCTGACGGCGCCGCTGGCTTTCCTGCTGCTGCACGCCTATATCATCTATGCGCCCGCGCTGATGATTGCGCTGTTTGTGTTGCCGCACATGATTCACGCCAGCCTCACCAACTCGAAGATTCAGGGGAAATACCGCCACTCCTTCTGGAGTGAGATCTACGAAACGGTGCTAGCCTGGTATATCGCGCCGCCGACGATGGTGGCGCTGATCAACCCGCATAAAGGGAAATTCAACGTTACCGCGAAAGGCGGGCTGGTAGAGGAAGAGTATGTCGACTGGGTGATTTCCCGGCCCTATATCTTCCTGGTGCTGCTCAACCTGCTGGGGGTCGTGGTGGGCGTCTGGCGTTACTACTACGGCCCCGCCAACGAAATACTCACGGTGATCGTCAGTCTGGTGTGGGTTTTCTATAACCTGATCATTCTGGGTGGCGCGGTGGCGGTCTCTGTGGAAAGTAAGCAGGTACGCCGGGCGCACCGCGTTGAAATCTCCATGCCGGCGGCCATTGCCCGTGAAGATGGCCACCTGTTCTCATGCACCGTGCATGACTTCTCCGACGGCGGCCTGGGGATTCGGATCAACGGGCAGGCGCAGGTGCTGGAAGGGCAAAAGGTTAATTTATTGCTTAAACGCGGCCAGCAAGAGTACGTCTTTCCTACTCAGGTCGTGCGCGTGTTGGGCAATGAGGTCGGGCTGCAATTGCTGCCGATGACCACGAAACAACATATCGACTTTGTGCAGTGCACATTTGCCCGCGCGGATACGTGGGCGCTCTGGCAGGACAGCTTCCCGGAAGACAAACCGCTGGAAAGCCTGCTGGATATTCTGAAGCTGGGCTTCCGTGGCTACCGCCATCTTGCGGAATTTGCTCCGTCTTCCGTCAAAGTAATTTTCCGTTCTCTGACGACGCTGGTTTCCTGGATTGTGTCGTTTATTCCGCGTCGCCCGGAGCGGCAGCCGGATCAGGTGATGGCTCAACAATGATGATAACGCGATGAAAAGAAAACTTTCCTGGGTTTATGCAGTGGCTATGGGGATAAGCGCTTTCCCCACTTTCATGACGAATGCGACGCCTGCAACGCAACCATTGATCAATGCTGAGCCAGCGCAAGCGCCGACAGCGCCTGCGCCAGAAACGCCGGAGCAGCCGGTCGGCCAGGTAATGCCGGGCGTGCCGGGCGCCGATGCGCCCGTGGTGGCGCAAAACGGGCCTTCCCGCGATGTGAAGCTGACTTTCGCGCAAATCGCGCCGCCGCCGGGCAGCATGGTGCTGCGTGGTGTGAACCCGAATGGCAGCATTGAGTTCGGTATGCGCAGCGACGAGGTGGTGTCGAAAGCGATGCTGAACCTGGAATACACCCCGTCGCCGTCGTTGCTGCCGATCCAGTCGCAGCTGAAGGTCTACCTCAATGATGAGCTGATGGGCGTGTTGCCGGTCACGAAAGAGCAACTGGGCAAAAAGACGCTGGCCCAGATGCCGATCAACCCGCTCTTTATCACCGATTTTAACCGCGTGCGGCTGGAGTTCGTCGGGCACTATCGCGATGTCTGCGAAAACCCGGCCAGCAGTACGCTCTGGCTGGATGTTGGCCGCAGCAGCGTGCTGGATCTGACGTACCAGACCCTGCCGGTGAAAAACGATCTGTCGCACTTCCCGGTGCCGTTCTTCGATCCACGGGACAACCGCCAGGTTACGCTGCCTGTGGTCTTTGCCGGTTCGCCGGATCTGATGCAGCAGCAGGCGGCATCCATTGTCTCTTCATGGTTCGGTTCGCGCGCAGGCTGGCGCGGCCAGCATTTCCCGGTGATGTACAACACGCTGCCGGATCGTAATGCCATCGTCTTTGCCACGAACGACAAGCGCCCTGATTTCCTGCGCGATCATCCGCCGGTAAAAGCGCCGGTGATTGAGATGATCAGCCACCCGGACAACCCATATGTGAAGCTGCTGGTGGTCTTTGGCCGCGACGATAACGATCTGTTGCAGGCGGCGAAAGGCATTGCGCAAGGGAATATCCTGTTCCGTGGCGACAGCGTGGTGGTGGATGAGGTGAAGCCTCTGCTGGCGCGTAAACCTTATGATGCGCCGAACTGGGTACGTACTGACCGTGCGGTGACGTTCGGCGAGCTGAAAACCTATAAAGAGCAGCTCCAGTCCACCGGGCTGGAACCTGCGGCGATTTCGCTGTCGCTGAATCTGCCGCCGGATCTCTATCTGCTGCGCAGCAACGGTATTGATATGAACCTCAACTACCGTTACACCACGCCGCCGAGCAAAGACAGCTCGCGTATGGATATCAGCCTGAACGATCAGTTCCTGCAAGCGTTCAGCCTGAACAGCACCCAGGAAAGCAATCGCCTGCTGCTGCGTTTGCCGGTATTGCAGGGGCTGATTGACGGTAAAACGGACGTGTCGATCCCGGCGCTGAAGCTGGGGGCGATGAACCAGCTGCGCTTTGACTTCCAGTACATGAACCCGATGCCGGGCGGCTCGGTGGATAATTGCGTGACGTTCCAGCCGGTACAAAACCATGTGGTGATTGGCGACGACTCCACCATTGATTTCTCGAAATATTATCACTTTATCGCGATGCCGGATCTGCGCGCTTTCGCCAACGCGGGCTTCCCGTTCAGCCGGATGGCTGACCTTTCAGAAACCATTGCCGTGATGCCGAAAAAACCGAACGAAGCGCAGATGGAAACGCTGCTGGATGTGACCGGGACGATTGGCGCGCAGACCGGTTTCCCGTCGATTAACCTGAATATCACCGACGATAGCCGCCAGATTCAGGGTAAAGATGCGGATATTATGGTGATCGGGACAATCCCGGATGCACTGAAAGATGACAAACGCATCGACCTGCTGGTACAGGCGACGCAAAGCTGGGTGAACACGCCGATGCGCCAGACGACCTTCCCGAGCATCATGCCGGATGAGGCCGACCGCGCGCCGGATGCGAAATCCACCATCACCTCTGCTGGCGCGATGGCGGCGGTAGTGGGCTTCCAGTCGCCGTTCAACGACCAGCGTAGCGTGGTGGCGCTGCTGGCAGACAGCCCGCGCGGGTATGAACTGCTGACCGAAGCGATGAACGACAGCGGGAAACGCGCCGCCATGTTTGGCTCCGTGTCGGTGATCCGCGAGTCTGGCGTCAACAGCCTGCGGGTGGGCGATATTTACTACGTCGGGCATTTACCGTGGTTCGAACGCCTCTGGTACGCGTTATCGAATCATCCGGTGCTGCTGGCGATACTGGCAGCGGTTAGCGTCGTGCTGTTGGCCTGGGTTCTGTGGCGTCTGCTGCGCATTATCAGCCGTCGTCGACTCGATCCCGATAACGAGTAATCGATGATGAACGCGCTGCGTGGATGGATGTTAACTGCCCTGATGCTGGCGACCGTCAGCGTGCAGGCGGCCTGTACGTGGCCGGCATGGATACAGTTCAAAAAGGACTATATCAGTCAGGAAGGACGGGTGATTGACCCCAGCGACGCGCGCAAAATCACGACGTCGGAAGGGCAAAGCTATGCGCTGTTCTTTGCCCTCGCCGCCAACGATCGGCCGGCATTTGACCTGATCCTCGACTGGACGCAAAACAACCTGGCGCAGGGTTCCTTACAGGCGCATCTGCCTGCCTGGTTGTGGGGGCAGAAAGACCCCTCGACCTGGGAGGTGCTGGATGCAAACTCCGCTTCCGACGGCGATATCTGGATGGCCTGGTCGCTGCTGGAAGCCGGGCGCTTATGGAAAACGTCGCGCTATACCGACACTGGCGCCGCGCTGCTAAAACGCATTGCGCGTGAAGAGGTGGTAACGGTGCCGGGGCTGGGTTCAATGCTGCTGCCGGGGAACGTGGGTTTTGCGGAAAAGACGCGCTGGCGCTTTAATCCGAGCTATCTACCCCCGCAGCTGGCGCAATATTTTACCCGCTTTGGCGCGCCCTGGACCACGCTGCGTGAAACTAATATGCGTTTGCTGATGGAAACCGCCCCGAAAGGGTTCTCGCCGGACTGGGTGCGCTATGAAAAAGACAAAGGCTGGCAGCTGAAACCGGAAAAAACGCTGGTCAGCAGTTACGATGCCATCCGCGTTTATTTATGGGCGGGGATGATGCACGACGGCGATCCGCAAAAAGCGCGGCTGCTGACGCGCCTGAAACCGATGGCGACGCTGACGACAAAAAACGGCGTTCCGCCAGAGAAGGTGGATGTCGCCAGTGGTAAAGCTCAGGGCGACGGGCCGGTGGGCTTTTCGGCTTCTTTATTGCCTTTCCTGCAAAACCGTGATGCTCAGGCGGTGCAGCGACAGCGCGTGGCGGACAATTTTCCCGGTAGCGATGCCTACTATAGCTATGTGCTAACGCTTTTCGGACAAGGATGGGATCAGCATCGTTTTCGCTTCACCGCTAAAGGTGAATTACTACCTGACTGGGGCCAGGAATGCGCAAGTTCAAATTAAGTCTCATCCATCTCATTTTGCCGGGTGGCGGTAACGCCTTATCCGGCCTACGGGATGCCGCTGATTGTAGGCCGGATAAGACGCTAAAGCGTCGCCATCGGGCAGTGCTCGGCCTAACGCTCGGCATCGCCTGGATGCCATTCGCCGAGGCGGCGCCTTCCGCGCAACAGCAGTTGCTGCAACAGGTTCGGTTAGGCGAAGCCTCGCACCGTGAGGATTTGGTGCGCCAGTCGCTTTATCGCCTGGAACTGATCGACCCGAACAACCCGGAAGTGGTCGCCGCCCGGTTTCGCTACCTGCTGCGCCAGGGCGACAATGACGGGGCGCAGAAACAGCTCGACAGGCTTTCCCAGTTAGCGCCGAGTTCCAGCGCGTATCAATCCTCCCGCACGACGATGATGCTTTCCACGCCGGAAGGGCGCCAGTCCTTGCAGGAGGCGCGTTTACAGGCGACCACCGGTCATACCGAAGAAGCGATTGCCGCTTACGACGCGCTGTTTAAAGGTCATCCGCCGCAAGGCGATCTGGCGGTGGAATACTGGACGACGGTGGCGAAATCTTCCGCGAGACGTAGCGAGGCGATTAATCAGCTTAAAAGAATTAACGCCAGTACGCCGGGCAATACCGCCCTGCAAAACACGCTGGCGCAGTTGCTGTTTGACGGCGGGCGACGCGATGAGGGATTTGCCGTATTAGAGCAGATGGCGAATTCCAGCGCCGGGCGCACGACGGCTTCCGCCCTCTGGTATCAGCAGATTAAAGATCTGCCTGCCAGCGACGCCAGCGTAAAAGCGCTGCAAAAATACCTGACGGTGTTTAGCGAAGGCGATAGCGTCAATGCCGCGCGCAGCAAGTTGAGTGAACAGCAGCAACAGCTTTCCGACCCGGCGTTCAGAGCCAGAGCGCAAGGCCTGGCGGCGGTGGAGGCCGGACAGGGCGGCAAAGCCGTAACGGAATTGCAGCAGGCGGTAAGCGCGGATCACCGCGACAGCGAAGCCGTCGGCGCGCTGGGGCAGGCCTATTCGCAGCGCGGCGATCGTGCCCGCGCGGTGGCGCAGTTCCAGAAAGCGCTTGCGATGGACCCGAACAGCAGCAGTCGCGGCAAATGGGAAAGCCTGCTGAAGGTAAACCGCTACTGGCTGGCGATTCAGCAGGGCGACGCCGCGCTGAAAGCGAATAACCCGGACCAGGCGGAACGCCTCTACCGGCAGGCCAGGAGCATCGACAATACCGACAGCTATGCCGTGCTGGGGCTGGGCGACGTGGCGATGGCGCGTAAAGATTATCCCGCCGCCGAGCGCTACTATCAGCAGACGCTGCGAATGGACAGCGGCAACAGCAACGCCGTGCGCGGCCTGGCGAATATCTATCGTCAGCAGTCCCCGGAGAAAGCCTCGGCGTTTATCGCGTCGCTCTCCAGTCGTCAGCGGCAAAGTATTGATGATATTGAGCGTAGCCTTGAAAACGACCGGCTGGCGCAGCAGGCCGAAGCGCTGGAAAACCAGGGGAACTGGGCGCAGGCGGCGGAACTGCATCGTCGCAGGCTGGCGCTGGACCCCGGCAGCGTCTGGGTAACGTATCGTTTGTCCCGCGATCTGTGGAACGCCGGGCAGCGCAGCCAGGCCGATGCGCACATGCGCGCGCTGGCGCGTCAGAAACCGAACGACCCGGATCAGGTGTATGCCTATGGGCTGTACCTCGCGGGCAACGATCAGGATCGAGCGGCGATGGCGCATATCAATAATCTGCCGCGTAGCCAGTGGAACAGCAATATTCAGGAACTGGCGGACAGGCTGCAAAATAATCAGGTGCTGGAAACCGCCAGCCGCCTGCGTGATAGCGGCAAAGAGCGGGAAGCGGAAACGCTGCTTCGCCAACAGCCCGCCTCTACGCGCATTGATTTAACCCTTGCTGACTGGGCGCAGCAGCGGCGCGATTATTCTTCGGCGCGCGCCGCCTATGATGCGGTTCTGGCGCGGGAGCCGGGTAATGTCGATGCCCGACTTGGCCTGACGGAAGTCTATATTGCGCAGGGCGATAACGCGGCGGCGCGGGCGGAACTGGCGAAACTTCCCGCCCCGGCGACCGGGGAGCCGCTGTCCATCAATATGCAGCGCCGTATGGCGCGGGCTCAGGCGCAACTGGGCGATACCGTCGCGGCGCAGAAGACCTTCAACACGATTGTGCCACAGGCGAAGTCACAGCCGCCTTCTATGGAAACTGCGATGGTGCTGCGCGACGCGGCGGGTTTTCAGGCGCAAAACGGCGAACCGCAGCAGGCGCTTGAGACGTACAAAGACGCGATGGTGGCTTCCGGCATTACGCCGACCCGCCCGCAGGATAATGACACCTTTACTCGCCTGACCCGTAATGACGCGAAAGATGACTGGCTAAAACGCGGCGTGCGCAGCGATGCGGCGGATTTATACCGACAGCAGGATCTGAACGTCACGCTGGAGCATGATTACTGGGGATCGAGCGGCACCGGCGGCTACTCCGATCTGAAAGCGCATACCACCATGTTCCAGGTTGACGCGCCGTTGTCAGATGGCCGGATGTTCTTCCGTGCTGACCTGGTGAACGTGGATGTCGGCAGTTTCTCGACCCGTGCGGACGGCACCTGGGATAAGAACTGGGGCACCTGTACGCTGCATGACTGTAGCGGCAACCGCAGCCAGTCTGATACCGGCACGAGCGTGGCGGTCGGCTGGAAAAACGAAACCTGGAGCTGGGATATCGGGACTACGCCGATGGGCTTTAACGTTGTCGATGTGGTTGGCGGCGTGAGCTACAGCAATGATATCGGGCCACTGGGCTATACGCTGAACGCGCACCGTCGGCCAATCTCCAGCTCTCTGCTGGCCTTTGGCGGGCAGAAAGACGCGCCGAGCAACACGGGCACAAAATGGGGCGGCGTGCGTGCGGACGGCGGCGGTGTGAGCCTGAGCTATGACAAAGGTGAAGCCAACGGCGTCTGGGCTTCGCTGAGCGGCGATCAACTGACTGGTAAGAACGTCGCGGATAACTGGCGCGTGCGCTGGATGACGGGCTATTACTATAAAATCATCAATGAGAATAACCGTCGCGTCACCGTCGGCCTGAACAATATGATCTGGCACTACGACAAAGACCTGAGCGGGTATTCGCTGGGGCATGGCGGTTATTACAGTCCGCAGGAGTATGTGTCGTTCGCCGTGCCGGTGATGTGGCGGCAGCGTACGGAAAACTGGTCGTGGGAGCTGGGCGGTTCGGTATCCTGGTCGCATTCACGCACCAAAACCATGCCGCGTTATCCGCTGATGAATCTGATCCCGACGGATTACCGCGAAGAGGCGGCCACGCAGACGAATGGCGGCGGCAGCAGTCAGGGCTTTGGTTATACGGCGCGGGCGCTGATCGAGCGACGGGTGACGTCTAACTGGTTCCTCGGAACGGCAATTGATATTCAGGAAGCGAAGGATTATACGCCGAGCCATTTCCTGCTGTATGTGCGTTATTCCGCTGCGGGATGGCAGGGCGATATGGATTTACCGCCGCAGCCGCTGGTGCCGTACGCGGACTGGTAAGCGCCGAACGCCTGATGGCGACGCATTCGCGTCTTATCAGGCCTACAACGCGCGCTTGCGGTCACGTCGCCATTTGGCAATGCGCTCTTTCGTAGGCCGGATAAGGCGGTCACGCCGCCATCCGGCACTGATGATTCGGAAAAGTCCTTTTCAGATACGGCCTCTCTTTATGTCTGCGCGATCGGGTATACTCTGGCGGCAGCCTGGGGATAGTCATGGAGAGTCAATTTGCGCGTCAGCCGCTCGTTAACAATTAAGCAGATGGCAATGGTTGCGGCCGTTGTCCTGGTGTTTGTATTTATTTTTTGCACCGTTTTGCTGTTTCATTTAGTACAGCAGAACCGCTATAACACGGCTACGCAACTGGAAAGTATCGCCCGTTCTGTCCGCGAACCGCTGTCCGCCGCAATCCTGAAAGCGGATATCCCTGAAGCGGAAACCATCCTGGCGCGCATTCAGCCTGCGGGCGTGGTCAGCCGCGCCGACGTGGTGCTGCCGAACCAATTCCAGGCGCTACGAATGAGTTTTATTCCTGAGCGCTCCGTCCCGGTGACGGTGACGCGTCTGTTTGAACTGCCGGTGCAGATCTCGCTGCCGGTCTATTCCCTTGAGCGGCCAGCCAACCCACAGCCGCTGGCGTATCTGGTGCTCCAGGCGGACTCGTTCCGCATGTATAAGTTCGTGATGAGCACGCTCTCGACGTTAGTGACCATTTACTTACTTTTATCGCTGATGCTGACGGTGGCGATAACCTGGTGTATGAACCGCCTGATTGTGCATCCTCTACGCAAAATCGCCCGGGAGCTTAACGATATCCCGCCGCAGGAGCTGACAGGCCATCAGCTGGCGCTGCCGCGTCTGCATCATGACGATGAGATCGGTATGCTGGTGCGTAGCTACAACCTGAATCAGCAGATTGCCCAGCGTCACAGCATTGAGCAAAACGATCATGCGATGCGCTTTCCGGTTTCCGAGCTTCCCAACAAGGCTTTTCTGATGGGGCTTCTGGAACAGGTTGTGACGCGTCAGCAGACGACGGCGTTAATGATTGTCACCTGTGAAACGCTGCGCGATACCGCAGGCGTGCTCAAAGAGACGCAGCGGGAAATCCTGTTGCTTACGCTGGTGGAAAAACTGAAATCGGTGCTGGCGCCGCGAATGGTGCTGACGCAGGTGAGCGGTTTTGATTTCGCCATCATCGCGCACGGCGTAAAAGAACCGTGGCACGCGATTACGTTAGGTCAGCAAGTGCTCACTGTCATTAATGAACGGCTGCCGATCGAAAGCATCCAGCTACGCCCCAGTTGCAGCATCGGGGTGGCGATGTTTTACGGCGACCTGACGGCTGAGGCGCTTTATGGTCGCGCCGTCTCCGCCGCCTTTACCGCCCGCCGCAAAGGTAAAAATCAGATTCAGTTCTTTGACCCGGCGCAGATGGAAGCTGCGCAGCAGAGATTGACGGAAGAGAGCGATATTCTCAACGCGCTGGATAACCACCAGTTCGCTATCTGGCTGCAACCGCAGGTGGAGATGTCCAGCGGTAAGGTCCTGAGCGCAGAAGCATTATTACGCGTGCAGCAGCCGGATGGCAGTTGGGAACTCCCGGAAGGGTTAATTGACCGTATCGAATCCTGCGGTCTGATGGTGACGGTCGGGTACTGGGTGCTGGAAGAGTCCTGTCGCCAGCTTTCCGCCTGGCAGGAGCGTGGCGTGATGATGCCGCTCTCGGTGAATCTTTCCGCATTGCAGCTCATGCACCCGAATATGGTGTCGGATCTGCTGGAGCTGCTAAGCCGCTATCGTATTCAGCCGGATACATTGATTCTGGAAGTAACGGAAAGCCGACGCATCGACGACCCGCATGCCGCCGTCGCCATCCTGCGCCCGCTGCGCAGCGCGGGCGTACGCATCGCGCTGGATGACTTTGGTATGGGATACGCAGGGTTGCGTCAGCTTCAGCACATGAAATCGCTGCCGGTCGATATACTAAAAATCGACAAAATGTTTGTTGAGGGATTGCCGGAGGATGACAGCATGGTTACGGCGATTATCCTGATGGCGCGCAGCCTTAACCTGAAAATGATTGCGGAAGGCGTGGAGACCGAAGCGCAGCGCGACTGGCTGGCGCAGGCAGGGGTGGACGTGGCGCAAGGTTTCTTGTTTGCCCGCGCGGTTCCGCCGGATGTGTTTGAAGAACGTTACCTGAAGAACGCGCAGCCTGATTACAAAACTTAAAAAAGGTCAGACTTGTGCGAGCCAGCTCAAAGTTTTTAACATTTTTGTTTCAATTATGATCCAGGTGCATTTCTGTCATGTTGTGTGGGTGTTATTTTAAGGCCGCAGGTTAACCATAACCTTACAAGACCTGTGGTTTTTACTTCAAGGACACCCTATGAAAACCTCTCTGTTCAAAAGCCTTTACTTTCAGGTCCTGACAGCAATTGCCATTGGTATCCTCCTTGGCCATTACTACCCTGAATTAGGCGCACAAATGAAACCGCTTGGCGACGCGTTCGTTAAGCTGATTAAGATGGTCATCGCACCGGTTATTTTCTGTACTGTCGTTACCGGCATTGCAGGTATGGAAAGCATGAAAGCGGTGGGCCGCACCGGTGCGGTTGCGCTGCTTTACTTTGAGATTGTCAGTACGATTGCGCTGATCATTGGTCTCATTATCGTCAACGTCGTTCAGCCTGGCTCCGGGATGAACGTCGATCCGGCGACGCTGGATGCTAAAGCGGTGGCGATCTACGCCGAACAAGCAAAAGACCAGGGAATCGTGGGCTTCCTGATGGATATCATCCCGGGCAGCGTCATCGGTGCGTTCGCCAGCGGTAATATCCTACAGGTTCTGCTGTTTGCGGTGATGTTCGGCTTTGCGCTGCATCGTCTGGGCAGCAAAGGCCAGCTGATTTTCAACGTGATTGAAAGCTTCTCGCAGGTCATTTTCGGCATCATCAACATGATCATGCGCCTGGCGCCTATCGGTGCTTTCGGTGCGATGGCCTTTACTATCGGTAAATACGGCGTGGGTACGCTGGTGCAGTTGGGGCAGCTGATTGTCTGCTTCTACATCACCTGTATTCTGTTCGTGGTGGTGGTGCTTGGCTCGATTGCCCGCGCAGCTGGCTTCAGCATTTTTAAATTTATCCGCTACATCCGTGAAGAGCTGCTGATTGTGCTGGGGACGTCCTCCTCCGAATCCGTGCTGCCGCGTATGCTGGATAAGATGGAAAAGCTGGGCTGCCGTAAGTCGGTGGTGGGGCTGGTTATTCCCACAGGCTATTCGTTTAACCTGGACGGAACCTCGATCTATCTGACGATGGCGGCGGTGTTTATCGCCCAGGCGACCAACAGTCATATGGATATCTTCCATCAGGTAACTCTGCTGGTGGTGCTGCTGCTCTCCTCGAAAGGGGCGGCCGGGGTAACGGGGAGCGGATTTATCGTGCTGGCTGCGACGATCTCCGCGGTGGGCCACTTACCGGTTGCGGGTCTGGCGCTGATCCTCGGTATCGACCGCTTTATGTCTGAAGCCCGCGCGCTGACCAACCTGGTCGGTAACGGCGTGGCAACGGTCGTTGTGGCGAAGTGGGTGAAAGAACTGGACCACAAAAAGCTGGATGATGTGCTGAATAATCGTGCGCCTGATGGCAAAACGCACGAATTATCCTCTTAATCTCACCTCTTATGCCCGCAGTCCCTTCCAGGACTGCGGGTGTTTGCGCATAATTGACCCCTGCACCCGAATCACTCAACATGTGGCTTCGGGATTTTTTCACTTCTGGCGTGACATTTTTATGTTCGCGCGGTCTAACACGAAGTGTTTTTAACGTCATATTCAGATAAGCCTTCCAGGCTGTCTTTTTATTACCAGGATTGTTGATCAGGGGTTTACATGCAGGGCACAAAAATTCGACTCTTAGCGGGCAGTCTGCTGATGATGGCTACTGTCGGCTATGTGCAGGCAGATGCGCTCCAGCCTGACCCGGCATGGCAACAGGGGACGCTGGCAAATGGATTACAGTGGCAAGTATTAGCTACCCCGCAGCGCCCAAGCGATCGTATTGAGGTTCGTCTGCTGGTCAATACCGGTTCGCTCACCGAAAGTACGCAACAGAGCGGTTTCAGCCATGCCATTCCCCGTATCGCGCTGACGCAAAGCGGCGGCCTTGACGCCGCGCAAGCACGTTCACTCTGGCAGCAGGGCTTTGACCCCAAACGCCCTGTGCCGCCCGTTATCGTTTCTTATGATTCCACGTTATATAACCTCAGCCTGCCCAACACCCGTAACGATCTGCTAAAAGAGGCGCTCTCTTATCTGGCGCATACCTCCGGCAAACTGTCCATCACGCCAGAGACGGTTGCGCATGCAGTCAATAGTGAAGATATGGTTGCCACCTGGCCTATGGACACCAAAGAGGGCTGGTGGCGCTATCGTCTGAAAGGGTCTGCGCTGTTAGGCCACGATCCGGCCGAGCCGCTGAAACAGCCTGTGGATGTGGAGAAACTTAACGCGTTTTACCAGAAATGGTACACCCCGGACGCGATGACGCTGATTATCGTCGGTAACGTGGACGCGCGTTCGGTTTCTGAGCAGATCAACAAAACCTTCGGCGAGTTGCAAGGCAAGCGTGAAACGCCTGCGCCGGTGCCGACGCTTTCCCCTCTGCGCGCCGAAGCGGTCAGCATTATGACTGACGCCGTGCGCCAGGATCGTCTCTCCATCATGTGGGATACGCCGTGGCAGCCCATTCGCGAGTCTGCCGCGCTGCTGCGCTACTGGCAGGCAGATTTAGCCCGTGAAGCCCTGTTCTGGCATGTTCAGCAGGCGCTCAGCAAGAACAACGCCAAAGAGATTGGTCTCGGCTTTGACTGCCGGGTGCTGTTCCTGCGTGCGCAGTGCGCGATCAACGTTGAATCTCCCGGCGATAAGCTGAATCTGAACCTGGGGCTGGTGGCGCGTGAACTGGCGAAAGTCCGTGATAACGGCTTGCCGGAAGAGGAGTTTAACGCGCTGGTGGCGCAGAAGAATCTGGAGTTGCAGAAGCTGTTCGCCACTTATGCGCGTACCGATACCGATATCTTGATCAGCCAACGGATGCGCTCGTTGCAAAATCAGGTGGTCGATATTGCCCCGGAACAGTACCAGCGTTTACGGCAGAACTTCCTGAATAACCTGACCGTTGAGATGTTGAATCAAAACCTGCGTCAGCAGCTATCGCAAGATATGGCGTTGATTCTGCTTCAGCCGAAGGGCGAACCGGAGCTGAATATGAAGGACCTACAGGCAACGTGGGATCAAATCATGGCGCCAGTGACAGCAGCAGCAACAAGCGCAGAAACCGATGATGTCCACCCGGAAGTCACGGATATCCCGGCTGCGCAGTAGCAGTAGGCCGGATAAGGCGGTCACGGCCGCCATCCGGCGAGAATGTCATGCCCGATGGCGCTACGCTTATCCGGCCTACAGTGCGGTTATTGCGGCATCGCATCGCGCGGGATAATCGCCCCGCGATGCTGAATGACCGTGCTGGCGGTCAGGTGCCCGCGCTGTGCGGCCCCGGCAGCGTCGCCGCCGGTTAAACGTATTGCCAGATACCCGGCGCTAAAGGAGTCGCCTGCTGCGGTGGTGTCGATCACTTTCTCTTTTGGCAATTTCACCGCCGGAACGTCAATCACCTCTTCGCCTTTGATGGAAACCAGGCAGGAATCTGCGCCGCGTTTCACCACCACTTCCTGGACGCCTGCGTCGTGTGTGCGGGCAATGACCTCGGCAACCGGCTTTTCACCCCACAACGCGTCTTCATCATCCAGCGTCAGGAACGCGATATCCGTGCATTCCAGCATCTGCTGATATACCTGCTGCGTCTCTTCTTTGCTTGCCCACAGGCGCGGGCGATAGTTGTTGTCAAAAATGACTTTCCCGCCGTTGGCGCGGCATTCGCGCAGCAGCGACAGTAATTTATCGCGGCTGGACGGGCTTAAAATGGCAAGGCTGATCCCGCTCAGGTAGAGGTAGTCGAAGGTCGCCAGCTCTTCGCAGATTGCCGCAGACTGCTCGCTCTCCAGCCAGAATTTCGCTGCCGCCTCGTTGCGCCAGTAATAGAAAGTGCGTTCGCCAGTGCTGTCCGTCTCGATGTAATAGAGGCCCGGTAGACGGTTTTCCATGCGCTGCGTGAGGGAGGTATCGACATTTTCGCCTTGCCATGAATCCAGCATTTGCTGGCTGAAGCTGTCAGTGCCCAGCGCCGTCACGTAGTGTACGGACAAGGCCGCAGAATCGACCTGACGGGCGATGTAAACGGATGTATTCAACGTGTCGCCACCGAAACCGCGCTGAACGTCTGCGCCTTTCTGTGACAGCTCAATCATGCATTCGCCAATCACGGCAATCTTTTTGGACATAGTCGTGAACCTGCTCTGAAAAAAATTAGCGTTAGTGTGCGCTGTGGTGTATTCAGCGGTCAACTATATTAAAACATCGTTCCATTATTTTTTTGAGCCAACGCGTATTCTGTGTTGATTTTTGTCATGCTGTTTCTATTTTGCGGGACGCTGAACATAAAGTTCTTTGCCAGAGCGCCGATAACCTTTGACGAGTCCGGGCAGTCACACTCTCATTAACAGGACATCTGAGATGATAAAGCAGGTTATCCAGCAGCTAAGCATTCCTGAGGCAAGCATTGAAAGCTTGCAGGAGCGGCGCTTTTGGTTGCAGTGCGAACGTGCTTACACTTATCAGCCAATCTACCAGACCAACGGGCGATTGATGGCCGTGGAACTGCTGACGGTTGTGGTACACCCGGATAACCCTTCCCGGCGCGTTGCCCCGGATCGCTATTTTGCCGAACTGGCGGTAAGACACCGCGTGGATGTGGTGAAAGAACAGCTCCAGTTTCTGGAGCAGAAAGCCGATTTTTTCATGCGTCATGACCTGCTGGCCTCGGTCAATGTCGATGGCCCGACGCTGATCGCGATGCGTCAGCAGCCAGAGGTATTGAAAACGATTGAGCGCCTGCCCTGGCTGCGATTCGAACTGGTGGAACATATTCGTTTACCGAAAGACTCTTCGTTCGCCTCAATGTGTGAATTCGGCCCGCTCTGGCTGGATGATTTCGGCACCGGCATGGCGAATTTCTCTGCCCTGAGCGAAGTGCGTTACGACTACATCAAAGTGGCGCGGGATCTGTTTGTGATGCTGCGCCAGACGCCGGAAGGGCGAAACCTCTTTACGCTGCTGCTGCAACTGATGAACCGCTATTGCCGAGGCGTTATCGTCGAAGGCGTGGAAACGCTGGAAGAGTGGCGCGATGTACAACGTTCGCCCGCTTTCGCGGCGCAGGGGTATTTTCTGTCGCGTCCTGTTCCGCTGGAGAACCTTGAACAGGTGATCCTGATGCTGTAATACCCGCTGTTTCCCGGAATGGCGCGTCTTTCACGCGGTATTCCAGGACGCAGCCTGCCTCCCTTTTCCGTCTGCTGGACTATCTTTAGGACTGGCAAGGAAAGAAGTGAGGAAGTAAAACATGACGAAAGCAGGCAAAATAACCGCTGCCATATCAGGGACTTTGTTGTTGTTGATCGTCGTACTCATCGTCCTGATTGCGACATTTGACTGGAATCGCCTCAAACCGACCATCAACCAGAAAGTCTCTACAGAACTCAACCGGCCATTCGCCATTCGCGGCGATCTGGGCGTGGTGTGGGAACGTCAAAAACAGGAAACCGGCTGGCGAAGCTGGGTGCCCTGGCCGCACGTTCATGCCGAAGACATTATCCTCGGCAATCCGCCGGATATCCCCGAAGTCACGATGGTGCATCTCCCGCGCGTTGAAGCCACGCTGGCGCCGCTGGCGTTGCTGACCAAAACCGTCTGGCTGCCGTGGATCAAACTGGTGAAGCCTGACGCCCGCCTTATCCGCCTCTCGGAGAAAAACAATAACTGGACCTTCAATCTTGCGGCTGACGAGAAAAACGATCCCAATGCGCAGCCGTCCGCCTGGTCGTTCCGTCTGGATACGATTTTGTTCGATCAGGGGCGCATCGCCATTGACGATAAGGTCAGCAAAGCCGATATCGAGATCCTGGTTGATCCGCTGGGTAAACCACTGCCTTTTAGCGAAGTCACGGGAGCCAAAAGCAACAACGACAACAACAACGTGGGGGATTATGTTTTCGGCCTTAAGGCGCAGGGGCGTTATAACGGGGAACCGCTGACCGGCACGGGCAAAATCGGCGGTATGCTGGCGTTACGCAGCGAAGGCGCGCCTTTCCCGGTGCAGGCTGACTTCCGCTCGGGCAATACTCGCGTGGCCTTTGCCGGGGTGGTCAACGATCCGCTGAACATGGGCGGCGTCGATCTCCAGCTTAAGTTTTCCGGCGACTCGCTGGGCGAATTGTACGATCTGACCGGCGTACTGCTGCCGGACACGCCGCCGTTTGAAACGGACGGTCGCCTGGTGGCGAAAATCGATACGGAGACATCCTCAGTTTTTGACTACCGCAATTTTAATGGCCGCATCGGCGACAGCGATATTCACGGCTCTCTTGCTTACACCACCGGCAAGCCGCGCCCCAAACTGGAAGGGGATGTGGAGTCGCGCCAGCTTCGCCTGGCTGACCTGGGGCCGCTGATCGGCGTGGATTCCGGGAAGGGGGCGCAACAGTCGAAACGCGCCGAGCAAAGCAAGGGCGAAAAGAGCATCCAGCCTGCCGACAAAGTGCTGCCTTATGACCGCTTTGAAACCGATAAATGGGACGTGATGGATGCCGACGTGCGCTTTAAGGGCGGGCGCATTGAGCACGGCAGCAGCCTGCCGGTCAGCGATCTCTCTACCCATATCATCCTGAAAAATGCCGATTTACGTTTGCAGCCGCTGAAGTTTGGCCTGGCTGACGGCAGCATTGTCTCCAGCATTCATCTGGAAGGGGATAAAAAGCCGATGCAGGGAAGGGCGAATATCCAGGCGCGTCGTCTTAAACTGAAAGCGCTGATGCCGGATGTCGAACTGATGCAGAAAACATTGGGCGAAATGAACGGCGACGCGGATATCCGGGGAAGCGGCAATTCAGTGGCGGCGCTGTTAGGTAACAGTAATGGCAACCTGAAGCTGCTGATGAACGATGGCGTGATCAGCCGCAACCTGATGGAGATTGTCGGCCTGAACGTGGGCAACTTTATTGTCGGGCAGATATTTGGCGACGATGAGGTACGGGTCAACTGCGCGGCGGCTAATCTTGACATCGTTAATGGCGTTGCGCGCCCGCAAATCTTTGCTTTTGATACGGAAAATGCGCTGGTTAACGTCACCGGAACCGCGAGTTTCGCCTCTGAGCAACTGGATTTAACCATCGATCCAGAGAGCAAAGGGATTCGCATTATTACGCTGCGTTCGCCGCTGTATGTGCGCGGGTCGTTTAAAAACCCGCAGGCGGGGGTGAAAGCCGGGCCGTTGATCGCGCGAGGCGCGGTCGCTGCGGCGCTGGCGACGTTAGTCACGCCTGCCGCCGCGCTTCTGGCGTTGATTTCCCCGTCAGAAGGCGATGCGAATCAGTGTCGGATGATTTTGTCGCAGATGAAGAAATGATGATAGTGCCGGATAGCGGTGTAAACACCTTATCCGGCCTACGGGTGATGGCGGTCAAATCACAACGACTGGTGGCGCGTCTCGTGGGTCAACAGCAGCGCAATCAGCGTCAGGGCGGCCATCGACGCCAGATAGGTGCCGACCGCCGCCAGACCGTAGTTCCCCTGCAACCATGCGGCAATATATGGTGCTACGGATGCGCCAAGAATTGACGACACGTTATACGAGAAGGACGCGCCGGTGTAGCGAACTTCTGTCGGAAACAGCTCCGGCAACAGCGCGCCCATCGGGCCGAAGGTCAGCCCCATCAGACTCAGCCCCAGCAGCAGGAAAACGAATATCAATGCCGGATTACCGGAACCGAGCAACGGTTTAAAGGCAAACAGCGCGAACAGAATGATCATTGTCGTGATAATGACCATGCTCTTACGGCGACCAAAAGCGTCTGCCAGCAGGCCCGCAACCGGCACCATCACGCCAAAGCCGATCACCGCCAGCATCAACATCCACAACACCTCGTTACGCGGTAAACCGAGCCCCGCAGGAGCGGCTGCGGTACTGTACGTCATGGAATAGACCGTCATGATGTAGAACAGCGTATAGGTCGCCAGCATGATGAATGTCCCGAGTACCGTTACGCGTACGTGCCGGGTCAGCAGGGTGCCCAGCGGGATTTTCACCTGCTTTTTCGCCGCGGCGACCTTAGCGAATACCGGTGTTTCATGCAGCGAGACGCGAACGTACAGGCCGATAATGACCAGCACCGCAGAGAAAATGAACGGTAAACGCCAGCCCCAGGTCATGAACTGCTCATCGGTCAGCAGCCAGGAGAGGAGCAGGAACGTGCCGTTGGCGAAGAAGAAGCCGATAGGCGCGCCAAGCTGCGGGAAAGAGCCGTACAGCGCGCGCTTGCGCGGCGGGGCGTTTTCGGTCGCCAGTAGCGCCGCGCCGCCCCATTCTCCGCCGAGACCCAGACCCTGGCCAAAGCGCGCCAGCGCCAGCAGCAGCGGGGCGAAAATGCCAATGGTGGCATAGCCCGGCAGCAGGCCGATCACGACGGTGGAGATCCCCATCGTCAGCAATGACGCCACCAGCGTCACTTTACGCCCGACGCGGTCGCCGAAGTGGCCGAATAGCGCAGAGCCAATTGGGCGCGCGACAAAGGCGATGGCGAAGGTGGCGAGGGACTGAAGCGTTGCCGCTGCCGGATCGCCCTGCGGGAAGAAAATATGGGGGAACACGATTACCGCGGCAGTCGCGTAAATGTAGAAGTCGAAGAACTCAATGGCGGTGCCGATGAGGGAGGCAACGACGACTTTATTGCGCGAGTTTACCGGAACGTGTTCCTGTTCGTTGTCGAGTGTGGTGGCGGTTGCTTGCATAGTATTTTCTTATTTTTTGGCGAACGAACGGCCATATTACGCACAGCAAAAGCGACATTTCAATCTGTAACAAAGCGGGATTTTGCTCAAATAATGGTCAAAAAGGGGATAATGTTTAGACCTGCGATTTCACGTCTATGAAATGCTTCACACAATTTTAAACTTAGAGGATAAAACTGGTTTTAGGTTAAATAAAAGTTACGTTCTGGATTTATATGCTGCAATGCGTGCCGTATAAGGCGTAGCAACCTGCCGGGCGGTAGGCCGGATAAGCATCACGCCATCCGGCATCAAATGATGAACTAGCGGTGGGTTTTCCCTGGCATACGCGGGTCGTCTTTGTATTCGGCGGTGGCTATCCAGGCCGCGCAAAACAGCGTCAGGCGGGCAAAGAAGTAGAAGAACGCCATCAGGCCAAGCACGGAACCGAATGCGGCGCCGGACGGGGATTTCACCAGGGAAGGCAGCGTGTAGGTCATGATGATTTTGATCACCTCAAAACCGATCGCGGCGATAAACGTACCGCGAATCAATGCCTTCTTGCGCGGTCGGTGGCGCGGTAGCCGCCAGAAAATCCAGAAGAACAGCAGGTAGTTGGCGAAAATCGAAATGGCCAGCCCAATCAATCGCCAGGCGGGTTTTAGCCACTCAATGCTGTCGAGATACAGCGCGGAGATAATCATCTGCTGCGCAGAACCGGCAATCGAGGTAATAGACAGCGTGATAATCAGCGCAACCAACAGCCCAATCAGCGAGACAAAATCGCGCAGGTATTTTATCCAGATTTTTTCCTGATCCTGCGGGGTGCGCTCCCACACGTCCCGCGACTGGGCGCGAATCGCTTCACGCAGGTTGCCCATCCAGTTGATCCCGGAATAGAGCGCAATACCCAGCCCCACCAGGCCGACGGTGGTGCGCTGCTGAACGGCGGTGTTGATGGTGCTTTTCAGCGTGGACGCCAGCGTAGGGTCGCTGACGTTCATCAGGATTTTATTGAAAATGTCCTCTAATAGCGTGGGATGTGACGCGAGAATAAAACCGGCGGCGGCAAACGACACCATCAGGACAGGGATCATCGACAGAAACGAGAAATAGGTGATCGCGGCGCCAAACTGGTTGCCCAGCCGATCGTTAAAACGCTCTGCGGCGCGGATCAGGTGGGCAATCACCGGCTGACGCTGGATTCTCGCTGCCGTCGTGGAGACCGTTTTGAGCGCCTGGGTGGCCTTGTTGTTTGTTTCTGGTTCGTCACGATCGTGCGTCTCCACTTTGGGCACCGGCGCATGGTCGAGTTCCTGAATAGGGCGTTTTACGTCTTTTTCCTGCGTCATCAGGTCGATAGTCCTTCTTTTGTTAACTCTCAGAACAGTATAGCGTGTCAGTCCACGTAGTCTTTCATTACGCCGGTCAGCCACTCCATAAACAGGTGCACCCGGCGGGAGAGGTTGCGGCGATGCGGGTAGAGCAGGGACACCGGCATTGGGTCAGCGCGATACTGCGGCAGGATCTCGATGAGCGTTCCGGCGCGTAATGCCTCGCGAACGCCGATGCGCGGCACCTGAATGATTCCCAACCCCGCCAGGCAGGCGGCATGGTAGGTCTCGGTGCTGTTGACCGTCAGAATGCCGCCGGTTTTAATCCACTGCGTACCGTTTGCCGTTGCCACTTCGAAGCCTTGCGGACGCGTGCCCAGATTGACGGAATAATGAACCACCGCATGCGAAGCCAGATCGTCCAGGCCTTCTGGGTAGCCAAAACGCGCCAGATACTGCGGGCTGGCGCAGTTAATGACCGACAGCTTTCCCAACGGGCGGGCGATCAACCCGGAATCTTTTAGCGTCCCGACCCGCACCACGCAGTCGAACCCTTCCCGTATCAAATCCACCAGGCGATCGCTGCTGCTGAGTTCCAGCTCAATACCCGGATATTGCTGTAAAAACGCGGGCAGGCGCGGTATCACCAGGTTCTTGGCGACCCCAACCGGCATATCGACCCGCAGCTTGCCGCTGATGCTGGCCGGGTCGTGCTGGAACAAACCGTCCAGCTCGTCCAGGTTCGTCAGCAGATCTTTCGCACGTTCGTAATACACCATTCCGTCCTGAGTAAGCTGAACCCGCCGGGTGGTGCGGTGCAGCAACTGCGTGCCAAGGTGGTTTTCCAGCGCCTGTATCTGGCGGGATACGCTACCTTTAGGAAGGCCTGATGTTTCGGCGGCGCGGGAAAAACTCTCCAGTTCCGCGACGCGAATGAACAACTGCATTGCGTGAATTTTATCCATCGCGAGGTCCCGGTGTTGTCCTGAATGAAACAGTGAAGCGCATTTCGCTACATTTATTGTTTTTCTAACACCTAATAAGCTCTTTCTCAATCTTCACAACACCTGAAATGAGGTTTCTTATGACGCAACGTATCGCATTAGTGACCGGCGGCAGCCGAGGGCTCGGTAAAAACGCGGCGCTTAAGCTGGCGAGCAGAGGAATCGGGATCATTCTGACGTGGAACAGCAATGAAAAAGAGGCGCAGCAGGTCGTGCATGAAATTACGCAATCAGGCGGGAAAGCCGCAGCATTGCAGTTGAATGTCGGGGATATTTCGGGATTCCCGGCGTTTGTTGAAAAGGTGCGGGAAACCCTGAAAACGGAGTGGCAGCGTGATTCGTTTGATTATTTATTGAACAATGCCGGAATCGGCATCAACGCGCCGTATTCGACCTTCACTGAAGCGCAGTTTGACCAGCTTTTGAACATTCAGTTTAAAGGGCCGTTTTTCCTGACTCAGGGGCTGTTACCCCTGCTGAAGAATGGCGGCAGGATCCTCAATGTGTCAACGGGGCTGGCCCGTTTTGCGTTGCCTGGCTACAGCGCTTATGCCGCGATGAAGGGGGCGATGGAAGTGCTGACGCGTTATCAGGCAAAAGAGCTGGGCGAGCGCGGCATTAGCGTGAACATCATTGCGCCAGGAGCCATTGAAACTGATTTTGGCGGCGGCAATGTGCGGGACAATGAACAACTGAATGCGTATATCGCGTCACAAACCGCCCTGGGACGGGTCGGTTTGCCGGACGATATTGGTGATGCCATCGCCGCGTTGCTCAGCGATGAACTGGGCTGGATGACCGCGCAGCGTATCGAAGTGTCGGGCGGCATGTTCTTATAATCAGGATGATAATATTAAGCGGGTGGTTTACACCCGCAACATTAATTTAGATTAAGGATAAACTTATTTCAGAAACGCTGTTTTATTCCTGACGTTAATTTTAATATTCCGCGATGACTGTTCATCGACTTCTCTTTATTTCCCTCGCCGCCCAAAATAAATTTCTCAACCTTTGCGTTATAGTCACTGTAATGCCAAAAAAATCTGTTATATCTATCAAAACAGATAATTAAAATAATATTAAAAGCCTTCTTTATGGAGGGGCTTTTTTAGGGACGATCATGACGAATAACGCTTCGCAGGCGATGCATTCGCCTTTTGAACACTGTCTGGGCATCATCCGTCAGGCGTCAGTGGAGATCCTGCTGCTGCTGGGCGTACATGTTGCGGAAGGAAAAGAACCGCGCTGGTTTATGGAACAACTGGATCAAGCCCGCCTTAATTTAGGCGGCTGGAGCGTGGTGGCAAAAAAATTACATATAAACGATGCGCAACTGAGCCAGTTTATGCTGCATTTGCGACATCTCCAGCAGTATGTTCCGCAATATGACAGCGGGAAGGATGTCAGTGAAAACCAACTGCTTGCCGCCCTGCGTTTTGTGGCGTCGCTGGAACAACTGCGCCAGCGGCAGCCGCTTCTCACTTATCAGACTGATATTGATGCAGGCAATCAGGACGCGCAAATACAGGCCCGGCGTCAGCTGCGGGCGATTGAACTCACGCTGAAAGCGCTCATTTCGCAGGTGTGGCCGGATCGTCATCAGCTGAATAGCTACCTGAAGCTGCATTTTGGCGCCGATCGTCTGCGACGCTGGTTAAAACTCAGCGAAGGACAGGATGCGCTCAGCGCGATGCTGTTCAGCGAGCTGGCATTGATGGTGGTCGATAAAAAGTCGTTCGCCCGTCACTATTCCGCATTTTTCAAAGACGCGTCTGCGCTGACGCTGTTTGTTGAGCCGCGTACGACCCTGCGTATGTTCCTTGAGGATTGCCGTCAGGCGCGTAACGGCATCATCGCCGGGCAGCCGCTCAGTTCCGTGCAGTTGTCGCTACTGGATTGTCAGTTCCGGCAGATCACCCGCTCGGTACAGCGGGCGTTTAATGAAAAACGCACCCGCATAAATCCGGCTTCGTTTATGGCGTCCGATGAGGGCGTGGTGGAGAAATTCTGGGAGGAGGCGCGAGAAAAAGACGCGCTGGCGGGGGGAGATAACCAGGAAATTGGCGAGAGTATTGAACCGCCTCACAAGCGACAGCAGCGGACGGCTGAAGAGCGTGAGCAGCTGATTTCCGGGGTGTTGTGGGGCGGGGTTGGCGCAATGGTGCTGGCGATCCTGGTGGGGGCGTTTTGGTTGTTCAGCTCGCCGCCTCCCTCTGCCGCGCCCGTACAACGCGACGAGGTCATGCAGGATGACGCCCGGCTTGAGGCGCCCTCCGCGCGGGAAACCATGAGCCGCATGGGGATCACCTGGGATCCGTTTAATATGCGCTCGGCGATCGACCGTAATGATACGCGCGTTACGGCGTTGTTCTTACAGGGCGGGATGAACTGGCAGCTGGCCTGGACCGAACAGGCGTTTTCGACGGGCAACGCCGATGTGCTGCAACTGCTGCTACGCTACCCTTCGCTGATGGATGAGGTAAAACCCTGCCGACGCTTCCTGACGTCGCTGAGCCACGCCATGCTGAACGGAGCGTCGCTGACGTCGCTGCATAAAAAGTATCTGCAAAGTTTTTGTACCGTTCCGGCGGTGGTGATGCGCCAGCAGCATGATATGGAGCAGGCCCGGCTGCGTGTTCAGGCCGAGCCCAGCGTGGAAAACAAAAAATGGTTAAAGATTCAGACCGCCATTTATAACGTGATTCGGTAACGCCGCTATGGTTCGCCGTATAAACCAATCAAACGGCGAACCACGCCATTGGTCCAGCCAAACCCATCCTGCAACGGATATTCCCCGCCGCCCCCTTCACGCGGCGTGCCGCAGGCAATATGGTACTTTTCGATCAGTTTATGGTGCTGCTGGTAAAAAATATTGACGGTTTTTAACCAGTTGCGGGCAATTTCATCCCCCAGCATATCGTCGCCGTACAGCTTGAATCCCTGGATTGCCATCCACTGTAGCGGCGCCCAGCCGTTAGGCTTATCCCATTGCTCGCCGGTTTCATACTCCGTCGCCATGATCCCGCCAGGTGTCAGCAGACGGCTGCGAACGGCGTTAGCGAGGCGGTCTGCCTGTTCGTGAGTCGCCATGCCGACGTACAGCGGCACGATACTGGCGGCGGAAAAGAGCGCCATTTGCTCGCGCCGCCAGTCGTAATCCCGATAGCAGCCATTCTCGTCATCCCACAGATAGCGGTTTACGGCGGCGCGGCGATCGCTGGCTTTCTGGCGAAATGCCGCTTCGGTTTCACGGTCGCCTTTCAGGGCGGAAATGTTGGCAATCGCGCTCTCCAGTTTGTAGAGGAAAGCGTTCAGGTCGATGGGGATGAACTGGGTTGTGCGGATGCTGGCCAGCCGGCTTGCATCGCGCAGCCAGCGTGATGAGTAATCCCAACCGGAGGCCGCGCCAGCACGGAGATCCCGGTATACCTCATTAGCCGGGCGACCCGAATGTTTGGCGGTTTCCACATCCTCCAGCCACGATTCGTCGCGGGGGGTGTCGCGATCGTCCCAGTAGCGGTTGAGCAGGGAACCGTCCGGCATTCTGATGACATGGCGATAGGCCTGGTTGAGCACCAGAGATTCCGCGCCGTCCATCCAGAAGGCGTACTCCATTTTCAGATGATCCAGATAGCGCCGCGCCCCGCGCACGCCATCCTCTTCGAACAGTTCGACCATCAGCGCAAAGACCGGCGGCTGCGAGCGGCTCAAATAATATGTGCGGTTTCCGTTGGGGATGTGGCCGTAATTCTCAATCATCCACGCGAAGTTGTCTGCCATACATTTCAGCAGGTCTTCCCGGCCGCTTTCCGCCAGGCCCAGCATGGTGAAATAGGAGTCCCAGTAGTAGGTTTCGCTAAAACGTCCGCCCGGCACGATATAGGATTGCGGCAGCGCCAGCAGCGAGGACCAGGGAATGTGATCCTGCGGCTCACGCGTCAGCACTGGCCAGAGCTGATCAATATGCTCTTTCAGTGAATTTTCCGGGTTGGAGACATATTCGCTGGACCAGGTTTCCGGTAGCCAGAAGTGATTTTCAACAAAGCGCAGCAGGTCAAAGTCGCGGTGTCGTCTGACCTTACGGTAGCGGATCAGAATATCCAGCGGGTCCATTTTCGGCGCGCAGTCGGGGAAAGTTTTACTGTCGGCAAAAAGCCGGGATGATTGCACATGCTCGAACAGCTCAAGATAGCGATCGGCTGGGGTAAGGGCGTCGGAGGCGGGTAGCCCCTCAATCATCTCAGGTTCCGGTTCTGCCTCGATCATTTCATCCAGCTTTAACTCGCACGGGTCCGTTTCATAAAGCAGATCGATTTCGATCGTTAATTCGTCGGATGGGGCGGGGTGTAATTTCTGGTTGAGCATAATGAGAAGGACCTCCGGATTGCGTCGTAAATGATACGGGTGTTGCCCGGCTGTCTATTAAGCGTAGACATTCGCTTCGGTATATGAGGTGCAAACTGTGCGATAGATCACGCTTTGTTAATACGTGAAAAAGAGTCTTTAAATATAGATTACTGATAATAATATAAAAAATATGGAATAGCCGTAACAGGAAGATTTTCACTTTCAGAACATTCGATTGCAACGAGTTATGAATACCGACGCCGAAAGACCCTGCTTATAATAGGGAAAAGCTATCTTATCGATAGTTTATCCCCATGTAATTGCTTGATACTTATCAAAAACCCTTCGCCTGTATTTCCTATGATGGCTATGTCTAATAAAGACATACGCCTGATTTATGTTCATCTTCTGGGTCATAATATCTCACTATAGTGAGGGTAAAATAATGAAAATCATTACCCGTCTTACCGCGATAGCCATAGCAGGCATTGCGATTTGTTATTTAGGATTATCTGGTTACGTCTGGTATCACGATAATCAACGTAGTAAAGAAGCTGATGTGCAAGCCTCAACGCTGGAAGACAATAATAAAATCCTGGGTTTTTTGCGGGAAAAGGGATGCGATTATTGTCATACCCCCTCTGCTGAACTGCCTTTTTATTCCTCTTTTCCCGTTGCTAAGCAGTTGATGAATTATGACATTCAACTGGGCTATAAATCTTTCAACCTTGAAGCAGTACGCGCCGCGTTAGTCGCGGATAAACCCGTCACGCAAAGCGATCTGAATAAGATTGAATGGGTGATGCAGTACGAAACAATGCCGCCAACGCGCTATACCGCGCTGCACTGGGCCGGTAAGGTCAGTGATACGGAGCGGGAGGAGATTCTCGGCTGGATCGCTAAACAGCGCGAACGTTACTACGCCAGCGCGGATACGGCGGCGGCGCATCGTAATGAGCCGGTTCAGCCTGTCCCCGAAAAACTGCCGGTTGACGATCAAAAAGTCGCACTGGGTTTTACCCTCTACCACGATGCCCGTTTATCGGGTGACAGTACCATCTCCTGCGCGCATTGCCATGCGCTGAATGCGGGCGGCGTGGACGGCAGGAAAACCTCCATCGGCGTGGGCGGTGCGGTAGGGCCAATCAACGCGCCAACGGTGTTCAACTCGATCTTTAACGTTGAGCAATTCTGGGATGGTCGCGCGCCGACGTTGCAGGCGCAGGCTGGCGGGCCGCCGTTAAACCCGATTGAAATGGCCTCTAAATCCTGGGATGAAATCATTGGGAAACTCGATAAAGATCCGGTGCTAAAACAGCAGTTCACGGCGATATATCCGCAAGGCTTCAGCGGAGAAACGATTACGGATGCCATTGCCGAGTTTGAGAAGACGCTGATTACGCCAAATTCGCCTTTCGATAAGTGGTTACGAGGGGATGAAAATGCGCTGACGGCGCAGCAGAAACATGGCTATGAGCTGTTCAAAGAGAATAAATGCGCGACCTGTCACGGCGGTATTATTCTCGGTGGGCGTTCCTTCGAGCCGTTGGGTCTGAAGAAAGACTTTAATTTCGGCGAAATTACCGCTGCGGACATTGGACGTATGAACGTCACCAATGAAGTTCGCGATAAATTGCGTCAGAAAGTGCCCGGATTACGTAACGTTGCGCTGACCGCGCCGTATTTCCACCGGGGGGATGTGCCAACCCTCGACGGAGCGGTGAAACTGATGTTGCGTTATCAGGTGGGGAAAGAGATTCCGCAGAAAGACATTGATGATATCGTCGCGTTCCTGGAAAGCCTGAACGGGGTGTATACGCCGTATATGCAAGGAAAATAAAAGAATGCCGGATGACGGCTGAAGTTTTATCGGGTCTACGGAAAACCGCATGCGTAGACCCGATAAGCATAGCGCCATCGGGCATGGCGCCGGATGACCGCGTAAACGCCTTATCCGGCCGACAGGATCGTCACACCATCCGGCGCTTATCGACGATTAACGCATTGTCACGAACTCTTCCGCCGCCGTTGGGTGAATCGCCACGGTGTTGTCGAAGTCTTTCTTGGTGGCGCCCATTTTCAGCGCGACCGCGAAGCCCTGCAACATTTCATCCATCCCGAAGCCGATGCCGTGAATACCGACAATCTTCTCGTCTTCGCCGACGCACACCAGCTTCATGCGGCAGGGCTGACGGTGAGAGGTCACCGCAGTGTACATGGCTGTGAACGATGATTTGTACACTTTCACCTGGTCGTCGCCGTACTGTTCGCGCGCCTGTGGTTCGGTCAGGCCCACGGTGCCAATCGGCGGGTGGCTAAAGACCACGGTCGGAATATTGCTGTAGTCCAGATGCTCGTTCGGCTTGTTGTTGAACAAACGTTCGGAGAGACGACGACCCGCCGCCACGGCGACTGGTGTCAGCTCAACCGCACCGGTGTTATCGCCCACCGCATAAATACCTTCCACGCTGGTATTCTGGAATTTATCGACGACGATGTACCCTTTTTCGTTGGTTTTCACGCCGGTGGCGGCAAGGTTAACGTTGTCGGTTGCCGGTTCGCGGCCAATCGCCCAAATCAGGCAATCCACCGTTTCGCTGCGACCGTCTTCCAGTTGCAGGGTCAGGCTGCCGTCGGCGTTTTTCACCACCGCTTTCGGGATCGCGTGGGTGTGAAAGGTCGGGCCTTCTGTGTTCATCACTTCAACCAGCGTTTCGGTGATCATCGGGTCAAAGCTGCGCAGCGGCGCGTGTTTACGCACGAACAGGTGCGTTTGGGCGCCCAGGCCGTTAATCACACCAGCCAGTTCTACGGCGATGTAACCTGCGCCGACCACCGCAACGCGCTCCGGCAGCGCAGGCAGCGCAAAGAAACCGTCGGAGTCGATACCGTATTCCGTACCCGGAATGGACGGATGGCTCGGGCGACCGCCGGTGGCGATCAGGATGTGATCGGCGGTGATCGTTTCCCCATTCACTTCAAGGGTTCTGGCATCCACGAAGCGGGCGAAGCCTTTGATCACATCCACGTTATTTTTACCCAGCACGTTGTCGTACGAGGTGTGAATACGGTCGATATAGGCCGTGCGGCTGGCAATCAGCGTGTCCCAGTTGAACGCGTTGATGGTGGTGTCAAAGCCGTAGTCCGGGCCGTACATATGGATCGCTTCGCGAATCTGCGCGGCATGCCACATCACTTTTTTAGGGACGCAACCGACGTTGACGCAGGTGCCGCCCAGCTCTTTGGCTTCAATCAACGCACATTTCTGACCGTACATAGCGGCACGGTTAATCGAGGCAATGCCGCCGCTTCCGCCGCCGATCGCGATGTAATCATAGTGTTTGGTCATGACCGCTCCTTCATGTTCATTGTAGGGCGAATGAGCGCAATGCCATTCGCCAAAATATTCGCGATTGTATACCTGGAATTAAAAGGTTCCACCGATGTCTGTGATTACTCTGGCACGATCCAGCTGACGGAAGCGTGCCCGGTGCCCGCTGGAACCAGCTTGCTGTGCAGCCACGGCAGCACGTTGTTCATCTGCTGTTCCAGCTTCCACGGCGGGTTAATGACGATCATGCCAGAGGCGGTCATGCCGCGCTGGTCGCTGTCCGGGCGTACTGCCAGCTCAATTTGCAGGATTTTGCGGATTCCGGTGTCTTCCAGATCGTGAATCATGCGTTTAATTTGCTGGCGTAACACTACCGGATACCACAGCGCATAGGTGCCGGTGGCAAAGCGCTTATACCCTTCGCTGATGCCGCTGACGACCGCCTGATAATCGGTTTTCATTTCGTAAGGCGGGTCGATGAGGATCAGGCCGCGACGCGAAACCGGCGGCAGTTTGGACTTCAACTGCATATAGCCGTCGGCACGCTCCACGCGGGCGCGGCTGTCTTTTTGAAACTCAGAACGCAGCAGCGGAAAATCGCTTGAATGCAGCTCCGTCAGTTGCAGGCTGTCCTGCTCACGCAGCAGCTGGCGGGCGATGAGCGGGGAACCCGGGTAGTAACGCAGTTGCCCGTTACGGTTAAAGTGCTCTACCACGCCGATATAAGGCTCCAGCTCGGTCGGTAAATCGTCCTGCTGCCAGATGCGGGCGATCCCTTCCATATATTCACCGGTGCGTTCGGCGTGCTCGCCGCTCAGCTGATAACGGCCAGCGCCAGCGTGCGTGTCCAGATAAAGAAACGGTTTCTCTTTCTCTTTGAGCGACTCGATAATCAGGCTCTGAACAGTGTGTTTGAGGACGTCGGCGTGGTTGCCAGCGTGAAAGCTGTGGCGATAACTGAGCATGGGTAATTAAATTCCGCTGAAATAGACGATTTGTCACAGTTTACAGCAGAAAAGGGCAGATTACCCGTAGGCCGGTAAGCGCAGCGCTACCGGGTATTTTTCCGCTACGCTCGCCATTGAAATTCACTACACTTACCCCCATCTGAAACAAATATGCACAGCGCCGGATGCGCGCTTCATTCACCTCATTCAACAGGACAGCGCTTATGACCAATCCATTACTGACGCCTTTCTCGCTACCGCCGTTTTCCCAAATCCAGCCTGAGCATGTGGTGCCTGCCGTGACAAAGGCGCTGAATGACTGCCGTGAAAACGTGGAGCGGGTAGTGGCGCAGGGCGCGCCGTACACCTGGGAAAATCTCTGCCAGCCGCTGGCGGAAGTGGACGACGTGCTGGGGCGCATTTTCTCTCCGGTCAGCCACCTTAATTCTGTTAAAAACAGCCCGGAACTGCGCGAAGCCTATGAGCAGACGCTGCCGCTACTGTCTGAATACAGCACCTGGGTTGGTCAGCACGAGGGTCTGTACAATGCGTACCGCGACCTGCGCGATGGCGACCATTACGCGACCCTGAACCTCGCGCAGAAAAAAGCGGTTGATAACGCGCTGCGCGATTTTGAGCTTTCCGGTATTGGTCTGCCGAAGGAAAAACAGCAGCGCTATGGTGAAATCGCCACTCGCCTGTCCGAGCTGGGTAATCAGTACAGCAACAACGTGCTCGACGCCACGATGGGCTGGACGAAGTTAGTGACTGACGACGCGGAACTGGCGGGCATGCCGGAAAGCGCTCTGGCCGCCGCGAAAGCGCAGGCGGAAGCGAAAGAACAGGAAGGCTGGCTGCTGACGCTGGATATTCCAAGCTATCTGCCGGTGATGACCTACTGCGACAACCCGGCATTGCGTGAAGAGATGTACCGCGCCTATGTGACGCGCGCCTCCGATCAGGGGCCGAACGCGGGTAAATGGGACAACAGCCCGGTGATGGAAGAGATCCTCGCGCTGCGTCATGAACTGGCGCAGTTGCTGGGTTTCGACAGCTATGCCTTTAAATCGCTCGCCACCAAAATGGCGGAAAACCCGCAGCAGGTACTGGATTTCTTAACCGATCTGGCGAAACGCGCGCGTCCGCAGGGCGAGAAAGAGCTGGCGCAACTGCGCGCCTTCGCGAAAGCGACGTTCGGCGTCGATGAACTGCAACCGTGGGATATCGCGTACTACAGCGAGAAACAAAAGCAGCACCTTTACAGCATCAGCGATGAGCAACTGCGCCCGTACTTCCCGGAAAACAAAGCCGTGAACGGCCTGTTTGAAGTGGTACAACGCATTTACGGCATTACGGCCAGAGAGCGTAACGATGTGGATGTCTGGCATCCCGACGTGCGCTTCTTCGAGCTGTATGACGAAAACAACGAACTGCGTGGCAGTTTCTACCTCGATCTGTATGCGCGTGAGCACAAGCGTGGCGGGGCGTGGATGGATGACTGCGTCGGCCAGATGCGCAAAGCCGATGGCTCGCTGCAAAAACCGGTCGCCTACCTGACCTGTAACTTTAACCGTCCGGTTAACGGTAAACCGGCGCTGTTCACGCATGATGAAGTGATCACCCTGTTCCACGAGTTCGGCCACGGTCTGCACCACATGCTGACCCGCATCGAAACGGCGGGCGTTTCCGGCATCAGCGGCGTGCCGTGGGATGCGGTCGAACTGCCGAGCCAGTTTATGGAAAACTGGTGCTGGGAGCCGGACGCGCTGGCGTTTATCTCCGGTCACTACGAGACCGGCGAACCGCTGCCGAAGGAACTGCTGGATAAAATGCTGGCGGCGAAGAACTACCAGGCGGCGCTGTTTATTCTGCGTCAGCTGGAGTTTGGCCTGTTCGACTTCCGTCTGCATGCGGAATTTAACCCGGAACAAGGGGCGAAAATTCTGGAGACGCTTTCTGAGATCAAAAAACAGGTCGCCGTGGTGCCGGGGCCGTCATGGGGTCGCTTCCCGCACGCCTTCAGCCATATTTTCGCCGGGGGATATGCGGCAGGTTACTACAGCTATCTGTGGGCCGATGTACTGGCGGCGGATGCCTTCTCGCGCTTTGAGGAAGAAGGCATTTTCAACCGCGATACCGGGCAGTCGTTCCTCGACAACATCCTGACTCGCGGCGGTTCGGAAGAGCCGATGGAGCTGTTCAAGCGCTTCCGTGGTCGTGAACCGCAGCTGGACGCGATGCTGACGCACTACGGCATTAAAGGCTGATAGCGTACGTGAAGATCTGCTTAGTTGATGAAACAGGCGCCGGAGACGGCGCCTTATCTGTTCTTGCCGCCCGCTGGGGGTTAGAGCATGACGAAAACAACCCGATGGTGCTGGTGCTGACGACTGCGCATCTGGAGCTGCGTAAGCGCGATGAGCCGAAGCTTGGCGGCATCTTTGTCGATTTCGTCGGCGGGGCGATGGCCCATCGCCGCAAGTTCGGCGGCGGGCGCGGCGAAGCGGTCGCGAAAGCGGTCGGCATCAAAGGCGATTACCTGCCGGATGTGGTCGATGCGACGGCGGGACTGGGGCGCGATGCTTTTGTGCTGGCTTCCGTGGGGTGTCGAGTGCGCATGCTGGAGCGCAACCCGGTGGTCGCGGCGTTGCTGGATGACGGTCTGGCGCGCGGGTATGCCGACCCGGAAATCGGCCCGTGGTTGCAGGAGCGCTTGCAGTTGATCCATGCCTCCAGCCTGACGGTGCTGACGGATATCACGCCGCGCCCGCAGGTGGTTTATCTCGATCCGATGTTCCCGCATAAGCAGAAAAGCGCATTGGTGAAAAAAGAGATGCGGGTGTTTCAGTCGCTGGTCGGGCCGGATCTTGATGCCGATGGTTTGCTGGCGCCAGCGCGCCAGCTGGCGACCAAACGGGTCGTAGTGAAGCGCCCGGATTACGCGCCACCGTTAGCGGATGTCGCCACGCCGAACGCGGTTGTCACCAAAGGCCACCGGTTTGATATTTATGCCGGTACGGCGTTGGTGGAGTAACGAATTGCCCGATGGCGCTTCGCTTATCGGGCCTACGGTTCATGCAGGGTATGCCGCCATCCGGCAAGGCTGACTAAACAAACGGCGCCAGCGGATCGGCAATCTCAAACGCCACGGCTCTGTCGGCCTTCGGTGGATAGATCAGCTCGCTGACAATCGACAGCTTGAGTTTTTTCGCTTCCGCACGCGTCAGTTTTACCTGCTGATCCCAGCCTTCGGTGTAGACCGCGCCCCATGCGCCAAGATCCAGACAGGTGACATAGTTTTCCTGACGATACGGCAGAGGAGCGACCTCCAGCAGGTCAGCGGCTGCGTTATTCCCGGCAAACTTGCCCAGCAGAATCGCGTGCTGGCAGGTCATTAACGCATGATTGCCTTTGTCATCGGTTGCGGCGTACGCCACATCGCCAGTGGCATAAATGTCATCGTGACCCACCACCTGAAGCTGAGCGTTCACATGTAAACGCCCCTGACGGTCGCGCGGAGCGTCAATCTGCCCGGTCAGATCGTTCGCCTGAACGCCGACGGTCCAGATGACGGTTTGCGACGCGATGGTTTGCCCGTCTTTCAGCGTGATGCCCGTTGCGTCTACGCTTTCCACTTCCGTATTCACCAGCCACTCCACGCCCAGCTCTGCCGACGCTTCGATAATCACGTTGCGCAGTTCTTCGCTGTAGCGAGCGCCAGGCTGCGGGCCGCGTTCAACTACGACTACTCTGGTCTTAGCATCAGCGCCGAGAATATCACGCAAACGGCCAGGCAACTCCAGCGCCATCTCGATCCCGGTAAAGCCGCCGCCGCAAACAACAACGGTATTGCGCGCGGCGCTTTCTTCTTTGTTCGCCAGATCCTTCAGGTGCTGCTCCAGTACGGCGGCGCTTTCCAGTTGATCCAGATCGAACGCATGCGCATCTGCGCCCGTTACGAGTGAACGGTTAACGTGGCTGCCGCTTGCCAGAATCAAACGGTCGTAGCGATGCAAGTGCGTTTTGCCAGAGGCATCCGCCCAGCTCACCTCTTTTGAGTCGGGAAGGATCTGCGCAACCGTCCCGCGCAGGAAGTTGACGCCGGTTTCGTCGAACAGCGGTTGCAGGGGAGCGACCAGCGTCTGGACGGCATTTTCATAAAAGCGAGGGCGTACGCGAAGTTCGGGTTGTGGGGCGATAACGGTGATATCAATTGTGTCATTCTGGTGTTTATCTGCCAGACGGGCGGCGCTCAGCGCGGCCCACATCCCGGAAAAACCTGCACCAACGATCAGAATTTGTTTACGCATTTAGGTTGCACTCAATGTTAACGATGAAGTTATTTACTAGGATTTTATTAGTCGTAGTTAATGAATGCAATGTCATTTGTGCGATCCAGTGGAAAATGATCCAGATCTGTTGGTTATCATTATGATAAATAATGAATTAAATTTTAATTCCTAATGTGCTGTGGTTCTCTGTCTGGCAAGCGCCTGTCGAAAAAGCTACAATAACTCAGAATTATTTTGGCTGAGATAAGAGCATGGCATTCTACAGTTCCGGGGTTGAGTACGGCATCCATAGCCTGATGTGTATGGTGGACAGCAAAGGCGACGCCCGCGATATGAGCGTTCGCGAAATTGCTGACCTGCAAAGCGTGCCCTACGACTATCTGGCCAAGATTTTTACCCGTCTGTCGAAAGCGGGCCTGGTGCGCAGCATCGAAGGCAAAGGCGGTGGTTTTCAGCTCGCCAGGCCTGCCGAACACATCACGGTGCTGGATGTGGTCAACGCCATTGACGGTGACAAGCGCATCTTTGAATGCCGTGAAATTCGCCAGCGTCTGGCTGTTTTTGATGAGCAGCCTCCGGCGTGGGCCTGCGAAGGTATCTGCGGCGTGCGCTCGGTAATGGACATGGCGCAGCAGCGTATGGAAGAAGCGTTAGGGCAGCATACCATTCTCGATCTGGCGCGTAAGATGTACCGCAAAGCGCCAGAGACCTTTGTGGTTGAAGTGCAGGAATGGATTGACGCGCGTAAAGGGTAAATGCCCAGGCGCAGGCCGGATGCGGCTATGTCCGCATCCGGCGCTGACGCTTATTTACTGCTATCCGGTGTATTAATCATCCGGTTCAACCACGGCACCATAATCGCCATCACAACGGTGACCGCCAGTGTGACGAGGCCTATTTTGCTGAACACGCCGGTGTAGATGGGTAGCGTCTGGAGCGGGTCGGTGATGTTTTCCGGTACGGCGGTGAAGGTTGCGACATAGCCGCCCAGCAGAAAAGCCGCCGCCTGCGTCAGGAACCACATCCCGAGAATAAAGCCCATCAGGTGCTGAGGCACCAGCGCGGCAACCATCGCCAGCCCCAGGGCGCTAATCAGCAACTCACCCAGACTCTGGAACAGGTACACCAGCACGATAAACCACGGTGAAGTCAGCCCCTGCGCATCGGCGAACCACATGCCTGCGGCGGCGGCGGTCAAAAAGCCCAGCGAACAGAGGAACATGCCCAGCGTAAACTTCATCGGCATGGTCAGATCTTTGCCTTTGCTCCCCAGACGCGTGTAAATCGCCGCCAGTACCGGGCTGGCAACCACCACCCAGAACGGGTTCAGCGCCTGGAAGCTGACCGGGTTAATGGTAAAACCGAGAATATCGTGATGTACGTTATTGATTGCGAAGAAATTCAGCGATGTAGGCATCTGTGCGTACAGAATATAAAACAGCACCGCTTCAAGCATCAGGATAAAAGCGACGAACATTTTGTTGCGTCCGGTTTTATCCAGACGAAACGCTTCACGGAAGAAGAAAATGATGACCACAATCGACAGGACGATCAGCACCAGGTTGGCGATTTTTACGTTATGCATCAGCCAGGCGCAGAGGAAAATCATGGCGACGGTGCCGATCAGTACGGCGAGCAGATTACGGAAGCTCAGCGGCTTATGGTCTGGCTCTGAACCGATATCTTTCACCATGCCGCGACAGGCGAAGTAGACCAGCAGCGCGACAATCAGCCCGGCGCCGCACAGGTTATAGGTAACGGCATAGCCGAATTTGTCGGCGATGACCGGGGCGAGGGAGAGCGACAGCAGCGACCCGATGTTAATCGACATATAAAACAGGGTGAACGCGCCGTCCAGACGGGGGTCTTTGGGTAGGTAACACTTGGACAGCAGGCTCGCAGGGTTGGCTTTAAACAGCCCGTTACCGACGGCAATCGTCCCCAGCGCGATAAAAATCAGGTTCGGTTTCAGTAACGATAACCCGGTCATGAAGTAGCCGATCGCCAGGACAATCGCCCCCAGTACCAGGGTACGCTTAGTTCCCAGCAGGTGATCGCCAACGTAGCCGCCAATGGATATCAGGCCGTACACCAGTGCGGCAAATGCGCCAAAGGTGATAAATGCCTGTTCCTGAGAGAAGCCAAGCTGTTTAACAAAGAAAACCGCCAGGATGCCCTGGACGCCGTAATAGCCGAATCGCTCCCATAATTCTACAAAAAAGATCATGAAGAACGGACGGGGTTGCTGTAGCAAGCCCGTAGGTGCAGTTGTATTCATATTCCTTCGCCTTTCAATGCCATCCCGAAAAGTATGAACGCGTATGCCAAAACGCGCCGAAAAAGTCTGACTCTGTTATAGACTGCGGTCATTAACCGAATGAATAGATTATTATAGAGATAGTTTTCGATCTAATTAGTTGATCACACTAATTATGATTTGTGGTCTGGAATGTTGTACTGGAATGCGTTCGAGGGAAGGCATAAACAAAAACGCCCGCATTGGCGGGCGCTGTGTATATCGGGCTGATGAATGCCAGGCCGGATAAGGCGTCAGCCGCCATCCGGCACAACAGGAACTTACTCTTCTTCGTCGCGCAGCGGAACAATCAGCATGTCGACATGCACGGTATTAATCAACTGGCGTGCTGAAGACATCAGTTTGCTCCAGAAGTCCTGATGATGACCGCAAACGACCAGATCCATATCGTATTTTTTGATCGCGTCAACCAGTACCTGACCCAGATCGCCGCTGCCGCTCAGGGTTTCGGTGATAGGGTAACCGGCATTGGTGGAAAGTTCGGTCAGCGCATGGTGTGTTTCTTCAGAGATGCGTTTTTGCATATCACCCAGATTCACGTCGATCAGGCCGGTGTACAGGTCAGAGTAATTGACATCAACGTGGATAAGAGAGACTTTCGCGTTGTAAGGACGCGCCATTGAAACCGCTTTTTCTACCAGAACTTTACTTTCCGGGGAAAGGTCAACCGCGATGAGAATGTGTTTGTAAGCCATAGTGTTACTCCTTCCATAAGTTGTCGATGACTAGCCAGCTAGCGTTTCTTGTGCCGCCGCGTCACCCGCGTCCTGCGAACTACAGCGCGGGGCTAGCCCAGCCGAGAAGTGAATGTAAAGACTATCCTTACATTATAGCGACCTGGATAATCCGTCAATCCGCCTTGCTTGCCAATCAGTTAAACAAAATTTTCAGTTAATTGCATTGATAGCGGTTAACCTTCTGGCAAAAAAATTAACTGATCTCCTACACTATTTAATAGAGCCGTTCGGATGCAGGGCACTGGCGTGAACGGTTTAGCAGGACTCTTTCACTGAACTGTCTGGCTGAGTATCGGGGGAGCGGTAGTCCCGGAGAGGAGCTCCGTGGGCGGGTCGCCGGGGAGGAGGTATGATAAGCACCGTCGCATTATTCTGGGCTTTATGTGTCGTTTGCATTGTTAATATGGCGCGCTATTTCTCATCGTTACGCGCGCTGTTAGTGGTACTGCGTGGTTGCGATCCATTGCTCTACCAATATGTGGATGGAGGTGGCTTCTTTACCTCGCATGGTCAACCCAACAAACAGATGCGTCTGGTGTGGTATATCTACGCGCAACGTTATCGCGATCACCACGATGATGAATTCATCCGCCGTTGTGAACGCGTTCGCGGCCAGTTCATCCTCACCAGCGCATTATGCGGTCTGGTGCTGATCAGTATGGTTGCGCTGTTGATTTGGCACTGAGCAAAAAAAGCGGGTCAGTTTCCTGACCCGCTCAATACGGTTGATTCTGCATTCCTTTGCCTGATGGCGCGTCGCTTTAAGGCCTACGTGCTGCGTTTTTGTAGGCCGGATAAGGCATCGCCGCCATCCGGCACGGTCGCGCTTAGATAATCTTCAGCGAGATCCAGTACAGCACGCCGGACAGAATAATCGCCGCTGGCAGGGTAAACACCCAGGCCATCAGAATGCTGGTGACCGTTTTGCGCTGTAGACCGCCACCGTCCACAACCATTGTCCCCGCGACGGAGGAAGAAAGGACGTGCGTGGTGGATACCGGCATACCGGTGTAGCTGGCGAGACCGATAGAGACTGCGGCCGTCATCTGCGCCGACATCCCTTGCGCATAGGTCATGCCTTTCTTACCAATCTTCTCACCGATGGTAGTCGCCACGCGGCGCCAGCCGATCATGGTGCCAATACCCAGCGCCAGCGCGACGGCCATGATTATCCAGATCGGCGCGTACTCAATGGTGCTCAGCATATCGGTTTTCAGTTTTTTCAGCAGACGCTGGTCGTCATTGCTTACGCCAGGCAGCTTCACGACTTTATCGGTCGTGTCGGAGATGCACAGCATAATGCGACGCAGCTGACTACGCTGGTCAACGCTTAACGTGTCGTAGCTTTCCAGATTCGCCAGCATACCTTTCGCGCGATCAAGCGCGTTGATGGTATTCGCCGGGTGGCAATGGAACTCTGCGGGTTCTGTCGCGCCCGGTTCCGGTGCGGGAATCAGCTGATCCACGCCGGTGACTTTTTTCAGCAGATCAGGGTGCTGCTGGAAGTACGTTTCGACGTTGTTGATGGCGTCGCGGGTACGGGTAATTTCATAGCCGGATGCGTTCATATTGACGACGAAGCCCGCAGGCGCCACGCCAATCAGAACCAGCATGACCAGACCAATGCCTTTCTGACCATCGTTAGCGCCATGAGAGAACGCCACGCCAATAGCCGAGAGGATAAGTGCGATACGCGTCCAGAATGGCGGCTTTTTCTTACCGTCTTTCTTTTCACGTTCAGCAGGGGTCAGGTGGATACGTGCGCGCTTTTTAGTGCCGCTCCAGTAGCGACGCAGCAAAAAGATCAGACCGCCAGCAAACACCAGGCCTACGATAGGGGAGACAATCAATGACCCAAAGATATTGATAACTTTAGGTATATTTAGCGCATCCACCACTGAAGTGCCGGTCATCATTGCATTGGTTAAACCGATACCAATGATGGCGCCAATCAGCGTATGGGAACTGGAGGCAGGAAGACCAAAGTACCATGTACCGAGGTTCCAGATAATGGCCGCCAGCAACATAGAGAACACCATAGCGAGGCCATGTGCGGAACCCATGTTAAGCAGCAAATCCGTAGGCAACATATGCACGATGGCATAGGCTACACTCAGACCGCCCAGTAGAACGCCAAAGAAGTTAAAGACCGCAGCCATAACAACCGCCAGTTGCGAACGCATCGCACGGGTATAAATCACGGTTGCCACTGCGTTGGCTGTATCATGGAAGCCGTTAATCGCTTCGTAGAACAGCACAAAAGCCAGAGCAAGCAATAATAAAAGCCCGGTATGTAAATCCAGGCCAGCAAACAAATGTAGCATAGGACGTTACGCCATTTTGAGGACATGAACGCGGCGCATTATCAGTGACTTTCGCGGCGCGGGCAAAGTGAAATATAGACTTTTTTTGATATAACGCCTGCTTAATGTCATGCCACTAAAGAATTATCTTATAGAATTCAATTAAATACTCATATCCATCGATTTTGTCGCTGGTGCGACCACTGAGGAATCTTTACAATTCACGCCCTGTTTTCAGAGAGGATCGCAAAGTGGAAAGGTTTGATGCCGTTATTATAGGCGCTGGCGCGGCGGGTATGTTCTGTGCGGCGCAGGCCGGTCAGGCGGGGCGCCGCGTGCTGCTCGTCGATAATGGTAAAAAACCGGGGCGTAAGATCCTGATGTCCGGCGGCGGGCGCTGCAACTTCACGAATCTGTATGTCGAACCTGCTGCCTATCTGAGCCAGAACCCCCATTTCTGCAAATCGGCGCTGGCGCGTTACACCCAGTGGGACTTTATCGATCTGGTGGGCAAACACGGCATCGCCTGGCATGAAAAAACGCTCGGCCAGCTGTTCTGCGACGACTCTGCGCAGCAAATTGTCGATATGCTGGTGGAGGAATGCGAAAAGGGCAACGTGACGATGCGCCTGCGCAGCGAAGTGCTCAGTATTGCGCGTGATGACGAAGGGTTTACCCTGGAACTGAACGGCATGACGGTCGCGGCGAAAAAAGTGGTGATCGCCACGGGCGGTCTCTCCATGCCGGGTCTGGGCGCGTCGCCGTTGGGTTATAAAATTGCTGAACAGTTTGGTCTGGATGTCCTGCCGACCCGCGCCGGGCTGGTGCCCTTCACGTTGCATAAACCGCTGCTGGAGCAGCTTCAGGTGTTATCCGGCGTTTCGGTGCCTGCGGTGATCGCGGCGCAGGACGGTACGGTATTCCGTGAAAATCTGCTCTTTACCCACCGTGGGCTATCAGGCCCGGCGGTTTTACAGATTTCGAGTTTCTGGCAGCCCGGCGAATTTGTCAGCATCAATTTGCTGCCGGAGGTCGATCCTGATGATTTCCTCAATGAACAACGTTGCGCGCACCCGAATCAAAGCCTGAAAAATACGCTGGCGATGCAGTTGCCGAAGCGCCTGGTGGAATGTTTACAGCAGCTTGGGCAAATCCCGGATGTTTCCCTGAAACAGTTGAACGCACGCGAGCAGCAAGCGCTGATTGAAACGCTGACCGAATGGCGCGTACAGCCTAACGGTACGGAAGGCTATCGCACGGCGGAAGTGACGCTTGGTGGTGTGAACACCGATGAACTTTCTTCGCGCACGATGGAGGCCCGAAAAGTGCCGGGGCTTTATTTTATCGGCGAGGTGATGGATGTCACCGGTTGGCTGGGGGGCTACAACTTCCAGTGGGCCTGGTCGAGCGCGTGGGCATGTGCGCAGGCGCTGAGCGAAGGATAACGGGTTTGCCCGACCAGAGAGCGGTCGGGCGCAGTTGTCAGTTCAGGCCAAGAAAATACTGGGCGATTTTAAAGTAGATAATCAGTCCGGTGCCGTCGATCAGCGTGGCGATAAACGGCGCAGAGACCACCGCAGGGTCGATGCCGATGCGCTTGAGCACCATCGGGATCACTGATGACACCACCGCGCTCCACAGCGTAATGCATACCAGCGTCAGGCTGACGATCAGCGTGATTTCCACGCCGATACCCATCATCCAGGCGCGCAGACAACCCGCCAGGCCCAGCGTTATGGCGATCAGCAGCGAGGTCGACGCCTCTTTGCGAATGACCCGCCCCATGTCGCGCAGCCGCACTTCGCCCAGCGCCATTGCGCGCACCAGCGTAGAGGTTATTTGCGTGCCGCTGTTGCCGCCGGTGCCAATCAGCAGGGGGATGAAGAAGGCCAGCGCAATTGCTGACTCCAGCGCCTCTTCGAAATGTTGCAGTACGCTACTGGTATAGGCTTCCGCCACAAACAGCAACAGCAGCCACACAGAACGTTTCTTCCACAGCGTCCACGGGCTGATGTCCAGATACGGTTTCTCCAGCGGCAGCGTCGCCCCCTGGCGCTGCACGTCTTCAGTGACGTCATCTTCCAGAAGATGGGCAATCTCTTTTTCCATCAGGCAGCCGACCAGCTCGCCTTTATCGACGACCGGCACCAGATCGAGCTGGCGTTCGGTCAGCTCGGCAATGATGTGTGGACGTTCGTCGTCGGGTTTGACGCGAAACAGGCAACTGTCCATTAAGGCGCGGATAGATTGCGCTGTGTCGCTTGCCTGCAAAAGTTTCTTGATGGATAAAACCCCGCGCAGCTGTTTTTCCGCAACCACAAACACCTGGCCGGGAATATCATCTGAGGTGAGTTGCGACACAAAGAATTCACGCGCCTCATGAACGCTGAGATGATCCGGCAGCGTAATAAAATCGGTACGCATATATTGCGCGATAGCATCGCCGTCAAAAGCCGGAGCCGGGTGATGTGCGTTGCAAACGTGGATGGATGACATTGATGTAATTCCCTATAAAAAGCTCTCATAGGGGCGAACAAGACAGGATGAGCACAGGCAGATCCCTACGTCCTGGTTTTAGCACTGCACAACGTATCTGTCCGATAGTGATATCGTCAGAAGTTACCTTGGCAACACCTTGATTCGATGGATGCCTGTATTTCCCTGAGTGGTCTCTCTCGATACCAGCAGGGCGGTAACTTATATTTGTGCAGGAGCCTCGCCATAACGAGATCGATAAAATGAGCCGCCAGTATAGAGAATGTTAACCATTCACAATGTTTATAATTTAGATGGTTTATCAACGGTTGATATACCACATTGTCTCTCCGCCAATAAAAGCCAGCGAAACCCATTAAAGAATGAAGTGAATAGACATCACGGGTATTGGTGTTAGTATTTCATTGATAGTACATATGAGTATGCGTGTTTCATTTACGGCCAGGAACGCTGATGATGACAACATTAGTACCCGTTTTTCGAGCATTTCCGTCATTCACTTTCCTTTACGGCGAGCGCCGCGCTGACGCCTGCATGCCGTCTGGCCATTTTCTTTTTTTCCTTCTTATCCCGGATGGAATATCCCGCTGAACATGTGTTCGGGGGTGTTGTGACACGCATTGTTGGCTAACAGGGATCACGGCGGGTCGGATATGGACAAAATAAAGCGTCATCTGGTGTGGTGGAGTGTTGGCATCCTGGTGGCAATAGCAGCCGTAGCGTGGTGGATGCTACGTCCTGCTGGCGTACCGGATGGCTTTGCCGCCAGCAACGGCAGAATTGAGGCAACAGAAGTCGATATTGCCACCAAAATCGCCGGTCGAATTGACACCATTCTGGTGTCGGAAGGGCAGTTTGTGCGCCAGGGCGAGGTGCTGGCGAAGATGGACACCCGCGTGTTGCAGGAACAGCGGCTGGAAGCCATCGCGCAAATCAAAGAGGCTGAAAGCGCGGTTGCCGCCGCGCGCGCCCTGCTGGAGCAACGCCAGAGCGAAACGCGCGCCGCCCAGTCGGTGGTGAAGCAGCGTGAAGCCGAGCTGGATTCGGTCTCCAAACGTCATGTGCGTTCCCGCTCGCTGTCGCAGCGCGGTGCGGTTTCCGCTCAACAGCTGGATGACGATCGCGCCGCTGCCGAAAGCGCTCGCGCCGCGCTGGAATCCGCCAAAGCCCAGGTCTCTGCGACGAAAGCGGCGATTGAAGCGGCCCGCACCAGCATTATTCAGGCGCAGACCCGCGTAGACGCGGCGCAGGCTACCGAACGACGCATTGTGGCGGACATCGATGACAGTGAATTAAAAGCGCCGCGAGATGGCCGCGTCCAGTACCGCGTTGCCGAACCGGGAGAGGTGCTGTCTGCGGGCGGCCGGGTGCTGAATATGGTCGATCTCAGCGATGTCTACATGACCTTCTTCCTGCCGACCGAGCAGGCCGGCCTGCTGAAAATTGGCGGGGAAGCGCGCCTGGTGCTGGATGCCGCGCCCAGCCTGCGCATTCCGGCTACCATCAGTTTTGTCGCCAGCGTCGCGCAGTTCACGCCGAAAACCGTCGAAACCAGCGATGAACGGCTGAAGCTGATGTTCCGCGTGAAGGCGCGTATCCCGCCAGCGCTGTTACAGCAGCATCTGGAATACGTTAAAACCGGTTTGCCGGGTATGGCATGGGTGCGGCTGGATGAACAGCGTCCCTGGCCTGACGATCTGGCGGTGAGGCTACCGCAATGACGAACCTGGCGCGTCTTCCCATTCCTCCCGTGGCGCACCTTGACGGCGTGAGTCAGCATTACGGGGCAACGGTGGCGCTGAACAACATCACGCTGGATATCCCCGCTCGCTGTATGGTGGGGCTGATTGGCCCGGATGGCGTCGGTAAGTCGAGCCTGCTGTCGCTTATCTCCGGCGCGCGCGTTATCGAGCAGGGCAATGTGCGGGTGCTGGGCGGCGACATGCGCGACGCGACGCACCGCCGCAATGTCTGCCCACGGATAGCCTGGATGCCGCAGGGGCTGGGAAAGAACCTCTACCATACGCTGTCGGTGTATGAGAACGTCGATTTCTTCGCGCGTCTCTTCGGGCATGATAAAGCGGAGCGTGAAGCGCGAATTACCGATCTGCTGAACAGCACCGGGCTGGCGCCGTTTCGCGATCGCCCGGCGGGGAAGCTCTCGGGCGGCATGAAACAAAAACTGGGGCTGTGCTGCGCGCTGATCCATGACCCGGAACTGCTGATTCTTGACGAGCCTACCACCGGGGTTGACCCGCTTTCCCGCGCCCAGTTCTGGGCGTTGATCGACAGCATTCGTCAGCGGCAGACTAACATGAGCGTGCTGGTCGCCACGGCCTATATGGAAGAAGCCGAGCGTTTCGACTGGCTGGTGGCGATGAACGCAGGTGAAGTGATGGCGACGGGCAGTGCGCAAGAACTGCGGGACAAAACCGGCAGCGCCACGCTGGAGCAGGCGTTTATCGCCCTGTTGCCAGAGGCGCAGCGCCAGGCGCACAAACCCGTTGTTATCCCGCCTTATGATGCGACGCAGGAAGAGATCGCCATTGAGGCGAAAGATCTGACCATGCGGTTTGGCAATTTCGTCGCCGTCGATCACGTCAATTTCCGCATCCCGCGCGGAGAGATTTTTGGTTTTCTGGGCTCGAACGGCTGCGGCAAGTCCACCACCATGAAAATGCTCACCGGGCTGCTGCCTGCCAGTGAAGGGGAAGCCTGGCTGTTCGGACAATCGGTTGACCCGAAGGATATCGAAACCCGCCGCCGGGTGGGTTACATGTCGCAGGCGTTTTCACTCTACAGCGAGCTGACCGTGCGGCAAAACCTGGAGCTACATGCCCGCCTGTTCCACATCCCGGACGCAGAGATTCCGCAGCGCGTAGCGCAGATGAGCGAGCGTTTTATGCTCTCTGACGTCGAAGATATGCTGCCGGAAGCGCTGCCGCTCGGTATTCGCCAGCGCTTGTCGCTGGCGGTGGCGGTGATCCATCGCCCGGAAATGCTGATTCTGGATGAGCCGACCTCCGGCGTGGACCCGGTCGCCAGGGATATGTTCTGGCAGTTGATGGTGGATCTGTCGCGCCGGGATAAGGTGACCATTTTTATCTCCACCCACTTTATGAACGAAGCGGAACGCTGTGACCGCATGTCGCTGATGCACGCCGGAAAGGTGCTTGCCAGCGGCACGCCGCAGGAACTGGTAGAGCGGCGGGGCGCTGCCAGTCTTGAAGAGGCGTTTATCTCCTGGTTACAGGAAGCCGCAGGGCCAGCGCCAGTATCACCGCTGCCGCCAGCGGACGCGCCAGACGCGCATAAAACGAGTAAACCGCCGCGCCAGGGCTTTAGTCTGCGACGCCTGTTCAGCTACAGCCGCCGTGAAGCGCTGGAGCTGCGCCGCGATCCGGTACGATCAACGCTGGCCTTGCTGGGGACGGTCATTTTGATGCTGATCATGGGCTACGGTATCAGCATGGATGTGGAAAACCTGCGCTTTGCCGTGCTCGATCGCGATCGGACCGTCAGCAGTCAGGCCTGGTCGTTGAACCTGGCGGGGTCTCGCTATTTTATCGAGCAGTCGCCGCTCACCAGCTATGACGATCTTGACCGACGCATGCGCTCGGGCGAGGTGGCGGTCGCGATAGAACTTCCGCCCAATTTTGGACGGGATATCGCCCGCGGCACGCCGGTGCAGATTGGCGTGTGGGTAGATGGCGCAATGCCCAGCCGCGCGGAAACGGTAAGGGGATACGTACAGGCGATGCACCAGAGCTGGCTACAGGATGTGGCGAGCCGTCAGCCGAACGCCAGCAGCCAGGGCGGGCTGATGACTATTGAAACGCGCTATCGCTACAACCCGGATGTGAAAAGCCTGCCAGCGATTGTGCCGGCGGTGATCCCGCTGCTGTTGATGATGATCCCGTCGATGCTCAGCGCCCTGAGCGTGGTGCGTGAAAAAGAGCTGGGATCGATTATCAACTTGTATGTGACGCCGACCACCCGCAGCGAATTTTTACTCGGTAAACAGTTGCCGTACATCGCGCTGGGGATGCTGAACTTCCTGTTGCTCTGCGCGCTGTCGGTGTTTGTTTTTGGCGTGCCGCATAAGGGCAGCTTCCTGACGCTCACCCTGGCGGCGCTGCTTTACGTCACCATCGCCACCGGGATGGGGCTGCTGATTTCGACGTTTATGAAAAGCCAGATCGCCGCGATTTTCGGCACCTCGATCATTACGCTGATCCCGGCGACGCAATTCTCCGGGATGATCGACCCGGTGGCGTCGCTGGAAGGGCCGGGGAGATGGATCGGCGAGATCTACCCGACCAGCCATTTTCTGACGATCGCGCGCGGTACGTTCTCGAAAGCGCTGGATCTGATGGATCTCTGGCCGCTGTTCGTGCCGTTGGCGATCGCCATTCCGCTGGTGATTGGCCTGAGCGTATTGCTGCTGAAAAAACAGGAGGGGTGATGCGCCGATTACGCAATATTTATAACCTCGGCATCAAAGAGTTACGCAGCCTGCTGGGGGATAAGGCAATGCTGACGCTGATTGTCTTTGCCTTCACGATTTCGGTGTACTCCTCCGCCACCGTTCTGCCGGGTTCGCTGCACCTTGCGCCAATCGCGATTGCCGATATGGACCAATCTCAGCTGTCGAATCGCATTGTGAACAGCTTCTATCGCCCGTGGTTCCTGCCGCCGGAGATGATCACCGCCGATGAGATGGACGCCGGACTGGATGCCGGACGTTACACCTTTGCCGTCAATATTCCGCCCAATTTCCAACGGGATGTGCTGGCGGGGCGGCAGCCGGATATTCAGGTGAACGTCGATGCGACGCGCATGAGTCAGGCGTTTACCGGCAACAGCTATATCCAGAACATCATCAGCGGCGAGGTGAACAGCTTTGTGGCGCGTTACCGCGACAATAGCGAGCCGCTGGTCTCACTGGAAACCCGGATGCGCTTCAACCCGAATCTGGACCCGGCATGGTTCGGCGGCGTAATGGCGATTATTAATAACATCACCATGCTGGCGATTGTGCTGACCGGCTCGGCGCTAATCCGTGAACGGGAGCACGGGACGATTGAACACCTGCTGGTGATGCCGATTACCCCGTTTGAGATCATGATGGCGAAGGTCTGGTCGATGGGGCTGGTGGTGCTGGTGGTTTCCGGGCTGTCGCTGATGCTGATGGTAAAGGGGGCACTCGGCGTGCCGATTGAGGGCTCCATTCCGCTGTTTATGCTGGGGGTCGCGTTAAGCCTGTTCGCCACCACGTCTATCGGCATTTTTATGGGCACCCTGGCGCGTTCGATGCCGCAACTGGGGCTGCTGATGATTCTGGTGCTGCTGCCGTTGCAGATGCTCTCCGGCGGTTCCACGCCGCGTGAAAGTATGCCGCAGATGGTGCAGGACATCATGCTGACGATGCCGACCACTCACTTTGTCAGCCTCGCGCAGGCGATACTTTATCGCGGCGCCGGGTTTGGCATCGTCTGGCCGCAGTTTCTGACGCTGCTGGCGATCGGCAGCGCTTTCTTCCTGATAGCGCTACTGCGTTTCAGAAAGACGATTGGCACGATGGCGTAAACATTATTGCCGGATGGCGGCTACGCCTTATCCGGCCTGTGAACTACCAACGAAAACGGACGTAGGCCGGGCAAGCGAAGCGCCCCCGGCAACGAAACAGGCAATCACTCTTCCTTCGGCAAACACTGCAAATGACCGTGGCGCACGCCGCGCTGGGCGATGACGTCATCGGCAAAATGCTGAACGTCGCCCATGTCGCCTTTCAGTACGGCGATCTCCAGACAGTCGTCGTGATTAATGTGTACATGCAGCGTCGCCACCGACAAATCATGGTGATGATGCTGAGTGGAAACGATGCGGCTGGCTAAATCGCGTTTCTCATGCTCATAAACATACGAGAGCACCGCGAAGCCCTGGGTGCCGTGCTCCTGCGTGGCCTCCTGCGCCAGCGCGCCGCGCAGAATGTCACGAATCGCTTCGGAGCGGTTGTTGTAGCCCCGGCGCTGGCTCAGGCTATCCAGCGTTTCGAGTAAATCGTCATCGAGAGTAATAGTGACACGTTGCATCTGAATTAAACCTTTTCTGTCGCGCGATGGCGCACGGGAAATGCGGGAAGTACCGCATTTTGTAACACACGCCCGGCGTCAGAGGAAAAGGTTAATGTGTCACCTACGGTTCGCGTCTCAACAATCTGCCCTTCATCCATCACCATTACCCGGTGGCAAAAACGTTCCACCAGACGTAAATCGTGGGTGATAAACAGACAGGCGGTGCCGAACTGCTGTTGCAGCTTTTTGAGCAGACGAATGACGCCCGCCTGCAATACCAGATCGAGGTTGGAGACCGCTTCATCCAGAATCAGTAATTTGGGTTCGACCGCCAGCGCCCGCGCCAGGCAGACGCGCTGTAATTGCCCGCCGCTCAGCTGTGGCGGACGTTTATCCAGAAGCGTGTCGTCCAGATCCACCGCCCGCAGCATCTCGCTGGCGCGCGCGATTTGCTCGGCTCTGGAAAGCGACAGCAAATGGCGCATCGGTTCACGCAGGATCTCGCGTACGGTTTTACGCGGGTTTACTGCGCTGATTGAGTCCTGAAACACCATCTGGATATCACGGCGAAACGCTTTTTGTCTGGCCCGGTTAAGCGTGGAGAGCGGCTCGCCCTGCCAGCAGACACGGCCCTGCGTCGGCGATTCCAGCCCGACCAGCAGGCGGGCAAGCGTGCTTTTCCCGCAGCCGCTACGCCCCAATAACGCCACGGTTTCGCCGCTTTTCAGGCTTAATGACACCTCTTTCAGCACCGTGTGATGCTGATGTTTGCCGCTGAGGTTAGCGTGCGCGTATTGATGGGAAATACCGCTTACCGTCAGTAACGTCATGAGGCTAACTCCATACCGTACAGCGCGAGATGCGCCGAAACCAGATTACGCGTCACGCTATGCTGCGGGGTGCGGAATAACGTTTCCACGTCACCCAGTTCTACGATCTTGCCGTTGTCCATTACTGCCACATCGTCCGCCAGTCGCGCGACGACGCCCATATCATGAGTGACCAGCAGCATACCGGGCGCGCGGCTGCGCATAATGCTTTCCAGGAGATCGAGGATTCGTGCCTGGGCGACCACGTCCAGGTCGGTTGTTGGTTCGTCCGCGATGATGAACGGCGCGTCACACAGCAGCGCCATCGCAATCATCATGCGTTGCAGCATGCCGCCGCTCATCTCGAACGGGTAAAGCTTCAGCACCCGCGCGGCATTTTCCAGACCTACCGCCTCCAGTGCCGCGATAAGCGTGGCGTCATCCGCCGGTTTACCTGATGCCAGGCAGGTTTCTTTTGCGTGGGCCGCCATCGTGTGCAGCGGATTAAAGGCGCTGCGCGGGTTCTGCATGATGGTCGCGACCTTAATTCCACGCAGCTTGCAGGGGGAAATCGGCTGACCATCGGCCAGAATGGCGCCCGCTGTCTGACGCACGCCTGCGGGCAGGATGCCCAGCGTCGCCGCGCAGGTCAGCGATTTACCACTGCCGCTGCCGCCCACCAGCGCCAGTACGCGCCCGCGCCTGAGCGCTAACGACACGCCGTGCACCAACGGTCTGTCTGCTTGCAACACAATGTTTTGTAATTCAATTTGTTGTGGCATCAGTGGGCATGCTCCGTCACCAGATGAGGGTCGAGGTGATCGCGCAGGGCGTCACCCACCATGTTAAAGGCCATCACGCTGATAAACAGCGCCAGTCCCGGCCAGAACATCTGTAGCGGCTGAGTCCAGATATACTGGCGCGCATCGTTAATCATTACGCCCCATTCCGGCGTTGGCGCAGTGACGCCGAGGCCGAGGAATGACATCCCGGCGACGTGCAGCATCATATGGCCGATATCCAGCGTCGCCAGCACGAGCAGGGAGGGAATTACCGCCCCGGCCAGGTGGTCGATAAACACGCGCACATGCCCGGCGCCGGAAAGGCGCGAGGCGAGCACAAATTCACGCTGGCGCAGGGAGATCACCAGGCTGCGCACCATCCGCGCATACCAGGCCCAGTGCGACAGGGCGATTGCGATGATGACGTTGGTCAACCCCGTCCCCAACACGCCCACGAGGAAAAAAGAGAGGATGGAGGTCGGGAACGTCATAAAGATATCCGCGACGCGCATGGTGAACTGATCGACGCGACCGCCCATCAGCCCGGCGCTGCCGCCGACGATCAGCCCCAGCGCTAACACCAGCAACAAACAGGCGATTACGGAACCGAGCGAGACGCGGGTTGCCGCCAGCAGGCGGGAGAAAATATCGCGTCCCAGATGGTCGGTGCCCAGCCAGTGCTGGCTGTCCGGCGACAGTAAACGTGACGGTAAATCAATCGCCTGCGGATCGTACGGCAACCACCACTGGCTGGTGAGCGCGATGATCGCCAGCAAAGCGATAATGAGGAGCGCCAGGCGCACCGGCCAGCGTACAGAGAGAAAAAAATTCACGAATGCGCTCCTTCATGGCGACGAATGCGCGGGTCCAGCGCGGCGTTCAGCAGGTCAACAATCAGGTTACAGACCACGAAAACCACCACCATAATGAGCGTAAAGCACTGAATGACCGGGTAGTCGCGGTTAAAAATGGCTGACACCGCATAGCGCCCGACGCCCGGCCAGGCGAAGATGTTTTCGATAATCATCGTGCCGCCAATCAGTTCGCCAATGTGCATCCCGACGGCGGTAATCATGGGTAGCGACGCGTTACGCAGAATATGGCGGCGCTCGGTTTGTTTCGCGTTCAGGCCGCGCAGACGCGCCCATGTGACGTGGCGCTGACCGGCGACTTCCAGCATGCTGGCGCGCAGCAGGCGGGCGTTAATCGCCAGCGACATAAACGCAATCGACACCGCAGGCAGAATGATGTGCTGCCAGCCGCCGTAGCCCATTGCCGGTAGCCACTTTAAATACACCGAGAAGAACATCACCAGCAGGAAGGCGAGCCAGAAGTTGGGCATTGATACGCCGAGAAACGCGATCAGCCGCACGATGAAGTCCGGCAGACGGTCACGATGGCGCGCCGCCCAGATCCCCAGCGGTACAGACGTGAGCAGGATCAGCACCAGCGCCGCGCCCGCCAGCTGTAGCGTGGCGGGCAGAAAGTTCAGTACGTCCTCCAGCACCGGGCGCTGAGTGGCGAAAGAGATGCCAAAATCCAGATGCAGCGCTTTCCACAGCCAGGAGCCGTACTGCACGACCAGCGGTTGATCCAACCCCAGCATAACCCGCGTGGAGGCGACCATCTCTGGCGTTGGCGGTAAGTTAGAGAGCCGCAGATAGTCGAGCGCCGGGTCGCCGGTGCCCATGCGCAGCATTAAAAAGATAATTACCGACGCGGCGAAAATCATCGGGATCAGCAGCAAAATGCGCCGCACAATATAACGCAGCATCAGGGTTTCACCGGGTTGATCTGTTCAAATGGGATCTCGGAGGTAATGGGCGCATAAGGAATTTTCCCCAGCCCGGGTTTCGCCACCACCATCATCGACATATAGCTGATGGGCAGATACACCGCATCGTTATGCAGACGCGTCAGGATGTCGCGATACAGAGACTTACGCTGCGCCTCATCGGTGGTGGTGAGCACCTCGCCAATTTCTTTATCAATTTGCGCTTTGTCCGGCAGCCCGAGCTGCGCCTGATAATCGGCGTGGGACGGTACGCGCATTGAGCTCATAAACGCATGCGGATCGTATGGCGCGCCCCAGGTGCGGGAGAAAATCATCCCGAAACGGCCATCGCGCATACGGGCATAAATACTGCTCTCTTCCTCGCCTACCAGCGACACATCGACGCCCACTTTGCGCATATCGGCCTGGATGATTTCCGCCATCGATTTGCTCAGCGCGTCGGTGCCGATATAGGCCAGCTCAACGTGTAGCGGCTGACCGGCTTTTTCACGAATGGTTTTCCCGGCAGGCAATGTCCAGCCCGTTTTTTCCAGCAGCGTGTTAGCCTGTTGGGGATCGTACTGGCGTGGTTTCAGGCCAATGTCGGCGTAAGGCACGGAGGGGGCAAACAGCGTATCGGCGATCTGCTGGGTGCCGTACAGGGCATTATCGATCAGCGATTTTTTATTTACCGCATAGTTCAGCGCTTCACGCACCGCCAGTTCGTTGGTTGGCGCTTTGGCGGAGTTCAGCGCCAGCATGACGGTCTCAACCGGCTCGGAAAGCTGGGTACGGTATTCCGGCGTCTGGCTGAAACGGGCGAAGGTATCGAGCGGCAGCAGTCCTTCATTGCCATACAGCAGGTCAATATCGCCGGTCTCAAAGGCCACCGCGCGGGTCGTTGGGTCCGGGATCACTTTAATCGTTATCTGGCGGATCGCGGGTTTCTCGCCCCAGTAGTGGTCATTGCGTACCAGCACGTCGTACTGGTTGAGCTTCGACGCTTTCAGAACCCACGGCCCGGTTCCGACAGGCGCTTTAATGCCGTTCATCGTTTCGTTATTTTTAAACTGGGACGGGGCGATAAAGCGGAAAGGGCGCGGCAGGGCGAGTTCTTGCAGGAAAGGATAATAGGCGCTTTTCAGGGTGATTTGCAGTTCGGTTTTACTCAGCGCTTTGACGTCGGTGATTTGGTTCGTCAGCTCCAGCCAGGCATGGCGCTGGCGGTTATCAAGCACCGCGCGGAAGTTCTCTGCTGCGGCCTGGGCGTCAAATGCTTCGCCGTTAGAGAAGGTTACGTCATCGCGCAGCGTAAACACCCAGGTTTTGCCATCTGCCGAGTGGGTCCAGCTTTTTGCCAGCCAGGGTTTTACTGAACCATCCGCCTGATACTTCACCAGCGGTTCATACACCATGCTCTGGGCGAACATCTGGTTAGGCGTATAAAGGTGCGGGTTTAGCGGCCCTACGTTTACCGGCCATGCGGTGGTTATCTCGTCAGGTGCGGCGGCATGCGCGAGGAATGACGCACAGGCCAGCAGCGCAAAAAGTGTGCGGCGTAGTCTGGACAAAATGGTGGCCCCGATTAAAAAGAGGTACGACTAAATGAGTATGACGATTCTAAAGATTCATCATACTTTTGACGTGTTCTGGATCAATAGTTGGGCGGTCAAAGGGGGAAGGTATACGAAAATCATATGGTAGCGGATGTTTTCTATGAGGAGATTATTTCACTCTGAAATATTGTTCCGTTCACTTTATGTCCCGCATTTCTCTGAAGACTCACTACCCGTGAACGTGCAAGGGAGGCTCACCGCCGCCTCCCTTGCAACCCTGGCTCTCTGGCAAGGAAAATCGCCGCTGCGCGGTTTATTCGCCTTATTCCGTCTGCCTTTCGGGTCGGGGCCGAGCCTGCATCCCGGCAGGCCGTCCCCTCCGCCCGCGTCCCTGCGGGCGGACCCGGTCAGCCGTCAACGTCTCATCGATTTTCAGCCGGAACAGGGGCATTGCTGCAATGCTCTGATTTTCAGCCGCACCGGTTTTGCTGTTAAAAAACAAACCGCAGAAATGGTCAGGTGTGGGCAGGTCCGGCTGAAAATTGCCGACGTGTTTCCGTAAGGCCGGAGGAACCCGCATGGATGCGAGTTCAGGGCGCGTTTTGCAGGGACGCTACCTCGCGCCCGCCCCGGTAGCCTGAAGGAATAAGCGGAGGGTATTGCGAAGCAACAATTTTCCTGCCGGGAGCGGGGATTGTTAAGGGGGCAGCGATAGCCCCCTTAACGCGTTCACGGGTGATGAAATTCCAGAGAAATGCTGAACCTAAAGTGAACGGAATCACGCGTCAGAATGAAATGTTCTCCGTAAAGATTTAACGGCAGGCATGACATACAAATTTACGCGATGGATTCCAGGCGCTGCACGCAATCGGCGGTTAGCGTGAACGGTGTCGGCGTGCAGACCGCCAGACTCAGGGTATCGAGCTGGCACTGGCTGACCGACAACGCCGAGTTGAGCGTGCTGTCCACGCTGACGATTTGCCAGGCGCTGCCGCCGCGCTGTTTTACGATAGCCTCTTTGCGCGTCCAGATGCGCCAGAACGCCGTCAGCTGTTGTTCGGGATGTTCGGCTTCCACTTCCGCATGTTCGCCAAGGCTGAACACCGCGTTGGCCAGCGACCGCCAGTTATCTCGCGGGCGGATCACTTCAATGTCGCAGCCGACTTCGCCCTCGTCGCTCAGCAGCAGGGCGATATCGTCCCCGCTATGACTCAGGTTAAACCAGAGCCGGGTGTCAGGAGAAAAAGCAGGTTTTCCCTGTTCGCCATACACAATCTCCGGCAATGGCGAAAGGGCATGGGAAAGCAGTACGCGACCGGCCAGCCAGCGCGCGCGGCGAGCGCCCTGCGGCGCCTGTGCGTACAGTGGCGACGGCAGCGCGCCTGTGCTCAGTGTCGAAACTTTTCCCAGAACAATCCGGTACATATCAGGGCCAACGTTTAATAATGATAGAAGTATTGATGCCGCCAAACGCAAAGTTGTTGCTTTGCAAAAATTCACAATCAATCTTGCGGGCTTCACCCATGATGTAATCCAGCGCGCCGCATTGGGTATCCGGCTGACTCAAGTTTAGCGTAGGTGCAAACCAACCTTCACGCATCATTTGCAGACTCATCCAGGCTTCCAGTGCCCCGCAGGCGCCAAGGGTATGCCCAAAGTAGCTTTTTAGCGAGGAGATCGGCACATTATCGCTATAAATTGCGGCCGTTGCCTGACTTTCTGCGATATCGCCCCGATCGGTCGCCGTGCCGTGGGCGGAAATGTACCCTATATCCCGTGCGCTTAAGCCTGCTATTTTCAGCGATTGTTCCATGCAAATCTGCATGGTTTCACGCTGTGGCTGGGTGATATGCGCGGCGTCGCAGTTAGTGGCAAAGCCGATGATTTCGCCGTAAATGGTCGCCCCTCGGGCTTTGGCATGTTCCAGCTCTTCGAGAATCAGCGTTCCTGCGCCTTCGCCAATCACCAGCCCATCGCGCTTTTCATCGAACGGCGAAGGCGTCGTTTTCGGTTCGTCATTGCGCTGGCTGGTGGCAAACAGCGTGTCAAAAACCGCCGCTTCAGACGGGCATAACTCTTCTGCGCCGCCGGCGACCATCACCGTCTGGTAGCCGTGACGAATCGCTTCCCAGGCATAACCAATCGCCTGACTGCCGGAGGTGCAGGCGCTGGACGTCGGGATCACGCGGCCCCGCAGGCCAAAGAACAGCCCGGTGTTGACGGCGGTGGTGTGCGGCATCATCTGCACGTAAGTGGTGCCGGTGATGTTGTTGGTGTGTTTTTCCGTCAGCATGGTGGCGAATTCGCTCACCGGGCCGGTACTGCCGGTAGAAGAACCATAGGCAATTCCGGTTTCGCCGTTGGTCAGCACCGCATCGTCGATAAGCCCTGCCTGCTCCAGCGCCAGTTCGGTGGCGCGGGTGGACATGAGCGACACGCGGCCCATCGCCCGAATACGCTTGCGGGTATAGTGTTCCGGTAGGGTGAAATCATCGACTGGCGCGCCAAGCAGCGTATGCAGTCCGTCATAAACCTGCCATTCCGGCATCTGGCGCACGGCGTTTTCGTAAGCGTTCAGTCTGGTGGAAACGTCCTGCCAGTTCTCGCCAAACGCGGTGACGCCGCCCATGCCTGTAATCACAACGCGACGCGTCATAGCATCCCTCCATTGATGGATATGACCTGGCGGGTAACGTAACCCGCAATATCCGACATTAAATAACTGGCCAGCCCTGCCACTTCATCTGCCTGGCCCATACGTTTCATTGGGATGATGGACATCGCCTCTTTCAGCGCGGCCTCTTCCATTGCGATCATGCCGGTGTCAATCAGCCCCGGCGCGATGCAGTTGACGGTGATTTTACGTTTTGCCAGCTCAATCGCCAGCGCTTTTGTCGCACCGATAATGCCCGCTTTTGCGGCGCTGTAGTTAACCTGACCACGGTTGCCCATCACGCCGGAAACGGATGACAGGGTAATGATCCGTCCACCCTGACGTGCGCTAATCATCGGCATGATGCACGGCTGAATCACATTGTAAAAGCTGTCGAGATTGGTGTGGATCACGGCATCCCAGTCGTCGTTGCTCAGCGCCGGAAAGGCGGCGTCGCGGGTGATCCCGGCGTTGCTGACCACGCCATACCACGGGCCATGCGCGTCGATATCCTGCTCCAGCACCTCGCGGCATTGCTCGCGACTGGCGACGTCAAAACTGAGCAGACGGCCTGCGCCGCCGACGGCGAGAATGGCATCCAGCGTTTCTTGCGCGCCCTGTGCGTCACGGTGATAGTGAACCCCGACAACAAAGCCGTCAGCCGCCAGTTGACGGGCGATGGCGCGACCGATGCCTTTGCTGGCCCCGGTAACCAGAACGGAACGACTCATGTTGCAGCTCCCTGTTGAAATAGCGTGGTGAGTTCTTCCTGCGTGGGCTGGAACGTATTTACGCGGCCTGTCGCCAGCGTGTTATCCCCCACGTCGATTGTGCATTCAAAGCTGCCGAAACGCTCATCCTGCATGAGTAATGTGGCCCTGATGGTCAGCGTTTCCCCGGCGGGGAGGGCGCCTGCGGCGCAGACGAGTTCACGCGCGCCGAGCACCATGCCCAAAGAGATGGCGCTCTGACCCTGTTGATGACGATGCCAGCCTGACCAGACGCCGACGGTTTGCGCCATCAGTTCCAGCGCGAACCAGCCGGGCAGATTGCCCTGCGGGTCAAGAAACGGGGCCAGCACGCCGCCTGGCGCCACGGTGACGCGGCAGGCGGCGGACTCGTCCGTGACGCACTCGACGTCTTCGAGCAGCAACATGGGGGCGTCATGCGGCAGATACTCGCCGGGTGATAAATAGCGACTCATGAAACCCTCCCGAGCAGAATGCTGGCGTTGTTGCCGCCAAAGGCGAACGAGTTAGATAAGATCACCGGGCGTTCAAGCGCGCGCGGTTGTTCGATGATGCCGCAGCGCGGCAACACCGGGTCACGCGGCGAATCACTGAAATCCTGCGGCGGCAGCGGCAAGTCGCGTTGCAGAATCAACATGCTGAGGGCGGCTTCGGTGATTCCCGCAGCGCCCAGTGTGTGCCCGGTCAGATGTTTGGTGGAGCTACAGGGCACATTCTCGCCAAACAGTTCACTCACGACTTTCGATTCGATCTGGTCGTTGAGCGGCGTGGCGGTGCCGTGCAGGTTGATATAACCCACCTGCGTCGGCGTGATGCCTGCGTCATTGAGCGCCTGGGTAATCGCGCGAATCGCGCCTTCACCTTGCGGATGCGGCGCGGAAATATGGTACGCGTCGCTGGACTCGCCGACGCCCAGCAGCGCGACAGGCTGCGGTTCGCGGGTCAGCAGCATCAGCGCGGCCCCTTCGCCGATGGTAATGCCGCTGCGATCCCGGCCGAACGGCAGGCATCGTGTTGGAGAGAGCGACTCCAGGCTGTGGAAGCCGTTAATCGGCATCCGGCTTAAGGTGTCCGCGCCGCCGACAATCGCCACGTCCGCCAGACCGGCTTCGATCAGTCGGCGTCCGCTGATGATCGCTCTGGCGCTGGAGGAACAGGCGGTGGAAAGGGTAAACGCCGGGCCATCAAGCGCCAGCCAGTGGCTGAGAAAGCGCGACGGATCGCCCAGCTCCTGCTGCGGGTACTGCCAGGAGAGGCTTTCCTGGCCGTTTAGCGTCAGGTTGACATGGGCATCACCCTCGTCGAGGCCGGAGGTGCTGGTGCCGAGTACCACGGCGACGCGATCGCGGCCATACTGCGCGATGGCCTCATCCACCCGGGGCTGGATCTGCGCGAGCGCGGCCAGCAGCAGCTGATTGTTGCGCGAACGGTGAGCGGCAAAGTCATCGGGGATGGCGGGCAGTTCGCCGTCAACACCGGCGAGCACCGCCTGTGGATGCCCCTGTAGCCAGCCGGAGCGAGGGCGCATGCCAGGCGCCACGCCGCGCGTCAGGTTTGTGGCGATCTCATCCGTATCGTTGCCCAGCGCGTTGATCATACCGACCGCAGAAATATAGATCATATCAGTCACCCAGATATTGAATGGTGATGTGGTATTTGAACACATGCTGCTCAATGCTGATTGGCTCGCGTTTGCCTTTGCGGTTCAGATAGATAATTTCCGTCACCAGCTTACCGCTGGCATTGCGCAGCTCGCGTTTGTCGCCGTTGTCGGTGAGCGTCCAGCCCGTCGGCAACTGCGGCTGCCAGGCGCTAATCGGCCAGTGGCTGAGCATTACGTCGGCCAGAACCTGGCTGGCGGGCGGCAGCTGCGGCACCACGATGGACTGCTCGGTGTGTAGCCCTTTCTCATCATAGGTGACCAGGAACAGGCGGATGCCAACCGACGACAGTCCGGCAAGGGTGATTTTTTGCTCGTCGGCATTGAGCATCACCAGCAGCGACTGGGTTTTGCCGTTAAAGCTGCCGGTGAGCAGTTGTTGCGAACTGACCGCCGGAGAGATGCCCGGCGCAGGCAGCGTGACGCGCGCGCCGGGTTCCAGCCACGCCTGCGGGCGGCCTTCCGGCGCTTTCTGCGAGTGGCTGCATCCGGTCAGAATGAGCGCTGCGGTCATCAGCAGAAACTGCCGGATGGCACTACGCTTATCCGGCCTGCGGTTTGTGCGCTGGCGTAGGCCGGATAAGGCAAAGCCGCCATCCGGCAAAAGGTGTCTCAACCAGTGCGCTGTTTGTTTGATCATCTTCTTTTTTTCTCTTTTTTACCGGGCATTGCCAGAGGCGATAACAGAAATGCGGTGAAAATCCCGCTGACCAGTACGATACCGAAACTGCTGATGGCCTGGGTGGTGCTAAAGACCAGCATGCCGAGGGTCAGCAGCGTGGTCATCATCGCCAGCGTAATCGCCAGCAGCGAGGTCAACGGCGTTCCGCGTGGGTTGCTGAAAAACAGCGTATAGTTGATGCCAATCCCCAGCACCAGCACCAGCGCCAATAGCGAGAACAGATTGACCGCATGGCCGCTCAATGTCAGCGCCGCCAGACCGCAGCCCAGCGACAGCACTGACGGCACCAGGCTTACCAGCCCTTTGCGCCAGCCAAGCCTGATCATCGCGCCGCAGGCAATGACCGCCAGCGCCACAAACAGCAGTCCCGTCAGCACATTGCGATAGAGGGCGAACAGCGTGTCGAAGGTGCTTTTTCGGTCAACCCACGCCACGCCGGAATATTGCGTGGCGAGGGCGTTCAGCGCGGCGCTCCGCTTCACGCCGTCTACCGGCACCAGCACGCCGCTTTCGCCATTCTCCCGCGTCAGCCACAGCAGCCGCCAGCCTTCGCTGGCCGGGCTGGCAAGCCAGGCGTCCACCGTTACCGGCATGGCGTTCAGATCCGGGTTAACCGTGGAAAGCCCGGCATTCTGTAGCGCGCGGCTCACCGCCGGAGCGGCGTTTTTCAGTAGCTTCAGATCCTGCTGCTGACGGGCGAGCGAGTTGATCGGAAGCGTGCGATAGCCGCTGAGCAGCCCGTTGCGCTTTGCCTGTTCCAGCGCTGGGGTAAAGGCTTCCAGCCGTTCCAGCGTTTGCTGTGCGGACTGACCGTAAACCACAAACCATTTCTGATCGACGCTCTGCCCGGTCAGGGCGGTGATTGCTTTTTCCTGCGCCAGAATCTGCTGCGGCAGCGCCTGTAGCTGTGAAATATCGTCATCCACATGCAGCGTTGCGATGCCCGCCAGCGAGAAGATCGCCAGCGCCACGGGCAGGCCGATGGACAGTTTTTTATTGCGTCGCCATGCCGCCAGCCAGCGCAACATCAGCACCATTGCCGGAACGGGGCGCACAGGCAGCCCGCGACACAGCCACGGATGCCAGAAAATGACCGTCAGGCAGGAGGCGCTTAATCCCACGGCGGCAAATACCGCCATCTGGCGAATGCCGGGGAAAGGGGCGAGCATCATGATCAGATACGCCGCGACGGTGGTCAGCAGCGCCAGCAGCAGGGCGTTACGCACTTTGGCGAGGCTCTGCCACGGCGACGCGTCGTTGCCGTGCACCATGCGCTCGGTCAGGTAATAAAGCGTATAGTCGGCCGAAATGCCGATGATGCTCATGCTCATCACCAGCGTCATCAGGTGCAGCTCGCCGAAAATCAGCAGGGTGACGACGGTTCCGGCCAGCGCGCCGACGCCAATTGATATCAGGCACAGCAGCAGCGGGCGCAGCGAGCGAAAGACCGCCACGATCAGCAGAATTACGCCCAGAACCGTCGCCACGCCAAGGGTGGAAACATCCTGTTTCGCCTGCTGGCTGGCGTAATCACTGTAAAAAACCGTACCGCGCGACAGCAGCTGCGCCTGCGGATAACGCGTTTTTAGTTCACCTTCCAGCGCGCTGAGCGTGGTGACGAGCTGGTGCGTTTGCTGCATATCAAACGACGAACCGGCCAGCTCGCCGTGCAGCAGATACCAGTAGTGCCCCTGCTCATCCTGAGTGACCAGCCAGCCGTCCATCAGCCGCAGACGCTGGCCGTTTTTCGCCATCGCCAGCTGCGAACCGCGCATCAGCATCAGCGGATCGTTTTGCAGCTCTTTACCGCTCACCCCGGAGAAGGCGGAATACAGCTGAGACAGAATCCACTGCGCCTGCGCGTCGCCGCCGTTTTGCAGACGAGCGCGGGTGGCCTCATCGATCAGGCCGTTGCGATGCTGCCAGAAAAAGGCGCCCCATGCCTGCTGGCTGTCGGCGTCCATCGGGCCTTTGACGTCCGCCAGCGCGTGGGATTTTTGCAACAGCGCGAGCCAGTCGCGCGCCACCTGCGGATCGGCCTGTTTACCCGGGCTTACCAGCCAGACCAACTGTTGGTCGAGGCGCTGCATGAAACCGTCGTTCAGGCCAGGCGGAATGTCCCCTAAAGCCTGTTTTGGCAGCATTGCCAGCACGCTGCTGTTCAGCCGTGACTGGGGCAGTAGCGTCAGCAATGCGCCCAACATAATCAGGCAGGCGACACCCCATAGCAGCGCGAGGCTTTTACGGTTATTGCGCGGTAAAACGTTGGCGTTCGTCATCAGTCAGTTGAGCGGGCGTCAGTTGGTGTTGAGTGAGTGCGATATCTGTGCGATCGCCTTGTTTATCATTCAGTTGGATTGACTCCAGATACGTTTGTCCGGCCAGGTCAATCGTGGCGAAAATCTTGTCCAGCGGCGTGGTGATCGGCGTTAGCCGCAGCGCCCAGCGCCCCTCGCCTTTATCGGCGAAATCGACGCGGAAGTTCTGCTCCAGCACGCTGCGGTCAGCCTGGAACAGCGCGCGCAGCAGGTGGTTAAACTGGAACATCTGTGGGTTGTTTTCGGCGGTGATGACCTGCGGCGGCTGGCCGTTGATCACCTGCACCATCCGTTTGTCGTCCAGCAGCAACTGCATCGGGAACGGGGCGGTTTGATCCCACAGCAGCCCCTGGTCGCGAGCGATCAGCATCCTGCCCTGGGATCGCAGCGGCTGCGGCAGATCCTTAATCGTCCGGGTTTGATCGAAGTGGGCGCGGACAACCGGCTGTTCGGTAAAGCGCTGTTGCAGATCGTCGAGCGTCAGAGCGCTCACGAACGGGCTGATGATCAGCGCCAGCAGCGGCAGGAATCTCATGGCGTTACTCCCATACGTTCAAACAAAATATCCGGGCTGACGAAGCACATCTCGCGGCTTTTCTCTTCTACCGCCACCTGGATGGTGTAACCCGTCGTGGCGCGTTTTCCCGTCTGCGCATCAAAAATTTCGTAGCCGATGCGCAGGCGGTTTTCGTACTCTTCAAGACGGGCGCGCACCCGAATGCGTTGTTCGAATGTCAGCGCGTTGCGGTACTTCACGCGGGTATCGACCACGGGCCACAGGTAGCCGGACGCTTTCATCTGGCGGTAGCCGTAGTCGAACTGGTTGAGCAGCGCCTCACGGGCAATCTCGAAGTAGCGGAAATAGTTGCCGTGCCACGCGACGCCCATCATATCGACGTCGTGGAACGGAATGGTCAGCTCTACTTCAGCAGTAAAACGGGGATCGTTAAGCACCCTTTACTCCTTGTTTTTGGCATCCGGCAACTGCCAGAAATCGAAAAAATTAAACCAGTCGAGCGGCGACTGTAGCGCGTAGTGCTCAAGGCGTTCGGCGTAGCGGTCGATGGCCTGCTGTAATGCCTGCTGGCGTCCGGCGCGCGGCAACAGCAGCGGGTCGGCGAACGGTTCACAGTGGATATGCCGTTTCCCGTTCTGGCGCAGAGCGAAAATAAGCTGAACCGGGCAGCGCAGGATGGAGGCCAGAATAAATGGCCCCTGCGGAAACGGCGCGGACTGGCCCATAAAACGACTCCAGCAGACGCGCCACTCGCCGCCACGCTGTGGGTTAACCGCAATACGGTCGCCAACAATGGCGATCCACTCGCCGCGTTCCAGCTTCTCTTTCAGCAGGATGGCGGTGTCCGGGCCGATGTCGGTGACGGGCATCAGGTTCAGCCCGGCCTGCGGCGCCATCTCGTCCATAATCTGTTTAAAACGTTGGGCATTGTCGCTGAACACCAGAGCGTTGATGGTTTTGCTGCCCTGCAATTGCGCCAGCGCGCGGCAGGCTTCGACATCGCCCAGATGCGAGGCCAGCAACAGTTTGCCCGTTGGCGCCGTGATGTTAAGCGTCTCTTCTGCGCCCGGCGCAAAGACCACATCGCGGCCAAACTGTAGCTCCCCGCGCCAGCTGGCGATTTTATCCAGCATCGCCTCGCCAAAACGCAGAAAGTGGTGGAAGCTGGTCAGCCGGGACGGAACGGGGCGCTGGCGTGACGTCAGCTGCGCTCGCACGCGGGCCAGCCAGTGTTGCGACGCGTTGCGGGCGTGCGCTGCCGTCAGCCAGTAGACGCCGACCACCGGATAAAGCAGCAGCGAGAACGCCTTACGCCCAAGCAGACGCCAGACCAGCAGCATCAGACGCATTCCCCACAGCCCTTTAACTTCCTGCTGGCGCGCCCAGTGCGGCGACGAGCGGCGAAACAGCAAAGACGGGATGCGCGGCAGCATGCCGAAGAACAAGCGGGTGTGCATCAGTGAAATTCGGCAGTTGTCTTTTAGCGCGTCAAAATGGGACAGTCCATCCAGCGGATAGGTAACGCGGGTCGGGACAAAATAGCTGGTGTTGCCCTGCCAGTAGAGGCGCACCATGACTTCGGTGTCGAAGTCCATCCGTTTGCCGAGCGTGACGCGCTGCGCCAGTTGCAGCACAGGGGCGACCGGATACACGCGAAACCCGCACATGCTGTCTTTCAACTGGAATGAAAGCGTTTCAATCCATACCCAGACGTGGGTTATCCAGCGACCGTACAGGCGCGAACGGGGAATGGAATCGTCATAGATCGGCTGCCCGGAGATCAGCGCGGCTGGGTTTTCCTGCGCCAGTTCGAGCAGCTTCGGAATATCTTCAATGGCATGCTGGCCGTCGGCGTCCACCTGCACCGCGTGGGTAAATCCCGCGTCTGAGGCTGCCTGTAGCCCACGAATCACCGCAGCGCCTTTGCCCGCGTTTTCCGGTAGGCGGATCAGCGTCAGGTTCGGTTCCTGAGCCGCCAGCTGTGCTAATCGCTGACGTGTTGTTTCGTCACTGCCGTCATCCACCACAATGCAGGGCAGATTAAACGGCTGTAGCCGCGCCAGCACCCGCGCCATCATCGCGCCGTGGTTGTAGCAGGGGATGAGCACGCAGGGAGTGAAGGTCAACGGCATAACCGGATCTTCCCGCTGCTGGCGGTATGCCGCGCGTCGCCATCGTGGCGCTGATAGCTAAACGTCAGGAGCTGGCGGGTTTCCTGCCAGCTCAGGGTCAGCGTCACCGTGGTTTCAGGCAGCAGCGGCGCCTGGAATTTGACGTTCTGGATGCTGTGAAAACGCCAGCCGGGCGTGAGCAGCGTGGTGGCGTAATGCATCACCCAGTCCAGCTGCGCGACGCCAGGCAACAGCGGCTGCACGGTAAAGTGGCCGCTGAACCAGAACAGGGAAGGGTCGAGATGCAGGACGATCTCAAGCTGTTGGGGTTGTGCCTGATGGCGCTCAATTTCATGGGGTATCATGAAATAACTCCTGTAATTGCGCATAGACACGCTTGTTCATACTGTTGACCGGGATCTCGTCGATCACGCGCCAGTAGCGAGGTACGGCAACCGGCTCCAGCCACGGCAGCAGCGAACGACGCCAGGTCAGCTCCTGTGCTTTGCCGCCGCAGCGCTGCCATTGTTGGCGGGTTTCGTCATCCAGCACCAGCAGAACGCCAATGCCCTGGCGACCGCCGCGTGAAACAGGCAACGCGACCGCCTCGCGGATGCCCTTCAGCTCCAGCAGCCGCTGTTCAACTTCGCTGAGCGAGATCCGTTTCTCTTCAATTTTGACGACGCGCCCCCGGCGTCCCATCAGGCGGAACTGGCCGTTCTCATCAAACTGGAGGATATCGTCGAGCAACAGGCCGTCCTGCTGCACGATCAGCGGCGAAAAGGCGCGAAATGCTTCGCCCTCCGGCTGAAAATGTACGCCGGGGAAGGGGAGCCAGGCGATCTCCTCCTGCTGGCGGTAGCGCCAGGCGAGAATGCCGGTTTCGGTGCTGCCGTAGATTTCATCCGGCCAGATATTGAGCCAGGCGGCGGTTTGCGTGACATCGCCCCAGGGCAGCATACCGCCTGCGGAAAGGATCATGTTGACCGGCGGCGGCGTGAGCCGGTGGTCGAGGCGTTTCAGGAACGCCGGACTGCTGATAAACGCATAGCGGTGGTCGTGGCTTAGCGCGGCAAGCTGCTCTGCGTAGTAGAGCATTGCGGCATGAAGCGGCAGGCCGAGCGCCATCGGCAGGAAAATACGGAAAGTCAGACCGTACAGATGCTGAGGAACGACTGACGCCACGACGCGACAGCCTGCCAGACGGTCGGCAAAACGCATCGCCAGCAGTTCGGCCTCGCAATCCAGCCGCGCGATGGGTTTGATGATGCGCTTGGGCTGACCGGTGGAGCCAGAGGTAAACAATTCAACGAAGGCATCGGCGGCAATATCGTCGAATGTGAAGGCTTCTGCGCTGAACTGTCGTGATGTATTGACCACCAGCAGCGGGCCGTGCCAGCCAGACGTCTTATCGCTGAGCACGCCGTTGAACAGCGCGCGCTGCTCATCCAGCAGAGAGACGCGGTTATGCCCCGGAATAACGGGCGTTTTTCCGCTATGCAGCGTTGCCAGCAGCGCAACAATAAACAGATAGCTGTTCTCAAAACACAGCGCCCAGCGCTCGCCCTCCTGCTGTTGCAGGTGTTTCACCAACTGCGCGACGTCATGGCGCAGGTGGCCCAGCGTCCAGGTGTCCTCACCCAGCCAGGCAACAGGCGTTTCATCCGGGCGTGGCGCGGTGAGCCAGCGGGAGAGCGGAAGGGTCTGCTTCATTGTGTTTCTCGTTTAATCACCTGGCGGCGCACCAGCCACTCGCCCGCCATCAACGCGCCCATCAGCAGATAGGCAATCATGCCGTTCCAGGCGGTCCATAGCGCCATGTCGCCGTGTAGCGCGGTAAAGAGCGCAATACCGCCGTTGCCGATGAAAAAGGCGCACCAGATTTGTGTTACGCGACGGGTGTAGCGCACTGCGGCTTCCGGCAGCGCAGGTTCACGCAGTCGCGCCAGACGTTCGACAATCGGCATGGATGTCCACAGCGAGCCGCCAAAAACGGCAAGCATGACGCCGTTAACAACGACCGGGTAAAACAGCAGCAGTTGATGTGTTTTAAGCAGATAGCTGGCGACGCAAAGCGCTATGCCCGCCACCGCCGCCACCTGAGTGACGACGCGCAGCGGCCCCGCCTGTCGCCGGGTCTGACGAAAGCGTAAAAAGAGCAGCAACGCCATCAGCGGCAGCAGCCAGTGGAGGCTGTTATGCGTCAGCCCAAACCAGATCAAAAATGGCCAGGCCAGCAGCATCAGGCCGGTCAGCAACTGAATACCCATACGCGCGTGAGCGCCTGACATGGCGTATTACGCTTCTTTCAGCAGGCGTTCTACGGCGTCGACGACATCCTGCACGGTACGCACCGCTTTGAACTCTTCCGGCTTGATTTTCTTACCGGTTTTCTTTTGCAGATGCACGATCATGTCAACGGCGTCGATGCTGTCCAGCTCCAGATCTTCATACAGGCGCGCCTCAGGTTTGATGTCCTGAGGGTCGATTTCAAACAGTTTGACCAGCAGCGCGGAGACTTCTTCATAAATGGCATGTTGTTCTGTCATAACGGACTCGCCTCAGGCACGTTGAGCGTGAATGAAAGATGCCAGCGTGGCGACGGAAAAGAAGTGCTGACGCATCTCTTCGCTCTCTGCGGAGAGCACCACGCCATACTGGTTTTTCACCGCCAGCCCCAGCTCAAGGGCATCGATCGAATCCAGTCCTAAACCATCACCAAAGAGCGCCGCCTCGGTATCGATATCGTCAGCGGACAGCTCGTCCAGATTCAGCGTATTTATTATGAGATTTTTAATTTCAAGGTAGAGCGCTTGCATCATTAATTCCTGAAAGAGGTGTAGCACCTGGTTGTAATTGAAGCAAAAGATGCCGGTTCAACTGCCTTGCCGCCAGCGCCGGTTCTTGTAAATTTGCATCGTTAAACGGGTCGATCGCGATCCGCTCGCGCACCTCTACGGTAAACAGAGGTTTCGCGGGAGGCACGTCATACCATTTGCTCTGCTTATCCAGCAGATGCTCGCTACAGTGGATAGTCACTACGCGTAAATCGCTGCCGCAGCGCACGGCGATATTGGCCGCGCCGCGTTGCAGCGTCATTTTTTCACCGGGTCGCGTTCGCGTCCCTTCGGGGAAAATCAATATTGTGTCGCCCTGATCCAGACGCTGCTGGCAGGCCGGTAACAGCGCGTCGGCCTGGCTGTTGATCAGGTAATCCGCCGCGCGAATAACGCCGCTGACGAACGGGTTTTTCAGCAGTGCGCTCTTCACCAGGCAGTCGGTTTCGGGCATGACGGAAGCCAGCAGCACGTAATCAATAAGCGTGGGATGGTTCGCCACCACCAGACACCCTTTCTCCTGTCGCAGCACGTCACTCCCCTCAATGCGGTAGTCCAGAACGCCAAGCGTTTTCGCTACCGTTAAAAAGGCGCGAAAACTGGCCGCAATGCTGCGACGGGCCAGGCGGCGGCGTCTGACGGGGTTCCATACCAATAGTAACAATAAGTTGAACCACACGACAGAAAGCAACAGCCCGCCGATGCCGAACAGGGCAAAACAAAAACCGGTCATCACCAGTCGCCATGCCCAATCCAGGCGCGCCAGAAGCGTGTTCACGCGCGGCTCCACTGCCACTCTACCCGCTCGCCCGGCAGCGTAAAGGCGTCGGCGTTTTGTAAGTAACGTTGTAAAAACAGCAGGCTTTGCGGAAGCGGCGTTTCATCCTGAGGCGCACCGGGCTGCGTGGCGCAGGACAGCACATTCCCCGCTTCAATGACAAAGGCGACGGCGTAAGGCCAGGTCGGCATCTGCGGCGGTAATCGCGGATGGTAAAACTCGGGCAGAAAGCCGTCGAAATCGACCATCAGTACCCGCTGATAATCCGCCTGAAGCAGGCACATCACTTCGCACAACCCTTGCTGGAAGGTGTCTCTCCCGGCGGAAAGCGAGGATGAGACAACCGGCTGTTTTGCGGCAATGGTCAGATTACCGACCGCGGAATTGTGTACTGACAGGGCGAAATCGGTGGGAGAGAGCGCCTGTTCCATCGCCAGCGCGTGCAGGATGCGGTAGTTACGCTCCAGTTCGCCGTGGCGGCTGGTATAGAGCACCGCGTCGATATCGTGGCGACGCAGCATGGCCAGCCCGCACTCCACCGCCAGTTTGCTGCCGGAACTGAGCCGCCGGGCGGTCATCATCGGGAGTTCGTGCAGTTTTGCCTGCGGCGCGGCGGGATCGATGGCGTACGGCTCCCGCGACCACTGCTGCCAGTGGGTCGCTTCGCTAAGTCCTGGGGCTCTGGCCTGCCAGTCTGTTATGTTTAGTGCAAATTTCATCAACGCGCGTCCGCGGTAATCCGGTGATACCAGTGACGTTTTTTTAACGTCACTTTGTTATTTTTTCTTTTGGCATATCAATAAAGTATGCCCAACGCCCAGGTTGTCATGGCGTTCATCCACCTGGAACCCTGCCATGTCCAGGTAGTGATAAAACTTCTCTACGCTGTAGAAACGGCTGTTGCCATTTGCCATACAGGTAAAATAAAGCGAAGACGCATTCAGGCTAAAAGAGGCCGCTTCAAATTTCTGCGCATCCCAGAACAGCTCCATAATGCACAGCCTTGCGCCGGGTTTCATCACGCGGGCAACGTTACTGAGCATGGTGATAATCTGTTCCGGTGAAAAGCAGTCCAGAAATTGGCTCATCCACCAGATATCGGCCTCTCCAGGTAAAGGCGTATCACCCAGCATATCCACTGCATGGAAATCTATGCGATGAGATAATCCTGCATTTTCGATATTTTTACGGGCAAGTGCAATTTGTTGTGGCAAATCTAATAAAGTGACCGCGATATTTTCATCGTACTGGCAGCAGCGTAATGCCCATTTCCCGGTATTTCCGCCCACATCGTACAGGGTTGCCGGGCGACTGGCGAATACATAAGGCAGCGCGGCGTCAAATGCGCCGTCGGAATAGTAATGATCGAAGGCGAACCAACTGTCACGCGCCGCCTGCGGTAATTGCGACAGCGCGGGATAAATCGTTGGCCAGTCGCCGAATATTTTCAGTCCTGACGGTTTGCCTTCCTTTAGCGCATTTTCCAGATAAAACAGCCCCTGATAGCAAACATCCTGGGTGAAATCCATATTTATGCGGGTCATGGCGTCATGCAGAAGAAAATGCCCCACCTTCGCGAGATAATAATGCCCCTCTTTGTGAGTAATAATACGTCCGCTTAATCCCATATCCAGCAGTACGCTGGCGGCATATTCATTGATGCTGCTGTTTTCAGTGATATCGTCGAGCGTTGCGCCGCGTTTACCCTGCCGATCCAGATATGTCAGCACACCCGCGTTACGCAGACACAATGCGGCCTGGAAAAGCATGGGGGCGAAGGCGATACGTTGTGCTTCCGTGATGGCATCCAGTGCGCTGAGCGAGTCCTGTTCGTACATAATGGGGACAACCTGTTAAGAGGGGGTAAAAGCGAGTTATCGGGCCGTCTTCGACCCGACTTTAATAATCCGCGTCATCTTTCAGGCCGCCGCTTTTGACGCGTGAACGTTCAGCTCAATGCCGCCTGAATGAAAGTGCGTACCGCCTGAATTACAGACCCGCGCCTGCGGACAAGTTAACCTGGATGTCTTTGTCCAGGTTATGTACCCAGCGGTTGTAGTTTTTGTGAATTTTGCCGCCGGAAGCCTGCAAATTGAGGCTGCTGTCGTATTTGATGTCGTAGCTGGTTGCAGAGTAGGTAATGCGCACTTCAGCGACGTGGTTGCGCGTCTGCTGACGTCCTTTGATAACGCCAGGCCCGACTTCAGACATGATCCATTGACGTTGAACGCCTGCCTTCAGAATGGCGTTTTTGACCTGCTCCTGAGTATGGCCCGCGCTCACGCTGGAGTGAACCTGATCGATAGGCGCAGTACGCGCGCAACCCGCCAGAGCACCCACAACCGCAATAGCGGCAAACCATTTAATGAATTGTTTCATGAAAACTCCCTATCAATTAACTAGTTGACTAATAATGTGCTTATTAATTTATTAATAACGAACGCCAGCCATAATGGCGTCGGTTTTTATTTTATGCATTTTTCATTTCACGCGAAAACCGACTGAATGCGGTATTGTTATATCTGTTTGAGTTAAGTCTCTTTATTCCGGTGAATGCTGTTTCTTATTTATTAAATAACGGGCGGCAGGACATATTTCATTTAAGGTAAACTGCCACATATATTTAAAACGCATGACAGTTTACCGGGCAGGTGCGTAGATAAAAACTACCCTGGTTGGTAGGTAAATTAATTATCCGGGCAACCGACTTTTCGGGCGACCCGGCCCCAGTAAAATCGCCAGTTTGCTGCCGCCTTTGGTGGTCTCCATCCAGATCTTACAGACGCTGGTAAGCGGAACGGAAAGCAGCATCCCTACCGGGCCTAATAACCATCCCCACACCAGTAAAGAGAGGAACACCACCAGCGTGGACATTCCCAGGCGGTGGCCCATCATGCGCGGTTCCAGGATATTGCCGATGATCATATGCACCACCAGAAAGAGCGCGCCGACCAGAACGCATTCGTAGAAACCGTTGAACAGCAGCGCCTGAATCATCGGCGGCACCGCCGAAATGACCGAACCAATATTAGGGACATAGTTGAGTAAAAACGCCAGCACGCCCCACATCAGCGCAAACTGGATGTCCATCAGCGCCAGCCCCAGCCAGACAATCACGCCGGTCCACAGGCTCAGCAGCGTTTTCAGCGCCAGATAGTGCGACACGCCTTTGAGCGCCCGGTGTAAACCCGCAATGTGAATTTGCGGGTTGTTCAGCGCGAAACGCAGTTTGTAGGGAACGTGGCGAACTTCGAACAGCATAAACACCACCGTCATCACCAGCAGGACTACGCTTGCCATCGCCCCGGAAAGGCCGGTCATCAGTGTGGTGGTGAAGGTCATCAGTTTATCGGAGTCGATGCGTTGCAGCAGGCGTTCCGGCGACATGTGCAGGTTGAGGAAGGGCAGCATCTCCTGCAAATGCAGAACCTTACGCGTCAGCTCCTTGTTGTATTTCGGCAGCATGGCGACGAATTCATTGATTGACGCAGCCAGCACGCCGATCAGCGCCGTCAGCACGATAAGCATCACGACCACCACGAGAGTAATCGCCACCGGGCGGTTAACGCCGCGACGAATAAACCAGGTTACCAGCGGGTTGAGGACAATGGCGAAAAAGAGCGCCAGTAAGAGCTGTACAATAATATCTGCTGCGGCATGAAGCCCTGCCAGTATGACGACCAACGACGCCAGTTTGAGCAGAATATGCATCCCCGTTTTGTCGGGTTGAGGGGTTGTCATGTCATCTTCCTTTTTGCATTTTTTCTAAGTGTAGCGCCTGGCCTGAGACCAATATTCTTAATCTTGCTACTGATTTTCGCGACTCAGCATGATAAAAATGAAACACTGTTGTAAAAACGTGGTGACCTCCCATGCCCGAACCCGTCGCTGAACCGGCGCTTAGCGGATTACGCCTCAATCTGCGTATCGTTTCTGTTGTGATTTTTAACTTCGCCAGTTATCTGACGATCGGTTTGCCGCTCGCAGTCCTGCCGGGCTATGTCCATGATGTGATGGGGTTTAGCGCTTTCTGGGCGGGGCTGGTCATAAGCTTACAATATTTTGCGACGCTCGTGAGCCGCCCTCATGCGGGGCGCTACGCTGACCTGCTGGGGCCGAAAAAGGTTGTCGTCTTTGGTTTGTGCGGCTGCTTTCTGAGCGGCCTGAGCTATCTCCTGGCGGGATTCGCCAGCGGCTGGCCGATTGCAAGCCTGCTGCTGTTATGCCTGGGGCGTGTCATTCTGGGTATTGGACAAAGCTTCGCCGGAACCGGATCAACGCTCTGGGGCGTAGGCGTGGTGGGGTCGCTGCATATTGGCCGGGTGATTTCGTGGAACGGTATTGTCACGTATGGCGCGATGGCGATGGGCGCCCCGCTTGGCGTGCTGTTTTACGCCTGGGGCGGGTTACAGGGGCTGGCGTTGACGATCATGGGCGTGGCGCTGCTGGCCGTGCTGTTTGCGCTCCCGCGCCCGGCGGTGAAAGCCAGTAAGGGCAAACCGCTGCCGTTTCGCGCCGTGCTTGGGCGCGTCTGGCTGTATGGAATGGCGCTGGCGCTGGCATCCGCGGGATTCGGCGTTATCGCCACCTTCATCACGCTGTTTTATGACGCGAAAGGGTGGGATGGCGCCGCCTTCGCGCTCACGCTGTTTAGCTGTGCGTTTGTGGGCGCCCGTTTATTGTTCCCCAATGGCATCAATCGGTTAGGCGGCTTAAACGTGGCGATGATCTGCTTTAGCGTGGAGATTATCGGGTTGCTGCTGGTGGGCGTTGCGCTGATGCCGTGGATGGCGAAAATTGGCGTGCTACTGGCGGGGGCGGGGTTCTCGCTGGTCTTCCCGGCGCTGGGCGTGGTGGCGGTAAAGGCGGTGCCGCAGCAGAATCAAGGGGCGGCGCTGGCGACCTATACGGTGTTTATGGATTTATCGTTGGGCGTGACCGGGCCGCTGGCGGGGCTGCTGATGACCTGGGCGGGTGTGCCGGTTATCTATCTGGCGGCGGCGGGTCTGGTGGCGATTGCGCTGTTGCTGACCTGGCGGTTAAAAAAACGGCCTCCGGCGGTATCGCAGGAGGCCGTGTCATCGTCTTAACCGTTACTGGATAACCAGTGTGTTAATGATGTTTTCAGCGGCGGTTTGCGCCTTCTGCTGATCGTCTGCTGGCAGCGTGATTTGCAGGGTCAGCAGTTGGTTATCCACTTTGCCCAGCAGTACGGAAGAGTACGCGGTCTGGCCTTTCGCAGAGATAATGCTGTCCAGCTGTTGCAGCGTGTGGCCTTTCAGCTCGATGGCTTTATTGGTCACGACCTGCAACTGCGGGTCGCGGCTGCGCTGTTGATCTTCCAGACGTTTCGCCAGCACGGCGAGGTCTTCATTGGTGTTATCGCCAACAATCACGATCACCGCTTTCTGGCCTGTCGCGTCAGAGTAGACGTGCATATTATTGGCCTGAGTGCCCAGCTTGCCGCTCTGGTCGGTCATATCCGCTGGCAGTGAGAACGTCAGCTTACCGTCCAGCAGGCTGACAGGTTGTCCGGTTGCGTTGCTTTCCGTAGAGGTTCCCTCTGCCGGAGCATTGGTATCGTTGTTATCACAGGCCGCAAGCCCCATAACCAGCAGGCCAATACCGACATATTTAACCAGATTGCGCATTGACTTCTTCCTTTCGATAAACGGCCATAACGGCTCATTCATCCATCTTATCACAACTCGGAAAATGAACCTTTAACTCGTCTGCAATGCCGAGATTTCAGATTTATCTGCCAGCCTTTTCAGCAACATATTCAGCAATACGCCATACATCGGCAGGAAGAAAATAATGCTGATGAGCACCTTGAAGCAGTAATCGACAAGGGCGATTTCCATCCAGTGCTCGGCCATAAAGGCATCGGGGCTGCGCCAGAAAGCGATGAAGAAGAAGGCGAGGGTATCGCTGACGTTGCCAAACAGCGTGGAGGCTGTGGGGGCCATCCACCAGCGGCGGTTCTGGCGCAGGCGGTTAAAGACGTGTACATCCAGAATCTGGCCCAGCGCATACGCCATAAAGCTGGCGGTGGCGATACGCGCGACAAACAGGTTGAAGTGCAGCAACGCGCCAAATCCCTGCCAGGAGCCCATATAAAACAGCGATGAGATGACATAGGAGATGAGCAGCGCCGGGATCATCACCGCAAAGATTATCCGTCGTGCCAGCGGCGCGCCAAAAATGCGCACGGTCAGGTCGGTCGCGAGAAAAATAAAGGGAAAGCTAAAGGCGCCCCACGTCGTGTGGAACCCGAAAACAGAGATCGGAAGCTGTACCAGATAGTTACTGGAGGTGATCACCAGTAAGTGGAATAGCGATAGCCAGAACAACGCTTTTACGCGCTGTATTTGAGTAAAGGAGTTCATATTGTACCTTTTTGATCGATATTTGGGGTGAGGGAACCCAATAAAACCGCCGCATCATACTGCTTTGAAAACGTATTGCAATGGTTGTTTTTCACGCAATCGTTAACTTGATTTGCTTACGGGCAAACAGGGCGTAAACTACAGCCGTTTTTTTAGTGAATGAGACGAAGATGACCGATCTGTTTTCCTCCCCCGACCATACGCTTGATGCCCAGGGGCTACGCTGCCCGGAACCGGTAATGATGGTGCGTAAAACCGTGCGTAACATGCAAACGGGCGAAACGCTGCTGATTATTGCCGACGATCCGGCGACAACCCGCGATATTCCTGGCTTTTGTACGTTTATGGAACATGAGCTGATGGCGAAAGAGACGGATTCGCTGCCGTATCGTTATTTGCTGCGTAAAAAGCATTGAGTCTCAGCCGGATAAAACCGGCGTGACCGCTGCGACATTTTTAAACCATCGTTTCAATTTTTCCTGCTTTTTTGTGAAGCACTTCACCTTCATCTTTCAGGGCATCGGCTACGGTTTAAGCGTAAAAACTAAAACAATGTTTTAACGCTACCCTCTCAACCTCTGGAGCTGACCCGATGAAAGTGACTCTCAAGCCGCTCGCGGCTTCCCTGTGCCTGGCTACCGCGTCAATACTGTTTTCCCATTCCGTTTTCGCGCAGGTCATTAAAGCGGCGGATGTCCATCCGCAGGGCTATCCGAATGTCGTCGCCGTGCAGAAAATGGGCGAAAAACTCAAACAACAAACCGACGGCAAACTGGAAATTAAAGTGTTCCCGGGCGGCGTGCTGGGCGATGAAAAACAGATGATCGAACAGGCGCAAATCGGCGCGATTGATATGATTCGCGTATCGATGGCGCCGGTGGCGGCTATTCTGCCGGATATCGAAGTCTTTACGCTGCCCTATGTGTTTCGCGACGAAGACCACATGCACAAAATTATTGATGGCGATATCGGGAAAAGCATTGGCGATAAGCTGACGAACAACCCGAAATCACGTCTGGTGTTTCTTGGCTGGATGGACTCCGGGACGCGCAACCTGATTACCAAAAACCCGGTGGAAAAGCCGGAAGATCTCCACGGTATGAAGATTCGCGTGCAGGGAAGCCCGGTGGCGCTGGATACACTGAAAGACATGGGGGCGAACTCGGTGGCGATGGGGGTGAGCGAGGTGTTTAGCGGTATGCAGACCGGCGTGATTGACGGTGCGGAAAACAACCCGCCGACTTTTGTCGCGCATAACTACATGCCGGTTGCGAAGAATTACACCCTCAGCGGGCACTTTATCACCCCGGAAATGCTGCTCTATTCCAAAGTGAAGTGGGACAAGCTGACTGCGGATGAGCAGCAGAAGATCCTGACGCTGGCGCGCGAAGCGCAGTTTGAGCAGCGTAAATTGTGGGATGCCTACAACCAGGAGGCATTAGCGAAGATGAAGGCTGGCGGCGTGCAGTTCCACGAAATTGATAAAGCGTATTTCGTGAAGGCCACCGAACCGGTCCGCGCGCAGTATGGCGAAAAACACCAGGCGTTGATGAAGGCGATTGCCGACGTGCAGTAAGCGCCTTCGCTTCGCCGGATGAGCAGGCCTGCGTGGGTTCGTGCCATGATCCCCGTAGGCCTGATAAGCCTGGCGCCATCAGGCGACAATCTACCCTTTACGCAACAGCCGCAGCGCGTTGGCGGTCACCAGCACCGTCGCCCCAGTATCCGCCAGCACGGCCAGCCACAGACCGGTTATGCCGAGCAGCGTGGTGATGAGGAAGATCCCTTTCAGCCCCAGGGCAATCGCGATGTTCTGACGAATATTAGCGTGGGTGGCGCGCGCCAGCTGGATCATCTGTACCAGCCCGCGCAGGCGGTTATGCGTCAGGGCGGCGTCTGCCGTTTCCAGCGCGACATCCGTTCCGCTTCCCATCGCAATACCTATCGCGGCGGCTTTCATTGCGGGGGCGTCGTTAATGCCGTCACCCACCATCGCCAGCGGGGCGTGCTGATTGAGCGCCGTCACCGCCCGGACTTTATCTTCCGGCAGCAGGCCCGCTTTAAACGTCAGGCCCAGCTCTCCGGCAATGGCCGCAGCCGCGCGTGGGTTATCGCCGGTCAGGATCACGCCTTTCACCCCTAACTGATTAAGCTCGCCGATCGCGGTGCGGGCGTCATCGCGCAGCGTATCCTGTAGGGCGAGCACGCCGATTACGTCGTCGTTGCGCAGCACCAGCACGACCGTCTGTCCGGCGCTTTCCAGTTCGCTGATTTGCCCGGCAAAGGCTTCCGCCGGGCGTTTGCCTGCGGCGCAAATCAGGATGCGCTCGCCATTAACCTGAGCTTCGATACCCGAACCGACCAGCGCGCGCTGCTCCAGCGCTGGCGGAATGGTCAGTTCACGCGTCTGCGCTTCACGCACAATGGCCTGCGCCAGTGGGTGCGTCGCGCCTTGTTCCACCGCCGCCGCCAGCGCCAGCAGCTCCGCTTCGCCGATCCCGCTTGCCGGATGGATGGCGGTGACGCGCGGTTTCCCTACGGTCAGGGTGCCGGTTTTATCGAACGCCACCTGAGTGACTCTGCCTAGCTGCTCCAGCGCTGCGCCGCCTTTAATCAGCGCCCCGCGACGTGCCGCCGCCGCCAGCCCGGAGGTGATGGCCGCCGGGGTGGAAATGACCAGCGCACACGGGCAGCCAATCAGTAGCAGCGTGAGTCCCTTATAAATCCACTCTTGCCAGGACGCGGCAAACAGCAGCGGCGGCACCAGCGTGACCAGCAGCGCGACGGCCATAATCACCGGGGTGTAAATCCGGCTGAAGCGGTCAATAAAACGCTCAATGGGCGCGCGGCGTTCTTCGGCTTCTTCAATCAGCTTCAGGATACGGTCAATCGCGCTGGCGCCCGGTTCTGACAGCACCTCCAGCGTAACGAGCCGATCCACGCTGGTGGCGCCAGCGGGGACTTTCTCGCCCGTTGAGCGCTCGACCGGAATCGACTCGCCGGTGAGCGCGCTCTCATCAAAACTGGCGAAACCGGAGACCAGCCTGCCGTCGGCGGGTAAGCGCCCGCCTGCCGCCACTTCGATAATGTCGCCGGGTTGCAGGGTGTTGATCGCCACCTCTTCGCGCACGCCATCGCGCAGGCGCGTGGCGGTTTCCGGTTTGAGGGCCATCAGCGCGCTGACCCCTTTGCGGGCGCGGCTGGCAGCCCACCCTTCGAGGCGTTCGCCGATCAGAAATAACAGCAGCACCATCGCCGCTTCCGCCGTCGCGCCAATAAACAGTGCGCCAATCGCCGCCACGCTCATCAGCGTTTCGATGGCGAACCAGCTACCGGTTTTCATCAGGCGCAGCGCCTGACGGGCAATGGGATACAGGCCGACCAGCGTGGTGGCGATAAACGCCAGTTGGCCGAACGGATGGTTGAATTGCTCCAGCCCCCAGCTAATCGCCATCATAATGATGAGCGTGATCAGCGGCAGGTTTTCTTGCAGCCGGGATTCGCGCGCCTCTGCTGTGGCCTGTTCATCACGCAGGGTATAACCCGCCTTTTGTACGGCGCGTTCAACGTGTTGGCGGATATCGGCATTCGCATCCACCACCAGTTTCTCGGTGGCGAACAGCACCTGTACCTGATTGACGCCCCCGACCTGGCGCACGGCGTTTTCGACTTTACGGGCGCAGGCGGCGCAGTCCATACCGGCGACTTTCCAGGTGTAACGCGTCCCTTCGATGGTGTCGGGGACGAGAGCTTCCGTTGCGCAGTCGCCCTCACAGCAGCAGTCATCTACCTTCCGGGGGGCTGGCGCCAGTTTGAAGGATGAAAATTGTGGGACTTTTTTGCCATCAGTATCGGGTGTCAACATGGCATCCTCCGGTTGATGATAATTTTCTCATTAACCGGAGGATACACTCTGGAGTCGACTCCAGAGTCAAGCGTTATTAAAGATAAAGTGAGCGGACAATCAGGAAGTGCCCGGCAAAGTAGCAGGCGGCGGAAATAGCGTTATCCGCGCGGAAGCGGCAGCGGTAATGGCTGCCCAGCCAGACGATGTTGCCGAGGAATAACAACGATGCGCCCATAAAAGCAGAGAGCGCCGGGGCGGTCGGGCGGAAGAACCACAGTTCACCGGCCAGCCAGACCATCATGAGCGTCATGGCGATAAAGGTGCATATCGGCCAGCGCAGCTCTTCCAGACGCGTCCAGATCACTGCAATCAGCAACCCGCCCAACACCAGCAGCACTAACGGCAATGGCCAGAAGAACGACAGCGTCATCTGGCTGGCGAAATAGAGGGTGTACAGCAGGTGCGACAGGAAGAATGCGCCAATGGCGTACAGCAGACGTTGGCGCGGCAACAGCGTCAACGCATCGCCCAGCAACGAGGCGCACAGGCCCGCCAGCACAAGGTAGCTGATCGCGTCGAACATCGGCGCTTGCCAGGCGAGTAAAAGAAGGAGAATCAGGGTGAGAGGTTTAAAGACCCAGCGCTGCCACGCTGGCCCACGATACGATGCGTCCACAAATAGCCATGCGGAAAGACAGACAGCGATAAACGACCAAAGCATCTTAGTTCCTTGAATTCGTTATTTTTTCGCGAGCGGTATGCTCACGGCCCTGTTGTCCAGTGTAGAGGTCGGCGCAGGCAGATGACAACACCATAACGGGCAGGGTATGCTTATTTCCGCATTTTCTGATGGGTTAAAATGATGAGTAAACCACCACTTTTTTTCATTGTTATCATTGGCTTGATTGTTATCGCCGCGTCGTTTCGCTTTGTTTCGCAGCGGCGAGAAAAAGCCGATAACGATGCCGCGCCATTGCAGCAAAAGCAGGTAGTGGTGAGCAATAAGCGCGAAAAGCCGATCAACGATCGGCGCTCGCGTCAGCAGCAGGTGACGCCAGCGGGCACCAGTATGCGCTATGAAGTTAGCTTTAAACCGCAGCGCGGCGGGCTTGAGCAGACGTTCCGGCTTGATGCCCAACAGTACCATGCGTTAACGGTCGGGGATAAAGGCACGCTGAACTACAAAGGTTCGCGGTTTGAGGGCTTTAAGCCTGAGCAATAACGCCGATCGGCACTGTGTTTATAGCGCCAGTGCCGACAATAAATTCAACTGAAATATATAATGCCTTTCAAATATGGCTGCTATTTATTTTTCTGTGGTAATACCTTTGGTGTTATATTTTTTGTGTGACTAAAATATCGGTCATATCACTATTCTGCTATCCACTTTTCACTATCCTGCTATTGCAACGTTATCGCAGATATATATGAATATAATTTAAAAAGCTAAGGAATTTATATGGCGAATACAATGTGGTTGGCCTTGAATGGGCAGGCGCAGGGGTTGATTTCTGCTGGATGTGCCTCGGTAAATTCGATAGGAAATAAATCACAACCCGCCCATCGTGATCAGATAATGGTAATGACAGTTAATCATGGCATGAGCCGGGTACAAAATGTGAACCATCAATGTTTGACATTTATTAAGCCGGTAGATAAATCCTCGCCGTTATTAGGGAAAGCCATAACTGACAATGAAACATTGAACTGTGAATTTAGCTTCTACCGAACTAATAGGGCGGGTTTAAACGAGTGTTATTACACGCTAAAACTTATCAATGCCAGAATATCCAGCATCCATTTACAGGTGCCTCATACTATCGATGACAGTGCGGGTCAGCCAGAAGAAGTCATTGAGCTGTCGTATGAGTCAATTACCTGGGAGCACATTATGACGGGAACCAGCGCATACAGCCTTTGGGATGAGCGAATTTATTAAGGGATAATGATGGAAAAGTATTATGACTGGATAGGAAATCACCGTGAAGATATTCTTAGAGGAAATAACTGGCAACGTAATCAGCGTGTCGAGAATGAAATCAGAACGCTAAAAAATAACCTGAACAACAATCCTCAACACATCATGCTGCTGACGCCTGAGGAGGCTCAGGGCGTAATTGACGATTTGCTGGGCAGTAAACCCGTCAGTTTTTCGACGAATTATGCCGGTAACATTAAAGATACGGTTTCTGCTACTAAAAACCTGTCAAAGCTTTTTTCTTATCAGCAGGCCGGGAAGATTGTCTTCACCTTAAAAGGCCTTGGGATTAAAGCAACGCAGTATGCTTATCAGGGAAAGCTATATGTGAAGATTACTGGTTACCCTTCTTTGCGACGCATCCTTAATGGAACCCGTTACCGGATTAATCATCCTAAGGTGCTTGAAGTAGGCATTGGCAGCGCCGGGTTTCGAAACGGCATTATGTCAGGGGCCAGATTCTGCATCTGGTTTTCCGCATGCTGGCGGTTGATTGAGTTGATCTTTAAATCCGACCATGACGTCGCCGCACTGCTGGGGAACGTGACGATGGATGTGGCGAAGGTGATTGTGAGTGTATTTACAGAAAAGTGTTTGGGACAATTTGCTTCATGGCTCACATCTCCATTTATTGCGAGTGCAGCTTTTCCGGTTTGGGGTGAAATCATCGGTGTTGTGGCGTTAGGTTTTTTCATAGCCTGGTCTCTGAATGAAGTGGACAAAAAATATGAGCTCTCAGACAAACTTATAGCGTGTATTCGTCAGGGACTTAAAGAACGGCAAAGAATTGAAGAGTGGAACGCCCAGCGCCTGGGGTACAGAAGGTCCCTTTACGGCGGAATTTATTGATATGAACTTTAATATTAATCTGGAGAATATTAAAAAAAGATGTGGTTTGCTTCTGGGTATATTTGTTTTTGGAGGGGTTACCTGGGGGTTTTATCTTGCCAGTGTGCCGGACATCACCGATCTGATTGAATCCAGAAGCATCGTTTATTTTTTCTGGGGTTCATTTTGCCTGTTATTGATGTTTCCGGTGGGGTGTTGCTTTGTTTTAGCTATTGCCTACGTGACCTTTACGAAAAGCATGCAGCCGCCCAGGTTCTTCGACAGGGCTTTTACCATTGGTATCCATGTTGCGGGGGTAGGGTTTGTTGTTGGTAATATCCTCTCTTTTATTGTTCTTTTTTATCCCCTCGGCACTAATTATGTCTTATGTGAGCGCTCAGGCCCGACGTCTGGCACCTATTACACCCGGACCGAAGAGATTTGCGAGCAGGTGAAATATCTGCTCAAAACAAAATACAGCGACATTGAAAAACTGAACGACACACTGGACGGCAAACCAAAGCAGCAATAGCGTTTTTTGGCCCGGCTCGCCACGCGCCGCCGGGCGAAAAGATCACGGTTACTTCTTCAACTGATCTTTAATCTTCTTCTGCCACACCAGCAGCTCAAACACGCCGAACAGGAAAATGCGGATTTTCTCGCCGGTGGTCATCTGCGGGCCATCTTTAGGCATGGTGCTTTTTAACAGCGCCAGCTGCATACCGTGCATCAGCACCATAAAGACCAGCGCGACGTTGACGAAGATGTTGAGCGGGCGTGGAAAGGGTTGGAAAATATTCAGTAGTAAAAATGCCCAGACGCACAGCATCAGCAGACGTCCCAGATTAATCAGCATCGCTTTCTCCTTGTGCTTCCCGTTGATACAGGCGGTATGCGACCTGTCCGGCCACTTTTTCACGATACAACGACCAGTTTGCCGGGACGGGCGGCAGACCGTTTTCGACTTCGCTTTCGACGTAAATATACGCGTCATCAGCCAGCCAGCCGTGCGTTTCCAGCAGGCTTAACGTCTCTTCCAGCAGCCCTTTGCGAAACGGGGGATCGACAAACACCACGTTGTGCGGCGTACCGGTCTGCGCCAGAAAGGCCAGCGTATTGGCGTTGACCACGCGGGCGTTGCCTGCCTTTAGCGTAGCAAGATTCTTTTGTAACTGCTGTGACACGGCGCGATCCATCTCCAGCAACGTCGCGCCCGCCGCATAGCGGGAAAGCGCTTCCAGCCCCAGCGCGCCGCTTCCGGCGAAACAATCCAGACAGTGGGCGTCTACCATGACCGGCGCCAGCCAGTTAAACAGCGTCTCGCGAACCCGGTCGGTTGTCGGGCGCAGCCCTGGGCTGTCGGGAACCGGAAGTTTACGGCCCCGCCACTGTCCGCCAATAATACGGATTTGACCGCTGCCAGAGTGATTCGGTTTTTTCATTTCTATTGCTCAATCCGCTGCTGACGTGTCATTCCAGGCGGTGATGTGAATTAAGTTAAGTGGTAGACTATTTCATCATTTTTTTAGCTTCCATGTATATAGCGCCAGATATTAACCGCGAGGAGTACAGTCGCAGATGGCAAAACAGAAAAAACGTGGCTTCTTTTCCTGGCTGGGCTTTGGTGAAAAAGAGCAGGAACAGGAACAAAAAACCGAAGAACAACAGCGTGTTGAAGAACAGTTAGCGCCAGAGACGCCGGTTGAGACGGCGGCAGACGCCGACGCGGAAACGTACGCCCACGGCAAGGCGGAGACCGACGCTTTCGCCGAAGCCGTGGTGAACGTTACCGAACAGGTTCAGGAAAGCGAAAAACCGCAGCCGGTTGAGCCAGAGCCTGTCGTAGAGCCTGTTGTTGACCCCGTGGTTGAAGAAGACATCGTTGAGCCGCAGGCGGTGGTGGAACATGAAGAACTGCCGCTGCCGGAAGAGGTGAACGTCGAAGAGACGTCGCCTGAAGAGTGGCAGGCCGAAGCGGAAACGGTAGAGATCGTGGAGGCGGTAGAAGAAGAGGCGCAAAACGAACCGCAACTGACCGACGAAGAACGGGAAGCGCAGGCGCTGGCGGTGGAAGCGGCGGAAGACGCGGTGGTTGTCGTGCCGGCGGCGGAAGAAGAGACGCCGGTTGAGGAGGTGATTCAGGAGCAAGAGAAGCCGACAAAAGAGGGTTTCTTTGCGCGCCTGAAACGTAGTCTTCTGAAAACAAAAGAAAATCTCGGTTCAGGATTTATCAGTCTGTTCCGTGGTAAGAAAATCGACGATGATCTGTTTGAAGAACTGGAAGAGCAGTTACTGATTGCCGATGTGGGCGTGGAAACCACCCGCAAGATCATCGCTAACCTGACAGAGGGTGCCAGCCGCAAGCAGCTGCATGACGCCGAAGCGCTGTATGGCCTGCTGAAAGACGAGATGGGCGATATCCTCGCAAAAGTTGACGAACCGCTTAATATTGAAGGCAAAACGCCATTTGTTATTCTGATGGTTGGCGTTAACGGCGTGGGGAAAACCACCACGATCGGTAAGCTGGCGCGTCAGTTCGAGCAGCAGGGCAAATCCGTGATGCTGGCGGCGGGGGATACCTTCCGTGCGGCGGCGGTAGAGCAGTTGCAGGTCTGGGGCCAGCGTAACAACATTCCGGTTATCGCCCAGCATACCGGCGCGGATTCCGCTTCCGTTATCTTTGACGCCATCCAGGCGGCGAAAGCGCGTAATGTGGATGTGCTGATTGCTGATACCGCGGGTCGCTTGCAGAACAAAGCGCACCTGATGGAAGAACTGAAAAAAATCGTTCGCGTGATGAAGAAACTCGACGAAGATGCGCCGCATGAAGTGATGCTGACCATCGACGCCAGCACCGGGCAGAATGCGATAAGCCAGGCCAAACTGTTCCATGAAGCGGTTGGCCTGACCGGTATCACCCTGACCAAGCTGGATGGTACGGCGAAGGGTGGGGTTATCTTCTCGGTTGCCGATCAGTTTGGCATTCCTATCCGCTATATTGGTGTGGGCGAACGTATCGAGGATTTACGTCCGTTTAAGGCGGACGATTTTATAGAGGCACTTTTTGCCCGAGAGGATTAACAATGATTCGCTTTGAACATGTCAGCAAGGCCTATCTCGGTGGGAGACAAGCGCTGCAAGGAGTCACATTCCACATGCAGCCAGGCGAGATGGCGTTTCTGACCGGCCACTCAGGCGCGGGGAAAAGTACCCTGCTGAAGCTTATCTGTGGGATTGAACGGCCGAGCGCCGGGAAAATCTTCTTCAGCGGGCATGACATTACGCGCCTGAAAAACCGTGAAGTGCCGTTTCTGCGTCGTCAGATCGGAATGATTTTCCAGGATCACCACCTGCTGATGGATCGTACGGTCTATGACAACGTGGCGATCCCGTTGATTATCGCTGGCGCCAGCGGGGACGACATCCGTCGTCGTGTGTCGGCGGCGCTGGATAAAGTCGGGCTGCTGGACAAAGCGAGGAATTTTCCCATTCAACTCTCTGGCGGTGAGCAGCAGCGCGTGGGGATTGCCCGTGCGGTGGTGAACAAGCCTGCGGTGCTACTGGCGGATGAACCGACCGGGAATCTGGATGATGCCTTATCGGAAGGGATTTTACGTCTGTTTGAAGAGTTTAACCGCGTTGGGGTGACGGTATTGATGGCGACGCACGACATCGGGCTTATCTCCCGTCGTTCGTACCGTATGCTCACCCTGAGCGAAGGTCATTTGCATGGAGGCCTGGTCAGTGAATAAGCGTGACGCTATCAACCAAATCAGGCAGTTTGGCGGCAGACTGGACCGTTTTCGTAAATCTGGCGGTTCGTCCGGCGACGGCGGCCGCAATGCGCCGAGACGCGCAAAACCCTCGCCAAAGCCGAACTCGCGTAAAACCAACGTCTTTAACGAGCAGGTGCGCTATGCGTTCCAGGGCGCGTTACAGGATCTGAAAAGCAAGCCGCTGGCGACGTTTCTGACGGTGATGGTGATTGCCATCTCTCTGACGCTGCCAAGCGTTTGCTACATGGTCTATAAGAACGTCAACCAGGCGGCGACGCAGTACTATCCGTCCCCGCAGATCACCGTTTATCTGCAAAAGACGCTGGATGACGACGCGGCCGCCGGGGTGGTCGCACAGCTCCAGGCCGAGCAGGGGGTGGAGAAGGTCAACTATCTCTCCCGCGACGATGCATTGGGCGAGTTCCGCAACTGGTCCGGCTTTGGCGGCGCGCTGGACATGCTGGAAGAGAATCCGCTTCCGGCAGTGGCGGTGGTGATCCCGAAACTGGATTTCCAGGGAACGGAGTCGCTGAATACGCTACGCGATCGCATCTCGCAGATTAACGGCATTGATGAAGTGCGTATGGATGACAGCTGGTTTGCCCGTCTGGCGGCGCTGACCGGGCTGGTAGGGCGCGTTTCCGCGATGATCGGCGTGCTGATGGTGGCGGCGGTGTTCCTCGTCATCGGCAACAGCGTGCGTCTGAGCATTTTCGCCCGCCGCGACACCATCAACGTGCAGAAACTGATTGGCGCGACGGATGGATTTATCCTGCGACCGTTCCTGTACGGCGGCGCGCTGCTCGGTTTTTCAGGGGCATTTCTTTCACTGATTTTGTCAGAAATTTTGGTGATGCGCTTGTCGTCAGCGGTGACGGAAGTGGCGCAGGTTTTCGGCACGAAGTTTGATATCAATGGTTTATCGTTCGATGAGTGCCTGTTGCTGCTGCTGGTGTGCTCGATGATCGGCTGGGTTGCGGCGTGGCTTGCCACTGTGCAACATTTACGTCACTTTACTCCCGATTAATAAAAGCGTGGTATACTCTTTCCCTGCAATGAGTTCCCGTTCGCAGGGAAAGAGCTTCAAAACATCTCATTCCCCTGCCCACAGTGTTTTTTCATAGCGGTGTCACATTTTGTGCGTAATTTATTCACAACGTTGCATTGAACTTGTGGATAAAATCACTGTCTGATAAAAGAGTGAGTGCTATTCTCGTTGCTCATAAACGCTGGCACGTTTGTTGCCCATTTGCAGTGCCAGACGATATAAATTGAGAGGATTTGAATGACCAAAGAAATGCAAAATTTAGCTTTAGCCCCTGTTGGTAACCTGGAATCTTACATCCGGGCTGCAAACGCGTGGCCGATGTTATCGGCTGACGAAGAACGGGCACTGGCTGAAAAGCTGCATTACCAGGGCGATCTGGAAGCAGCTAAGACGCTGATTCTGTCTCACCTGCGCTTTGTTGTTCATGTTGCTCGTAACTATGCGGGCTATGGCCTGCCGCAGGCGGATCTGATTCAGGAAGGTAACATCGGCCTGATGAAAGCCGTGCGCCGTTTTAACCCGGAAGTGGGTGTGCGCCTGGTTTCTTTCGCCGTGCACTGGATCAAAGCGGAGATCCACGAATACGTATTGCGTAACTGGCGTATCGTTAAAGTCGCAACCACTAAAGCACAGCGTAAGCTGTTCTTTAACCTGCGTAAAACCAAGCAGCGTCTGGGCTGGTTTAATCAGGATGAAGTGGAAATGGTGGCGCGCGAACTGGGCGTAACCAGCAAAGACGTTCGCGAGATGGAATCCCGTATGGCGGCGCAGGACATGACGTTTGACATGTCTTCGGACGACGAGTCTGACAGCCAGCCGATGGCGCCAGTGCTGTATTTGCAGGATAAAACCTCTAACTTTGCCGACGGCATTGAAGAGGATAACTGGGAAGATCAGGCGGCAAACAAACTGACCCACGCAATGGAAGGTCTGGACGAGCGTAGCCAGGACATCATTCGCGCCCGTTGGCTGGACGAAGACAATAAGTCCACGCTACAGGAACTGGCCGACCGCTATGGCGTTTCTGCTGAACGTGTACGTCAGCTTGAAAAGAACGCGATGAAGAAACTGCGCGCCGCTATCGAAGCGTAATTTCCGCGAAGTGCCCGAAAAACCCTGGATGAGAATCCGGGGTTTTTTGTTTTCCTGACCGGATAAGGCACCGCCGCCATCCGGCAAACAGGCCGACATAAATGCCCGATGGCGCTTCGCTTATCGGGCTACGGGGATAACGCTTTTTTTCTCCCCCGCTCTGGCGAATTCTTCCCCCCTGGCAAACACTTACCGATGGGTTGTGCGCATCTTAGGGGGAGAAGGTGAAAAATAACGAACTGAATGAAAGACGGTTGCAAGCGACGCCGCGCGGCATCGGGGTGATGTGCGGTTTCTATGCCGACAGAGCGGAAAACGCCACGCTGTGGGATATTGAAGGCAATGAGGTGATTGATTTCGCCGCCGGAATTGCCGTGTTGAACACCGGGCACCGCCATCCAAAAGTCATCGCGGCAATTGAAAAACAGCTCCAGTCATTTACCCATACCGCGTATCAAATCGTGCCTTATGCAAGCTACGTTACGCTTGCCGAGCGTATTAACGAGCGCGTGCCGGTCAACGGCCCGGCGAAAACGGCTTTCTTCTCTACCGGCGCGGAGGCGGTCGAAAACGCGGTGAAAATTGCGCGCGCCTGTACCCGACGACCGGGGCTGATTACCTTTGGCGGCGCGTTTCACGGGCGAACCTTTATGACGATGGCGCTCACCGGTAAGGTCGCGCCCTACAAAACTGGCTTTGGGCCGTTCCCGGGATCGGTCTATCACGCGCAATATCCGAATCCTTTGCATGGCGTTACCACGGCGGATGCGCTGAACAGTCTCGAACGGATTTTTAAAGCCGATATTGCGCCGGACCAGGTGGCGGCCATTATCCTGGAACCGGTGCAGGGGGAAGGGGGCTTTAACGTTGCGCCAACGGATTTCATGCAGGCGCTGCGTACGTTATGCGATACCCACGGCATCTTGCTGATCGCCGATGAAGTGCAGACCGGTTTTGCCCGTACAGGCAAACTGTTTGCGATGGAGCACCACGGCGTTCAGCCGGATCTCATTACGATGGCCAAAAGTCTGGCCGGCGGTATGCCGCTGTCGGCGGTATCCGGTCGCGCCGAGGTGATGGATGCGCCTGCGCCGGGCGGTCTTGGCGGCACCTACGCCGGAAACCCGCTGGCGGTGGCCGCCGCGCATGCGGTGCTTGATGTGATTGAAGAAGACGATCTCTGCACTCGCGCCACGCAGCTTGGTCAGCATCTGGTTGAGGTGTTGAACAAAGCGAAAGCCGCCTGCCCGTCCATTGCCGAGATCCGCGCGCAGGGCTCGATGGTGGCGGTAGAGTTTACCAATCCGCAAACCGGCCAGCCGTCCCCGGAATTTACCCGGCAGGTGCAGGATCGCGCATTGCAGGAGGGTCTGCTGCTGCTCAGCTGCGGTGTTTACGGCAACGTGATCCGCTTCCTCTATCCGCTGACGATCCCCGATGCGCAGTTCCGTAAAGCGCTGGAGATCATTACGCGTTCGCTGACACGATAAACCGACGCCGCCCGTTGCGGCGGCGTCCCGTTTTGTCATCAACTTGTTATCTGACTGTCAAATTAGCTATTCCAAAATCATAAAAATCGGGTATGTTTTAGCAGAGTATGCTGCTAAAGCACGGGCGGCTTACCATTAATTGAAATAAAGTGCTGAACAACAACATCACAACATACGTAATAACCACAATAATGGGGATTCTCAGGATGAATATGAAGGGTAAAGCGTTATTGGCAGGATGTATCGCCCTGTCTTTGAGCAATATGGCGTTTGCTAAGGATATCAAAGTGGCCGTTGTCGGCGCGATGTCCGGCCCGGTAGCGCAGTACGGCGATCAGGAATTTACCGGCGCGGAGCAGGCGATTGCCGATATCAACGCGAAAGGCGGCATCAAGGGCGATAAGCTGGTTGCCGTGAAATATGATGATGCCTGCGACCCGAAACAAGCGGTAGCCGTAGCCAACAAAGTGGTCAACGACGGCATTAAATATGTTATCGGCCACCTGTGCTCCTCATCCACGCAGCCTGCGTCTGATATCTATGAAGACGAAGGCATTCTGATGATTACCCCGGCTGCGACCGCACCGGAACTGACCGCGCGCGGTTATCAGCTGATCCTGCGCACCACCGGTCTGGACTCCGATCAGGGGCCGACGGCGGCGAAATATATTCTGGAAAGCGTGAAGCCGCAGCGCATCGCCATTATTCACGATAAGCAGCAGTACGGTGAAGGCCTGGCGCGCGCGGTGCAGGATGGCCTGAAAAAAGGCAACGCCAACGTGGTGTTCTTCGACGGGATTACCGCCGGCGAGAAAGATTTCTCCACCCTGGTGGCGCGCCTGAAGAAAGAGAACATCGACTTTGTGTATTACGGCGGCTACCACCCTGAGATGGGGCAGATCCTGCGCCAGGCTCGCGCTGCTGGCCTGAAAACGAAGTTTATGGGGCCGGAAGGGGTAGCGAACGTGTCGCTGTCTAACATTGCCGGTGAGTCTGCCGAGGGGATGCTGGTCACCAAGCCGAAGAACTACGATCAGGTTCCGGCGAACAAACCGATTGTAGACGCTATCAAAGCGAAGAAACAGGACCCAAGCGGCGCGTTTGTGTGGACCACCTACGCGGCGTTGCAGTCATTGCAGGCGGGTCTGAATCAGTCCGACGATCCGGCTGAAATCGCCAAATACCTGAAAGCGAATACCGTGGAAACCGTTATGGGGCCGTTGTCCTGGGATGAGAAGGGCGATCTGAAAGGCTTTGAGTTCGGCGTCTTTACCTGGCATGCCGACGGTACGGCAACCGACGCCAGGTAATTGAGTGCCGGGTGGCGGCTTCGTCTTACCCGGCCTGCATGCCTGGAAAATTGCGTGAGAGTTGCAAAACACGTAGGCCGGATAAGCGTCAGCGCCATCCGGCTTTTTTATTACCGTTTTTCCCAGCCGTCCGCCTGCGCCGTAAACCCTAATGCCTGCATAAACGCCGCCATTACGCCTCGCTCTTCGACGCCGACATCTGCCATCCACCAGGCTGAAATGCCCGGATTATTGCGGATCACCTCTTCCACCAGATACTGCCCCACGCCGCGACGACGCGTGATCTCGCGAACCCGCAATGAGTCCAGCGCGCCTTGCGTACCGCTTAGCGTTACCCGCACAGCGCCCAACAGACGCTCGTTGAAACGCGCTGCGTAGATCCGGTGAGTATCATCTACGCTTAAAGACGAGGCGGAGTATTCCGGCCAGATTTTACCCAGATCGATGAGATCCTGGGCGCTAAAGTTTTCTAAACGAACGATGGTCAGCTTCATCGACAGCATGTCCAAATCACCAAAGAGAGAACCAGTGTACCGAAATAATGTGTTCCGACACTTTCTCTTTTTTATTTCATTTACCAGGCGATTAGTTTTTTGGCAACGATAAGTACAGTTTGAAACATCAGAGAATGAAAAACAGGCAGGATAATCCCCTGGGAGGCAGTGTTTTATTCCGCTCTTTGTACCGTTATTTTATGCTGACAAGTGCGCTTTTTTTTGTTTATCTATAGCTGAAATCAGAATATTATCTTTTCTTAATCGACTGAAAAATAGAGTTTTTACTCTGATTTTGCATAAAAAACTGTGCTAAACCATTAATGCAACAGGTAAAAATAGCATAGTTCAAAAAAAGCACAGTCTGCTTTTTAACCACATAAATACAAAATATATACACAAAATCATTCAAGGTGCATCAAGGCGGCAAGAGCGTGAATCCCCGGAGCTTACATAAGTAAGTGACTGGGGGAACGCACGTAGCCAACACCGAAGCAGCGTGAAGGATGAAGTGTAATAACGTCACGAATGGGGATTCAGTAAATGAAACGGAATGCGAAAACGATCATCGCAGGAGTGGTTGCACTGGCGATGTCGCATACGGCAATGGCGGACGATATTAAAGTCGCCGTTGTCGGGGCGATGTCCGGCCCGGTAGCGCAGTGGGGCGATATGGAATTTAACGGCGCGCGTCAGGCCATTAAAGACATCAACGCCAAAGGCGGCATCAAAGGCGATAAGCTGGTGGGCGTTGAGTATGACGACGCCTGTGACCCGAAACAGGCTGTCGCGGTGGCGAACAAAATCGTCAACGACGGCATTCAGTACGTTATCGGCCACCTGTGCTCCTCTTCCACACAGCCCGCGTCTGATATCTATGAAGATGAAGGCATCCTGATGATCTCCCCGGGCGCCACAAACCCGGAGTTGACGCAGCGCGGCTACGAACACATCATGCGTACGGCGGGCCTGGACTCCTCCCAGGGGCCAACGGCGGCGAAATATATTCTTGAGAAAGTGAAGCCGCAGCGTATCGCCATTATTCACGATAAGCAGCAGTACGGTGAAGGTCTGGCGCGTTCCGTACAGGACAGCCTGAAAGCGGGCAACGCCAATATCGTGTTCTTTGACGGGATTACCGCTGGCGAGAAAGACTTTTCCGCGCTGATTGCCCGCCTGCAAAAAGAGAATATCGACTTCGTTTATTACGGCGGTTACTACCCGGAAATGGGCCAGATGCTGCGCCAGGCGCGCGCTATCGGCCTGAAAACCCAGTTTATGGGGCCAGAGGGCGTGGGCAATGCCTCACTGTCCAACATTGCTGGCGCGGCGGCAGAAGGCATGCTGGTGACGATGCCAAAACGCTATGACCAGGACCCGGCGAACAAAGGCATTGTCGATGCCCTTAAAGCCGACAAAAAAGATCCTACCGGCCCTTACGTGTGGATCACCTACGCTGCGGTGCAGTCGCTGGCAACCGCAATGGATCGTACCGGCAGCAAAGCGCCGCTCGATCTGGTGAAAGATCTGAAAGCACACGGGGCTGATACCGTGATTGGGCCGCTGAACTGGGATGAAAAAGGCGATCTGAAGGGATTTGAGTTTGGTGTCTTCCAGTGGCATGCCGACGGCTCATCGACCGTTGCCAAATAACGCCTGAAGACAAGTTATCCCTCCGCCCGCGCAAAACGGGCGGGTTGAGAAAGGTTACCTTATGTCCGAGCAGTTTCTCTATTTCTTGCAGCAGATGTTTAACGGCGTCACGCTGGGAAGCACCTATGCGCTGATCGCTATCGGCTATACGATGGTTTACGGCATTATCGGCATGATCAACTTCGCCCACGGCGAGGTCTATATGATCGGCAGCTATGTCTCTTTCATGATCATCGCCGCGCTGATGATGATGGGCATTGATACCAGCTGGCTGCTGGTCGCCGCCGGATTCGTCGGGGCTATCATTATCGCCAGCGCCTATGGCTGGAGTATTGAACGGGTGGCCTATCGGCCAGTGCGCAGTTCCAAGCGACTGATTGCGCTCATCTCCGCGATCGGGATGTCTATTTTCCTGCAAAACTACGTCAGTCTTACCGAAGGTTCGCGTGACGTGGCGCTCCCCAGTTTGTTTAACGGCCAGTGGATTATCGGCAGCAGCGAGAACTTCGCCGCCAGCATTACCACCATGCAGTTGGTCATCTGGATTGTCACTTTCCTGGCGATGCTGGCGCTGACGCTGTTCATCCGTTACTCCCGTATGGGACGCGCCTGCCGCGCCTGTGCGGAAGACCTGAAAATGGCGAGTCTGCTGGGCATTAATACCGACCGCGTGATTGCGCTGACCTTTGTGATTGGCGCGGCGATGGCGGCGGTGGCGGGCGTGCTGCTCGGTCAGTTCTATGGCGTTATCAACCCGTATATTGGCTTTATGGCCGGGATGAAGGCCTTCACCGCCGCGGTGCTTGGCGGCATCGGCAGCATTCCTGGCGCGATGATTGGCGGCCTGATTCTGGGCGTCGCCGAAGCGCTCTCCTCTGCGTACCTGAGTACCGAATATAAAGATGTGGTGTCGTTTGCGCTGCTGATTCTGGTGCTGCTGGTCATGCCGACCGGTATCCTGGGCCGCCCGGAGGTAGAGAAAGTATGAAACCGATGCATTTTGCGATGGCGCTGCTCTCTGCCGCCATGTTCTTCGTGCTGGCGGGCGTCTTTATGGGCGTTCAACTGGAACTCGATGGCACCAAACTGGTGGTGGGGACTGCTGCGGATATTCGCTGGCAGTGGGTGTTTATCGGTACTGCCGTGGTCTTTTTCTTCCAGTTGCTGCGACCGATTTTCCAGAAAAGCCTGAAGGGCATTTCTGGGCCTAAATTTGTTCTGCCAGCGATTGATGGCTCAACCGTGAAGCAGAAGCTGTTCCTGATTGCGCTGCTGGTCATCGCCGTTGTGTGGCCGTTTATGGTGTCGCGCGGCACCGTTGATATCGCCACGCTGACCATGATTTATATCATCCTCGGTCTTGGGCTGAACGTGGTGGTGGGGCTGTCTGGTCTGCTGGTGCTGGGCTACGGCGGTTTCTACGCCATTGGCGCGTATACCTTCGCGTTGCTGAACCACTATTACGGTCTGGGGTTCTGGACCTGCCTGCCGCTGGCGGGGCTGGTTGCGGCGGCGGCGGGCTTCCTGCTCGGCTTCCCGGTATTGCGCCTGCGCGGCGACTACCTGGCGATTGTGACCTTAGGCTTTGGCGAGATTGTGCGCATCCTGCTGCTCAATAACACCGAAGTGACCGGCGGGCCGAACGGTATCAGCCAGATCCCGAAACCGACATTCTTCGGTCTGGAGTTCAGCCGTACCGCCCGTGAAGGCGGCTGGGATACCTTCAGCAACTTCTTCGGCGTGAAATACGATCCATCCGACCGCGTGATTTGGCTTTACCTGGTGGCGTTGCTGCTGGTCGTCTTCTCGCTGTTTGTGATCAACCGTCTGCTGCGTATGCCGCTGGGGCGGGCATGGGAAGCGCTGCGTGAAGATGAAATTGCCTGCCGTTCATTAGGCTTAAGCCCGACGCGCATTAAGCTGACGGCGTTTACCATCAGCGCCGCGTTTGCGGGGTTCGCCGGAACGCTGTTCGCCGCGCGCCAGGGCTTTGTCAGCCCGGAGTCGTTCACCTTTGCCGAATCCGCTTTTGTACTGGCGATTGTGGTGCTTGGCGGCATGGGTTCGCAGTTCGCGGTTATTCTCGCCGCTATCCTGCTGGTGGTATCGCGCGAGCTAATGCGTGACTTCAACGAATACAGCATGTTGATGCTCGGTGGTTTGATGGTACTGATGATGATCTGGCGTCCGCAGGGCTTGCTGCCGATGACCCGTCCGCAGTTGAAACTGAAAAACGGGGAAGCGAAAGGAGAGCAGGCATGAGTCAGCCATTATTATCCGTTAACGGCCTGATGATGCGCTTTGGCGGTCTGCTGGCGGTAAACAACGTTGAACTGGAGTTGCATCCACGCGAAATCGTCTCATTGATCGGGCCAAACGGCGCCGGGAAAACCACGGTCTTTAACTGCCTGACCGGTTTCTATAAACCGACCGGTGGCACCATTATACTGCGCGATCAGCATCTGGAAGGGCTGCCGGGTCAGCAGATTGCCCGTATGGGCGTGGTGCGTACCTTCCAGCACGTCCGCCTGTTCCGTGAGATGACGGTGATTGAAAACCTGCTGGTTGCGCAACATCAGCAGTTGAAAACCGGCGTCTTTTCGGGTCTGTTGAAGACTCCGGCGTTCCGTCGGGCGCAGAGTGAAGCGCTCGATCGTGCCGCCACCTGGCTGGAGCGTATCGGCCTGCTGGAGCACGCCAACCGCCAGGCCAGCAACCTGGCCTACGGCGACCAGCGTCGTCTGGAGATCGCCCGCTGCATGGTGACGCAGCCGGAGATCCTGATGCTGGATGAACCGGCGGCGGGTCTGAACCCGAAAGAGACCAAAGAGCTGGACGAATTAATTGCGGAGCTGCGTAATCATCACAACACCACCATTCTGCTGATTGAGCATGATATGAAGCTGGTGATGGGGATTTCCGATCGCATTTACGTGGTGAACCAGGGAACGCCGCTGGCGAACGGGACGCCGGAAGAAGTTCGCAACAACCCGGACGTGATCCGCGCCTATTTAGGTGAAGCATAATGGTGGTGACGCATAAGATGGAAAAAGTCATGTTGTCCTTTGACAAAGTCAGTGCCCACTACGGCAAAATCCAGGCGCTGCACGAGGTGAGCCTGCATATTCGTCAGGGAGAAATCGTCACCCTGATTGGCGCCAACGGCGCGGGTAAAACCACGCTGCTCGGCACGTTATGCGGCGATCCGCGCGCCACCAGTGGTCGGATTGTGTTTGATGGTAAAGACATTACCGACTGGCAGACGGCGAAAATCATGCGTGAAGCGGTGGCGATTGTCCCGGAAGGGCGTCGCGTTTTTTCCCGTATGACGGTAGAAGAGAACCTGGCGATGGGCGGTTTTTTCGCCGAGCGCGACCAGTTTCAGGAGCGCATTAAGTGGGTTTACGCGCTGTTCCCGCGCTTGCATGAGCGTCGTATCCAGCGTGCGGGCACCATGTCCGGCGGTGAACAGCAGATGCTGGCGATTGGCCGCGCATTGATGAGCCAGCCGCGTTTGCTGCTGCTGGATGAGCCGTCCCTGGGTCTGGCGCCGATCATCATCCAGCAGATTTTCGATACCATCGAACAGCTGCGCGAGCAGGGAATGACCATCTTCCTCGTCGAACAGAACGCGAATCAGGCGCTGAAGCTGGCGGATCGCGGCTACGTGCTGGAAAACGGTCATGTGGTGCTGGAAGATACCGGCGATGCGTTGCTGGCCAACGAAGCGGTGCGCAGCGCATACCTCGGAGGCTAAACCGTCTGTGTGCCCGGTGGCGCTACGCTTACCGGGCCTACTCGATCCTGTAGGCCGGGTAAGGCGAAGCCGCCACCCGGCTTTTTGTTTTTTGTACGTTTTAGTTGTACAATTTATGTGTACTTAAAAGGAGGCTATATGCGTACAATGAACTATAGTGAGGTACGGCAGAACCTTGCCTCTGTGCTTGATTCTGCTGCCACGGGTACGCCGGTGACGATTACGCGTCGGGGGCATAAATCTGCGGTTATCATCAGCGCAGAGGAGTTTGAACGTTATCAGACAGCAAAACTGGATGCTGAATTTGATGCCATCATGGGCGTTCACGGCGACGAATTAAGAGAACTGGCCGATAAATGACACTTCAATTTATCTCAGCGGAAGAGATAATCCGTTTTCATGACAAATTATTGAGCGTAACGCCCGGCGTTCCGGGAATGCCGGACCCTGGGCGGGCTGAAGCGCTGTTGTACCGTGTTTTAAATAAATACGAATACGAAAGTATTACCGATGTCTGGATCCTTGCGGCGATGCATCTACTCGCTATTTCTCGTGGACATATTTTTAACGATGGTAATAAGAGAACAGCATTGTTCATCACATTGCTGTTTCTCAAACGTAACGGTATCTTTCTGGCTGCTAATCCCGATTATGTTGATATGACAGTCGAAGCTGCCGCAGGACGTCTGTCGCTAGAGGAAATTGTACAGCGTTTGCGTCGGTAGCCGCCGCCCGGTGGCGCTACGCTTACCGGGCCTACATATTATCTTCACCATTCCATCATCTTCTTATCATCCTGCTGACGTTTGGCTGTCATTTATTTGTAACTAAAAAGTTATTTTTCTGTCATTCGCGCATGTCATGTTACCTCGCGAGCATAAAACGCGTGATATCGCGCATCCGGCACAACAAGAGAGATAAGCGAATGACATCGTTACGACATACAGCGTTAGGACTGGCGTTAAGCCTGGCATTCGTGGGAAACGCCATGGCCGTTACCACCATTCCATTCTGGCATTCTATGGAAGGCGAGCTGGGGAAAGAGGTTGATTCTCTGGCGCAACGTTTCAATGCGGCCAATCCTGATTACAAGATTGTGCCGGTGTATAAGGGCAACTATGAACAGAGCCTGAGCGCGGGTATCGCCGCGTTTCGTACCGGCAACGCTCCGGCGCTGTTGCAGGTTTATGAAGTCGGCACCGCGACTATGATGGCGTCGAAAGCGATTAAACCGGTCTATGAAGTGTTCAGCGACGCGGGCATCAGTTTCGATGAGTCGCAGTTTGTACCGACGGTGTCCGGTTACTACACCGATTCCAAAAGCGGACATCTGTTGTCCCAGCCGTTTAACAGCTCCACGCCGGTGCTGTACTACAACAAAGACGCTTTCAAAAAAGCCGGTTTAGATCCAGAGCAGCCGCCGAAAACCTGGCAGGATCTGGCGGAGTACACCGCAAAGCTGAAGGCGGCAGGAATGAAGTGCGGCTACGCCAGCGGCTGGCAGGGCTGGATTCAGATTGAAAACTTCAGCGCCTGGCATGGTCTGCCGGTCGCCACTCAAAATAACGGCTTTGACGGTACTGACGCGGTGCTGGAATTTAACAAGCCGGAGCAGGTGAAACATATCGCGCTGCTGGAAGAACTGAACAAGAAGGGTGATTTCAGCTACTTCGGGCGTAAAGACGAATCCACTGAGAAGTTCTACAACGGCGATTGCGCCATCACCACCGCCTCTTCCGGTTCTCTGGCGGATATCCGCCACTATGCCAAATTTAATTACGGCGTAGGCATGATGCCTTATGACGCAGACGCCAAAGATGCGCCGCAAAACGCCATTATCGGCGGGGCGAGCCTGTGGGTGATGCAGGGTAAAGACAAAGAGACCTACACCGGCGTGGCGAAATTCCTCGACTTCCTGGCGAAGCCGGAAAATGCTGCTGAATGGCATCAGAAAACCGGCTATCTGCCGATCACCAAAGCGGCTTACGATCTGACCCGCGAGCAGGGATTCTATGATAAGAACCCCGGCGCGGATATTGCCACGCGCCAGATGCTGAACAAGCCGCCGTTGCCGTTCACCAAAGGTCTGCGTCTGGGCAACATGCCGCAGATCCGCACCATTGTGGATGAGGAACTGGAAAGCGTGTGGACCGGGAAGAAATCCCCGCAGCAGGCGCTGGATGCCGCCGTTGAGCGTGGTAATCAGCTGCTGCGTCGCTTTGAGCAGTCAACGAAATCGTAACGCATGATATGCCCGGAGGCGCTGCGCTTACCGGGCCTACAAGACCGTAGGCCGGGTAAGGCGAAGCCGCCACCCGGCACTGTTCAGGAATCAAATCTTCATGTCATCATCCCGTCCGGTGTTTCGCTCGCGTTGGCTGCCGTATTTGCTGGTTGCGCCGCAACTGGCGATCACCGTCATTTTCTTTATCTGGCCTGCGGGCGAAGCGCTCTGGTATTCGCTGCAAAGCGTCGATCCGTTTGGGCTGTCCAGCCAGTTTGTCGGTCTGGATAACTTTGTCGCCTTATTCCATGACAGCTACTATCTCGACTCCTTCTGGACGACGATGAAATTCAGTGCGCTGGTGACGGTAAGCGGCCTGTTGGTCTCGCTGTTTTTCGCCGCGCTGGTGGATTACGTGGTACGCGCAAGCCGCCTGTATCAAACGCTGATGCTGCTGCCTTACGCCGTTGCGCCAGCGGTGGCCGCCGTACTGTGGATCTTCCTGTTCAACCCCGGGCGCGGGCTAATCACCCATTTTCTTGCCGGGTTCGGCTATGACTGGAACCATGCGCAACACAGCGGCCAGGCCATGTTTCTGGTGGTGTTCGCTTCAGTCTGGAAGCAGATTAGTTACAACTTCCTGTTCTTTTTTGCCGCGTTGCAATCCATTCCCCGCTCGCTGACGGAAGCGGCAGCGATTGATGGGGCGGGGCCGGTTCGGCGCTTCTTTAAACTTTCGCTACCGCTGATTGCGCCGGTGAGTTTCTTCCTGCTGGTGGTCAATCTGGTGTATGCCTTCTTCGACACCTTCCCGGTGATTGACGCCGCTACCGCAGGCGGACCGGTACAGGCGACGACCACGCTGATTTATAAGATTTACCGCGAAGGCTTTGCCGGGCTGGATCTCTCCGCCTCTGCCGCACAGTCGGTGGTGCTGATGTTCCTCGTCATCATTCTGACGGTTATCCAGTTCCGCTATGTGGAAAGTAAGGTGCGTTACCAATGATTGAGAACCGTCGCGGGCTGACGATATTCAGCCACACTATGTTGATTCTGGGGATTGTGGTGATCCTGTTTCCCTTGTACGTCGCCTTTGTGGCGGCGACGCTGGACAACAGCGCGGTGTTCGATACGCCGATGACGCTCATCCCCGGAACGCATCTGCTGGAAAACATGGCAACGATCTGGGTTAACGGCGTGGGCGTGAACAGCGCGCCGTTCTGGCTGATGATGCTTAACAGTTTCATCATGGCTTTTGGCATTACGGTGGGGAAAATTACCGTTTCTATGCTGTCGGCGTTTGCCATTGTCTGGTTTCGTTTTCCGCTGCGTAATCTGTTTTTCTGGATGATCTTTATCACCCTGATGCTACCGGTTGAGGTGCGTATTTTCCCGACGGTGGAAGTGATCGCCAATCTGAAAATGCTCGACAGCTACGCGGGTCTGACCCTGCCGCTGATGGCCTCAGCGACTGCCACCTTTCTGTTTCGCCAGTTCTTTATGACGCTGCCGGACGAGCTGATTGAAGCGGCGCGCATTGACGGCGCTTCACCGATGCGCTTTTTCCGCGACATCGTGCTGCCGCTGTCGAAAACCAATCTCGCGGCGCTGTTCGTCATCACTTTCATCTACGGCTGGAACCAGTACCTGTGGCCGTTGCTGATTATTACCGACGTTGATCTCGGCACCGCCGTTGCGGGGATTAAAGGCATGATCGCCACCGGGGAAGGCACTACTCAGTGGAATCAGGTGATGGCGGCGATGCTGCTGACCCTGATTCCCCCCGTCGTTATCGTTTTAGCCATGCAGCGCGCGTTTGTACGCGGCCTGGTGGACAGTGAGAAGTAGGAAATTTTATGGCTGGTTTGAAATTACAGGCAGTAACCAAAAGCTGGGACGGCAAAACCCAGGTCATACAGCCGTTAACGCTGGATGTGGCGGATGGCGAGTTTATTGTGATGGTTGGGCCGTCCGGCTGCGGTAAATCGACGCTGCTGCGTATGGTGGCCGGGCTTGAGCGGGTAACGAGCGGCGATATCTGGATTGACCGCCAGCGCGTTACGGAGATGGAGCCGAAAGACAGGGGCATTGCGATGGTGTTCCAGAACTACGCGCTCTACCCACACATGAGCGTAGAGGAGAACATGGCGTGGGGGCTGAAGATTCGCGGCATGGGCAAAGGGCATATTGCCGAACGGGTGAAAGAGGCGGCGCGGATTCTGGAGCTGGACGGTTTGCTCAAACGCCGTCCACGCGAGCTTTCCGGCGGCCAGCGCCAGCGTGTGGCAATGGGGCGTGCGATTGTGCGCGATCCGGCCGTCTTCCTGTTTGATGAGCCGCTGTCCAACCTTGACGCTAAATTGCGCGTCCAGATGCGCCTTGAGTTACAACATCTGCATCGCCGCCTGAAAACCACCTCGCTGTACGTGACGCACGATCAGGTCGAAGCGATGACGCTCGCCCAGCGGGTGATGGTGATGAACAAAGGCGTGGCGGAGCAAATCGGTACGCCGGTAGAGGTGTATGAGAAGCCCGCCAGCCGCTTTGTGGCGAGCTTTATCGGCAGCCCGGCGATGAACCTGCTGGAGGGGCGCATCAGCGCCGCAGGCACCCATTTTGAGCTGGAGAGCGGGATGGCGCTGCCCGTTAACTGGAACTATCGCCGCTATGCCGGGCGGAAAATGACGCTGGGTATCCGTCCTGAGCATATTGCGCTAAGCTCGCAGGCAGAAGGCGGCGTACCGCTGGTGATGGACACGCTGGAGATGCTGGGGGCGGATAACCTGGCGCACGGACGCTGGGGCGATCAAAAAATGGTCGTGCGGCTGGCGCATCAGCAACGTCCGACGGCAGGCGGCACGCTATGGCTGCATTTGCCGGAAAATCATCTGCATCTTTTCGATGGCGAAACAGGACAACGAGTATGAGTAACTGGCCTTATCCCCACATCGTCGCGCATCGCGGCGGCGGAAAACTCGCACCGGAAAACACGCTGGCGGCGATTGACGTGGGGGCGCGGTGCGGACACACGATGATTGAGTTTGACGTGAAGCTGTCGAAAGACGGCGAGATCTTTCTGCTGCATGACGACAACCTGGAGCGCACCAGTAACGGCTGGGGCGTGGCGGGGGAAGTCAACTGGCAGGATCTGCTGCGCGTTGATGCCGGGAGCTGGTTTAGCGGCAAGTTTAAAGGCGAGCCGTTGCCGCTGTTGTCTCAGGTAGCGGAACGCTGCCGCGAGCACGGCATGATGGCGAATATTGAAATTAAACCGACGACCGGCACCGGGCCATTGACGGGGAGAGTGGTGGCGCTGGCTGCGCGGGAGCTGTGGTCTGGAATGACCGCGCCTTTACTTTCATCGTTTGAAATTGATGCGCTGGAAGCGGCGCAACAGGCGGCGCCAGAGCTACCGCGCGGTTTACTGCTGGATGACTGGCGTGACGACTGGTATACGCTGACGACCCGACTGGGCTGCGTCTCTGTTCATCTCAACCATAAATTGCTCGATGAAGCGCGGGTAAAAATGCTCAGGGCGGCGGGACTGCGCATTCTGGTTTACACCGTCAACAAACCCCAGCGCGCGGCGGAACTGCTGCGCTGGGGCGTGGACTGCATCTGTACCGATGCCATTGATGTGATTGGGCCGGATTTTACTGCGGCGAGTTATTGAGCATATCGCCACTCTGTCGCTGGGGCAGCAGATGTTGCTGACCGCTGCTCTGGCGGGTTCCACCGCTTAACATCCCGCCATTGTTGTTTGGTAAAACCTGCTCACGCACCTGGCCCTGCTGGACCCGCTGCGCGTTATTGTTCATCTGCGTTTGCAGATGCTGTTGCTGAAGCTGGGTCTGCGTTTTTAACTGCTGGTTAAGCATTCCTTTCTGCTGGGTCTGCTGCGTCTGCATTTGGGTTTGCATCCGCTGTTGACTCGGGATCTGATACCCCGGCTGATTCGGGTTATTCATGGTGTTGATGGGCTGCGCAAAGCCGGAAAACGGCAGTAGCGCCGCTAAAATTAAGAGTCGTTTCATCGTCTTTCCTCCTCTGGGGGGATCTATTAAGTTTACTCCTTTCCCGCCGCAACGATGATTATTTCAGAGTTATGCACCAGGCTTAGTGGGGGGCTGACCCCGTATCTCTGGAGAATAACGATGATGAAACCGACGTTTTTGCGCCGGGTAGCCATTGCTGCTCTGCTCTCAGGAAGTTGTTTTAGTGTTGTTGCCGCGCCGCCTGCGCCACCTCCGGTGTCATACGGTGTTGAAGAGGATGTTTTCCACCCTGTTCGTGCGAAGCAGGGGATGGTGGCATCCGTGGATGCGATGGCGACCCAGGTTGGCGTCGATATCCTTAAGCAAGGGGGAAATGCCGTCGATGCGGCGGTTGCCGTTGGCTATGCGCTGGCGGTGACGCATCCGCAGGCAGGGAACCTCGGCGGCGGGGGTTTTATGCTGCTGCGCACCAAAGACGGGAACACCACGGCGATCGACTTCCGCGAAATGGCGCCAGCCAATGCCACCCGCGATATGTTCCTGGACGATCAGGGCAATCCTGACAGTAAAAAATCGCTGACGTCGCACTTGGCGACCGGTACGCCGGGCACCGTGGCCGGATTCTCGCTGGCGCTGGAGAAATACGGCACCCTGCCGCTCAACAAAGTGATACGCCCGGCGATGAAACTTGCGGATGAGGGATTCGTCGTCAACGATGCGCTGGCGGATGACCTGAAAACCTACGGTAGTGAGGTGCTGCCGAATTATGAAAACAGCAAGGCTATTTTCTGGAAAGACGGCGAACCGCTGAAGAAGGGCGACAAGCTGGTGCAGAAAAACCTGGCGAAAAGTCTGGAGATGATTGCTGAGAATGGCCCGGATGCCTTCTACAAAGGGGCAATAGCCGACCAGATCGCACAGGAGATGCAGAAGAACGGGGGGCTTATCACCAAAGAGGATCTGGCGGCTTACAAAGCGGTAGAACGCACGCCGATTAGCGGCGACTATCGCGGGTATCAGGTCTTTTCGATGCCGCCTCCGTCCTCCGGCGGCATTCATATCGTGCAGATCCTCAATATCCTTGAAAACTTCGACATGAAGAAATACGGGTTTGGCAGCGCCGATGCCATGCAGATAATGGCTGAAGCGGAGAAATATGCCTATGCCGATCGGTCGGAGTATCTCGGCGACCCGGATTTTGTGAAGGTGCCGTGGCAGGCGCTGACCAGTAAAGCGTATGCGAAATCCATTGCCGATCAGATAGATATCAATAAAGCCAAACCGTCCAGCGAGATTCGCCCCGGTAAACTGGCGCCGTATGAAAGCAATCAGACCACCCACTTCTCGGTGGTGGATAAAGACGGCAACGCGGTGGCCGTTACCTACACCCTGAACACCACGTTTGGCACCGGGATTGTGGCGGGAAACACCGGGATTCTGCTCAACAATGAGATGGATGACTTCTCCGCGAAACCTGGCGTACCAAACGTTTACGGTCTGGTGGGCGGCGATGCTAACGCCGTAGGGCCGAAGAAACGTCCGCTGTCGTCAATGTCGCCAACCATTGTGGTGAAAGACGGTAAAACCTGGCTGGTGACAGGCAGCCCTGGCGGTAGCCGGATTATTACCACCGTGCTGCAAATGGTGGTCAACAGCATCGATTTCGGGATGAATGTCGCTGAGGCGACCAACGCACCGCGTTTCCATCATCAGTGGCTGCCGGATGAGCTGCGCGTGGAAAAGGGCTTTAGCCCGGATACGCTGAAACTCCTGGAACAGCGTGGGCAAAAAGTCGCGCTGAAAGAAGCGATGGGCAGCACCCAGAGCATCATGGTCGGGCCGGATGGTTCGCTGTACGGCGCGTCTGACCCGCGCTCAGTTGATGATTTAACTGCGGGATACTAAGGATAACGGCCCTCTTCGGTGGAAGGGGGCTTATCAGGTAGTTCTGGCTGTAAACTCGCTTTCGTTGCAGCTATTCGGAGCAATGTTCCTGAAAACTGTAATGGTAAATCAGCCTGGTGTTGTTAATTCATTTCGTTTAGCAACTTATGACCCTGGATAGATACGCGGTAATAATCCATACCTGACGGTGTTCTTGTTACTATGTCGACTAAACCCGATTTGGATAGGTTATCCACGAGTCTGGCTACGTTACCCACCCCATCCATATTCCTGCGGGTCATTGCGCGATCAAGATTATACCATGTCCAATTTACATCATCTCTTGGTGCTAGTAATTTCAAGATGTTCAGTTCAGTATTGTTTACCATGATGGTGCATCCGGGTGATAAAGGTTATTACCAGTTATTCTATAAATTACCGTACGGTATCTAATATTTCATTCAAAAAGTCAGAGAAATAATTGAATGAACCAAAAACATTGTCTGTTCCAATATTATCTCTGATTTCAAAACAGTTTGCTTTAGTATCATAGGTGAATAATGAAATGCTGTCGTCACCAATAACTAATCGTTCCTTAAGGTCAGGATTTATATAGTCATAGTTGTTTCTATAAAATTCGTTAATAACAAATAAATTTTTAACTAATGGTTCTGGAATTGACAAGCTAAAAATTCTTAATCCGTTATACTCGAACCCATCCATTGTTTCTAAGAACGTTACGTAATCTGGTTGATTAGAAAATAGTATGCATACTTCATCACATAATTGTTCGAGAATTGGAGAGGTTTTAATCTCTGGATTTCTTTTTGTTATACTTTCAATGAATGAGTTCTTGATGGAATCTTCTATGGGATAACCTGAATCGTCCATCATCTTCTTTAATTCGATTAAAAAATCTTCAATGTTCATCTTTATTAATTCCTGTGAAATTATTTAAGTGGATAAATTGAACCTGAAGGAATCGCCCACGGAGTGACTTTACTTTCACCAGGTAACATTCCTCTTATCACCGTTGATTGCATGTTAGTAAATATTTTATGATATGGTTCATTTCCTATCAATACTAAATTGTCAAAAGTATTTGTACCACTATCATCTAATGGAAGTTTATGGTGGACACTATAATCCTTTGGGACAGTTCCATTGCTCATTCTTAAAATATCCTCTGAGTTAAATCTACTGATAGCATCTGGTGTTTTTGCCAGATTAATAAGGAAATTCTTTCTTACAGAGTTATTGAAATCCCTTCGTAACACCGCTGCTTCTGTTGGGGCTCTTCTGATATAATATTGAGTAAATTGGGCTCACCTCTTAATCTATCTATGTTGTTTCACCGCAGGATATTGAGGTGAGTATCCTTCTTCGGTGGAAGTGGGACTACTTTATTAACCATAATTATACTCTGACTGTATCTAATAACTCAGACAGAAAATCAGAAAAGTTATTGAATGAGCCATAGACTGATTCAGAAGACACATTGTCTCTGATTTCAAACAGGTTAGTTTTTGTATCATATGTAAAAAGAGATATGCTGTCTTCGCCTATAACCAGACGGTGTTCAAGTTCTGGATCGATATAGTCATTGTTATTTCTGTAGAAATCATTCATCAGGAAAACGTTATTAACGGTTGGTTCAGGTACGGCAAAACTGAAGAGAGTCAGGCCATTAAACTCAAATCCATCCATGAGTTCCAAAAAGGTAATAAAATCAGGTTGATTGAGAAGGAGTTTTTTGACTTCAAACCCCAAATCTTTCAGTAATGGTTTTATATTTTTATCAGTATCAATATCCATTATAGATTTGATAAATGAGGTGCTAATCGGCATCTGAATAGGGTATCCATTTACACTCATCATCATTATTAACTCATCAATCATGATTTTTATATCCATTGTTAATCTCGCTTCTGGTATTATTTTATCTTATAAATGGAACCTATGGGTTGAACCCATGGCATGAGTTTGCTATTGCCACTTTGCATACCATTTGTCGATGTTCTCTGAAAGTTTGTAATAACTTTATGAGATTCTTTTTCTATTAGTGATAGATTGTCAAATGAGTTTGAGCCGCTATCATCCAGGGGCAGTTTATGGTGAACCTCCCAGCCAAAAGGTGGGGTTCCTTTAGCCATCTGATTAAGTTCGTTAGGACTAAACAACTCGGATGCTTCGGATGTGTGAGATATTTTTCTCAGAAAATTCTTTCTAACTGAGTTATTAAATTCCTTTCTTAGTTGTGTCGTTTCTATTGAATTGCGTTTGATATAGTTTATCTGTTTAATATCTACACTTTGCAATAATTTCATCTCGCCTCTAATTATTCCGATATATCCATTAAGTTCCTTTAATTCTTTAAAAATTGGAGTTTTAGCTAGCAAAATAGAAGCCGCCGCTATCGCCGTACCCGTAGTTTGCTCATTTAATATCTGATCGTAGCCTTTGATTGCATCCCCACCCAACTTCTCGGCCGTTTCCCTGAACCCCTCTATATTTCCGTTGTAAACGCCGCCTGCGGCAAGCAGTCTACCGACAGCTTTACTGTTAAGGGTTTTCAATCCCGGATTGAGCGGGGGTACAAACAGGCGGTTGTAGTTCGCGGGCAACGCCAGGTAGCTGAATTCAGTGTTGGCAATAAGGTGTTTGCAGAGGATATATTCATAGCTGATGGTTATTGTTTCTGTATCTAAATTATTTTCGCTGAATTGGTGTTGAATACCTGATAGAAATGCTCCCCGCAGTTGAATATAATAATACTTCTCCCATCTACCGAATCTATTGATGCGGTAGAAATAAAACTCCATATACAACTGCTCGTTGTTGTTAATAGCATTAACAAACAATGGCGTGCTTTTATCGATCAGTTTACAAAATCGCAGTCCATGCAGTTGAGAACCTTTACCAGTACTGGTTATGCTATTCGAGAGTGAAAACACGAAAACTTCATCTTCGTGTCCGGTTTGCCAGCGGTTGCCCACTGAGGCTATCGTTCCACATCCATCGGAAATAGCACCTTGCAACTCCCCTGAAATTGTCAGGTAGACAATATTTCCAATTATTACATTATCCTTTAATAACGGCATGCTAAATGTATTAGCCGTGAATCCTTTCTTTATTATCTGTTTACGCTCTATTCTCAGATTCGTATACAGAATTAATAAATGTTTTCACTTTAGCCAAATATTATTGAGGATATTCTGAATTGGGCCGGACTACTTTTAATTACGGGATATTCCCCTCTCCTGGAGAGAGGGGAGGCGAAAATTACTTCACCCGCGCCATAAAGTATGCGTCGACATACTCACCGTTACGCAGTGCGTACTTCTTGCCGGTGCCTTCAATCTCAAAACCATGCTTCTTGTAGACCGCCACGGCGGGTTCATTATCGACAAATACCGTTAGCTCGATACGCTCCACGCGCAGCCAGTTATCGCACATGTCGATCATGGTACGGAGCAGCGCGCTGGCGACCCCACGGTTTTGCCACCGCGCATCAACGCTGATGCCAAAATCGGCGACATGGCTGCGGCGCGGACGCTGGATGACCGCAATGGTGAGATGCCCAACGACAGTATCGTCAATACAGGCGACCAGCTGTTTGATGCCGGGCTGGTCGGCTAACCGCTCCTGCCACATCGCACTGGAAGGATGAGGAACCTGTAGCGTGTTGTGATACACCTCCGGCTGGGCATGGATCTGACGAATTGCGTCGTAATCTTTTGGTTCCGCGTGGCGTATCACTATCTCGCTCATTTCTGTGTCCTTAGCAGGTTAAAAGTCCTTTTAAACATCATTGACTTTAAAAACGGAGTCAACTGCATTTTTTTGCAAAAAGTATTGGACAAGTGCGAATGAGAATGATTATTATTGCTCTGCGTTCAGGGAGACCCTTGCGGAGAACCTGAAAGCACGACATTGCTCACATTGCTTCCAGTATTACTTTAGCCAGCCGGGTGCTGGCTTTTTTTTTGGCTCAGTTTCGGGCTGGTTTGCTGGTCAGTTTTGTAGGCCGGATAAGGCAAAGCCGTCATCCGGCAATGGCGCTTGTGATGCCGGATGGCGCTTATGCTTATCCGGCCTACGATCGTTTCACCGCTATTTCCCACATGTTGTTTGCGCTATGGTGTATGCAATCACCTTTCAAAAAGGACACTCCCATGACCTTACACTGCGCATTTATTGGCTTTGGTAAAAGCACCACCCGCTACCATCTGCCGTATGTTCTTAACCGTAAAGGCAGCTGGCATGTTGCGCATATCTTCCGCCGTCACGCGAAGCCGGAAGAGCAGGCGCCGATCTACTCGCATATTCACTTCACCAGCGATCTTGATGAAGTGCTGAACGATCCGCAGGTAAAACTGGTGATCGTCTGTACCCATGCGGACAGCCATTTTGACTACGCCCGGCGCGCGCTGGAGGCGGGAAAAAACGTGCTGGTGGAAAAACCGTTTACGCCAACGCTTGCCGAGGCGAAAGTGTTGTTCGAACTGGCGCGGAGCAAAGGGCTGACCGTCACGCCGTACCAGAACCGCCGCTTTGACTCCTGTTTCCTGACCGCCAAAAAAGCGATTGAGAGCGGCAAACTGGGCGAGATTGTTGAAGTTGAAAGCCACTTTGATTACTACCGACCGGTTGCAGAAACCAAACCTGGCCTGCCGCAGGACGGCGCGTTTTATGGCCTCGGCGTGCATACGATGGATCAAATTATTTCGCTGTTCGGACGCCCGGACCATGTGGCTTATGACATCCGCAGCCTGCGCAATAAAGCCAACCCGGATGATACGTTCGAAGCGCAGCTGTTTTACGGCGATCTGAAAGCCATCGTTAAAACCAGCCATTTAGTGAAGATCGATTACCCGAAATTTATCGTTCACGGCACCAGAGGCTCGTTTGTGAAGTACGGCATCGACCAGCAGGAAACCAGTCTGAAGGCCAATATCATGCCCGGCGAACCGGGGTTTGCGGCGGATGATTCTGTCGGCCTGCTGGAATACGTTAATGACGAAGGTGTGACGGTGAAAGAAGAGATGAAACCGGAGGTCGGCGACTATGGCCGCGTTTATGACGCCCTGTTCGAGACCATTACGCATGGCGTGCCAAATTACGTCAAGGAATCTGACGTTCTCACCAACCTTGAGATCCTTGAGCGGGCGTTTGAACGGGCGTCTCCGGCCACAGTAACCCTTGCGAAATAAACAAAATCAACGTCTCTGGGCTTGTTCATAATTTTTGAACAGAGGAGTCAATTTTCACCCTCTATGATCCCGTCTGGATTGGGTTCACACTTACTCCATCGAAAACATCTGGGGGGTGAATACAATGATCTACTTACGCAAAGCAAACGACCGTGGTCATGCGAATCATGGCTGGCTGGATTCCTGGCATACTTTTTCTTTTGCAAACTACTATGACCCTAACTTTATGGGCTTCTCGGCACTGCGCGTGATTAACGATGACGTTATTGAAGCAGGCCAGGGCTTTGGGACGCACCCGCATAAAGACATGGAAATCCTGACCTATGTGCTGGAAGGCGCAGTGGAACACCAGGACAGCATGGGTAACAAAGAGCAGGTTCCTGCCGGTGAGTTCCAGATCATGAGCGCCGGGACGGGCATTCGTCACTCGGAATACAACCCGAGCAATACCGACCGCCTGCGTTTGTATCAGATTTGGATCATGCCGCAGGAAAACGGGATTACGCCGCGTTACGAGCAGCGTCGTTTTGACGCCGTACAGGGCAAACAGTTGGTGCTGTCGCCGGATGCGCGCGACGGTTCGCTGAAAGTGAATCAGGATATGGAGCTGTACCGTTGGGCGCTGCTGAAAGACGAACAGTCGGTACACCAGATCTCCGCCGAACGCCGCATCTGGATTCAGGTGGTGAAAGGTAACGTCACCATTAACGGCACCAAAGCGTCTACCAGCGACGGTCTGGCGATTTGGGATGAGCAGGCGATCTCCATCCATGCCGACAGCGATAGCGAAGTGTTACTGTTCGACCTGCCGCCAGTTTAAAAATACACGTCATCCTTCAAGCCGCATCTTTGTTGGCTTCCTGGCTTACCCCGGTCGCGTACTTGATGTACGCTTCCGGGGATTTAATGAGGGACATCCTTGTCCCTCACCAGAGGCAACCTTCGGTTGTTCAAATTCGTTCCTGACGAATTTGTCACTGCGTCGCCGCCTTGATGCAACTCGAATGATTTAGTGTATTTCTCACAATACAAAAACAACCTTAGTTTTCTCTGCGAAGGTTCATGCACGTCCGTGGTAAACTGGGGAAATCTATCCCTTTTATGCCTTTCAGGACGATGAAAAAGAAAAGACCCGTACTTCAGGATGTGGCTGACCGCGTAGGCGTGACCAAAATGACGGTCAGCCGTTTTCTGCGTAACCCGGAGCAGGTCTCCGTCGCGCTGCGGGGCAAGATCGCTGCTGCACTTGATGAACTGGGTTACATTCCCAATCGTGCTCCCGATATTCTTTCTAACGCGACCAGCCGTGCGGTGGGCGTTCTGCTGCCGTCGTTAACCAACCAGGTTTTCGCCGAGGTGTTACGCGGAATTGAGACCGTCACCGATGCCCACGGCTACCAGACGATGCTGGCGCACTACGGCTATAAGCCGGAAATGGAACAGGAACGTCTGGAGTCGATGCTGTCATGGAACATTGACGGGCTAATCCTCACTGAACGTACCCATACGCCGCGCACGCTCAAAATGATTGAAGTCGCGGGCATTCCGGTGGTGGAGCTGATGGACAGCAAATCGCCATGCCTCGATATCGCCGTCGGTTTTGACAACTTTGAAGCCGCGCGTCAGATGACCGCCGCGATTATCGCGCGCGGCCATCGTCATATCGCCTATCTGGGGGCGCGCCTCGACGAACGTACTATCATCAAACAGAAGGGCTATGAACAGGCCATGCTGGACGCCGGGCTGGTGCCCTACAGCGTGATGGTGGAGCAATCGTCGTCTTACTCTTCCGGGATTGAGCTGATCCGCCAGGCAAGACGTGAATACCCGCAACTGGACGGTATTTTCTGTACCAACGATGACCTTGCCGTCGGGGCGGCGTTCGAATGCCAGCGTTTAGGGCTCAAAATTCCTGATGATATGGCGATTGCCGGTTTCCACGGCCACGACATTGGTCAGGTGATGGAACCGCGTCTGGCCAGCGTACTCACGCCGCGTGAGCGGATGGGCAGTATCGGCGCAGAGCGCCTGCTGGCGCGCATACGCGGTGAAGCGGTGACGCCTAAAATGTTAGATTTAGGTTTCACCTTGTCACCGGGTGGATCTATTTAGTCCAACAAATTTGAAGTAGCTCACACTTATTCACTTCTGCCACGAATGGATATTGCTTCTATTCTGGTCCGGCCGGACAATGTTACCGATAACAGTTACCCGTAACAATTCCTGATCCTTGTACTGTGGGGGCACCACTTTGAGCACGACTAACCATGATCACCACATTTACGTTCTGATGGGCGTATCAGGCAGTGGCAAATCCGCTGTCGCCAGCGAAGTGGCGCATCAGCTGCATGCCGCGTTTCTTGATGGCGATTTTCTCCATCCGCGTTGCAACATCATGAAAATGGCCTCCGGCGAGCCGTTGAATGACGACGACCGCAAGCCGTGGTTACAGGCGCTGAACGATGCGGCGTTTGCGATGCAGCGAACCAATAAAGTATCGCTGATTGTCTGTTCCGCACTGAAAAAACACTATCGCGACCTGCTGCGCGACGGTAACCCAAACCTGTCTTTCATCTACCTGAAAGGGGATTTTGACGTTATCGAAAGCCGCCTGAAGGCACGTAAAGGCCACTTCTTTAAAACGCAGATGCTGGTAACTCAGTTTGACACGCTGGAAGAGCCGGGCGCTGACGAGAGCGATGTACTGGTGGTGAATATCGATCAGCCGCTGGAAGGTGTCGTGGCAAGCACCATTGAGGTCATTAACAAAGGCAGTAAGTAGTGAGTACATTAACGCTTGTTTTAACAGCAGTAGGTTCTGTTTTACTGCTGCTGTTTTTAGTGATGAAGGCGCGTATGCACGCCTTCGTTGCTTTGATGGTGGTGTCTATTGGCGCAGGTCTCTTTTCCGGTATGCCGCTCGATAAAATCGCGGCGACGATGGAAAAAGGGATGGGCGGTACGCTTGGCTTCCTGGCGATTGTCGTCGCACTGGGCGCCATGTTCGGCAAAATTTTGCATGAGACGGGCGCAGTCGATCAGATTGCCGTCAAAATGCTCAAATCTTTCGGCCACAGCCGCGCGCATTACGCGATTGGTCTGGCGGGGCTGATTTGCGCGCTGCCGCTGTTCTTTGAAGTCGCCATTGTGCTGCTGATCAGCGTCGCATTCTCTATGGCGCGCCATACCGGAACAAACCTTGTGAAGCTGGTCATTCCGCTGTTTGCGGGCGTGGCGGCGGCTGCGGCGTTTCTGCTGCCCGGGCCTGCGCCGATGCTGCTGGCGTCTCAAATGCACGCTGATTTTGGCTGGATGATCCTGATTGGCCTGTGCGCGGCAATCCCTGGCATGATCATCGCCGGGCCGCTGTTTGGTAATTTCATTGGCCGCTATGTGGAACTGCACGTCCCGGATGACATTACCGAACCGCATCTGGGCGAAGGTAAAATGCCGTCGTTTGGCTTCAGTCTCTCGCTGATCCTGCTGCCGCTGGTGCTGGTAGGGCTGAAAACGATCGCCGCGCGCTTTGTCGCGGAAGGTTCCAGCGCTTACGAATGGTTTGAGTTTATCGGCCACCCGTTCACCGCGATTCTGGTGGCGTGCCTGGTGGCAATCTATGGCCTGGCGGTGCGTCAGGGGATGGCGAAAGATAAAGTCATGGCAATCTGCGGTCAGGCGCTGCAACCGGCGGGCATTATTCTGTTGGTGATTGGCGCAGGCGGCGTGTTCAAGCAGGTTCTGGTGGATTCCGGCGTTGGCCCGGCGCTGGGCGAAGCGTTAACCGGCATGGGCTTGCCGATTGCTATCACCTGCTTCGTGCTGGCGGCAGCGGTGCGTATCATTCAGGGTTCCGCGACCGTCGCGTGCTTAACGGCGGTGGGGCTGGTGATGCCGGTGGTGGAACAACTGAACTTCTCCGGCGCGCAGATGGCGGCATTGTCTATCTGTATCGCGGGCGGTTCTATCGTGGTCAGCCACGTAAACGACGCCGGTTTCTGGCTGTTCGGTAAATTCACTGGCGCGACCGAAGCGCAAACGCTGAAGACCTGGACGATGATGGAAACCATTCTCGGCACCGTCGGCGCGATTGTCGGTATGATTGCGTTCCAGCTTCTGAGCTGAGTCTTGTTGCCCGGTGGCGCTCCGCTTACCGGGCCTACAAGTGAGCACATATCCACACCGTAGGCCGGGCAAGCGCAAGCGCCACCCGGCTTTTTTACATCCTCAGCCTTTCATCCACATCCGAATGCCGTCCAGGAACATCTGGGTCGCCATCATCACCAGAATCAACCCCATCAGACGTTCCAGCGCGTTAACCCCTTTCTCGCCCAGCAGACGCAGGAACAGCGACGATTGCAGCAGAATCACAAACGTGCCGCCCCAGGCGATCAGCAGAGCGATGATCAGATGCCCCATTTGGTTCGGATACTGATGCGATAACAGCATCAGCGTCGCCAGGATGGTCGGGCCCGCCACCAGAGGGATGGCCAGCGGTACGATAAACGGTTCTTCGCCCGCCGGGAGTCCGGCGCTGTTGCCTGATGCGCTGGGGAAAATCATCTTAATGGCGATCAGGAACAGAATAATCCCCCCGGAGATCGACACGGTTTCCGCCCGCAGGTTGAGAAAGGCCAAAATTTTCTCGCCCGCAAACAGGAAAATGAACATCAGTAAAAGCGCAATAAACAGCTCGCGAACCATAATCGCCCGGCGGCGCTTTGGTTCGGTATGTTTCAGTACGGACATGAAAATGGGCAGGTTTCCGAGTGGATCCATAATCAGGATCAATAAAACTGCCGCTGAAATGATTTCATTCATAACTCAAATTCCCTGATAATTACTGCGGACTTTCTGCTTGCTGAGGAAGCGGGATAAGTCGCATTACTGATGGCTTCGCTATCATTGATTAATTTCACTTGCGACTTTGGCTGCTTTTTGTATGGTGAAGGAAGAACCAGTAGGACACTGGTTTGCATACACAGCACACATCTTTGCAGGAAAAAAACGCTATGAAAAATGTTGGTTTTATCGGCTGGCGCGGTATGGTCGGCTCTGTACTCATGCAACGCATGGTTGAAGAGCGCGACTTCGATGCCATTCGCCCTGTTTTCTTTTCTACTTCCCAGCTTGGGCAGGCAGCGCCGACGTTCGGCGGTACGCCCGGCGGCACACTTCAGGATGCCTTTGATCTCGACGCGCTGAAGGCGCTTGATATCATTGTGACCTGTCAGGGCGGCGATTATACCAACGAAATCTATCCAAAGCTCCGTGAAAGCGGCTGGCAGGGCTACTGGATTGACGCAGCATCCTCGCTGCGCATGAAAGACGACGCCATCATTATTCTTGATCCGGTTAACCAGAATGTCATTACCGACGGCCTGAACAACGGCATTAAAACCTTCGTCGGCGGTAACTGTACCGTCAGCCTGATGCTGATGTCGCTGGGCGGTCTGTTTGCTAATGACCTGGTGGACTGGGTTTCTGTTGCGACTTACCAGGCGGCGTCTGGCGGCGGCGCGCGTCATATGCGCGAACTGCTGGCGCAGATGGGCCACTTGTACGGTCACGTAGCCGATGAGCTGGCGACGCCTTCTTCCGCGATCCTCGACATTGAGCGCAAAGTGACGACCCTGACCCGCAGTGGCGACCTGCCGGTTGATAACTTTGGCGTACCGCTGGCGGGCAGCCTGATTCCGTGGATCGACAAACAGCTCGATAACGGCCAGAGCCGCGAAGAGTGGAAAGGTCAGGCGGAAACCAACAAAATTCTCAACACCTCTTCCGTGATCCCGGTGGATGGTCTGTGCGTGCGCGTCGGCGCGCTGCGCTGCCACAGCCAGGCGTTCACCATTAAACTGAAAAAAGACGTGTCTGTTCCGACCGTGGAAGAACTGCTGGCCGCGCACAACCCGTGGGCGAAAGTGGTGCCCAACGATCGTGACATTACCCTGCGTGAGTTAACCCCGGCTGCCGTTACCGGCACGCTCACCACGCCGGTTGGCCGCCTGCGTAAGTTGAACATGGGGCCGGAGTTCCTCTCCGCCTTTACCGTTGGCGACCAGCTGCTTTGGGGCGCGGCAGAACCGCTGCGCCGTATGCTGCGTCAGCTGGCGTAATTGTGGATGGCCTGGTGGCGCGACGCTTATCAGGCCCACCAATAACGTGAATCATCAGGCCGGATAACGCATCGCCGCCATCCGGCAAACAAAACAGAGTTTAAATGTTGGGTGCTGAGTCACCCTTTTTTTGCGTAATACAGGAGTAAGCGCAGATGTTCCAATATTTACCAGGAGTAAGATAAAGCATTGGCTATTCTTTAAGGGTGTCTTAATACCGGAGGTATTAAGCCTTAGCCTGAAGGTGGGACGGGGCAGAGAGGATGCACATTGGTGCTGCGCCGTTCAGGTCAAAGAAGTGTCACAACCTGATGTCGAAGATCAGTTGGAAGGGGTGACACCATAAAACAGGAAGACAGCCATGTCCGATCGTATCGATAGAGACGTGATTAACGCGCTAATTGCGGGCCATTTTGCGGACCCTTTTTCCGTACTTGGTATGCACCAAACCACCGCGGGACTGGAAGTCCGCGCCCTATTGCCTGATGCCACCGAAGTGTGGGTGATTGAACCGAAAACCGGACGTAAAGTCGGCAAACTGGAATGTATCGACTCACGCGGTTTTTTTAGCGGAGTGCTCCCCCGACGCAAAAATTTCTTTCGTTATCAGCTCGCTGTTGTCTGGCATGGACAGCAGAATCTGATTGACGATCCTTACCGTTTTGGCCCGCTGATCCAGGAAATGGATGCCTGGTTACTGTCTGAAGGCACGCATTTACGCCCGTATGAAACGCTGGGCGCACATGCCGACACAATGGACGGCGTTACTGGAACCCGTTTTTCCGTCTGGGCGCCGAATGCCCAGCGCGTCTCCGTCGTTGGGCAATTCAACTACTGGGATGGTCGCCGCCACCCGATGCGCCTGCGCAAAGAGAGCGGTATCTGGGAGCTGTTTATTCCCGGCGCGCAACACGGTCAGTTGTACAAGTTCGAGATGATCGATGCGCATGGCAAGCTGAGAATCAAAGCCGACCCGTATGCGTTTGAAGCGCAAATGCGCCCGGAAACGGCCTCGCTGATCTGCGGTCTACCGGAAAAAGTGGTGCAGACAGAAGAGCGCAAACAAGCCAACCGGTTCGATGCGCCTGTCTCCATCTATGAAGTGCATCTGGGCTCGTGGCGTCGTCATACCGATAACAATTTTTGGCTGAGCTACCGCGAACTGGCGGATCAGCTTATTCCATACGTAAAATGGATGGGCTTTACCCACCTCGAACTGCTTCCTGTTAATGAACATCCCTTTGATGGCAGCTGGGGCTACCAGCCGACCGGGCTGTATGCGCCGACCCGCCGTTTCGGCACGCGCGATGACTTCCGCTATTTCATCAATGCCGCTCATCAGGCGGGTCTGAACGTCATTCTTGACTGGGTGCCGGGCCACTTCCCGTCGGATGATTTTGGTCTGGCGGATTTCGATGGCACCAAACTGTATGAGCACAGCGACCCGCGCGAAGGGTATCACCAGGACTGGAACACGCTTATCTATAACTACGGGCGCCGTGAAGTCAGCAACTATCTGGTCGGGAACGCGCTTTACTGGATTGAGCGTTTCGGCATTGATGCGCTGCGTGTAGACGCCGTGGCGTCGATGATTTACCGCGACTACAGCCGCAAAGAAGGCGAGTGGATCCCCAACGAGTTCGGCGGGCGTGAGAACCTGGAAGCCATTGAGTTCTTACGCAATACCAACCGTATTCTGGGAGAGCAGGTGCCTGGCGCGGTGAGCATGGCCGAGGAGTCCACTGACTTCGCTGGCGTGTCCCGACCACAGGATATGGGCGGACTGGGTTTCTGGTACAAATGGAACCTGGGCTGGATGCATGACACGCTGGACTACATGAAGCTGGACCCGGTTCATCGCCAGTATCATCACGATAAGCTGACCTTCGGCATGCTCTACAACTACACCGAAAACTTTGTCCTGCCGCTGTCGCATGACGAAGTGGTGCATGGCAAAAAATCGATTCTCGACCGTATGCCTGGCGACGCCTGGCAGAAATTCGCCAACCTGCGCGCCTATTACGGCTGGATGTGGGCGTTCCCCGGTAAAAAACTGCTGTTTATGGGCAACGAGTTCGCCCAGGGGCGCGAGTGGAACCACGACGCCAGCCTTGACTGGCATCTGCTGGAAGGCGGCGACAACTGGCACCACGGCGTACAGCGGCTGGTGCGCGATCTCAACCATACCTATCGCCACCATAAAGCGCTGCATGAACTTGATTTTGACGCTTACGGTTTTGAATGGCTGGTGGTGGATGATAACGAACGTTCGGTGCTGATTTTTGTCCGCCGCGATAAAGTCGGCAATGAAATCATCGTCGCCAGCAACTTTACCCCGGTGCCGCGCCATGACTATCGTTTTGGCATCAATCAGCCAGGGAAATGGCGGGAGATTGTGAATACCGATTCCATGCACTACCACGGCAGCAATACCGGCAACGGCGGGGTGGTGCACAGCGACGAGATCGCCAGCCACGGCCGCCAGCACTCATTGAGTCTGACGCTGCCGCCGCTGGCCACCATCTGGCTTGTGCGGGAGGGTGAATGACGCAACTGGCAACCGGCAAAGCGACACCGCATGGCGCGACGTATGACGGTCATGGCGTCAACTTCACGCTCTTTTCGGCACATGCGGAGCGCGTTGAACTGTGCGTGTTTGATGCGCTCGGCAATGAGCAGCGGTATGACCTGCCGGGGCGCAGCGGCGATGTCTGGCACGGCTATCTTGCCGACGCCAGACCCGGCCTGCGCTACGGGTATCGCGTACACGGCCCGTGGCAACCCGCGCAAGGGCACCGCTTTAACCCGGCAAAACTGCTTATCGATCCCTGCGCTCGCCGCGTTGAAGGAGAGCTGAAGGATAACCCGCTGCTGCACGGCGGGTACGACGAGCCGGACCATCGTGATAATGCCGCTGTTGCCCTGAAGTGCGTTGTCACCGCCGACCGCTATGACTGGGAAGATGACGCCCCGCCGCGCACGCCGTGGGGCAACACGGTCATCTACGAAGCGCATGTGAAGGGGCTGACGTACCTGCATCCGGCGATCCCGTCAGAGATTCGCGGCACCTGGAAGGCGCTGGGCCATCCGGTGATGATCGCGTATTTCAAGCAGTTGGGCATTACCGCGCTGGAGCTGTTGCCGGTGGCGCATTTTGCCAGTGAACCGCGCTTACAGCGCCTGGGGCTGTCGAATTACTGGGGCTATAACCCGGTGGCGATGTTCGCGCTACATCCGGCTTATGCCTGCTCCCCGGAAACGGCGCTGGATGAGTTTCGCGATGCCATCAAAGCGCTGCATAAAGCCGGTATTGAAGTCATTCTTGATATTGTGCTGAACCATAGCGCGGAGCTGGATCTCGACGGGCCGCTCTTCTCCCTGCGCGGAATCGACAACCGTAGCTATTATTGGATCAAGGAGGATGGCGACTATCACAACTGGACCGGCTGCGGCAACACCCTCAATCTGAGCCATCCCGGCGTGGTGGAGTTTGCGTGCGAGTGCCTGCGCTACTGGGTTGAAACATGCCATGTGGACGGTTTTCGTTTTGATCTGGCCTCCGTGATGGGGCGCACCCCGGCGTTCCGTCAGGATGCGCCGCTGTTTACCGCCATCAACAATTGCCCGGTATTGTCGAGCGTGAAGCTTATTGCTGAGCCCTGGGATATCGGCGAAGGCGGCTATCAGGTGGGGAATTTCCCGCCGCCGTTTGCCGAGTGGAACGACCATTTCCGTGACGCGGCCCGCCGCTTCTGGTTGCAACGCAATCTGCCCCTCGGTGAGTTTGCCGGACGTTTCGCCGGTTCCAGCGATGTGTTTAAACGCCACGATCGCCTGCCCAATGCGTCCGTCAATCTGATCACCGCGCATGACGGTTTTACGCTGCGCGACTGTGTTTGTTTCAATCAGAAACACAATGAGGCGAACGGTGAGGAAAATCGGGACGGCACCAACAACAATTACAGTGATAATCATGGTAAAGAGGGATTAGGCGGCACGCTGGATTTGATTGAACGGCGGCGCGACAGCATTCATGCCCTGCTGACCACGTTGTTGCTCTCTCAGGGAACGCCGATGCTGCTGGCGGGCGATGAACACGGCCATAGCCAGCACGGCAACAATAACGCTTACTGCCAGGATAATGCATTAACCTGGCTGGACTGGCAGCAGGCAAACAGTGGGCTAACCACCTTTACCGCTGCATTGATTCATCTTCGCCAGCAGATACCGGCATTAGTGGGAAATCGCTGGTGGGAAGAAAGTGACGGCAATGTTCGTTGGCTGAATAAAAATGCAGAGCCCTTAAGCGCGGGCGAGTGGGAGAACGGGCCGAAACAGATGCAGATCCTGCTTTCAGACCGCTTCCTTATCGCGATAAACGCCACGCTTGAGGTGACAGATATCGTTTTACCTGAAGGGGAGTGGCACGCTATTCCCCCATTCGCTGGAGAGGATAATCCGGTGATTACGGCTGTCTGGCAGGGACCTGCGCACGGACTGTGTGTGTTCCAGAGATGATAAAAAAGGAGTTAGTCATGGTGAGTTTAGAGAAGAACGATCGTGTAATGTTGGCGCGCCAGCTGCCATTAAAATCTGTTGCCCTGATCCTGGCCGGTGGCCGTGGTACACGCCTGAAAGATTTAACCAACAAACGTGCCAAACCTGCCGTGCACTTTGGCGGTAAGTTCCGCATCATCGATTTTGCCTTATCCAACTGTATTAACTCCGGGATCCGCCGTATTGGCGTGATCACGCAATACCAGTCTCATACTCTGGTACAGCATATTCAGCGCGGCTGGTCATTCTTCAGCGAAGAGATGAACGAATTCGTCGACCTGCTTCCCGCCCAGCAAAGGATGCAGGGCGAAAACTGGTATCGTGGAACGGCAGATGCCGTGACCCAGAACCTGGACATCATTCGTCGCTATAAAGCGGAATATGTGGTGATCCTCGCGGGCGATCATATCTACAAGCAGGACTACTCGCGCATGCTGATCGACCACTTCGAAAAAGGAGCGCGCTGCACCGTGGCGTGTATGCCGGTGCCGATTGAAGAGGCCACCGCGTTTGGCGTGATGGCGGTAGACGAGAGCGACAAGATCATCGAGTTTGTTGAAAAACCGGCGAATCCGCCAGCCATGCCTGGCGACGCGACGAAATCTCTCGCCAGCATGGGGATCTACATTTTCAACGCCGATTATCTGTATGAGTTGCTGGAGGAGGACGACAAAGACGACACCTCCAGCCACGATTTCGGTAAAGATATCATCCCAAAAATCACCAAAGCCGGTATGGCATATGCGCATCCATTCCCGCTGTCCTGCGTGCAGTCCGATCCCGAATCTGAACCTTACTGGCGCGATGTGGGTACGCTGGAAGCCTACTGGAAAGCCAACCTCGACCTGGCCTCGGTGACGCCGGAACTCGACATGTATGATCAGGACTGGCCGATCCGCACGCACATGGAGTCTCTGCCGCCTGCGAAATTTGTTCAGGATCGCTCCGGCAGCCACGGCATGACGCTCAACTCGCTGGTCTCCGGCGGGTGCATTATATCCGGTTCGGTGGTGGTGCAGTCCGTCCTGTTCCCGCGCGTGAGGGTGAACTCATTCTGTAACATCGATTCGGCAGTCCTGCTGCCAGAGGTCTGGGTTGGACGCTCATGCCGCTTGCGTCGTTGCATCATCGATCGCGCCTGCGTAATCCCGGAAGGTATGGTGATTGGCGAAAATGCGGAAGAAGATGCCCGTCGTTTCTACCGTTCAGAGGAAGGCATTGTGCTGGTCACGCGTGAAATGCTGCGCAAATTGCAGGTCAAACAGGAGCGATAATGCAGGTTTTACATGTATGTTCAGAGATGTTTCCCCTGCTAAAAACAGGTGGTCTGGCGGATGTGATTGGCGCGTTGCCTGCGGCACAGATTGCGGATGGTGTGGATGCTCGTGTGCTGCTTCCTGCATTTCCTGATATTCGTCGGGGTATCCCGGATGCGCAGGTAGTGACCCGGCGCGATACCTTTGCGGGAAGAATTACGCTCCTGTTCGGGCATTATAACGGCGTGGGAATCTACCTGATTGATGCGCCGCATCTGTATGACCGTCCAGGAAGCCCTTATCACGATACGAATTTATTCGCCTATACCGATAACGTCCTGCGGTTTGCGCTGTTGGGATGGGTGGGATGTGAAATGGCCTGCGGGCTTGATCCATTCTGGCGCCCGGATGTGGTGCATGCGCACGACTGGCATGCAGGCCTGGCGCCTGCGTATCTGGCTGCGCGCGGGCGTCCGGCGAAATCGGTGTTTACCGTACACAACCTGGCCTATCAAGGCATGTTTTATGCACATCACATGGATGACATCCAACTGCCATGGTCGTTCTATAACATGCATGGTCTGGAGTTTAACGGGCAGATTTCATTCCTGAAGGCGGGGTTGTATTACGCCGACCATATTACGGCGGTGAGCCCGACCTATGCGCGTGAAATTACCGAGCCGCAGTTCGCGTACGGGATGGAAGGCCTGCTGCGTCAGCGTCATCAGGAAGGGCGTCTGTCCGGCGTGCTGAATGGCGTGGATGAGAAAATCTGGAGCCCGGAAACGGATCTGCTGCTGGCGGCGCGCTATACGCGTGATTCGCTGGAGGAGAAAGCGGAGAACAAGCGCCAGCTACAGATTGCGATGGGGCTGAAAGTGGATGACAAAGCGCCGCTGTTCGCCGTGGTCAGCCGTCTGACCAGCCAGAAAGGGCTGGATCTGGTGCTGGAGGCGTTGCCGGGATTGCTGGAGCAGGGCGGGCAACTGGCGCTGCTGGGCGCGGGCGATCCGGTATTGCAGGAAGGATTTTTAGCGGCGGCGGCGGAACACCCAGGCCAGGTGGGCGTGCAGATCGGCTATCACGAAGCCTTCTCTCACCGCATCATGGGCGGGGCGGATGTCATTCTGGTGCCCAGCCGCTTTGAGCCGTGCGGCTTAACGCAGTTATACGGACTGAAGTACGGCACGCTGCCGTTGGTGCGGCGTACCGGTGGGCTTGCTGATACGGTGTCGGACAGTTCGCTGGAAAACCTGGCGGACGGCATCGCCAGTGGGTTTGTATTTGAAGATAGTAATGCCTGGTCTCTGTTACGGGCGATCCGGCGTGCTTTCGTGTTGTGGTCCCGACCTTCGCTCTGGCGGTTTGTGCAACGGCAGGCTATGGCCATGGATTTTAGCTGGCAAGTCGCGGCGAAGTCTTACCGCGAGCTTTACTATCGCTTGAAATAGTTATCCAGGAATCACCTATATGAATGCTCCATTTACTTATGCATCGCCCACTCTTAGCGTAGAAGCGCTTAAGCATTCTATTGCCTACAAACTGATGTTCACGATTGGTAAAGATCCGGTCATTGCCAATAAACATGAATGGCTGAACGCCACGCTGTTCGCGGTGCGCGATCGCCTCGTGGAACGCTGGCTGCGTTCTAACCGTGCTCAACTGTCGCAGGAAACCCGTCAGGTCTATTACCTGTCGATGGAATTTTTGATTGGCCGAACCCTCTCCAATGCCTTGTTATCGTTGGGTATTTACGACGATGTTAAAGGGGCGCTGGAAGCGATGGGGCTGGATCTCGAAGAACTGATTGATGAAGAGAACGACCCCGGTCTTGGCAACGGCGGTCTTGGCCGTCTGGCGGCGTGCTTCCTTGATTCGCTGGCGACCCTGGGTCTGCCGGGGCGCGGCTATGGAATTCGCTACGACTACGGCATGTTCAAGCAGAACATTGTCGAGGGGCGGCAGAAAGAGTCCCCGGACTACTGGCTGGAATACGGCAATCCGTGGGAGTTCAAACGCCATAATACGCGCTACAAAGTGCGTTTCGGCGGGCGAATTCAGCAGGAAGGCAAGAAAGCCCGCTGGATTGAAACCGAAGAGATTCTGGCGGTGGCCTATGACCAGATTATCCCGGGTTATGATACCGACGCCACCAACACGCTGCGCCTGTGGAGCGCTCAGGCCAGTAGCGAAATCAACCTTGGTAAATTTAACCAGGGCGACTATTTCGCGGCGGTAGAAGACAAAAACCACTCTGAAAACGTATCCCGCGTACTTTACCCGGATGACTCCACCTATTCGGGACGCGAGCTGCGCCTGCGTCAGGAGTACTTCCTGGTTTCCTCAACGGTACAGGACATTCTGAGCCGCCACTACCAGCTGCATAAAACCTATGACAACCTGGCGGATAAAATCGCCATTCACCTCAATGATACCCACCCGGTGCTGTCGATCCCGGAACTGATGCGCTTGTTGATTGATGAGCACAAATTCAGCTGGGACGATGCGTTTGAGGTGTGCTGCCAGGTCTTCTCCTACACCAACCACACGCTGATGAGCGAAGCGCTGGAAACCTGGCCGGTGGATATGCTGGGTAAAATCCTGCCGCGTCATTTGCAGATCATCTTTGAGATTAACGACTATTTCCTGAAAACGTTGCAGGAGCAGTATCCCAACGATACCGCTCTGCTGGGGCGGGCGTCGATTATCGATGAGTCCAACGGTCGCCGCGTCCGTATGGCGTGGCTGGCGGTGGTGGTGAGCCATAAAGTGAATGGCGTATCGGAGCTGCACTCTAACCTGATGGTGCAGTCGCTGTTTGCTGATTTTGCGAGTATCTTCCCGACCCGCTTCTGCAACGTGACCAACGGCGTGACGCCGCGCCGCTGGCTGGCGCTGGCGAACCCGTCGCTTTCTGAGGTGCTGGACGAAAATATCGGGCGCACCTGGCGTACGGATCTCAGCCAGCTAAGCGAACTACAGCAGCATTGCGATTTCCCGCTGGTGAATCACGCGGTGCGCCAGGCGAAGCTGGAAAACAAAAAACGGCTGGCAATACTCATCGCTCAGCAGTTGAACGTGGTGGTCAATCCGAAGGCGTTGTTTGATGTGCAGATTAAACGTATTCACGAGTACAAACGTCAGTTGATGAATGTGCTGCATGTGATTACGCGTTATAACCGCATCAAGGAAGATCCTGAGGCGGAATGGGTGCCGCGCGTGAATATCTTTGCCGGTAAGGCGGCTTCGGCCTATTACATGGCGAAGCACATTATTCACCTGATCAATGACGTTGCTAAGGTGATCAACAACGATCCGCAGATTGGCGATAAGCTGAAAGTGGTGTTTATCCCGAACTACAGCGTGAGCCTGGCGCAGGTCATTATTCCTGCCGCCGACCTGTCTGAGCAGATTTCGCTGGCGGGTACGGAGGCGTCCGGCACCAGTAACATGAAGTTTGCGCTTAACGGCGCGCTGACCATCGGTACGCTGGACGGCGCAAACGTCGAGATGCTGGAGCATGTGGGGGCGGAGAATATCTTTATCTTTGGTAATACGGCGGAAGAAGTGGAAGAACTGCGCAAGCAGGGCTATAAACCGCGCGAGTATTACGAAAAAGATACGGAGCTGCACCAGGTGCTGACGCAGATCGGCAGCGGCGTGTTCAGCCCGGAAGAGCCGGGGCGCTACCGTGATCTGGTGGATTCGTTGATTAACTTTGGCGACCACTATCAGGTGCTGGCGGATTATCGTAGCTATGTTGATTGTCAGGATAAGGTGGATGAATTGTATCGTCATCCCGAAGAGTGGACCGCGAAAGCGATGCTCAATATCGCCAATATGGGGTATTTCTCCTCCGACAGGACGATCAAGGAGTATGCCGAAAATATCTGGCACATTGATTCGGTAAGGTTGTAACAAGGGACAGGACTACCTGTAGGACGGATAAGGCGTTAGTCGCCATCCGGCAAAAGGCCCGGTGGCGCTGACGCTTACCGGGCCTGTGGACTGTTTTGTAGGCCGGATAAGGCGTAGCCGCCATCCGGCATTGTCATTACGACGCCAGCGACAACTGACGTTTGCCAATATATTCCGCCAGCCACTGGCTCACGCGGGACTGCTGCTCGGCGTTGAGCCACATCCCTTCTTTGGTGCGGCGCCACAACGCGTCGTCCGCACGACGTACCCATTCGTGATCCACCAGATACTTCAGCTCCGCTTCGTAAAGTTCGTGACCGAAATCTTCACCTAACTCGGCAACGGAGGTGGCTTCGCCGAGTATCCACTCGGTATTGCTGCCGTAGGTACGGGAATAATGACGCGCCAGCGACTCCGTCAGGAACGGATAGCGGCGGCGCAGTTTGGCCGCGTAATCTTCACGATCGCCGCCGATATCCCCGCCAGGAAGCACGCACTCTTTAGTCCAGGCCGGGCCAATGCCCTGGTAATAGGACGACAGTTTTTCCATCGCGTGTTCGGCCAGCTTACGATAAGTGGTCAGCTTACCGCCGAATACCGACAGCAGCGGCGCTTTGCCGTTTTCATCGTGGATATCCAGCGTGTAGTCACGGGTGATCGCCTGCGGAGAATCGGACTCGTCATCGCACAGCGGACGCACGCCGGAGTAGGTCCAGACGATATCGTCGCGGCCCAGTTGTTTCTTGAAGTGCGCGTTATAGACCTTCAACAGGTAATTGATTTCGCTTTCATCAATTTTCACTGCCTTCGGATCGCCTTTGTACTCCACGTCAGTGGTGCCGATGATTGAGAACTCATCCATCCACGGAATCACAAATACGATACGCTTATCTTCGTTTTGCAGGATATAAGCCTGTTTCTGCGTATGCACGCGCGGCACCACAATGTGGCTGCCTTTGATCAGACGAATGCCGTAGGGTGAAGGCAGGTGCATACCGTCGTCGAAGAACTGTTTTACCCACGGCCCCGTGGCGTTGACCAGACCACGCGCCTGCCAGGTGTGCTTTTTACCGGTATCGATATCTTCCGCTTCTACGATCCACAGACCGTTTTCACGACGGGCAGAGGTCGCTCGGGTACGGGTTAACACTTCCCCGCCTTTACGCACCACCATTTGGGCGTTTGCCAGAACCAGACGTGCATCGTCTACCCAGCAGTCAGAATATTCGAAACCGCGCACGATCTCCGGTTTCAGCACCGAATCTGCGCCAAAACGCAAACCGGTTGAACCGGGCAGACTGGTGCGTTTGCCCAGATGATCGTACATAAACAAACCAATTCGGATCATCCATGCCGGGCGCAGGTGCGGGCGGTGAGGCAGTCGGAAGCGCATCGGGAAGGCGATGTGCGGCGCCATTTTCAGCAGCACTTCACGTTCGGCCAGCGCTTCGCTGACCAGGCGGAATTCGTAGTGTTCAAGGTAGCGCAAGCCACCGTGAATTAATTTAGAGCTGGCGGAAGAGGTTGCACAGGCCAAATCCTGCGCTTCCAGCATGAGCACGGATAAACCACGTCCGGCGGCGTCTGCCGCGATACCCGCACCGTTAATGCCCCCGCCTATCACAATCAGATCTTTGGTTTCCATGCTACCCTCTTGCACTTTCGTTAAAGCTCAAAAATGTTCGTTATCGAGCATAATAGCAAAAAAACGAGCTGGTGGTAACATCGAAAAAACATTTTAGAGTGATACATATAACATTATGGCGTTTACTTACCCCGGCGACGTACACTGAACGGTAAAATAGCCATCTGCATATAAAGCCTGCATATAAAAGAAAGAGAGACTCATGGATCAGTTTGAATGTATTAATGTCGAAGAAGCTCACCAGAAGCTGCACCAGGGAACGGCGGTGCTGGTGGATATCCGCGATCCGCAAAGCTATGCGATGGGCCACACGCCGCAGGCGTTCCATCTGACCAACGATACGCTGGGCGCGTTTATGCGCGACCATGATTTCGATACCGTGGTGATGGTGATGTGCTATCACGGCAATAGCAGCAAAGGCGCGGCACAGTACCTGCTACAACAGGGTTATGACGCGGTTTACAGTATTGATGGCGGGTTTGATGCCTGGCACCGCCATTTCCCCTCAGAGGTGGCATTTGGCGCTTAAGCCCACAAAGATGCAGCCTGAAGTCGGAAGGGCCTATATACTGTCCTCTTTTGTGTGGACTAAGCGACAGCAACAATGTTGATGATTACCTCTTTTGCTAACCCCCGCGTGGCGCAGGCATTTGTTGATTACATGGCGACGCAGGGCGTTATCCTGACGATTCAACAACATCATCAAAGCGATGTCTGGCTGGCGGACGAATCTCAGGCCGAGCGCGTGCGGGCGGAGCTGGCGCGCTTTCTGGAAAATCCCGCCGATCCGCGTTATCTGGCGGCAAGCTGGCAGTCCGGTCATACCGGCAGTGGGCTGCACTATCGCCGTTTCCCGTTTATCGCCACATTGCGCGAGAGGGCGGGCCCGGTCACCTGGCTTATTATGATCGCCTGTATCCTGGTGTTCGTTGTGATGAGCATCGTCGGCGCGCAGAGCGTCATGGTGTGGCTGGCATGGCCGTTTGATCCGTCACTGAAATTTGAGTTCTGGCGCTATTTCACCCATGCGTTTATGCATTTCTCGTTAATGCATATCCTCTTCAACCTGTTGTGGTGGTGGTATATCGGCGGGGCGGTGGAAAAACGTCTGGGCAGCGGAAAACTGATTGTTATTACCGTCATCAGCGCATTGCTGAGCGGTTATGTACAGCAGAAGTTCAGCGGCCCGTGGTTTGGTGGGCTTTCCGGCGTGGTTTACGCGCTGATGGGCTACGCCTGGCTACGTGGTGAACGCGATCCGCAAAGCGGCATATATCTACAGCGTGGGCTTATTGCTTTTGCGTTGATCTGGATTGTTGCCGGGTGGTTTGATGTGTTTGGCATGTCGATGGCGAACGGTGCGCACATCGCCGGGCTGGCCGTGGGGCTGGCGATGGCATTTGCTGACACGGTGAATGCGCGAAAACGAACATGATTGGGGTTGCGCCGGATGGCGGCGAAACGCCTTATCCGGCCTACTAAAAATGCACGGTCGGTAGGCCGGATAAAACGCCAGGCGTCGCCATCCGGCAAAATTCCAGGGAATAACAATGAAACAGACACAACGTCATGACGCTATCATCGAACTGGTAAAAAAGCAGGGATACGTCAGCACTGAAGAACTGGTGGAACATTTCTCCGTCAGCCCACAAACCATCCGTCGGGATCTCAACGACCTGGCGGAGCAGAATATGATCCTGCGCCACCACGGCGGCGCGGCGTTGCCTTCCAGCTCGGTAAACACGCCGTGGCACGATCGTAAAGCGACGCAAACGGCGGAGAAGGAACGTATTGCGCGGAAAGTCGCCACGCAAATCCCCAACGGTTCAACGCTGTTTATCGATATCGGCACGACGCCGGAAGCGGTGGCGCATGCCTTGTTGGATCACAGTAACCTGCGCATTGTGACCAACAATCTCAACGTGGCAAACACGCTGATGGTGAAAGAGGATTTTCGCATTATTCTCGCTGGCGGTGAGCTTCGCAGCCGTGACGGCGGCATTATTGGCGAAGCGACGCTCGATTTCATCTCTCAATTCCGCCTGGATTTTGGCATTCTGGGGATCAGCGGTATCGACAGCGACGGGTCGCTGCTGGAATTTGATTATCACGAAGTACGCACGAAACGCGCGATTATTGAAAATTCACGCCATGTGATGCTGGTTGTGGATCACTCGAAGTTTGGTCGTAATGCGATGGTGAATATGGGCAGCATTAGCCTGGTGGATGCCGTCTATACCGATATGACGCCGCCAGCAGGGGTATTGCAGGTGCTTACCGACCACCATATTCAGTTAGAGTTGTGCTGATCGTGATTGTAGGCCCGGTAAGCGTAAGCGCCACCGGGCAATCATCACACCCCGTACCCCATCATTTTCAAAAGCCTCTGCGCATGTTGTACGGCGTCCTGACGATGCGCGACGCCGAGCTTCTGATATAAATTGCGAATGTGCGTTTTGATGGTCGTGGCCGCAACCGCCAGCTCGCCAGCGATTTGCTCGTTGCTGTAGCCGGAATAGATCAGCCCCAGAACCTGCCACTCACGCTGCGTTAGCGGGCTGGTGCGGATCAGCTCCGGTACGTCCGGGTGATTTAACAGCCGCTCCACAAAGCCTTCGTCAAAATGGGCGAACTTATGTCGATGGTGCTGGTTAATTTCCCGCAGGATGCGCTGTGCGCGATGTTGTTCAAGCTCCGGCAGCGTATTCAACTGAATCAACTGACGCAGTTGCTGTGCCATCGCTTCGCCTTCAATCACAAAGTGGCTGATGAAACCGGTACGGTTCGCCAGTTGCAGCGCATCAAGCAACACCCGCTGGGCGTCGTTTTTACGTCCGGCCTGCCAGTACAGTTGATTAAGCAACAGCAGGTTACGGTTAAGATCGCTCATTAAACGCAGGCTACGGGCGTTCTCGTTTAGCTCTTCCAGCACAATCTCTGCGGATTCAAACTCACCCAGCAGGATCTGCGCTCTGGCGATATTACGCCACTGGCCTTGCAGGAAGTGGTTGTTGGCAAATTCTGGTTTCGGCGTATGACGCAGCCAGTTGGCGGCGGACTTCTTATCGCCCGTCATCTGCCAGTAAATCACGCGAACCTTATCGGCATTGGAAATCCAGTCGCTGTGATACTGGCCGTTGCCCAGCAGGTTCTCCAGACGGTTCAACTGCGTGCGGGCATTATCCAGATCGCCGCGCGCCAGCGAGCACTGCACCAGCAGCGCCAGACACTGCAATTGCTGCTGCGGCTGGAATGCGGAAAGCACATCAATACCGCTGCGGGCGGAGGCTTCCGCTTCGTCAAGACGCGCCCATGCCCACAGAAGCTGCGCGCGAATGCGCATCAGGAACTCGTGCATCGGCAACTGTTCGAGATGTTGCTCTTTAATCAGCTGGAACGCTTTCTCCTGGGTTTCCCAGGCGGCCTGCAAAAAGCCCTGGGCGAAGAGAATTTCACTTTGTTGGAGCAGGCTCCAGAGGGCGTAATGCCAGACGTCATGATGACGCGACATTTGCTCAGTTTGCTGCATCAGCGACAGTGAACGGGAGAGATCGCCTTTACAGTGCAGCACTTCGCCGTGTACGGAGGTGGCGACAATACGGCTGTAAAACCAGGCGATCGGCAGCTCATCCAGCGCCAGTTTTGCCAGCCGTTCCGCTTCATCCGGGTTGCCGTCGTTAATCGCGACCTGAGCGCGCAGGGCGTTAAATTCCGCATGCAGCGTACCGTCCATCATGCCCTGAATTTCTTGCTCAGCGCGCGCCAGCAGGGTATTCACTTCGCTGTAGCGGTGCTGGCTTTGCATCAGCCATGCCTGCAACAGAACCAGCCGCGGGTTTTCCAGCAAACTTTCCCACGGCAGGGCCTTTAACGACTCTTCCAGCAGCGCCAGCTCACTGTGGTTAAATAGCCCCCACGCATGATTCAGCAGGATATCGCGCAGCATATGCGCATCGCCCGCCGCCAGGGCATGGTGAATGGCTTCGCTGGGGAAACCTTGCGCCATCCAGCTTTCGGCGGCAGCGCGGTGGATATCCGGCAGCTCGGTCGCCAGTTCCCACTGGCAACGCTGACGCAGGAAACTGCCAAACAGCGGGTGATAGCTGAACCATTCGCCCGTATCGTCCATGCGTTGCAGGAACAGCCCCTGACGCTCAATCTCCTCCAGACGCATCTGCCCGTTCTCTTCGCCCGTCACGCGCACGATCAGCGCATCGTTCATCGAACGCAGGATGGCGCTTTTCAGCAGAAAATGCCGGGTACTCACGTCCACGTTGTCCAGCACTTCATCGACCAGGTAATCGGACAGATGGCTGGCGTTGATTCCCGCCAGGCGTCGCGCAGACTGGTGTGCGGAGTTATTGTTCTGGCGGGCGGAAAGGGCGATAAGCTGTAGCGCGGTTGCCCAACCGGCGACGTCGTCGCACATCCGGCTGCTCTCGGCGGCTTCGATAGGCGAGGACAGACGGCGGTCAAAGAACTGTTTTGCTTCCTGATGGTTAAAGGCTAATTGCTGGCTGCCGATTTCCAGCAGCTGATCGCGAACGCGCAGATTAGCGATGCCGAGCTGCGGTAAATTACGCGACAGCACGACCAGCGTGAGATTTTCGGGTTGATGACGCAGGAAAAAGCGCATCGCGTCGTGGATCACCGGGTTTGTGATCAGATGGTAATCATCAATGACCAGATAAAGCGGGCGATGCCACTCAGCCAACTCAATAAAGAGTTGCGCGAAAAGGGAGGTCAGGCTGACGTACTGGCGTTTTTGCACCATGACTTCACTGGTGGAGCAATGCCCGCCCGTTGCCTGCTGAAGCGCGGCAATTAAATAACTGGCGAATCGCTCCTGCTGGTTGTCGCCTTCATCCAGCGAGAACCAGCCTAACTCGTTTTTCCCGGCTGCCCACTGTGAAACAAGCGTGGTTTTCCCATAGCCCGCAGGGCTTGTTACCAGGGCCAGCCTGAAATTGTTCGCGCCGGAAAGTTTAGCCAACAGGCGCTCACGAACCACCGTATGGTCGAGTCGAACCGGACGACTTAATTTAGACGGAATCAACATAGTAATCACTTCACTGTGAGGAAATGGGGAAATGCGATTTTTTTTGCGCTTCGTAATTAATAGATATAAGGTCGGACAGAAACCGGTTTAATGCAAGCTATGCAAGTTTTTTGTGTGTCTGAATTTGCACTCTGTCACAATTCTAAATATCCATTGCAAGAAACGGTTTAGCACGGTCTGAGTGTGCGTGGAGACTGGGATGGTGCCCGATCCTGCCTGCCCCAAATAATGCCATTTCCTCTGTGTGGTTACTGTACTTTTTAATGAAAGTCAGGAAGTAATGAACTCAGGGAATTATTCAGGAACGGAAATAACTGAATGGGTTTGATATTTCAGGTTAGAAACTATTTCCGCATTTACATATTCACTTTCAATAAACCTCCGCGATTTAATTATTTGTGTCATCGTGCGTAAAACGGCGTGCAGTCGCAGGTATGCTGTGCGGTAATTCGACGTATTCACCGGCAATCCACTACCTTTAAGTGGCGGCGATCACACTTTTATGCTCATCCCCACTACTCCTCCCTGCCTAATCCCGGGTGGGATGAGGAAGGTCAACATCGAGCCAGGCAAACTAACGATAACGTTGTTTTATTACCTGAGGATTCGGAATTTCTATGTCACAGCCTACCTTCAACAAAGATCACTTTCAGGCTGCCCTGATGCGTCAGTGGCAGCGTTTCGGTTTACTGTCGGCTCATGAGATGACATCTCGCCAGTGGTGGCAGGCCGTTAGCGGCGCACTGGCTGAATTGCTCAGCGCGCAACCTGCGGCGAAACCGGCTAAAAACCAGCGTCATGTTAACTACATCTCGATGGAATTCCTGATTGGCCGCCTGACCGGGAACAACCTGTTGAATCTGGGCTGGTATCAGGCGGTGAGTGATGTGCTGAAAACGCATGACGTCAATCTGACCGACCTGCTGGAGGAAGAGGTTGATCCTGCGCTGGGCAACGGTGGTTTAGGACGTCTGGCGGCATGTTTCCTGGACTCTATGGCGACGGTAGGCCAGTCCGCAACGGGCTATGGCCTGAACTACCAGTATGGGCTGTTCCGTCAGTCTTTTGTCGATGGGCAACAGATGGAAGCGCCGGATGACTGGCATCGCGGTAGCTACCCGTGGTTCCGTCACAATGAACAGCTTGATGTTCAGGTCGGTATTGGCGGTAAAGTGACGAAGGACGGGCGTTGGGAACCGGGTTTTGTGATCACCGGGCAGGCGTGGGACTTGCCGGTGCTCGGCTACCGGAACGGCGTCGCACAGCCGCTGCGTTTGTGGCAGGCCGCGCATGCGCATCCGTTTAACCTGACCAAATTCAACGACGGCGATTTCCTGCGCGCGGAGCAGCAGGGGATCGACGCGGAAAAACTGACGAAAGTCCTCTATCCGAACGACAACCACACCGCAGGCAAAAAGCTGCGCCTGATGCAGCAGTATTTCCAGTGCGCCTGCTCGGTAGCGGATATTCTGCGCCGTCACCACCTGGCGGGGCGCAAACTGCATGAGCTGGCGGAGTATGAGGTCATTCAACTCAACGATACTCACCCGACCATCGCTATCCCTGAACTGCTGCGCGTGCTGCTCGATGAGCACCAGCTAAGCTGGGACGACGCCTGGGCCATCACCAGTAAAACGTTCGCCTACACCAACCATACGCTGATGCCGGAGGCGCTGGAGTGCTGGGATGAGAAACTGGTGAAAGCGCTGCTGCCGCGCCATATGCAGATCATCAAAGAGATTAATGACCGCTTTAAGAAACAGGTTGATAAAACCTGGCCGGGCGATAAGCAGGTGTGGGCGAAGCTGACGGTAGTGCACGACAAGCAGGTGCGGATGGCCAATATGTGCGTGGTCAGCGGCTTTGCGGTCAACGGCGTTGCGGCGCTGCACTCCGATCTGGTGGTGAAGGATCTGTTCCCGGAATATCACCAGCTGTGGCCGAACAAATTCCACAACGTGACCAACGGCATTACGCCGCGTCGCTGGATCAAACAGTGCAACCCGGCACTTGCAGCGCTGCTGGATAAGTCGTTGAAGAAAGAGTGGGCTAACGACCTCGATCAGCTGATCAACCTGGAGAAATTCGCCGACGACGCGGCGTTCCGCAAAACGTATCGTGAGATTAAACAGGCGAATAAAGTCCGCCTGGCCGAATTTGTGAAAATGCGCACCGGGATTGAAATCAACCCGCAGGCGATTTTCGATATCCAGATTAAGCGCCTGCACGAATATAAGCGCCAGCACCTGAACCTGCTGCATATTCTGGCGCTGTACAAAGAGATCCGCGAAAATCCGAAAGCAGACCGCGTGCCGCGCGTGTTCCTGTTTGGCGCAAAAGCGGCGCCGGGCTACTATCTGGCGAAAAACATCATCTTCGCCATTAACAAGGTGGCGGAAACCATCAACAACGACCCGAAAGTCGGCGATAAGCTGAAAGTGGTCTTCCTGCCGGACTACTGCGTTTCGGCGGCGGAAATGCTGATCCCGGCGGCGGACGTCTCTGAGCAGATTTCTACTGCCGGTAAAGAAGCCTCCGGCACCGGCAATATGAAGCTGGCGTTGAACGGCGCGCTGACGGTCGGTACGCTGGATGGGGCGAACGTTGAGATCGCCGAACAGGTCGGGGACGAGAACATCTTTATCTTCGGTCATACCGTGGAAGAGGTGAAACGGCTGAAGGCCAAGGGCTACGACCCGGTGAAATGGCGTAAGAAAGACAAAGTGCTGGACGCGGTGCTGAAGGAGCTGGAAAGCGGCAAATACAGCAACGGCGACAAGCACGCTTTTGATCAGATGCTGCACAGCATTGGCAAACAGGGGGGCGATCCGTACCTGGTGATGGCGGACTTTGCCGCCTACGTTGCGGCACAAAAGCAGGTGGACGTGCTGTATCGCGACCAGGATGCCTGGACCCGGGCGACGATCCTGAACACCGCGCGTTGCGGGATGTTCAGCTCGGATCGCTCCATCCGCGATTATCAGGCTCGTATCTGGCAGGCAAAACGCTAAGGAAGCGCCATGGAACGCAAACGTCTGGATAATGCCGCGCTGGCGGCGGGGATCAGCCCCAATTACATCAATGCCCACGGTAAACCGCAGTCGATTGGCGCCGAAACCAAACGGCGTTTGCTTGATGCGATGCACCGCGCCACCGCCGCCACGAAGGTGGCGGTGACGCCAGTGCCGAATGTGATGGTGTATACCGCAGGCAAGAAGATGCCGCTGGCGGTAGAAGGCAGCGGCGATTTTAGCTGGCTGCTGACCACCGAGGAGGGCGTACAGCACAAGGGGCACGCCACCGGCGGTAAAGCCTTTACGCTTCCGGCAAAGCTGCCGGAGGGGTATCACACGCTGACCCTGACTCAGGGCGAACAGCGCACGCACTGCCGGATCATCGTGGCGCCGAAACGCTGCTATGAGCCGCAGGCGCTGCTGACCGGACAGAAGCTATGGGGGGCGTGCGTTCAGCTTTATACCCTGCGTTCGGAAAAAAACTGGGGGATTGGCGACTTTGGCGATCTCCAGTCGATGCTGACGGATGTTGCGAAACGCGGCGGCGCATTTATTGGCCTGAACCCGATTCACGCCCTCTACCCGGCAAACCCGGAGAGCGCCAGCCCGTACAGCCCCTCATCCCGCCGTTGGCTGAATGTCATTTATATCGACGTGAATGCCGTTGACGATTTCCGGTTGAGCAAAGAGGCGCAGGCCTGGTGGAACATGCCGACGACGCAACAGACATTGCAGCGCGCACGGGACGCCGAATGGGTTGATTATTCTGCTGTTACCGCGCTGAAAATGACCGCCCTGCGGATGGCATGGAAAGGTTTTGCGCTTCGTGATGATGAACAGATGGCGGCGTTTCGCCACTTTGTCGCCCAGGAAGGCGACAGCCTGTACTGGCAGGCGGCATTTGACGCGCTGCACGCGCATCAGGTGAAGGAAGATGAATTGCGCTGGGGCTGGCCGGTCTGGCCGGAAGCGTATCAGTCAGTGAACTCGCCGGAAGTGAAACAGTTCTGTGAAGATCACCGCGATGAGGTGGACTTTTACCTCTGGTTACAGTGGCTGGCGTATACCCAGTTTGCCGCCTGTTGGACGGTATGCCAGGGTTATGATATGCCGATTGGCCTGTATCGCGATCTGGCGGTAGGGGTTGCGGAAGGCGGGGCGGAAACCTGGTGCGATCGTGAGCTGTATTGTCTGAAAGCGTCGGTGGGCGCGCCGCCGGATATCCTCGGCCCTCTGGGGCAGAACTGGGGACTGCCGCCGATGGACCCGCACATCATCGCCGCTCGCGCCTATGAGCCGTTTATTGAACTGCTGCGCGCCAATATGCAGAACTGCGGCGCTTTGCGTATCGATCATGTTATGTCGATGCTGCGTCTGTGGTGGATTCCTTACGGTGAAACGGCGGATCACGGGGCGTATGTGCATTACCCGGTGGACGCCCTGCTCTCTATTCTGGCGCTGGAAAGTAAACGTCATCGCTGCATGGTGATTGGCGAAGATCTGGGGACGGTGCCGGTGGAAATCGTGGGTAAACTGCGCGATAGCGGCGTTTACTCGTATAAAGTGCTCTATTTCGAGAATGATCATGAGAAGAACTTCCGCGCGCCGAAAGCGTACCCGGAACAATCAATGGCAGTCGCGACGACGCATGACCTTCCTACGCTGCGTGGCTACTGGGACAGCGGCGACCTGACGCTCGGCAAAACGCTGGGGCTTTACCCGGATGAAGTGATATTGCGCGGGCTGTATCAGGATCGTGAGCTGGCGAAGCAGGGTCTGCTGGACGCGCTGCACAAATACGGTTGCCTGCCGAAACGCGCGGGGCATAAGGCGTCGCTGATGTCGATGACGCCGATCCTCAACCGTGGAATGCAGCGTTACATTGCGGACAGCCATAGCGCATTGCTGGGGTTGCAGCCGGAAGACTGGCTGGACATGGCGGAGCCGGTCAATATTCCAGGCACCAGCGACCAGTACAAGAACTGGCGGCGCAAGTTGTCCACGACGCTTGAGAAGATGTTTGCCGATGACAAGGTGAATAAACTGCTTAAAGATTTGGACAAACGGCGAAAAGCGGCCGCGAAGAAGAAGTAAAAAAAGCCGGGAAATTCCCGGCTTTTTTATGGTGACAACACGTAGGCCTGATAAGCGCTGCGCCATCAGGCAATTCTGGCGCACATTGCCGGATGGCGGCTTTGCCTTATCCGGCTACAGGCCGTCTCGGTTACACCACCATTCCCAGCAGCAGACACCCAATCAGGCCGCAGACGGAGATAATAGTTTCCAGCATTGACCAGGACTTGATGGTTTCGCCGATGGTCAGGTTGAAATACTCTTTGAACAGCCAGAAGCCAGGATCGTTTACGTGAGAGAAAATGACGCTACCGGAACCGACGGCGATAACCATCAGCTCAGGGCTTACGCCCGTCGTCGCAATCAGCGGCGCCACGATACCACCCGCGGTAATTGCGGCCACGGTGGCAGAACCGAGCGCGATACGCAGTACGGCAGCGATGGACCACGCCATGAACAGCGGAGAAACGTTGGTTTCGTTCATCATGGACGCGATGTATTTGTCTACGCCGCTATCAACCAGTACCTGCTTGAATGCGCCGCCGCCGCCGATGATCAGCAGCATCATCGCGATGATTTTGATTGAGGAACCCAGCGTGTCGTTAATCTGATCCATTGAGCGGCCACGGTTCAGACCGAACGTGAACATCGCAATCAGTACCGCAATCAGCGTTGCCATTACCGGGTCGCCAAAGAACTCAGCAACCGGCAGGAAGGCATGACCTTTTGGCAGCACCATTTCTGCAACGGCGCGCATGGCCATTAAAATAACCGGCACCAGAGAAGTCCAGACGCTGACGCCAAAGCCAGGCATCTCTTCTTCAGTAAAGTTTTTTGCGCTGTACAGACCTTCCGGGATCGGCTTATCGATGCCTTTCAGGAAGCGGGCAAATACCGGGCCTGCGAGAATTACGGTCGGGATAGCCAGAATCGTACCGAACAGCAGGGTTTTACCCATATCGGCGTGGAAGATCGTGGCGATGGCGGTCGGGCCTGGGTGCGGAGGCAGGAAGCCGTGGGTAACGGACAGCGCTGCCGCCATCGGTACGCCGACATACAGCAAAGGAATGCTGGCCGCCGCTGCGATGGTGAATACCAGCGGCAGCATCAGCACGAAGCCCACTTCATAGAACAGTGCGAAACCTACCGTGAAGCCGGTTAATACCACTGCCCACTGGATGTGTTTTTTACCAAATTTGGCAATCAGCGTGGTCGCGATGCGCTGTGCGCCGCCGCAGTCTGCCAGCATTTTGCCCAGCATGGCGCCGAAACCCATAATCAGGGCGAGGCTACCAAGAGTACCACCAACACCAGCTTTAATAGAGCCAATGACTTTATCCAGCGGCATTCCTTGCATCAATCCAACAGCAAGTGCCACCAGGACGAGAGCGATGAAACCGTTCATTTTGAAGCGGATCATCAGGAGTAATAACAAAATTACACCGATAGCGACGATGACTAATGGCATGATTTACCTGGCCTTTCATTTGTTATGGGTAACGTCGGTGTGTCGACGAAAAATTCCGCTTGTCCCAACCGGGAACAGAAGCGTAACGGCACCAACACTGATTGACTTTAACACTATCTGGTTTAGTCGGCTGTTATGGGGATGTTTGGTGCCCATATGAATGATACGGGTAACATATAGCGATTGAGAATCACCCTGGCAGGCAAAATTTAAATTATGAGAGGCAGGTCATGTTATCGGAGGAGAAAAGCGGAAGATATCATCACGCCGGATGGCGGCGTAAACGCCTTATCCGGCCTACGGGATATACATTGTAGGCCCGGTAAGTGACGCGCCACCGGGCAAAACGCCGGATGGCGGCGTAAACGCCTTATCCGGCCTACGGGATATACATTGTAGGCCCGGTAAGCGACGCGCCACCGGGCAAAACGCCGGATGGCGGCGTAAACGCCTTATCCGGCCTACGGGATATGCATTGTAGGCCCGGTAAGCGACGCGCCACCGGGCAGAATCTTAGTAGTAAGAGTGCTCGCCGCGCTGGTGTTCGGTCAGATCGCGAACGCCTTTCAGCTCAGGGAATTCATTCAGCAGCTGCTTCTCGATCCCTTCTTTCAGGGTCACATCGACCATCGAGCAACCGTTACAGCCGCCGCCAAACTGCAAAATGGCGTAGCCTTCGTCGGTGATCTCCATCAGAGAGACGCGACCGCCGTGACCGGCAAGCTGCGGGTTGATCTGTGATTGCAGCATGTACTCCACACGTTCCATCAGCGGCGCATCATCAGCAACCTTACGCATTTTGGCGTTTGGCGCTTTCAGCGTCAGCTGAGAACCCAGCTGATCGGTGACGAAATCGATCTCGGCATCTTCCAGATACGGCGCGCTCAGTTCATCAACATAAGCGGTCAGCAGGTCAAATTTCAGGGCAGTGTCGCTTGCTTCCACGGCGTCCGGCGGACAATAAGAAACGCCGCATTCAGCGTTAGGCGTACCGGGATTGATCACAAATACGCGGATTTGTGTCCCTTCTTCCTGATTTGCCAGCAGTTTGGCAAAGTGCGCTTGTGCAGCATCGGAAATATGGATCATAGTAATGGCCTAATAGTTGACTATTTTACTTGGTTATAATACGCCCATCATCGAGGCTCTACAAGGTTCGACACAGGCACCATACCTGGACAGTCGCCGCGCCGTTGCGCAAAAGCAGCTGCGCGATCTCCGCGACGGTACTTCCGGTAGTGATGACATCATCCACAATGACCATATGGAGTCCCTGTACCGGCAATTCAAGGCGAAACGCATTTTTCAGGTTATGTTTGCGCAATCGGGCGCTGAGATGGTGCTGAGTGGCGGTGGCGCGAAGGCGCGTGACGCTTCGGCTGTCCCAGCCGCAGCCCAGCCAGCGCGCCAGGGGGCGACACAGCAGATCGCTTTGGTTAAATCCCCTGCGCCAGTGACGGCGCTGCCAGAGCGGCACGCTGACTAAGCGATCCGGTAGCGGAAGCGTCGATGCGCGGTGCGCGTGTAAGACTTCCAGCAACAGCAGGCGTGAAAGGGCGGCGGCGACGTCGCTGCGGCGAGAGAATTTTAGCTGGTGGATAAGTAAACTCAGCGGCGGTACGTAGTCGCTGACCGTCACCAGACGCTGCCACGGCGGGGGTTTTTGCAGACAACGCCCGCAGGGAATGGCGACGTGCGCAGCGGGTAATCCACACTGCGGGCACAGGCTGACGCGGCGACGCGCCGCTCTCGTGCAAACCGAACAAATCCCCCAGTGACTCAACGCCAGCGGCATTCGGCATAGCCAGCATAATCCCGGTACTGTTAGCATATGTTCATCCTTGTTAGCCAAAAGAGAACAGTAACTGATGAATGACATCTGGTGGCAGACTGAAGGTCAGGGAAATTGCCATCTTGTGCTGCTGCACGGATGGGGACTGAATGCGGAAGTGTGGAATTGCATTCGTGAGGAACTCTGCGCGCATTTCACGCTGCATCTTGTCGATTTACCCGGATTTGGCCGCAGCCAGGGTTTTGGCGCGATGTCGCTGGAGCAGATGGCGAAGCATGTGCTGAAACAGGCGCCTGATAAAGCCGTCTGGCTTGGCTGGAGTCTGGGAGGGCTGGTGGCGAGCCAGGTGGCGTTAACCCATCCTGAACGCGTTCAGGCGCTGGTGACCGTCGCATCATCGCCCTGTTTCAGTGCTCGCGAAGCGTGGCCGGGTATTAAGCCGGATATCCTGGCGGGATTTCAACAGCAGCTCAGCGAAGATTTCCAGCGTACGGTGGAGCGTTTTCTGGCGCTGCAAACGTTAGGCACCGAAACCGCGCGTCAGGATGCCCGCACGCTGAAAAGTGCCGTGCTGGCGTTGCCGATGCCGGAGGTTGCGGTACTGAACGGTGGGCTGGAGATATTGAAAACGGCCGACCTGCGCGAGCCGCTTAAATCGCTGACCATGCCGTTCCTGCGTCTGTATGGTTATCTGGATGGTCTGGTGCCGCGCAAAGTCGTGCCGATGCTGGATGCCGCATGGCCGGAGAGTGAATCTCAGGTGTTTGCAAAGGCCGCCCATGCGCCGTTTATTTCGCATCCCGGCGAATTTTGTCAGGCGTTGATGGCGTTAAAGCAGAAGATATAATTATTGTCTATGCAGTGCCGGATAGCGGCGTAAACGCCTTATCCGGCCTACAGGTTAGCTACCGTTCGCCATCCGGCAGAACGTTAACGCAACGTCCACCACTCCCGGAGACAGGCTTTTCCTTCCGGGCAGCTTTTGCAGCTACCGGACAGGCAGCCGTCGGGATCTTCCTGAATCCGCACGGCCCTGCCCATATTCTCCAGCTGATTCAGCATCGCGTCGATCATCGGCTGCGGCGTATGCAGCGTGCGGCTAATCTGCATTGCCTCCATACGCCCCTGCAAAGCCAGTAAATCACGAACCTGAATAAGTGACGCCATTGTTCTCAACCTTAGTGACAGTTGCCGACAGGGCTTGCGCAGCAGGCGCTGGCCGTTTTACGCGTTGCCAGCAGTTCGATATCCACCCGGCTGCGGGCGCGTCGTAACAGCCCCAGCACCACGATGTTAAACAGGATGACCGCCAGAATGCAGACCAGGCTATAGGTCGGATGCTGGCTAAAGCTTGCAACCTGATAGAACAGGGTAGACAGCGAGTAGGCGATATTCAGCCCCCACAGAATCGAGAAGCTCATCCAGCCTCGGCTGGATTCACGCGCGATAGCCCCCATCACCGAGATGCACGGTACATACAGCAGAACGAAAATCAGATAGCTGTATGCGGCAGCGGCGCTGCCAAACTTCGCGTCCATCACGCCCATCGCCCCGGTCGCCATTTCACCGTCGCCTTTGCTGGCTTCGATTGGGTTAGCCAGTACGCTAAGGCTGAAGGTGTCTTTCAGGCTTTGCCAGGTTTCATCGACCGCGCCCAGCAGCTCGTCGCCGAGATGGAAGTCAGCCGGATTAAACTCTTCTTCCTGAATATTTTCAGCGGTATAGAGGGTGTTCAGCGTCCCTACCACCACCTCTTTCGCCATTGCGCCGGTGAACAGGCCAACGGTCGCCTGCCAGTTATCTTCATGAACGCCAATCGGTTTAAAGACAGGCGTAATCACGCGGCTGATGGACGCGAGCGCAGAGTCGTTGATGTTATCGACGATTTTTCCGCTCAGGGAGAAGCTGTTAAACGCGCTGAGGAAAATACTGACGATGATGATGACCTTACCGGCACGCAGCACAAAGCCTTTCAGGCGTTGCCAGGTCTGGATCACCAGGCTTTTGATGTGCGGCACATGGTAGACCGGCAGTTCCATCACGAACGGAGAGGCTTCGCCGCGCATAATCGTGTGTTTAAGCATCAGGCCGGTCAGTACCGCCATCACGATACCCAATACATACAGCGAGAAAACCGCCAGCGCGCCGTTTTGCCCAAAGAACGCGGCGGCAAACACGGCGAAAATCGCCAGACGTGCGCCGCAGGACATAAACGGCGCCATCATAATAGTCATCAGGCGTTCACGCGGCGCGTCCAGGGTACGGGCGCCCATCACGGACGGGACGTTACAGCCAAAGCCGACAATCAGCGGCACGAACGATTTACCCGGCAGCCCCAGCGCCTGCATCAGACGGTCCATAACGAACGCCGCGCGCGCCATGTAGCCGGAGTCCTCCAGGAAAGAGAGGAACAGGTACATCATGCCGATCTGCGGCACCAGCGGCAGAACGGTATTGATACCGCCGCCCAGCCCCTGCGCGAGGAAAATGGTGAGCCAGTCCGGGAAATGCAGCGTGTAGCCGATCCACTGTATGCCGTGTATAAAGAGCGCCACGGAACCCACGTCGAACAGCGGTTGCAGCGCGCCGCCAATGTTAATGGCGAGCAGGAACATCAGGTACATGACGAACAGGAAAATCGGCAACCCGAGGAAACGGTTCAGGATGACCTTATCTACCGCTGCGGTGAAACGGCTGGGTTCCGCCGTCAGGGTGTTGCTGACCACGTCGCAAATCGCGGCGATGCACTGATAACGCGCATCGGCGATGTGCAGCGCCGGGTCATCCATCTCTTTACTCAGGCGAGTGAGCGACGCCTCAAGGTTTTGCGCGGCATTACCGGCGTAAACGCGGCTGTAGATATCGCCTTCCAGCATCTGCAAGCCCAGCCAGCGGCGCTGTTGCGCCGGCATATCCGCCGCCATGACGTCGGCCAGCGATTCGGCCTCGCGCAGCAACGGCTGAGCATAATGTACCAGCTCAACGTTTTCGTTTTCTTTATAGCGATCGATAGCCAGTTTCAGGGCTTCAATCCCACGGCCGCGTGTGGAAACCAACGGCACAACCGGGCAACCAAGGCGTGCGGACAGCGCGTCGATATCAATGCGAACCTGCTGTTTCTCCGCGATGTCGAGCATGTTGAGCGCCACAATGCAGGGAATGCCCAGCTCAAGCAGTTGCAGCGTCAGGTAGAGGTTGCGCTCAAGGTTAGAGGCATCCACCACGTTGATCAGCAGGTCTGCGTCGCCGCTCAGAATGTAATGGCAGGCGATTTGTTCATCGAGGGAAGTTTGTGACGAAATGGTGGTCAGTGAATAGGTGCCGGGTAAATCGACCAGCGTGACCTGATGGTCGGTTGTTGCGAACTGACCTTCTTTGCGTTCAACGGTAACACCCGCCCAGTTCCCCACACGCTGACGCGCGCCGGTGAGCTGGTTAAATAATGTTGTCTTGCCGGAATTTGGATTACCAATTAAACCAATGGTTAATTTTTTCATTTTTATAGACTCACCGAATTAACAGGAAACCGCTTCCACTTCTAATAACGCCAGATCTTTCTTACGTAATACCAGGCTCACGCGGCGAGTTTCGATATGAATAGGATCGCCTAATGGGGCGACGCGCACTACGTTAAATGAAGAACCTGGCAACATGCCGAGTGAAAGCAGTTTCTGACGATATGCCGGGCTGATTTCATGGGAAAAGCCGGTAATTTTCCACGCCGTGTCTGGAATGAATTGCATAGGGGGCCTACTTGTTTCTCGCTAACTGGACGTATACCTCATGCGCGCTCAGGAGGCGGCATAAGACCAGATGATTAGCCAACGAAAGAAAGATTAAATAATCAACAAGACAATGATAATGAGAATGGTTTTTATCATCAATGATTAAAATGTGACGGAATGTAGAAATGGATAATAAATTGAGTCAGTTTTGACATGGCTCAACATTTATTCGTCTTAAAAAGAACGTGTTGATTTAAACATTATTCAGCGTTGCTAATGTTTAATTAAGGTTTCATCTGTTAATGAATTGATAATTACCAGTGCTGGCAACAGGCGGGTAATGAATTAAGCAATTTAATTCGTAAGATTTAATTGTTAATTTCAAATATAACGGCCGGATGGCGGTATAGATACCTCATCCGGCCTACAAGCATAAGGCTTGATTAGCGTTTTTTACCCATTGCGGCCGCCAGCGCGTCCATCATGGCGCTGTTGCCCGCAGGCTGCGCGTCACGACCACGCGGCTTCGCCGCTTTTGCCGCCGGGCGGTTGCCCTGGGCGCGATCGTTGCCGCCGCCGCGACGGGCGTTGGTTTCACCCGGCTGCTCGTCCAGACGCATGGTCAGCGCGATGCGCTTACGTTGCAGGTCAACCTCCAGCACTTTCACCTTCACGATGTCGCCCGCTTTCACCACGGTGTGTGGATCTTCGACGAACTTATTCGACAGGGAAGAGATGTGCACCAGACCGTCCTGATGTACGCCGATATCCACAAACGCGCCAAAGTTGGTGACGTTGGTTACGGCGCCTTCCAGAATCATGCCCGGTTGCAGGTCGTTCATGGTTTCTACGCCATCAGCAAACTGCGCGGTTTTGAACTCTGGACGCGGGTCGCGGCCCGGTTTTTCCAGCTCTTTGATGATGTCGGTAACGGTTGGCACGCCGAATTTGTCGTCGGTGAAATCCACCGCTTTCAAATTGCGTAGCTCGCTGCTGTTGCCCATCAGCGCTTTCAGCGCCTGTTGGGTGGCGGCAAGAATACGCTCGACCACCGGGTAGGCTTCCGGGTGAACGGTAGAGGCATCCAGCGGGTTATCGCCGTGGTTGATGCGCAGGAAGCCCGCGCACTGTTCAAAGGCTTTCGGCCCCAGACGGCTCACTTTCAGCAACTGCTGGCGGTTCTGGAACTGACCGTTTTCATCACGCCAGGCGACGATATTCTGCGCCATCATGCGCGTTAAGCCTGCCACGCGGGTCAGCAACGGTACGGACGCGGTATTGAGATCGACGCCGACGGCGTTTACGCAGTCTTCCACAACGGCATCCAGCTTACGGGCAAGCTGGGTCTGGCTGACGTCGTGCTGATACTGGCCGACGCCGATGGATTTCGGATCGATTTTCACCAGCTCCGCCAGCGGGTCTTGCAGACGACGGGCGATAGAGACCGCGCCGCGCAGCGAAACGTCCAGATCCGGGAACTCCAGCGCCGCCAGCTCGGAAGCGGAATACACCGATGCTCCGGCTTCGCTGACGATCACTTTCTGCGCCGTCACTTTCGGGAACTGTTTCTGCACGTCGAGGAAGAAGCGCTCGGTTTCGCGCGATGCCGTGCCGTTACCAATCGCCACCAGCTCAACGTTGTGTTTTTCGCACAGCGCGGCAACCGCCACCGCAGCTTTAGCCGCCTGACCGGTATGTGGATAAATAGTGTCGGTGGCGACCAGTTTACCGGTACCGTCCACTACGGCGACCTTCACGCCGGTACGCAGACCCGGATCGAGACCCATAGTCGCGCGCAGGCCAGCAGGCGCCGCCATCAGCAGATCGTGGAGGTTGCGGGCAAAGACATTAATGGCTTCATCTTCCGCGCGTTCACGCACGGTGCCCATCAGTTCGGTTTCGAGATGCATCAGGACTTTGATGCGCCATGTCCAGCTCACCACGCCTTTGCGCCAGCTATCCGCCGGAGCGTTGTTCAGACGCAGGCCGAGGTGATCCTGGATGATCTGCTCGCAGTGGCTCTCTTTGGGCGGCTCATCGAATTGCGGGTCGGCATTCAGCGACAGTTGCAGCACGCCTTCGTTGCGGCCACGGAACATCGCCAGCGCACGGTGTGAAGGGACGGTGGCGATCGGTTCGTGATGATCGAAGTAATCTCGGAATTTCGCCCCTTCCTCCTCTTTGCCGCTTACGACGGTCGCGACCAGATGGGCGTTCTTCCACAGATAATCGCGCACTTTCGCCAGCAGCGCCGCGTCTTCGGCAAAACGCTCCATCAGAATATAGCGCGCGCCATCAAGGGCTGCTTTGGCGTCCGCCACGCCATTGTCAGCGTCGATGTATTTTGCCGCTTCCGTTTCCGGGGTGTGGGACGGGTCTGTCCACAGCAGGTCGGCCAGCGGTTCAAGTCCGGCTTCGATGGCGATTTGCCCGCGCGTGCGACGCTTGGGTTTGTAGGGCAGGTAGAGGTCTTCGAGTTCGGTCTTACTTAACGTGCCGTTGATGGCGTTAGCCAGCTCATCGGTCAGCTTGCCTTGCTCGGAAATGGACTTGAGAATGGCCTGACGTCTGTCTTCCAGTTCACGCAGATATCCCAGACGGGTCTCCAGATTACGCAACTGCGTGTCATCCAGCCCGCCGGTGATCTCCTTACGATAACGTGCGATAAACGGCACGGTGTTCCCTTCGTCAAGCAGGCGAACGGCAGCGTCTACCTGTTCGGCGCGTGCCTGAATTTCACCCGCGATAATGCGGCAGAAAGAATCATTCATCATGGATTTAGTTTCATCTGAGTAAAAAATCAGGGGATAGTTATACGGATTGACTGGCAAAATTGCCAGTCATCAGCGGGGGCTTCGGATTGTTCCGGCGCTATTTTACGTATTCGATCTCATTAACGTACCAGCTGGCCTCGCCGGCGGGCGTGTGTACTACCGCGAGATCGCCCACTTCTTTTTTCAGCAACGCCCGCGCCATAGGCGAGTCGATGGAGATGTAATCCTTACGACCGAAAATTTCATCGTAGCCGACGATGCGAAAGCGGCGGATATCGCCCTCATCGTTTTCGATCTCCACCCACGCGCCGAAGAACACTTTGCCTTCCTGCTGCGGGGAATAATCGACGATTTTCAGGTTTTCCATGCATTTGGTCAGATAACGAACACGACGGTCGATCTCACGCAGGCGCTTTTTATTATACTGATAGTCGGCATTTTCGCTGCGGTCCCCAAGACTCGCAGCCCAGGTCACTTTTTTGGTGACTTCCGGGCGCTCTTCCCGCCAGAGATAATTCAGCTCGTGTTTGAGTTTTTCGTACCCTTCCCGGGTAATCAGGGGCGTTTTCATCTCGTTGATTTACCTTTGACTATTTGGCGATGCGCACAATACGTATTACGTGATCGCCGCAGCAGAATAAATAATGTGTCGCAAGATTAATTGTATACTTAAGCTGCTGTTAAATATGCTTTGTAACAATTTAGCCTGGAATTTATACCAGAATTCGCTGGTGACGAACGTAAGCTTTTTTAAGAATACACACATTCAATTGTTGCGAACCTTTGGGAGTAAAACAATGCAAGAGAATTATAAGATTCTGGTGGTGGATGACGATATGCGCCTGCGCGCGCTACTGGAACGTTATCTGACCGAGCAGGGCTTCCAGGTTCGAAGCGTGGCAAACGCCGAGCAAATGGATCGTCTGCTGACCCGTGAGTCCTTCCATCTTATGGTACTGGACCTCATGCTGCCTGGCGAAGATGGCCTGTCAATTTGCCGCCGTCTGCGCAGCCAGAGCAACCCTATGCCGATCATCATGGTGACGGCGAAGGGTGAAGAAGTGGACCGCATTGTGGGTCTGGAGATCGGTGCCGACGACTACATTCCGAAGCCATTCAACCCGCGTGAACTGCTGGCGCGTATTCGCGCTGTGCTGCGCCGTCAGGCGAACGAACTGCCGGGCGCGCCTTCGCAGGAAGAAGCGGTAATCGCCTTCGGTAAGTTCAAGCTGAACCTCGGCACCCGCGAAATGTTCCGCGAAGACGAACCGATGCCGCTCACCAGCGGTGAATTTGCGGTACTGAAAGCGCTGGTCAGCCACCCGCGCGAACCGCTCTCCCGCGATAAACTGATGAACCTGGCGCGCGGTCGTGAATACTCTGCGATGGAACGCTCCATCGATGTGCAGATCTCCCGTCTGCGCCGCATGGTGGAAGAAGATCCGGCGCATCCACGTTACATTCAGACCGTCTGGGGCCTGGGCTACGTCTTTGTACCGGACGGTTCTAAAGCATGAGGCGAATGCGCTTCTCACCGCGAAGTTCATTTGCCCGCACGCTACTGCTCATCGTCACCTTGCTGTTCGTCAGCCTGGTGACGACTTATCTGGTGGTGCTGAACTTTGCGATTCTGCCGAGCCTCCAGCAGTTTAATAAGGTTCTGGCCTACGAAGTTCGTATGCTGATGACCGATAAGCTGCAACTGGAGGACGGCACGCAACTGGTGGTGCCGCCTGCGTTCCGCCGGGAAATCTATCGTGAGCTGGGGATTTCTCTCTATTCCAACGAGGCTGCCGAAGAGGCCGGGCTGCGTTGGGCGCAACACTATGAATTCTTAAGCCATCAGATGGCGCAGCAGCTGGGCGGCCCGACGGAAGTGCGCGTTGAGGTCAACAAAAGTTCGCCGGTGGTCTGGCTGAAAACCTGGCTGTCGCCCAATATCTGGGTGCGCGTGCCGCTGACGGAAATCCATCAGGGCGATTTCTCCCCGCTGTTCCGCTATACGCTGGCGATTATGCTGCTGGCGATAGGCGGCGCATGGTTGTTTATTCGTATCCAGAACCGACCGCTGGTCGATCTTGAACATGCTGCGTTGCAGGTGGGGAAAGGCATGATTCCGCCGCCGCTGCGCGAGTATGGCGCGTCGGAGGTGCGCTCTGTGACCCGCGCCTTCAACCATATGGCGGCGGGTGTGAAGCAACTGGCTGATGACCGTACCTTGCTGATGGCGGGCGTGAGCCACGATTTGCGCACACCGTTGACGCGTATCCGCCTGGCTACCGAAATGATGGGTGAAGAGGACGGCTATCTCGCGGAGTCCATTAATAAGGACATCGAAGAGTGCAACGCCATTATCGAACAATTCATCGATTACCTGCGTACCGGTCAGGAAATGCCGATGGAGATGGCCGATCTGAATGCCGTGTTGGGTGAGGTTATTGCGGCGGAAAGCGGCTACGAGCGGGAAATTGATACCGCTCTGCAACCGGGCAGTATTCAGGTGAAAATGCATCCGTTGTCGATTAAACGCGCGATCGCCAATATGGTGGTCAACGCCGCCCGTTATGGCAATGGCTGGATCAAGGTCAGCAGCGGTACGGAACCGCATCGCGCCTGGTTCCAGGTTGAAGACGATGGGCCGGGCATTAAGCCGGAACAGCGTAAGCACCTGTTCCAGCCGTTTGTGCGTGGCGACAGCGCGCGCAGCACCAGCGGCACCGGGTTGGGGCTGGCGATTGTGCAGCGTATTGTGGATAACCATAACGGTATGCTGGAGATTGGCTCCAGCGAGCGCGGTGGGCTTTCTATTCGCGCCTGGCTGCCGATTCCGGTCGCTCGCGTACCGGGTTCGACGAAAGACGCATAAGAAAAGGGAGGCGAAATGCCTCCCTTTTTGTTTCTCAGCGCCCGGTGGCGCTACGCTTACCGGGCCTACAATAACGTATGCTCCGTAGGCCGGATAAGGCGCAGCCGCCATCCGGCATTGCGCCCGGTGGCGCTACGCTTACCGGGCCTACGACAGCGTGTGCTCCGTAGGCCGGATTAGGCGCAGCCGCCATCCGGTATTGCGCCCGGTGGCGCTACGCTTACCGGGCCTACAACAACGTGTGCTCTGTAGGCCGGATAAGGCGCAGCCGCCATCCGGCGTGTTTTTTTACAGCTTCGGCCCGGCGCTGACCAGCGCTTCACCGGCTGGGGTATCGGTGTATTTCTCGAAATTCTCGACAAACAGTTTCGCCAGCGCGGTGGCTTTTTCCTGCCACTGTTCCGGTGACGCGTAGGTGTTACGCGGGTCAAGAATACGTGTCTCTACGCCCGGCAGCTCGGTCGGGATCGCCAGGTCAAACATCGGCAGATTAAAGGTTTCCGCATTATCCAGAGAGCCGTTCAGGATGGCGTCGATAATCGCGCGCGTATCTTTGATGGAGATACGTTTGCCCGTGCCGTTCCAGCCGGTGTTTACCAGATACGCCTGTGCGCCGGATGCCTGCATGCGTTTGACCAGCACTTCAGCGTACTGCGTCGGGTGCAGCGACAGGAACGCCGCGCCGAAGCAGGCAGAGAAGGTTGGCGTCGGTTCGGTAACGCCGCGCTCAGTACCGGCCAGTTTAGCGGTAAAGCCAGACAGGAAGTGGTACTGCGTCTGGTCAGCCGTCAGGCGAGAAACCGGTGGCAGCACGCCGAAAGCGTCGGCAGTCAGGAAGATGACTTTGGTTGCATGGCCCGCTTTTGATACCGGCTTAACGATGTTATCGATGTGATAAATCGGGTAGGAGACGCGGGTGTTCTCGGTTTTGGAACCATCGTCGAAATCAATGGCGCCATCTTCGCGAACGGTGACGTTTTCCAGCAGCGCATCGCGACGGATAGCGTTGTAGATTTCCGGTTCGGCTTCTTTAGACAGCTTGATGGTTTTCGCGTAGCAGCCGCCTTCAAAGTTAAACACGCCGTCGTCATCCCAGCCGTGTTCGTCATCGCCGATCAGACGGCGTTTCGGGTCGGTGGAGAGGGTGGTTTTCCCGGTGCCGGAAAGCCCGAAGAAGACCGCGACGTCGCCTTTCTCACCCACGTTGGCGGAGCAGTGCATGGAAGCAATGCCTTTCAGCGGCAGCAGGTAGTTCATGACGGAGAACATCCCTTTTTTCATTTCGCCGCCGTACCAGGTGCCGCCAATTAACTGAATGCGTTCAGTCAGGTTGAAGGCCACGAAGTTTTCAGAGTTCAGCCCCTGTTCCTTCCACTGCGGGTTGGTGCATTTCGCGCCGTTCATCACGATAAAGTCTGGTTTGAAATCCACCAGTTCTTCGTCCGCAGGACGGATGAACATGTTTTTGACAAAATGCGCCTGCCAGGCGACTTCCGTGATGAAGCGAACGGAGAGACGAGTATCCGCGTTAGCGCCGCAGAAGGCGTCAACGATGAACAGGCGTTTGCCGGAGAGTTGCTGAGTTACCAGCCCTTTCAGGTGCTGCCAGGTTTCCTGGGACAGCGGTTTGTTGTCGTTCTTGCCTTTGCCTTTGTCGGACCACCAGAGCGTGTCACGCGTGGTGTCGTCACGGACAATGTATTTATCCTTCGGCGAACGTCCGGTAAAGATACCAGTATCAACGGCAACGGCGCCCAGATTCGTTAATACGCCGCGCTCGTAACCTTCCAGAGTAGGATCAAGTTCCTCCTGGTACAGCAGGTCGTAGCTGGGGTTGTAAACGATATCCTGAACGTCATTGATACCATAAGCCTTGAGATCTTGCGGGGTTAAGCTGTTAACGCGCATGTCACTACTCCTTAGCCAATATGTATTACCTGAAATTGTAGGGTTTTTTAGGGTTTGTTAACCGCGACGAGGCTCATAGATTTACGTATCTGGACAAAATCACGATTGACCGAAAACGCTGTGACTCCTGTCACGAAGCGGCGCTTATTATGGCAGAGAACCCTTTTTTGTTGTGGAAAATGTTCTTAAAACGTTAAAAATGAGTGTATTCTGCGGGAATGTTGTGAGTGTAATCGCATTCATGTAAGAAATTTACGAAACCCTTACATATAAAATATCGATTCACCACGAAGGAAAAAATGAACAAAAAGTGCGGAATTTTGCGGGGCAGGCCGGATGACGACGCGGATGCGTCTTATCTGACCTGTAAATGAGTAAGCCTGATGAGCGATTCGCCATCAGGCTTTTTACTAGTGATTAATGCACCTGCGGGTCGGCAGGGGAGGCGTTGTTGCGGATTTCCGCAATGTCCATCGCGTTGAACAGATAGTGGCTGCCGCAGTAATCGCAGTGCATATCGATCTCGCCTTCTTCCGCCAGGATGCTGTCCACTTCTTCATCCGGCAGCGTTTTCAGCGCGCCCGCACAGCGTTCACGAGAACAGGTACACTTGAACTCAACGTCCTGCGGGTCGTAGAGCGTGACTTCTTCTTCATGGTACAAACGCCACAACACATCGTTAGCCGGAAGGGTCAGCAACTCTTCGGTTTTGATGGTTCCGGTCAGCGTCGCCAGGTGATCGAAGTCGTCTGCCTGCGCGTTCTGCGCGGGCATTACCTGTAGCAGCATTCCGCCCGCCGCCGGTTTGCCTTCCACCTCGCCAGTGCGGATGAACAGGCGTGTCGGCAGCTGTTCGGAACGCAGGAAGTAATCTTCCAGGCACGCCGCCAGCGTGTCGCCTTCCAGACCGACCACGCCCTGATAACGCTCGCCTTCTTCCGGTGTAATGGTGATCACCAGATAGCCGTTGCCCACCAGCGTTTTCAGATCCGCGTTTTCCGGCACTTCGCCCTGTACGCGAGCGACGCCGCGCATCTGCTGGTTGTTATTGCCGTTGATCACCGCCAGGCTCAGCGGGCCGTCGCCCTGTAGCTGCACGGTAATGTCACCGGCAAATTTCAGCGTGGCGGTCAGCAGGCTGGTGGCGACCAGCAGCTCGGCCAGCACGGTTTTTACCGGCTGCGGATAGGCGTGGTTTTCGAGGATCTGTTGCAGGGTTTCCGATACGGTCACCAGTTCGCCGCGCACGGCAAAGTTTTCAAACAGATAACGATGTAATTGGTCATGTTGCGGCATAATCATCTCTCTTGCGGGTGACAGTCACTCACTGTCGCCGTGTTTAAATCGTAACAGGTCGCGGCGCTCTTTTTTATCCGGTCGCCTGTCCGGGTGCGGCATGGTTAATGCGTTAAGTTTGCGTGCCTGCGCCATTTTTTCGCGTTTTTCCACGCTCTCCGCTGTTTCTTCATACAGCGTAACGGCTTCGCTCGCCGGACGGCGCTGCTCGGTAATGCCTTTAATGATTACCGTCCGCTCGTCGTTGCCCTGGCGCAGGGTCAGCGTCGCATTCAGCTCGACAATCTTGCCCGGCTTGCTGCGCTGCCCGTTATAGTGCACCTTACCGCCTTCAACCATTTCGCGGGCCAATGCACGGGTTTTATAAAAGCGTGCGGCCCACAGCCATTTATCCAGTCGGACCTCAATAGAGGGCTTTTCTTTCATGGCGTCTCCTTCACATCAGTGAGGGGATCAGTCGGCGGTAATCATTCAACGACGGATGGCGTGCATACTGCTTTTCTGCAATGCCGGAGTCGGGATTGGTCACGCCGAGGCAGTAACGAATGCCGAATTGGGCGGCGGCGTCGAGAATCGGTTCGCTGTCGTCGATAAACAGCGTTTTCTCTGCGCTTATTCCCGTTTCTTCAGCCACTGCGTGCCATAACCGCTGATCCTCTTTGGGATAACCAAATGTGTGGGTGGAAAGTAATAAATCAAGGTGTGATGCCAGACCGGTATGTTCCAGCTTCACCGCCAGGTTATGCGGGTGCGCGTTGGTCAGCAGAATGCGGCGTTTACCGCGGGCTTTTAACGCATCCAGAAACGGCACGGTATCTTCGCGCAGCACGGCGCGCGGCCCCTGTGCCGTCGTCATGGCGCAAATGTCCAGACCCAGTCGTTCGCTCCAGTAATCAAGACAGTACCAGTTTAGCGTATGCTGCACGGCATGATACTGCTGGCGAATATAGTCCTGGGCTTCCTGTGCAGTGATTCCCTGCTGTGCGCCATAGGTTTCCGGCACCAGTTTCTGCCAGAAATAGTTATCGAATGCCAGATCGAGCAGCGTGCCGTCCATGTCCAGCAAAACGGTATCGACGTCCTGCCAGGCAATATCAATATGCATGGGAATTCTCCAGATGAGATTGCCGCCAAATCCTGGCGGCTTTTGCCGGATATGCGCTACAGGGTAGCATACCGTGAGCTGTCAGATGAGGCTTTCCGGGGAGGCGATCAGCTTTGGATTCAGGCAGTTTTCATAATATTCCTGAATTTCCGCCATACGGGTGCGGTTACGCTGATAACGTCTGAACGCCTGAATACCGTTGTAAGCGGCGCTGCCCAGCATGGTGAGCATCAGCAACGTCGTGCCAAGGTAGCGCCATAAACCGGAACGATCCGGGATGCGGTGCAGGCCGATGTGCTGCGTGCCGTTGGCGTCGGTGTAGACACGGGTGACGATCCCTTCGGCGCTAAACGGCGTTTGCATTAACATCTGCGCCAGGCGCTGGAATGCGCCCCACTGTTCCTGCGCGGGGTAATCGTACAGGGACATCGACGGCCACGGCTGATCAACCAGATCGCTGCCTTCATCGCTGATAATCAGGAAGCCGCCCGGCGCGGGGCTGTTAAGCGCCTGTGCGGCGCGCGCGGTTTCACGGGAGATAAACGGCGCGGTTGAGGTCGTCACCAGGTTATCGAGCGACTCCGCGCTGACAGGGCGCAGCAGAACGTTCACGCCGTCAAGTTTGCCCGCATTCGCGCGTTTGACCAACGCGGCCCAGTTTTTGCTATTGCCGAGGTTCACCAGCGCGTTTTTCAGGCGCACGCATTCGTCTTCGGCGGCGCACAGATCGGCGGTCTTTAATACGATGTCGCCGAAATCATCCAGCAATACCATCCCGGACTTTTGAATCGCCGAACGCAGCGACGCGCTAACGCGGGAGTCATCTTCCGGCTTCGGGTGCAGCTGGCGGTTGATGGCCTGGGTCAGCGCTGTGGCTTTGTTGACGAGATCGGACTCGGGCAGCGGCAGCGTCCGCGCGTCATTCCAGATGATTTGCGAGCAATCAAACGGAATAAAAGGGGAGTTCGGCTGCGCAGTCCAGCTACCAGACTGATGGATATTACACATGCCTTTGCCGCTCAGATGCAGCGTATCGCCCACGCGAACTCCGGCGTCGTGGAGCTGTTTAACGCTGGTGGCCTCAATGGTTTGCGCGCCTTTCATCCACGACAAGGTGAATTTGATCGGCATATCCAGCGGGATCCAAAAGAGCAGCATAAACAGCACCAGCAGCGATCCGCCCGCAATAACGGCGCTACGCAGCCAGTGTTGCAACGGGAAATTTTTCACCTCGTCATGCAGGGAGAGAAAACGCCCTTGCCGCGCGACGTGGCGATCCAGATAGATATCAATATCCGTTTGCTGCCCGAGATCCTGTGCGATATAGGGTTGCCAGTGGGCAGGGTAAATCAGGTCAATAATCCCCAGCGAAATATTGTTGATCTGCTCCTGATCGTTTTCGCCAAACAGCCCCCAGCGACGCGGGGTTCCCCGCAGGCAGTGAATCTCTCGCAGCGAGGTTTTAGATGGCGGTGCGAACAGCCCCCAGAGACCTGCGGCGAGCAGCAGAATTGCGCCGCCCGCAATCCACGGCACGAAGACATCCGGCGTAATTAAGCAACAAAAGAACAGCAGGAATGAGGCCACAATCAGCGATGCTTCGCGCAGCCCCGCAGGGCGGCTGAGCGCATACTCTTCGTGAGTTTCCTGACGAATGTTCAGCAGTTCAATTTGCTCGCTCTCTTCGCCACGAATCGACGCCTGGGTGGAGGAGGTATGCTGTAGCGCATAGCCGCGCGTCTCCTGCATATACTCCTGCAACGTGTGGCCGTTAAGCGAGATGACCAAAGGAAGCGTATCGGTATGGATCAGCTCAACGTTATTTTCGTCATTGATGTACTGTTCCCAGAACGGCGGCAAATGAACCTCAACGGAATCAAGGTAATATCGCCATTTATTGGGATCGTCGGTCGTGATGCCATAACGCGTAATGGAATGGGTCAGAATAATGACGTTATTACTCTGGGCATTCAGCGTTAACGACACGGGAGCGGTGCTGGCGCCTGTCGGCCCCGGCACCTGCTGAATCTGACTGAGGTTGTCGAGATAGTTTTCAACCGCACTGCGCTCTTCCGGCGTTAGCTTGCGCGTCGCGGCGTCTGAAAAGGCGCTGATCCAGGGCAGATTCTGCCGCCTGGCTCTTACTCTGAGTAGCCATCCTGCCAGTAGAGAGCAGGCCAGCAAAGCAGCTAAGAAAATCAAAATGGTGCTCATGCTTTCCCCATCTTACTAAGTCTGTCAGGCGTGGTCAGTCGCACCCTGTCGAATAAATGTGATGCTGTGGTTGGCTATCGGCAAGCGTGGAGTTGAACTTGAGCATTTTTACGCGCATCCCAGTGAACGCGGATCATAGCAAACCCACCAAAAGCGGAATATCAGCAAATTCCTGGAGTTATTTCAACCTATTGACTTTTAATTTTAAATGGGAATTAATTTTTACTACGTTACATAAATGTAAATAAACGGCAATTCACATTGCCGAAACCGTGCTGTATATCGCACAATGGCACCAGATTTCACTGCATAGATTCTCACGATGAGCAAATCATTACAAAAACCCACTATTTTGAAAGTTGAAACTGTCGCGAAATCCCGGCTGTTTAACGTCGAAAGTGTGGATCTCGAATTCAGCAACGGCGTGCGCCGCGTCTATGAGCGTATGCGTCCGTCCACTCGTGAAGCGGTAATGATTGTGCCGATCGTAGACGATCACCTGATTCTGATCCGTGAATATGCCGTGGGCACGGAGTCTTATGAGCTGGGGTTCTCCAAAGGGTTGATCGACCCTGGCGAAACCGTTTTTGAAGCGGCGAACCGGGAACTGAAAGAAGAAGTTGGGTTTGGTGCGAACGATCTGACGTTCCTCAAAAAGCTCAGTATGGCGCCGTCCTATTTTTCCAGCAAAATGAACATTGTGATAGCGGAAGACCTCTATCCTGAATCACTGGAAGGCGACGAGCCGGAACCGCTGCCGCAGGTGCGCTGGCCGCTGACGCATTTAATGGATCTGCTGGAAGAACCGGATTTCAGTGAAGCGCGAAACGTCAGCGCGCTGTTCCTGGTCCGTGAGTGGCTGAAGGGGCAGGGGCGGTTGTAATTTATATTGCCGGATGGCGGCTGACGTTTTACCTGGCCTACAACAAAACGTAGGCCGGATAAGACGCCTCAGGCGTCGCCATCCGGCAAAAGATCAAAACAGTTCGTGTGTCTCACCGTTATCGATAATGGTGGTGCCCACCTCATGCACCGCCTGCTGCGTTGGCTGAGTGCCTTCGATAAAGTATTCCGCGCGGCTGTTACCGCCGTTTGCCAGTTGCCCGGTGCTTCTGTCGATATTGATCGTCACGATGCCCGGAGGCGGCGTCAACGGCTCTTCAGGAACCCCTTCCAGCACGGCTTTCATGTAAGCATCCCATGCGGGTTGCGCACTTTTCGCGCCACCTTCGTAACCAGAAATCTGGTCTTTGATCGCCCCGGACGCGGTAGTGCGCCCCAGATCGCGACGGTGATCGTCAAAGCCGATCCACACGGAAGTCACCACGCCCGGGCCGTAACCGGAGAACCAGGCATCTTTCGAGCTGTTGGTGGTTCCGGTTTTTCCGCCGATATCATGACGTTGCAGGTCGCGACCCGCGCGCCAGCCGGTGCCCATCCAGCCGGGTTCGCCGAAGATGTTGCTGTTCAGCGCGCTCTTAATCAGGAAGGCCAGCGGCGTGTTGATCACATGCGGAGCATATTCCTGCATTCCGCTTTGCGCCACTAACGCCTGGTTAGCCTGCTCCAGTTTTGGCATTGGCACGGTGGCGTTTTGCTGCTCCTGAGAGATGGCGACATCTTCAACGTTATTGTTTTCCAGCACGTTGGATTTCTGGGTATCACCGTAAATGACCGGGATATCGCAATCCGGGCAGGCGATTTTCGGCTTCGCTTCGAAGATCACGCCGCCCTGGTCGGTCTCTATCTTGCTGATGAAATACGGGTCTACCAGGAAACCGCCGTTAGACATTACCGCATAACCGCGCGCCACCTGCATCGGGGTGAAGGACGCGGAGCCCAGCGCTAGCGATTCGGTATGCACGATGTTCTGCGCCGGGAAACCGAAGCGTTGCAGATACTCTGCGGCGTAATCCACGCCCATCGCGCGCATCGCCCGCACCATCACCACGTTTTTCGACTGACCCAGACCCTGACGTAAGCGGATTGGCCCGGCATACTGCGGCGGGGAGTTTTTTGGCCGCCAGTCGGAACCGGCGCCTGCGTCCCAGCGGGAAATCGGCACGTCGTTTAGCATACTCGCCAGCGTCAGACCTTTATCCATCGCGGCGGTATAGAGGAACGGTTTGATGTTCGACCCGACTTGACGCAGCGCCTGCGTGGCGCGGTTGAATTTACTCTGGTTGAAGTCAAAACCGCCGACCAGCGCCAGAACCGCGCCGTTTTGCGGGTTGATGGAAACCAGCGCCGAGTTCACATCCGGGACTTGCGCCAGCCACCAGGCATCACCCATCTGGCGAACCCAGATTTGTTGGCCTGTCTGTACGGCGTCGGTCACTTTACGCGGCGTCGGGCCCTGTTGGGTATCCGAACGGTAAGGGCGCGCCCAGCGAACGCCTTCCATCCGCAGCGACACGGAGGTGCCATCAGCGAGCATCGCGGTGGCTTCCTGCGGATTCGCGCCGGTAATGACGGCAGGCAGCAACGGCCCGTAGGTTGGCAGGGCTTTCAGCGTGTCGGTGATTTTTTTGTTGTCCCAGGCGGTTTCGCCTACTTTCCACAGCACGTTCGACGGGCCGCGATAGCCGTGGCGCATGTCGTAGTCCAGCACGTTGTTACGCACGGCTTGCTGTGCCGCCTGCTGAACTTTGCGGGTGATCGTGGTGTAAATGCGATACCCGTCTTCATAGGCGCTTTCGCCATAACGGCTGTACATTTCCTGGCGCACCATTTCCGACAGATACGGCGCTGAGAACGCGATTTCCGGCGCATGGTAATTGGCGTCAATCGCTTCGCCGCGCGCCTGATCGTACTGCGCCTGGGTGATGTAGCCTTCGCTCAACATACGAGACAGCACCACGTTACGACGCGCCGTCGCCCGATCCATCGAGTAGAGCGGGTTAAATGTGGAAGGGGCTTTCGGCAGACCGGCAATCACCGCCATTTCGCTCAGGGTGAGCTGATCGACCGTCTTACCGAAATAGACCTGCGCCGCCGCGCCGACGCCGTAGGCACGGTAGCCGAGGTAGATCTTGTTCAGGTAAAGTTCGAGGATCTCATCTTTGCTCAGCATCTGCTCAATGCGGATTGCCAGGAACGCTTCCTTAATTTTACGCATCAGCGTGCGTTCCGGGCTCAGGAAGAAGTTTCTCGCCAGCTGCTGGGTGATGGTACTTGCCCCCTGTGAGGCATGGCCTGAGAACAGCGCGACGCTGGCCGCACGGAAGATCCCTACCGGATCGACGCCATGATGCTCGTAAAAGCGGCTGTCTTCCGTAGCGATAAAGGCTTTAACCATTTCCGGCGGCATCTGGTCAAGCGTGACCGGGATACGACGTTTTTCGCCATACTGCGCGATCAGCTCGCCATCCGCGCTGTAAACCTGCATCGGAATCTGCAAACGCACGTCTTTTAAGGTCGCGACGTCAGGTAGTTGCGGCTCGATATAGCGATAGAGGCCATAAATCGAGCCTGCTCCCAGCAGGATGCAACATACTGCAAGGATCAATAAATACTTTACGAACTTCACTGGAGATTTCCCATTTAGTGTCATTTGGGCAGTTTATAAACAAACGCGCGGTAGTATAAAGGCAAGCCAGACGCATTGATATACCCGTAAGAGCGACCATTGATAAGGAGATCATAAGCAATGGCTTTCAGGTTCTGGCAAATTGGCCTTCATATTCAGCAGCATGAGGCGCTGGCTGTCGCCGTGATTCGCGGCGCGTCAGGCTGGTCTTTACAACGCTGGTGGCGGGTGCCGCTGGCGGAACGTACCTTCGTTGACGGGCATCTCCGCGAGCCTGAACAGCTCGTCGATGCGCTGCTTCCGTGGCGTCGTTCGCTTCCTCACCGGCATCATATTTATCTCTCTTTCCCTGCCAGCCGGACGCTGCAAAAGCATTTTCCGCGCCCGGAAATGGCGCTGCGCGAACGTGAACAAACGGCGTGGCTGACCGGCGCGATGGCGCGTGAGCTGGATATGCCCCCCGACGCCCTGCGCTTTGACTATCGCGAAGATACCCTGACTCCGGCATTTAACGTGACCGCCGCCCAAAGCAAGGAGGTGACGACCTTATTAACGCTGGCGCAAAAACTGAAAATGCAGGTGACGGCGATTACGCCGGATGCCTGCGCATTACAGCACTTTATTCCTTATCTGCTGGCGCACCAGCAGTGTCTGGCCTGGCGTGACGAAGAGCAGTGGCTGTGGGCGACGCGCTATGCGTGGGGACGAAAACCGCTACAAGAGGCGGCCTGCGCCGACAGTCTTGCCGCGACGTTGTCCATTGCGCCGGAAAGTCTGACGGTGTGCGGCGCGGGCGGCTTCGAACCCTGGTGCGCGGTTGCCATTCGCCAGCCTCCCGTTCCGCCGGAAGGCCATACCTTTGCCATCGCACTGGGATTAGCAATGGGGGCGCCGTGCTGATGAGTCATCCGGTCAACTTTTTGCCCTGGCGCCAGTCCCGGCGGCGCGAATGTCTGCGATTCTGGAGCGTTATGTTCAGCGGTTCACTGCTGCTGGCCATTGCGCTGGCGTGCATCCATGAGGTTACGCTCACGGCGCAAAAACGGGCGGATGCGCAGTGGCCGATCGCAGAGAAAGAGCGCGCGGCCGCGCTGCTGGCGATCCAACCCCGCTTACAGCAGCGGCAGACCGCGTGGCAGCAAGCGTTGCAGCGGCAAACGGAATATGAGCAGACGCGGCGCTGGCAGAGCGTGCTGGAAGGGATGGCGGCGCTGTTGCCCGAGCAGGCGTGGCTAACCCGGTTATCCTGGCAGCAGGGAATGCTGGAACTTGAGGGATACGCGACGACATTTCTCGCGTTAAACACGCTGGAAACCGCGCTGCGTCGTCATCCTGATTTCCCGTTAGCCGGGAGTGGGGCAACGCAGCAGGATGCGCAGGGACGTTGGCAATTTCATTACCCGTTAAAAAGGAGCCTCGCAGATGGCCGCGCTTTTTGACCTCTGGTGCGGGTTATTGCCGCGAACCCGCCTCTTCTGCTGGTTAGGCTGGAGCCTGGGGCTGGGATTACTGGCGTGTTTATGCGCGTTTTCTTCGGGTGCGCAGCAACAGGAGCGGCAACGAACGGCGCTGGCGCAACAGCGGGCGGCTATCGACCGGCAGTGGCGAAGCCTGCGTCAGATCGCCGCATCAATGGATATGTCTCGTTTAGCGTCGGCCAGCAAGCGCGTGCCTTTTTCCCCTCTGGATTTTCAGTGCTCTCCGGTACGCCTTCTTCACTGGCAGCCTTCCGCGCAGGGAGGCGAGCTGGCGCTGGCATCCTCCTGGGAGGCGGTTCCGCAACTGTTCAGTCGGCTGGCGGAGCGTGGCATGCGCATTAACCGCTTTTCGCTTGTTCCGCAGGAGACGGAGCTGCTGTTGACGCTACAGCTGGAGCGGCTGACTGATGACTAAGCGCTGGCTGTTGGTCTGTAGCTGCCTGCTGATGCTGACCGGAATGCGCGACCCCTTCAAACCGCCGGAGGACCGATGCCGGATCGCTGAACTGCCGATGTGGCGTTACCAGGGCGTGGTGAGTCAGGGAGAGCGCCTGACTGGCATTCTCAAAGACAGCCAGCAGAAGTGGCGGCGCGTCGAACAATATCAGGTGCTGGAGAACGGCTGGACGATTTCCCGACTGACGGCAGACAGCATAACGCTTGCAACCGGTAAAGGCTGTGAACCGTCACAGTGGCGGTGGCAACGACAAGGAGAAGTGAATGAAGCGATGGATAGCCGCAGCGTTGATCGCCGTGATGCCCGCCGTACAGGCGGGGAAAGCGCAAAACGTGACGCTGGTGGTGGATGATGTTCCTGTTGTTCAGGTATTGCAGGCGCTTGCCGCGCAGGAGAAGAAGAATCTGGTGGTCTCGCCTGACGTCAGCGGTTCGCTGTCGCTGAGTCTGACGGATGTGCCGTGGAAGCAGACGGTGCAGACGGTCATAAAAAGCGCCGGGCTGGTGCTGCGCCAGGAGGGGAATATTCTGCATGTTCACTCGGTTCACTGGCAAAACGAAAACGCCGCGCGGCAGGAGGCCGAGCAGGCAAGGCTTCGGGCCAACTTACCGCTGGAGGATCGCAGTATTTCTCTGCAATATGCCGATGCCTCCGAACTGGCAAAAGCGGGAGAAAAACTGCTGAGCGCCAAAGGCAGTATGACGGTAGATAAGCGCACCAACCGGTTATTGCTTCGGGATAACAACGCCGCGCTGGCGGCGCTGGAAAAGTGGGCGGCGCAAATGGATCTCCCCGTTGAGCAGGTTGAACTGGCGGCGCATATCGTCACCATAAATGAAAAAAGCCTGCGTGAGCTGGGGGTAAAGTGGACGCTGGCGGACGCGCAACAGGCCGGGTCGCCAGGGCAGGTGACGTCGCTTGCCAGCGATCTGTCCGTCGCGGCCGCCACGTCTCGCGTCGGGTTTAACATCGGGCGCATCAACGGTCGCTTGTTGGATCTTGAGCTTTCCGCCCTGGAGCAGAAGCAGCAACTTGATATTATCGCCAGCCCACGACTGCTGGCTTCGCACCTGCAACCCGCCAGTATTAAGCAGGGGAGCGAAATCCCGTATCAGGTCTCCAGCGGCGAGAGCGGGGCGACGTCCGTGGAGTTTAAAGAAGCGGTGCTGGGGATGGAGGTGACACCCACCGTTTTGCCGAAGGGACGCATTCGCCTGAAACTTCACATCAGCCAGAACGTTCCCGGTCAGGTGCTACAGCAGGCGGATGGCGAAGTGCTGGCGATCGATAAGCAGGAGATCGACACACAGGTCGAGGTTAAAAGCGGCGAAACGCTGGCGCTGGGCGGCATCTTTTCGCGCAAGAACAAATCCGCTAAAGATAGCGTCCCGCTGTTAGGCGATATCCCCTGGCTTGGTTCCCTTTTCAGCCATGATGGAAAAGAGAACGAGCGGCGCGAACTGGTGGTGTTCATTACCCCCAGACTGGTTGCGGCAGAATAATTTATGCCTGAAATCGCGCTGTTTTTGCACTGAACACGTTTCAGGGATTTGACGTGGGGGTGTATTTAGCATACAAGGAGTACCGATTTGAGAGTTGGTTCTTCTCGTCGCTATCCGGCGACGCTGCCTCCGGGGTTGTCTACAATATGTCTTGGTAATTTATTCAGTTGCCAAACCCGTTGGAGTATTGAGATAATTTTCAGTCTGACTCTCGCAATATCTTATGAGGTTTCAGTTCATGTCCTGCTGCGCAAGGTGTCTGCGACGCGGGTTTATCATTAACGAATTGTCTTAGTAGTACCGAAAAAATGGCAGAGAAACGCAATATCTTTCTGGTTGGGCCTATGGGTGCCGGAAAAAGCACTATTGGGCGCCAGTTAGCTCAACAACTCAATATGGAATTTTACGATTCTGATCAAGAGATTGAGAAACGAACCGGAGCTGATGTGGGCTGGGTCTTCGATGTAGAAGGTGAAGACGGCTTCCGTGATCGCGAAGAAAAAGTCATCAACGAGTTGACGGAAAAACAGGGTATTGTGCTGGCAACCGGCGGTGGCTCTGTAAAATCACGTGAAACGCGTAACCGTCTCTCCGCGCGTGGCGTCGTGGTGTATCTTGAAACGACAATCGAAAAACAACTTGCGCGTACGCAGCGCGACAAGAAACGCCCGCTGTTGCAGGTAGAAGCTCCGCCTCGTGAAGTTCTGGAAGCGTTGGCCAACGAACGCAATCCTCTGTATGAAGAGATTGCCGACGTGACCATTCGTACCGACGATCAGAGCGCTAAGGTCGTGGCAAACCAGATTATTCATATGCTGGAAAGCAACTGATTCTGGCTTAATACATACTCGGTAAGCGGGTACAAGTAACTAAGGTGGATGTCGCGTCATGGAGAGGATTACAGTTACTCTCGGGGAACGTAGTTACCCTATCACCATCGCGGCTGGTTTGTTTAACGAACCAGCTTCATTCTTACCGCTGAAATCGGGCGATCAGGTTATGTTGGTGACCAACGAAACCCTGGCTCCCCTTTACCTTGATAAGATCCGTAGCGTACTTGAACAGGCGGGGGTTAACGTAGATAGCGTTACCCTGCCCGATGGCGAAAAGTATAAAAGCCTGACGGTACTTGATACGGTTTTCACCGCGTTACTGCAAAAACCGCACGGTCGCGATACCACGCTGGTTGCCCTCGGCGGCGGCGTGATTGGCGACCTTACCGGTTTCGCCGCCGCCAGCTATCAGCGTGGCGTGCGCTTTATCCAGGTCCCGACGACATTGCTGTCGCAGGTCGACTCCTCCGTAGGCGGGAAAACCGCTGTAAACCATCCCCTCGGCAAGAACATGATCGGCGCGTTCTACCAGCCTGCTTCTGTGGTGGTGGATCTCGACTGTCTGAAAACGCTTCCTGCGCGTGAGCTGGCATCGGGTCTGGCGGAAGTGATCAAATACGGCATCATTCTTGACGGTGAATTTTTCACCTGGCTTGAGGACAATCTGGACGCGTTATTACGTCTGGAAGGTCCGGCAATGGCGTACTGTATCCGCCGTTGTTGTGAGCTGAAAGCCGAAGTTGTCGCAGCAGACGAGCGCGAAACGGGCTTACGTGCTTTACTGAATCTGGGACATACCTTTGGTCATGCCATTGAAGCTGAAATGGGTTATGGCAATTGGTTACACGGTGAAGCCGTCGCTGCTGGTATGGTGATGGCGGCGCGCACGTCAGAGCGTCTCGGTCAGTTTAGCGCTGCGGATACGCAACGCATTATTACGCTGCTCCAGCGCGCAGGTCTGCCTGTACACGGGCCGCGTGAGATGTCTGCTCAGGCGTATTTGCCACACATGCTGCGCGATAAGAAAGTCCTGGCGGGCGAGATGCGCTTAGTGCTCCCGCTGGCGATAGGGAAAAGTGAAGTACGCGGCGGAGTGCCGCACGAAATCGTTCTCAGCGCTATTGCTGACTGTCAGCAGGCGTAACAACAAGAAAGGTCGGACTGATACTGCACGGTATTGGTCATTTAAATTCAGGTTAACTGCAACGTCGTAAGCATTAACCTTTGAGTGGGGTGTTAAATGGATGAATTCAAACCAGAAGACGAGCTGAAACCCGATCCCAGCGATCGTCGTACTGGTCGTACTCGTCAATCTTCTGAACGCGATAATGATCCACAGATCAATTTCGATGACGTCGACCTGGATACGGACGATCGTCGTCCAGGGCGTGCGCGAAAGGCGCGTGAGGAAGAGCAGTACAGCGAAGACGATTATGAATCCGATGATGCAGTGGATGAAGAGCGCGTAGAGCGTCGTCCCCGCAAACGTAAGAAAGCCGCCAGCAAACCCGCTTCCCGTCAGTACATCATGATGGGTGTCGGCGTTCTGGTGTTGCTGCTGCTGATCATCGGTATTGGCTCCGCGCTGAAAGCCCCTTCACCCTCCTCTTCCAGCGATCAAACGGCGTCTGCCGAGAAGAACATCGATCTTTCCGGCAATAACGCGACCGATCAGGCGAGCGCCACGCAGCCTGCGCCAGACGCTGAACAGACCGCCGGAAACACGCAGCAGGATGTTTCTCTGCCGCCGATCGCCTCAACGCCAACGCAGGGTCAGGCACCTGCCGCGACCGAAGGCCAACAGCGTGTGGAAGTTCAGGGCGATCTGAACAATGCGCTGACTCAGCCGCAGGGTCAGGAACAGGTTAACAATGTGGTGGCGAACTCCACGCTGCCGACGGAACCAGCCACCGTTGCGCCAATCCGCAACGGCAATGCGCCGCGTCAGACGGCGACGACGCAATCGGGCGAGCGTCAGACCACTACGCGCCCGGAACGTAAGCAGGTTGTGATTGAGCCGAAGAAACCGCAGACCACCGCGAAAGCGACGCCAGTGGAACCGAAGCCGACCACGCAGCCGAAACGTAGCGAACCTGCCGCGCCGGTCGCGACGACGAAAGCGCCAGCAACCTCCGCGCCAGCGGCAACGACCGCGCCGAAAGCCACCGCCAGCACTGCGCCTGCACAAACCGCAGCGCCAGCGCAAACCACAGCGGCAGCCGGCAGTGCGGCTGGTACGAAAAGCACAGGTAACGTGGGTTCGCTGAAGTCTGCGCCTTCCAGCCATTACACCCTGCAACTCAGCAGTTCTTCTAACTACGACAACCTGAACGGTTGGGCGAAGAAAGAAAACCTGAAAAACTATGTGGTGTATCAGACGACGCGTAACGGCCAGCCGTGGTATGTTCTGGTAACGGGTGTGTATGCGTCTAAAGATGATGCCAAACGTGCGGTGTCTACGTTGCCAGCCGATGTGCAGGCGAAAAACCCGTGGGCAAAACCGTTGCATCAGGTGCAGGCCGATCTGAAGTAATAGTCATGTTAAAGCGCAGGATGCTGTCGGAGCTTTCTCCACAGCCGGAGAAGGTGTAATTAGTTAGTCAGCATGAAAAAGAATCGCGCTTTTCTGAAGTGGGCAGGGGGGAAATACCCCCTGCTTGATGACATCAAACGGCATTTACCGAAAGGTGAATGTCTGGTTGAACCCTTTGTGGGTGCCGGGTCGGTGTTTCTTAACACCGACTTTTCTCGTTATATTCTTGCCGATATTAATAGTGACCTTATCAGCCTCTATAACATCGTGAAGTCGCGTACTGAAGAGTATGTGCGGGCTTCCCGCGAGCTGTTTACGCCTGAGACGAATCAGGCCGAGGTTTACTATCAACTCCGTGAAGAGTTCAATACGAGCCGGGAGCCGTTCCGTCGAGCGGTCCTGTTCTTATACCTGAACCGCTATGGTTACAATGGCCTGTGCCGCTATAACTTGCGTGGGGAGTTTAACGTGCCGTTTGGCCGTTACAAAAAGCCCTACTTCCCGGAAACGGAGTTGTACCATTTTGCCAAAAAAGCGCAGAATGCAGAGTTTCATTGCCTTTCGTATGAAGAGTGTATGGATCGTGCTGATAGCAATTCTGTGGTCTATTGCGATCCGCCTTACGCACCGCTTTCTGCGACGGCGAATTTCACCGCTTATCATACCAATAGCTTCAGCCCAAAAGAGCAGGCGCGCCTGGCGGAGATGGCAGAAAAGCTGGTCAGCAAGCGGATCCCGGTGTTAATTTCGAACCATGACACGCCCGATACCCGCGAGTGGTACAAAGCGGCGAAACATTTTCAGGTCAAAGTGCGTCGCAGTATAAGCAGCAATGGCGGCACACGTAAAAAGGTGGACGAACTGCTGGCTCTGTACCAACCAGGAGTCGTAACGCCTGCGAAAAAATAATTCTCAAGGAGAAGCGGATGAAACAGTATTTGATTGCCCCCTCAATTCTGTCGGCTGATTTTGCCCGCCTGGGTGAGGACACCGCGAAAGTGCTGGCTGCTGGTGCGGATGTCGTGCATTTTGACGTCATGGACAACCACTATGTGCCGAACCTGACCATCGGCCCGATGGTGCTGAAATCCCTGCGCAAATACGGTATTACCGCCCCCATCGACGTGCATTTGATGGTGAAGCCGGTTGACCGCATCGTGCCGGATTTCGCCGCAGCGGGCGCCAGCATCATTACGTTTCATCCCGAAGCCTCCGAGCATGTCGATCGTACCTTGCAGCTGATTAAAGAAAACGGCTGTAAAGCGGGTCTGGTGTTTAACCCGGCCACGCCGCTGAGTTATCTGGATTACGTGATGGATAAGCTGGATGTGATCCTGCTGATGTCCGTCAACCCGGGTTTTGGCGGCCAGTCTTTTATTCCGCACACGCTGGAGAAGCTGCGTGAGGTGCGCCGTCGTATTGATGAGTCAGGTTATGACATTCGCCTGGAAGTGGACGGCGGCGTCAAGGTGAACAACATCGGCGAAATCGCCGCGGCGGGCGCAGACATGTTTGTGGCAGGCTCCGCGATTTTCGACCAACCAGACTACAAAAAAGTCATTGATGAAATGCGCAGTGAACTGGCAAAGGTAAGTCATGGATAAATTGCAGGATATTCGGGGTGTCGCCTTTGACCTCGACGGCACGCTGGTCGACAGCGCGCCGGGATTAGCCGCTGCGGTAGATATGGCGTTATACGCGCTGGAACTGCCTACCGCTGGCGAAGATCGCGTAATTACCTGGATTGGTAACGGCGCGGATGTATTGATGGAGCGTGCGCTCGCCTGGGCTCGACAGGAACGCGCTACGTTACGTAAAACAATGGGCAAACCGCCTGTTGATGATGAGATCCCCGCCGAGGAGCAGGTGCGTATTTTGCGTAAGCTGTTCGACCGCTACTATGGCGATGTGGCGGAAGAAGGGACGTTCCTGTTCCCGCACGTAGCCGATACGCTGGGCGCGCTGCATGCCAAAGGGCTGCCGCTTGGACTGGTGACCAATAAGCCGACGCCGTTTGTGGCGCCGCTGCTTGAAGCGCTGGATATCGCCAAATACTTCAGCGTGGTTATTGGCGGCGACGATGTGCAGAACAAAAAGCCGCATCCCGATCCGCTGCTGCTGGTGGCAAAGCGGATGAGCGTCGCGCCTGAACAGATGCTCTTTGTGGGCGATTCGCGTAACGACATTCAGGCTGCAAAAGCGGCTGGCTGCCCGTCGGTCGGCCTCACGTACGGCTACAACTATGGCGAATCAATCGCTCTTAGCCAGCCGGATGTGATTTACGACACTATTAATGACCTTCTGCCCGCTCTCGGGCTTCCGCATAGCGAAAATCAGGAATCGAAAAATGACTAAGCCCATCGTTTTTAGTGGCGCACAGCCCTCAGGTGAATTGACCATTGGCAACTATATGGGTGCGCTGCGTCAGTGGGTGAACATGCAGGATGACTATCATTGCATTTACTGCATCGTTGACCAGCATGCGATCACAGTGCGTCAGGATGCACAGCAGTTGCGTAAGGCGACGCTGGATACGCTGGCGCTCTACCTGGCGTGTGGTATCGATCCTGAGAAAAGCACCATCTTTGTTCAGTCCCATGTGCCGGAGCACGCGCAGCTGGGCTGGGCGCTGAACTGCTACACCTATTTCGGCGAACTGAGCCGGATGACCCAGTTCAAAGACAAATCCGCGCGCTATGCCGAGAACATCAACGCCGGTCTGTTTGATTACCCGGTTCTGATGGCGGCAGACATTTTGCTGTATCAAACGAATCAGGTGCCGGTGGGTGAAGATCAGAAACAGCATCTGGAATTGAGCCGCGACATCGCGCAGCGTTTTAACGCGCTGTATGGCGATATCTTTAACGTTCCTGAGCCGTTTATTCCAAAATCCGGCGCGCGCGTGATGTCACTGCTGGAACCGACCAAAAAGATGTCCAAGTCGGACGATAACCGTAACAACGTCATCGGCCTGCTGGAAGACCCGAAATCGGTGGTGAAAAAAATCAAACGTGCGGTGACGGATTCCGACGAGCCGCCGGTAGTGCGCTACGACATCCAGAATAAAGCGGGGGTGTCTAACCTGCTGGATATCCTCTCCGCCGTAACCGGCCAGAGCATCCCTGAGCTGGAGCAGCATTTCGAAGGCAAGATGTATGGTCATCTGAAAGGTGAAGTGGCTGAAGCCGTTTCCGGTATGCTGACCGAGTTGCAGGAGCGTTATCATCGCTTCCGCAGCGACGAAGCCTTCTTGCAGAAAGTGATGAAAGAAGGGGCGGAAAAAGCCAGCGCCCGTGCTTCCGAAACGCTGAAAGCGGTCTACGAAGCGATCGGCTTTGTCGCCAAGCCGTAATGCGCACCGCGCCGTAGGCCAGATAAGGCGTTTACGCCGCCACCCGGCGTAAACACGGCGAGGCCTACAGTGATGCGACTCCACACATTAAAAAACCGGGGATTTCCCGGTTTTTTTGTCTCTCTGCGTACCCGTGACGAAAAACTGTGAGGCGTCTCGCCGTTTACGCACATCGTCATTGCGCGATATCTTCATTTTAATGAATATATAAATATTCACTTTACTGAAAATTTATGATGCGTCGAACATTTATCAAAAAAGAGGGGGTCGTGCTGACGACCCTGGCCCGCTACCTGCTTGGTGAGAAATGCGGTAACCGTTTGAAAACGATAGATGAACTGGCTAATGAATGCCACTCATCGGTGGGGTTAACGCAGGCCGCATTAAAAACGCTGGAGTCCTCCGGGGCGATCCGTATTGAGCGTCGTGGGCGCAACGGCAGCTTCCTGGTGGAGATGGATAACAAAACGTTGCTGTCGCATGTGGACATCAGCAACGTTGTTTGCGCGATGCCGCTGCCGTACACCCGTCTGTATGAAGGGCTGGCGAGCGGGCTGAAAGCGCAGTTTGAAGGGATTCCATTTTATTACGCGCACATGCGTGGGGCGGATATCCGGGTTGAGTGCCTGCTGAATGGCGTCTACGACATGGCCGTGGTGTCGCGTCTGGCCGCAGAGAGCTACCTGGCGCAAAACGGGTTGCGCATCGCGCTGGAACTGGGGCCCCACACCTATGTCGGCGAGCACCAGTTGATCTGCCGTAAAGGCGAATCCGACCGGGTGAAGCGAGTGGGGCTGGATAACCGTTCGGCAGATCAGAAAATCATGACTGAAGCCTGTTTCGGCAAAAGTGATGTGGAGCTGATAGACCTCTCTTATCACGAAAGTCTTCAGCGCATTGTGAAAGGCGATGTGGATGCGGTGATCTGGAATGTGGTGGCGGAAGCGGAGCTGGCATTGCTGGGGTTAGAAGCGACGCCGCTCACCCGCGATCCCCGATTCTTGCAGGCCACCGAAGCCGTGGTGCTGACCCGGTCGGACGATTACCCGATGCAGCAACTGCTGCGCGCCGTGGTGGACAAACAGGCGCTGCTCGCCCATCAGCAACGTGTGGTCAGCGGTGAACAGGAACCCAGTTACTAAGTTAATCAAAGGCATTGTAAATGGAAAACAGACTCAGCCTGCTGTGTGACGCAGGGGTTATCGACGAAGATATTTGCCGTGGCATGTTGCAGGTCGTCAGACGACTGGACGAGGAGTGGAAGCTGCCGGTGCATACCGAGCAGGGAACGATGGCGATAACCCACATGGCCAGCGCGTTAATGCGTAGTCGCCGGGGAGAGGTGATTGACGCGCTGGATCACGAGCTGCTGGCGGAACTGACGCAATCTCCCCACTGGCCCGCGATTTTGTTGGCGCACCAGGCGCTGCTGGCGGAGTTTACGGTTTCGCTTCATGCCAATGAGGAAGGTTATTTGTTGGCAAATCTATATGGGCTGTGGATGGTGGCGCACGAAGCGTCGTGAGGAACACCGTACATCAACGTACCACACCTTAAATATTCAAAAAAATGAATATTTAATTCAGGGATTAGAAATCGAGGCACAAAGATGTTTATACACGCATTGAAACGCCAGAATCCGGCGCTGATTACCGCCGCGATCCGACTCTGGCAGCAGGGAAGGATCGTCCCGGACAGCTGGGTGATTGATGTTGATCAGGTGCTGGAAAACGGGAAGCGCCTGGTTGATACGGCCCATCAATACGGTATCACGCTGTATCTGATGACAAAACAGCTTGGGCGCAATCCCTGGCTGGCGGAAAAGCTGCTGGCGCTGGGATATGCCGGAATTGTCACGGTGGATTACAAAGAGGCCAGGGTCATGCGCCGCGCCGGATTGCCGGTGGCGCATCAGGGGCATTTAGTGCAGATCCCCTCCCGGCAGATTGACGAAGCGGTGGAGCAAGGGACGGACATTATTACGCTCTTTTCGCTGGAGAAGGCGCGTGAAGTGTCGGCGGCGGCGGTGAAGGCCGGGCGCGTGCAGGCGGTAATGCTGAAGATTTACGGCGAGCAGGATTTTCTTTATCCGGGGCAGGAGAGCGGCTTCCCGCTGGCGCGCCTTGATGACGCGGTGAATGACATTCGCCGTCTGCCGGGGCTCCATGTCACGGGGTTAACGCATTTCCCCTGCCTGCTGTGGGATGACGCATCAGGTGAGACCAGGCCGACGCCCAATCTGCATTCCCTGGTCAAGGCGAGGCAGCAACTGGAAGAACAGGAGATTGCCATTGAGCAGCTTAATGCGCCCTCTGCAACCAGCTGCGCGTCTTTGCCGCTGTTGGCGCGGTATGGCGTCACCCATGCCGAACCGGGCCATGCGCTGACCGGCACCATTCCGTCGAACCAGCAAGGCGATCAGCCTGAACGCATTGCGATGCTCTGGCTGAGTGAAATTTCGCACCATTTTCGTGGCAACAGCTACTGCTATGGCGGCGGCTATTACCGCCGGGGACATGCGCGCAACGCGCTCGTTTTTACGCCGGAAAACGACGTTCCCGCGAAGACGACGCTGGAACCCGTCGATGACAGCAGTATCGACTACTACCTGCCGCTTGCAGGGACGTTTCCGGTGAGCAGCGCCGTGGTGCTCTGTTTTCGTACCCAAATTTTTGTGACGCGCAGTGATGTGGTGCTGGTGTCTGGCATTCAGCGCGGCGCGGCGGAAATCGTCGCCCGTTATGACAGTCTCGGAAACGTACTGGAGGCGTAATGGCTCGTTTTGTGGTGCTGGTGATTGATAGCTTCGGCGTCGGCGCAATGAAGGATGTGGCGGAGGTTCGTCCGCAGGATGTCGGGGCGAATACCTGCGGACATATTCTGCGTCAGCTCCCGCAGCTACATCTGCCGACGCTGGAGAAGCTGGGGCTGATTAACGCGCTGGGCTATGCGCCAGGCGTTATGGCTCCCTCGGCATCGGCAGTGTGGGGGATCGCGGAATTGCAGCATGAAGGAGGGGATACCTTCATGGGGCATCAGGAGATTTTAGGCACGCGTCCGCAGGCGCCGCTGCGTATGCCGTTTAGCGAGGTGATTGATCGCGTTGAGCTGGCGCTGAAGGCGGCGGGCTGGCAGGTAGAGCGACGTGGCGGCGAACTGGCGTTTCTGTGGGTCAATGAGTCGGTGGCGATAGGCGATAACCTCGAAGCGGATTTAGGGCAGGTTTACAACATTACCGCCAACCTTTCCGCCATCGCCTTTGACGAGGTGCTGAAGATTGGCCGCATTGTGCGTGAACACGCGCAGGTGGGGCGCGTCATTGCATTCGGCGGCACGCTTCACGACAGCCAGCGGATTCTGGACGCCGCAGAAACGAAAGAGGGGCGTTTTATTGGCATCAATGCGCCGCGATCTGGCGCATATGAGAGCGGTTTTCAGGTTGTTCATATGGGCTATGGCGTGGATGAGCGGGTTCAGGCACCGCAAAAACTGCATGAGGTTGGCGTGCCGACCGTGCTGATCGGCAAAGTGGCGGATATCGTGGCGAACCCTCACGGACGTAGCTGGCAAAACCTGGTGGACAGCCAGCGCATCATGGATATCACGCGCGATGAATTCAGTGCCGCCCGGCACGCGTTTATCTGCACCAACATCCAGGAAACCGATCTGGCGGGACACGCCCAGGATGTCGCACGTTATGCGGAACGTTTGCAGGTGGTTGACCGTAATCTTGCGCGGCTGACAAGCGAGATGACACCCGATGATTGTCTGCTGGTGATGGCCGACCACGGCAACGATCCGACGATAGGTCACAGTCACCATACCCGTGAAAGAGTGCCGATTCTGGTCTACCGGCAGGGGCTGAAGCCTGTTCAGTTAGGCCTTCGCACCACGCTGTCGGATGTGGGCGCGACGGTCTGTGAGTTCTTTGGCGCGCCCGCGCCACAAAACGGCACCTCTTTCTTTTCGTCATTACAGCTCACAGGAGACGCCGTATGAATTTTGATACGTCAGGCTACACCTGGGCCCATGAGCATCTGCACATCGATCTCTCCGGGTTCAAAAATAACCTCGACTGCCGGTTAGATCAGTACGATCTCATTTGTCAGGAGATGAAAGATCTGCGGGCGTTGGGCGTGCGCAACATCATTGAAATGACCAACCGCTATATGGGGCGCAACCCGCAATTCATGCTCGATTTGATGCGGGATAGCGGGATAAACGTGGTGGCCTGTACGGGTTACTACCAGGACGCATTTTTCCCTGAGCATGTCGCGACCCGCAGCGTGGAGCAGCTTGCGCAGGAGATGATCGATGAAATTGTCATCGGTATTGATAACACGACGCTGAAAGCCGGAATTATTGCGGAAATCGGCTCCAGTGAAGGAGTGATTACGCCGCTGGAAGAGAAGGTGTTTATCGCCGCTGCGCGCGCCCACAATGAAACCGGACGCCCCATCTCTACCCATACCTCGTTCAGTACGATGGGGCTGGAGCAACTGGCCTTGTTGCAGGCGCAGGGCGTCGATCTCTCCCGCGTGGTGATTGGTCATTGCGATCTGAAAGATAACCTCAACGGCATTTTGCAGATGATCGATCTCGGCGCGTACGTGCAGTTCGACACCATCGGCAAAAACAACTACTACCCGGATGAAAAGCGCATCGACATGCTGAATGCGCTGCGCCAGCGTGGTTTGCTCAACCGCGTGATGCTTTCGATGGATATTACCCGCCGCTCCCATCTAAAAGCCAATGGCGGCAATGGCTACGACTACCTGTTAACCACCTTTATCCCACAGCTGCGCCAGTCAGGATTCAGTCAGGCCGATGTGGACACGATGTTGCGTGATAACCCCTCACAATTTTTCCAATAAGGACAGAAAGATGAAAAAGATTGGTGTTGCTGGCTTACAGCGTGAGCAGATTAAAAAAACCATCGAGACCGTGGCGCCCGGCTGCTTTGACGTGTCCATTCACAACGATATGGACGCGGCGATGAAAGTGAAGTCCGGGCAACTGGATTATTACATCGGCGCGTGTAATACCGGCGCTGGCGCGGCGTTGTCGATAGCGATTGCGGTGATTGGCTACAACAAAAGCTGCACCATCGCTAAGCCGGGTATTAAAGCGAAAGACGAGCATATCGCAAAGATGGTCGCGGAAGGGAAAGTGGCGTTTGGCCTCTCCGTCGAACATGTTGAGCATGCGATTCCCATGCTGGTTAACCACTTGAAATAAAAGGCATGCTTATGGAGCTGTATATTCAGATTCTGGTGGTGGCTTGCCTGACGGGGATGACGTCGCTACTGGCGCATCGATCAGCCGCCGTTTTCCATGACGGGATTCGCCCGATCTTACCGCAGCTGATCGAAGGCTATATGAACCGCCGGGAGGCGGGGAGTATCGCGTTTGGTTTGAGTATCGGTTTTGTGGCGTCGGTGGGGATCTCATTTACCCTCAAAACGGGGCTGCTTAACGCCTGGCTGCTGTTTTTACCTACCGATATTCTTGGCGTACTGGCGATCAATAGCCTGTTGGCGTTTGGGCTTGGTGCCGCCTGGGGCGTGCTGATTCTGACCTGTCTGCTGCCGGTGAACCATCTGCTTACCGCCTTGCCGGTTGACGTGCTGGGGAGCCTTGGCGAGCTGAGTTCCCCGGTTGTCGCCGGTTTTGCGCTGTTCCCGCTGGTGGCGATTTTTTATCAATTCGGCTGGAAACACAGTCTTATCGCTGCGGTTGTGGTGCTGATGGCGCGTGTCCTGGTGGTGCGCTACTTCCCGCACCTGAACCCGGAATCGATTGAGATTTTTATCGGCATGGTGATGCTGCTGGCGATTGCGATTACGCACGACCTGCGCCACCGTGGCGATGAGGAGATGGATACCAGTGGGTTATCCGTCTTTGAGGAGCGCACCTCCCGTATTATTAAAAACTTACCGTATATCGCGATCGTCGGCGCGTTGATTGCGGCGGTTGCCAGTATGAATATTTTTGCCGGCAGCGAGGTGTCGATCTTTACCCTTGAGAAAGCCTATTCTGCTGGCGTTACGCCTGAAGAGTCGCAGACCTTGCTTCATCAGGCGGCGCTGGCGGAGTTCATGCGCGGGCTTGGCTTCGTGCCGATGATCGCCACAACGGCGCTGGCGACGGGCGTGTATGCGGTGGCCGGTTTTACCTTTGTGTATTCCGTGGGCTATCTGGCGCCGAATCCGTGGATTGCCGCCATCCTGGGGGCGGTCGTGATTTCTGCGGAAGTGCTGCTGTTGCGCTCGATTGGGAAGTGGCTTGGACGCTACCCGTCGGTGCGCAATGCGTCGGACAATATCCGTAACGCGATGAATATGCTGATGGAAACCGCGCTACTGATCGGCTCTATTTTTGCGGCGATCAAGATGGCGGGTTATACCGGATTCTCGATTGCGATTGCTATCTACTTCCTCAACGAGTCGCTGGGGCGCCCGGTGCAGAAGATGGCCGCGCCGGTCGTGGCCGTGATGATTACCGGTATCTTGTTGAATATTCTCTACTGGTTCGGTCTGTTTATTCCGGCCTGAGGAGGCGTCTAAATGAAAACCTTCCCCCTGCAAAGCCTGACGCTCGCCGAGGCGCAGCAGAAGCAGTTTGCGCTGGTGGACACGGTGTGTCGTTATTTCCCAGGCGCGGATTTTTTAAAGGGTGGCGATCTGGGATTAAGTCCGGGGCTTAACCAGCCGGGAACCACCCGGCAAGTGGAAAAGGTGCTGGCGGAGGCGTTTCATGCTGAGGACGCGGTGCTGGTGCAGGGCGCGGGAACCGGCGCGATTCGGGCCGGGCTGGCCGCGCTGCTGAAACCGGGGCAACGCCTTCTGGTGCATGATGCGCCGGTTTATCCCACAACGCAGGGGATCGTCGAGCAGATGGGGATTGTGCTTGTCAGAGCGGATTTCAACGATCTGGCGACGATAGCGCAGGTTATCGCAGAGCATCGTCCCCATGCGGCGCTGGTGCAACATACGCGTCAGCAACCGCAGGATTGCTATTCTCTGGCCGGGGTGCTGGCGGAGCTTGCGCGATGCGGCGTCCCCACGCTGACCGACGATAATTATGCGGTGATGAAAGTGGCGCGTATTGGCTGTGAATGTGGGGCCACGCTGTCCACGTTTTCCTGTTTTAAACTCTTCGGGCCTGAAGGCACCGGCGCGGTGGTGGGGGAGGCGGAAGCCATCGCCAGAATACGTGCGACGATGTATTCCGGCGGCAGCCAGATTCAGGGCGCGCAGGCGCTGGCGGTGCTTCGTGGCCTGGTTTTCGCGCCAGTGATGCACGCTGTGCAGGCAGGGGTGACGGAACGTTTACTCGCCTTGTTGAACAGCGGGACCGTGCCGGAAGTGAAGCAGGCGGTGATTGCGAATGCGCAATCGAAAGTGTTGATTGTGGAGTTTCACCAGCCCGTTGCCGAAAAGGTGTTGGAGGAGGCGCAAAAGCGCGGGGCGTTGCCTTACCCGGTAGGCGCGGAGTCCAAGTATGAAATCCCGCCATTGTTTTATCGCCTTTCCGGTACGTTTCGTGCGGCCCGTCCGGGTCTGGCGCGTTATGCGATTCGTATTAATCCCAACCGCAGCGGCGAAGAAACGGTGTTACGTATTTTGCGGGAAAGCCTGTGTGCCTGATGGCACAACACCGTAGGCCGGATAAGGCGTTTACGCCGCCATCCGGCGCGTATGTGTGCACGGAAGCCTGATGGCGCTGCGCTTATCAGGCCTACAATGATACATATGAAAAAACCGGGGAATCCCCGGTTTTTTTGTATCGTGCGACAACGGTTTCGATTATTGATCCGCGGCCGGGCCGCAACCACCAATAATTTTTGAAATAGAAATTGCCGGGTGAAGTAAATAATCGTAACTGCAATCATTCTTTTTGTTTTCGATATGACCCGTACACGCGGTGAGCGTAGCCAGCATCCCTGCCACAACGGCAATCTTTGCAATTTTAAACATGACAAAATCCTTGTAAATAAAACAATTTTAATTGTATGAGATAAATGGAAAAATCCATTTTGCGGACGTTACCATATCAATTAATAAGGGAGCGAGGTAGTCCAGATAAGGACTTCTTATTCTGCGGATAATATGCTTTGCGTAGATTCAGCATAATAAAAAACGGCCTGGAGATGATGTATATTCTCCAGGCCGTGGCGTTTATTTAATTAACGGAATGTTTTCTTAAAGTTCAGCATAAAGCCTTTATCGCTGATGCCATCTTCTTTCCACTGATAAGCGTCGAGATGCAGGCTGCTGTCCTGGGCGCTGTACTTCACGCCCATCGTTGCCAGACCGTTCAGACCGCCGCCTTTCTGGCCGTCGTCAACGCTAAAGCGCTGGTCGCTTGCACCCGCCAGCGTGGCGCTACGCTGGCTTTTCGTGTAGCTCAGGTTCGGGCCGCCTTCCAGCGTGGCGCTTGCGCTCCAGCCGTTTTCCCCGGCGTAGTCCATTTTCAGGCCAAGCACGGAATCTACGGCCGTTTCGCTGCCGCTGTTCATCGACAGGTTGAAGTCCCCGGCGCTGCGCTCTTTGTAACCTTCTTCCATTGTGTGACGCAGCTTAACGCCCGCATACGGCGTGATTTTCAGCGCATCGTCCATCAGGTTAAAGGTTTTTGCCCCTTCGCTGCGGAACTCCATGTACTGCTGACGGGCGTCAGAATCCGCCACTTTATTGACATCGCCATAGGCGACAGAGCGGCTGCTGTCGAGGTTATGCACGTCATAACGCAGGCTGTTGTTCCAGGCCAGACCCTCATTAAAGGTCATGCTGTGCTTCAGGCCGAAGAACTGGCTGTAGCCGCCGGTCACTCCGTTGTCGCCCGCTTTCTGCGAACCGTCGCCGTCCAGACGCGCAATACCGTATTCCAGCGTCAGGTTCTGGCTGGCGGTCAGATCCAGCGTCTGGCGCAGCGCCAGCATGTCGTACTGGGTGTCGTTACCCAGTTCGGCACGCGGATCGCCTTTCGCCATCACGTTGAACGCCAGACCGTCTTTCACCTGCGGCGCGGCGTCCGCCAGCATCGTAAAGCGATTGCTGAGTACGCGGGCTTCGCGGAAGACGGTGTTCGCCTGGCTGCCGCTGACCTGTTTCAGGGCGTTGTTCAGCTCTGCGGTCGTGCCAACGTTCAGGCTGTTGTACAGCTCATTGTTGGTATACCCGGCGTCCAGCGCCTGTGCGACGTCGCTGACGGAACTCTCCGTCGCCACATCCGCATAGGCGTTTTTGGTCATGGTGATGTCAACGTTGCCGTCGCCGTCGGTGCTGCCCTGGGCGTTCCACACCACGCTGGTGGAGGTGATATTGTCCGCGCCCTGGATATTACTGCCGGTAAAGGCGTTATCGACCACGACGGTGGTCTCTGCCGTACCTGCGGTAAAGCCGGTATTCACCTTCACGTCGTCGCCAATCACCAGGTTATTCGCTTTCAGCGTACCGGAACTGCCGTCGGCATTGGTGCCCACAATGTAGTTGCTTAACATCTGCGGCGCGTTCGGATCGGCCGGAGGCGCTGGAATATCACCCTGCGTCGGCGCGACAATCGCATCCGGGATCACGATATCCGCCGTACCGTTGTGATCGTCCTGCGTACCCGTAGTGCCAGGGGCGTAGATGCCGCAGCCGGTGTCGCACAGCAGATTCACTTCGCCATTATTGATGATGGTTTTGCTCTGGCCGCCAAACGCGTAAGAGTCATTCGCGTACACGTTGATCACGCCATCGGCGGTGTTGTTGATGGTGGTGGCGTTGCCGTTGCCTTTGATGCCGATAAGTCCGGTGCCGTTGGTTCCGTCTATTTGCCCCTGTTCGGTGCCGACGTTGATGGTGCCGCTGTTGACCAGGTCGATGATATAACTGCTGGTGCCGCCGCTGATCGCCACGGCATTGTCGCCCTGGACATTAATAGTCCCTTCGTTGCCAAAGCTATAGCCACGGCTGAGGTTGATCAGGGGGGCGTCCGGGTTAATACCATTAATCACGCCGGTTTCCGTGTTCCAGATCCACATCGGGGAGTTGCTGGCATTCGCGGTGGTGATGGCGCTGTAACCGTTGGTGGCGGTAATGGTGCCGCTGTTCACCTGAGCGATGGAACTGCTGGTACGCGTCATGTTGATGATGGTGTTTTCGCCGCCTTCTACCGCGCTGCCGCTGTTGGTAAGCGTTGCGCCTTCCTGGTTATAAAACGCAAAGCTGCCGTTGATGAGCGATTTGCCATCTTCCGCCACCGTCATATTGCCGGTATTGACGACTTCCTGGGCGTAAGAGGTTCCTGCAATTGAGCCGGTAAAGCTGCCCTCGTTGAACAGGGTGATATCGCCATTAAGCGTCAGGAGGTCAGTGGTCAGGCTGCCGTCTGCGCGGTTGAACAGGCTGTGATACGTTGTGATCGTATCGGCATGCATCGTCCCGTGGTTTTCCATATTGCCAGCGTTATTAATCGCCATATCGCCGTTGACGGTCAGCGTGGCGCCTGCTTCGTTGTACAGCCAGCCGCTAACATCGAGATCGCCGTTCAGCGTTTCATTGCCGTAATTCGCCAGCGCTCCGGTGGTGAAAAAGCCCGCTTCTGACGTTTGGCTATCGCTGTCGCCGCTGCCGGGCAGCGACCGTATCCAGATTTTGTCGGTTGGCATGGAACCCATATGTGGGTCGTTTTCGTCCATCGGGCTGCCGTTCAGGTTGATGGCGCCGTTATTGATGATGTAGCTGTTGCTGTCGCTAAGGAACGCCTGACCGTAGTCGGCATCAATATTGATGGTGCCGGTGGTGTCGTTCACGACGGTGCCGCCGTTTAATGCGGCCATCCCCACCAGTTGGTTTTCCTCGCCGGTCACACCTTCATCAGCGGTCAGCGTAATAGTACCCTGGTTAACGGCCGTGCCGCCGCTGAGCGCCATCATACCGAACCCGGCGTTGTTGACGGTGATGGTGCCGGTGTTGATGGCTGTGGCGTCACCGTAGCCGATGTCTGAGGAACCGGCAACCATTGCCGAGCTGGTCAAATAGAGGTATGTCGGCTGCCAGTAGTCTGTGCTGATGATATTGTTTTCATCGTCCAGCGTCGGGATAAAACCGTCCAGATAAATATCGCCTTCGTTTAACGCCGTCCCTACACTGGCACTGACGCCATATGCTCCCGCGCCCTGTAAATGGACGGTCGCTCCTTTATCATTAACGACGCTGCCGCCCTGGGTCGCCAGCATGGCGTAAAGCGTGTGGGTATACCATCTTTCCGGGTAGATATTGATACCGTTAATGAACTCTGGCGTTTGGTTAGAAAAGAGGGTGATATCGGCCCCTGCTTTGTTGTGTACGACCGTATCTTCGCCATTTGCACGGGTGATGGCAGAACGGTCATCTCCGGTATCGCCACTGCTTCCGTAGATGAGAATATTGCCACTGTTGCTCGCTTCCGCTCCCTTATCGGCAAGGAGAACGTTGACTGTTCCGTGGGTGGTAATATCGCCCTGATTTTCAATTGTCGAGCCCTGGCCATGAGCTGACAGCAGGGCATTACTTCCGGTGGAGTAATTTAAGTTCAGATAATCGGCGTTCACTTCAATCGTGGCGTCATCGGTAATGAGCAGAGAGCCGCCATTATTAACGTTTGCCAGCGTGGCCTGGCCACCTGTGATAGTGGTCATATCCACGGTAGATTTACCGCTTAGCGTTAACGTGTTGTCACCATCAATATTGATACCGATAGCTTCAGAGCCAATAGACGCTTCGTTTTGGGAAAAGTCGATGTTTATACCACCGGCGACATTCACGGCGTTACCGCTGCCGCTGATATTGAGGCCGGTAACGCTCGCATACCCAGAGCTGACATCAGAACTGTCAAGATGGATATTCATCGCGCCATCCAGATTGACCGTATTTTGATTGCCGTTGACGGTAATGCCTTGTAACTGCTCATCGCTTTTAATTTGAGCGTCTTGCGCGTAACCAGCCTCGATGTTCACATTACCCAGAATGGTTGTCGTATTCGTGTCGCCAGAAACGTTAAGACCGGTTGCCCCACGAAATACGCCGCTGCTGTCCTGAGCCGCAGTCACGTTAATATCGCCCGTCAGACTGACCTGCGATTCAGTACCGCTGATCAGCGTTCCCGTACCGTTAAGGCTGGTGTTGATATTACCTTTGTTGTTGAAGGTGTTTTGTGTACCGGCAACAACGAAGCCGACTGAGCCGTCGTTACGCACGGTGGTGGTGCCGCTGTTTATGAGTTCGCTTTCTTCGCCGTTGATGGTCAGGCCCGTCGCGCCATTCATAACCAACAGGTCGCCATTCTGCGTCATGTCAGCGTTATTGCCCGTAATGGTGGCGATTGTTGAGCCAGCGCCGTCGACGGCCATATTGCCGGTATTGAGTACGCGGGCGTTGTCGCCATCAATGCGCACGCCTGTCGCGCCATCGGCGATGAGCTGATCACCTTCATTAATCACCAGCGCATGATCGCCCTCAATGTACAACCCCGTAGAGCCGGCACCGCGGGTTGTCGAATGGCCTTTGTTATCGACGATAGCATCGTCACCGGTGATTTTGGCCCCGGTGCCGCCGTCAGAAACGTTTAATTCCCCTTCGTTGATGAGGCGAATGTTATTGCCGTTAATGATGGAACCGGTAGAACCTGCGCCGCTAATGCTGGAAGTCCCCGCATTATCAATGAGGGTGTTATCACCATCGATAACGATGCCCGTACCGCCGCCGCTGATGGTGATATCGCCGGAGAGTGAGGTTGAGGTGCCATTACCGGAAATTAACGCCCCGGTAGCGCCATCTACCGTACTTTTGCCTGAAATAGCGTTAGTGGTGCCGTCGCCGCTAATAACCAGGCCAACTGCGCCATTGGTTACGGTGGAATCCCCGTTCAGCGTATTACGGGTGTTATCGCCCGAGATAATGACGCCGGTACGATTTTTCCCGCCGATATCCAGTTCGCGATCGGTGGTGTGCGTCTTGCCGTCTCCGGTGACAACCTGAGTATTGTTATCCGCGAGGATCAGATAGCCCCGGCTGTCGTACTTCCAGTAAAAGCCGTTGGCCTGAGCGCCTTCAATCACGGCCGCGTTGCTGTCGGTAACGTTCCAGCCGGAAATCGCCAGCGTTTTGCCGTCCTGGGTGGTTAACTGCCACTGCGCGTCTTGTTCGGAATAACTGAGCGTGGCTTCGCCGAGGTGCTCGCCGTTATCCAGCTTGATGTCGTCGAAGTGCAGGGTGTCTGTGCCTTTATCCAGCGTCACCTGATTGCTGAAGGTCGTCACGGACGTGTCGTCAGGCGGTACTGGCGTATCACCGCCATCATCGGGCGGTGTGACGTCGCCGCCATCATCGGGAGGCGTTGGGGTGACATCTCCGCCGTCATCCGGCGGCGTTGGGGTAACGTCGCCCCCGTCGTCTGGCGGGACTGGCGTTGTTGAATGGTGGTGAGAGTCGCCGTCGCTGTGATTGCCAATGGCGATGCCCGCCGCCAGAGCCGCTACGCCGCTGGCGACCCATGCCCAATGGTTATCCTGCCCGGCTTCTGCCGTCAGACATTTCGCCGGTAACTTATTGCGTTCCGCCTGAGATAACGACGAAATATTTACCGGACATTCTTTCTCATCTTCTGTATTCTCTGCCGCAATTGCCGGGCAGTAATATGTTTGCAGTGCAATCGCAATACCCACTGCAAGGAGTTTTTTCCTTTGCATAAACATAGTTGCCATCCTGTAAATAAAATAAGAAATATAAGGCGGCCCTGACAGACAACCTTTATTTGCAAAATTAATGAATGGCGCTATTTTGCCACTGACTACCCAGGGGGCGTCAATCCAGTCTTTATTCTGCTGATATTTGTGTGGTGAATTTATTTAGCGAATAAAAAAGAGATAATGGCTGTTTTGTGCGGTATTTTATTGCGTTATTCTTTTTTATATTTACGCAATGAATGGATTTAGCTTATTTAAAGTGTAATGTAAGAATGAATGATCGTTAAAGTGTTAAAAAAAAGATGCCCTGATATAGGGCATCTATATTTATTAATGGTTTGAGAACCAGTTTAGCTTATCGCGTAACGCGACCACCCGACCGACAATAATCAGCGCCGGGCTTTCGACCTGCTTCGCCAGCTCGCCTAATTGCGCAAGAATGCCGCTGACCACGCGCTGCTTGACGGCCGTACCGTTTTCAACCAGCGCCACAGGCATATCGGCCTGCATACCAAACGCGATCAGCTTCTCCTGAATGGTCGCCGCCTGATTCAGCCCCATATAGAACACCAGCGTTTGTTTCTCCGCCGCCAGGTTTTCCCAGTCCAGCTCGCCGCCCGTTTTCAGGTGCCCGGTGACCAGACGCACGCTTTGCGCGTAGTCGCGGTGAGTCAGCGGAACGCCGGAATAAGCCGAGCACCCGGAGGCCGCGGTAATACCGGGAACAACCGAGAACGGAATGCCGGCGTGGCACAGCGTTTCCAGCTCTTCGCCGCCGCGACCGAAGATAAACGGATCGCCGCCTTTCAGACGCACCACGCGTTTGCCTTTCTGCGCTTCTCGCAGCAGGATCTGGTTAATCTCTTCCTGGGGAACACAGTGATAGCCCGCGCGTTTGCCAACGAACACGCGGTCAGCGTCGCGGCGTACCAGATTCATAATGTCGTCGGAGACCAGGCGGTCATACACCACCACATCCGCCTGTTGGATCTGTTGTAACCCTTTCAGCGTCAGCAGCCCGGCGTCGCCAGGGCCCGCGCCCACCAGCACCACTTCACCACGGTGATCCAGCGGTTCGCTAAGCATCTGCTCGGTGATCTCCGACACCGCTTTCGCATCGGCATTCGCCAGCGACTGCGCGAGCCTGTCGTTGATGAACAGTTTTTCCCAGAAGCGACGGCGCTCGCCCATTGTGGCGAACTGCTTTTTCACCCGCGCGCGGAGCTGGCCGGCGTAATGCGCGACCTGGCCGAGGTGCTGGGGCAGCAAGGACTCCAGTTTCTCGCGCAGCAAGCGTGCGAGAACGGGCGAAGTGCCGCCGGAGGAGACCGCCACCATCAGCGGCGAGCGGTCGATAATGGAGGGCATGATGAAACTGGCGGCTTTTGGCGCATCGACCACGTTGCAGAAAATGCGGCGTGATTCAGCGGCTTCGCTCACCTGCTGGTTCACGGCGTCATCATCGGTCGCGGCGATCGCCAGCCAGCATCCGTCGAGCAGGGATTCTTCGAATGCCCCTTCAACCAACGTTAACATGCCTTCATTTGCCCACACGGTGAACTGCGGAATAAACGCCAGCGCGTTAACCGTTAATCGAGCGCCTGCTTCCAGCAGTAACCGCGCTTTGCGTTCTGCGACATCACCACCGCCGACGAGCAGACAGTCACGATTGCGTAATTGACAAAATATAGGCAAATGGTCCACGACATTACCTCTTAATTATTGGCAGTAGCTTCAGTTTGATTGATTTTTGCCGGAGCCGGACGCTCCGCTTTTGGCGTAGCATACCAATAACCTAATCCCATGAATACGACACCGGACAAAGTATTGCCGAGAGTCACCCACAGCAGGTTATGACCAATTCCCGCCAGCGTGTAGGTGTCGCCGTGATGGCCGAACCAGGAGAGGGCGAACAGCGTCATGTTAGCGACGGAGTGCTCGTAGCCGGACGCGATGAACGCCAGCAGACACCACCAGATAGCGAGGAATTTCGCCGCGCCTTCGGTACGAATCGCCATCCAGATCGCCAGACAAACCAGCCAGTTGCACAGCGCGCCTTTAAAGAACAGTACCGTAGCGGGCGCGGTGGTTTTCGCCAGCGCAACCGTGTGAACGATGCTAGTATCGACCGGCAGCAGACTGCCGCCGCCCCAGCTATACAGCAGCGCGACGAACACGGAGCCCACCAGGTTGCCCAGCCAGGTTTGCGGCAGAATCGCCCACATCTGACCGTGGCTGATGGTGCCCGCTTTTACGCCGAGCGTCAGGAACATGGTGTGGCCGGTAAAGAGTTCAGAACCGGCGATGATCACCAGCGTTAAGGCGATGCCGAAGGTAGCGCCCATCACCAGCGGGCGAACGGAAGGGTCAAGCAGGTTGCCGAGGGTAAAAATAAGAATGATGCCGAGACCGACGTAGGCACCGGCCATTGCGGAACTCACCCAGAAACCGAGCGGATTATTTGCCGACAGGCGTGCAATGCGCGCAGCGTTAGCCGCACACTTGTTAATAGTGTCTGTAAACATTTGATTATCCTTGAAGTAAAAACAATAAAATTAAAAAAGAAATCGTAAAACCGTAGGCCGGATAAGGCATTTATGCCGCCATCCGGCGGTGTTTTTGCCTGATGGCGCTACGCTTATCAGGCCTACAAAATCGGGCCTGTAACCATTTGATTGTCCTTGAAGTAAAAACAATAAAAATCGTAAAACCGTAGGCCGGATAAGACATTTATGCCGCCATCCGGCGGTATGTTTTGCCTGATGGCGCTACGCTTATCAGGCCTACAAAATCGGGCCTGTAACCATTTGATTGTCCTTGAAGTAAAAACAATAAAAATCGTAAAACCGTAGGCCGGATAAGGCATTTATGCCGCCATCCGGCGGTATGTTTGCCTGATGGCGCTGCGCTTATCAGGCCTACAAAGACGTCAAAAAGGGAGGCGTTGCGCCTCCCCAAATTCATCAACCGCGCAGTTGCACCATGCCGTCTTTCACGCGAGCTTCGTAGTGCGCGACGGAATGGCTTTCATCTTCCATGCACAGACCGTCGCTCAGACGGAAACGCTGTTTTTTCAGCGGGCTGGCAACCCACAGTTCGCCCTGATGCTCGGCAATCAACCCGCGTGACAGCACGCTGGACTCAAAAAACGGGTCGATGTTGCTGATCGCGAACACCTGGTCGCTGTGATATGGACGGAAAATGGCGACCTGCTTTTCGCCTAACAGCGCGCAGACGCCGGTTTCCGGCAGAATGTCATCGATTTTGCAGATGTTTTTCCACTGGCTCATGCGTTTTCCTCCACCAGAGTTACCGGAATGCGCTCGTACGGCGTTGCCGGACGATGCTGTTCACGCTCAGGCACCACCTGAACATTCGGGTCGCGCTTATCGCTGTTGATAAAGTGTCTGAAACGAACCTGCGCAGACGGTGTATTCACGGTCTCCGTCCACTCGCACACCACCGCTGCACGCAGGCGGGTCATCTCTTCTTCCAGATGTGCGTTCAGGCCCAGTTTGTCGTCGATGATGACCGACTTCAGGTAGTCGATGCCGCCTTCCAGGTTATCTAACCACGGTGCGGTACGGGTCAGTTTGTCGGCGGTACGGATGTAGAACATCATGAAGCGGTCGAGGTATTTAACCAGCGTTTCGCGGTCGATATCCGCCGCCAGCAGGTCAGCATGACGCGGTTTCATCCCGCCGTTACCGCAGACGTACAGGTTCCAGCCTTTTTCCGTGGCGATAATCCCCACGTCTTTACCCTGGGCTTCCGCACATTCACGGGTACAGCCGGAGACGCCAAATTTCATTTTGTGCGGGGTACGGATGCCTTTGTAACGGTTTTCCAGCTCGACGCCGAAGCCGACGCTATCGCCCACGCCGTAGCGGCACCAGGTGCTGCCCACGCAGGTTTTCGCCATACGCAGCGCTTTGGCATACGCGTGACCGGTTTCGAAGCCCGCTTCAATCAGCTGACGCCAGATCTCTGGCAGATCGTCTTTCTGCGCGCCGAACAGACCAATACGCTGAGAACCGGTAATTTTGGTGTACAGGTTAAACTCACGCGCGATGCGACCTACGGCCACCAGACCTTCCGGCGTGATTTCGCCGCCCGCAGAACGCGGGATCACGGAGTAGGTGCCGTCTTTCTGGATGTTCGCCAGGAAGTTGTCGTTGGTATCCTGTAGCGGGGTGTGCTGCGGCTTCAGAATGTATTCGTTCCAGCAGGAGGCCAGCAGAGAACCGACGGTCGGTTTACACACTTCGCAACCGTAGCCTTTACCGTGTTTCGCCAGCAGTTCTTCAAAGGTTTTAATGCCTTCCACGCGGATGAGGTGGAACAGTTCCTGACGCGAGTACGCAAAGTGCTCACACAGGTTGTTGTTCACCTCAATACCCTGTTTCGCCAGTTCGGCGTTCAGAACCTGAGTAACCAGCGGAATACAGCCGCCGCAGCCAGTACCGGCTTTGGTTTCCGCTTTCAGCGCCGCAACGGTGTGGCAGCCTTTGTTGATGGCGGCGACCAGCATCCCTTTGGTGACGTCAAAGCAGGAACAGATTTGCGCGCTGTCCGGCAGTTTATCAACGCCAATGGAAGGCTTACCGCTGCCAGAATGTGCCGGCAGGATCAGCGAGTCCGGGTTTTCCGGCAGTTCAATCGCGTTCAGCACCAGTTGCAGCAGGTTGCCGTAATCGCTGGTATCGCCCACCAGCACCGCGCCGAGCAGGGTTTTGTTGTCTTCGCTGACGATGAGGCGTTTGTAGACCTCTTTGCTTTCGTCGAGGTAAACGTAGCTACGCGCGCCCGGCGTGCGGCCATGCGCATCGCCAATGCCGCCGACGTCCACGCCCAGCAGCTTCAGCTTGGCGCTGAGGTCTGCGCCTTCAAACGCGTTTTCGGTTTCGAGGATGTGGTCAACGGCAACCTGCGCCATTTTGTAGCCAGGCGCGACCAGACCGTACACGCGGTTGTTCCAACTGGCGCATTCGCCAATCGCGTAGATATCCGGGTCAGACGTCTGGCAGGCGTCGTTAATCACGATACCGCCGCGCTGAGCGACGTCCAGGCCGCACTGGGTGGCCAGTTTGTCACGCGGGCGGATACCGGTAGAGAAAACGATGAAATCGACTTCCAGCTCGCTACCGTCGGCAAAACGCATGGTTTTACGCGCTTCGGTGCCTTCCTGAACGATCTCTTTGGTGTTTTTGCTGGTGTGTACGCGCACGCCCATGCTTTCGATTTTACGGCGTAGCTGCTCGCCGCCCATCTGATCCAGCTGTTCTGCCATCAGCATGGGGGCAAATTCGATAACGTGGGTTTCGACGCCTAAGTTTTTCAGCGCGCCAGCGGCTTCCAGACCCAGCAGGCCGCCGCCGACCACCGCGCCGCGTTTGCTACGACGGGCGCAGGCTTCAATGGCGTTGAGATCTTCAATGGTACGGTAAACAAAGCAGTCCTGGGTTTCGGAACCTTTAATTGGCGGGATCCACGGGTAGGAACCGGTCGCCATGATCAGTTTATCGTAATAAACCGTACGACCCGCGCTGGAGTGGATGACCTTCTCCTGACGGTTGATCGTAATAGCGCGTTCGCCGACCAGAACGTTAACGCCGTGCTTCTCATAAAAGCCTTCACGCACCAGAGACAGCTCTTCAGCGGTGTGGTGGGAGAAGTAGGAAGACAGGTGGACACGGTCGTATGCTTTGCGGGGTTCTTCACAGAACACGGTAATGTCAAAATTGGCAGCGTCGGATTTATCAAGAAGGTCCTCAATAAAGCGATGGCCGACCATACCATTACCGATAATAGCGAGTCTGACTTTGCTCATTTTTGCCTCGATTTCTTTTCTATTACTGCCTACCTTAACGATTCAGCAACCCCGCTTATTGATGTAAATCAAATTCGGCCTTATATACTCCTTAAGAGGTATATTGCTGATTTGTCAGCATTTTTATAAGTCACGGAATTGTCAGACATTTCGTTGTTGTGCAAATAACGTACAAAATGAGGGGTTATTGGCGTAAGAAGGTCTACCTCTAAAGAATGCGAGGTCTACGCCGTCAGGAGGAGGGGGAAATTGCGCGAAAAAGCAGGATTAAAAAGCCGGGCTAAAAAGCCGGATGGCGACGCTATGCGTCTTATCCGGCCTACAAGTTACATGTAGGCCCGGTAAGCTTGCGCCACCGGGCAAATCATCATCAGTGCGCTGCTGGCACGTTATGCTGGCGATGACGGGTAACAAACCCGAGGATAAAGCACATCACAAACACTACGGCATACAGACCGTTTGCGGTGAGCAACGCGGCCTGCGGGCCGCTGTGCGCCACGATCGGGCCTGTCACCACGAAGGTCAGCATGGTGCCAATGGTGCCGCAGGTCAGCACAAAGTTAACCAGCTTCGGCGACGGCACTTTGGTTTGCTGCGAACCCAGCGTAATGATTGAGGTGTAAATGGCGCTGGAGAAGAAGCCGAGCGTCAGAATAAACCACGCCATATGCTCCGGCTGGGCCTTAATGAACAGGTACATCAGCACCGCCGCCAGACCCGCCAGTACCGTCAGGATACGTTGCAGATCAAAGAAGCGCAGAATGAAGCTGAAGGCCCACATGCCGAACATGTACGACATCCAGAAATCGCTGACCAGCGTACCGGCGCCGTTCAGGCTCATGCCCAGACCTTTGGCGTATTCCGGCACCCAGGAGATGAAACCTAACTGACCGAGGATGTAGCACAGCGCGGCGATAGACAGGAACAGAACGCCAATGCCCCATTTCTCTTTTACCACCGGCGTTTCCGTTTTCGGCGCGTGTTTACCCAGCGCCGGAAATTCGCAGCCGAAGGTCAGGATGAAAATCGCCACGTAGACCAGACCGATGCAGGCGTATACCCAGTACCACTCAATGCTGCGCGCCAGCAGGTAAGCGGCGACCATCGGGAAGATCATCCCGGCCATACTGAAGAAGGAGTCGGTGAACAGCAGGCGAGAACCACGCTGACGGCCTTCATACATCTGGGTGATCAGGAAAGTACCGATCGACATGGTGATACCGCTCACCAGACCCAGTACAAACATTGCCGCAGAGAAAAGCGCCAGGCTATGGCTGAGCATCAGCCCGGCCACGGCCAGCACCATCAACACAAAGCCAAAACGCAGCTGCGTTTTCAGCGGGATAATTTCCATCAGCCAGGCATTCAGGAAAATAGAGATCAGGATACCGGCGTTAAGAAAGGTGAATGTGTTACTCATACTGGAAACGGGCAGGTTGAAGTACTCTGCAATGTTTCCCATCACCATCCCGGTGACAATTACCAACGCGCCTGTCAGGGCGTAGGAGAGAAAGCTAATCCATGTGAGCTTGATGCGATTGCTGTTAGTCATGACTGGCCTGTGTATAGAGGTGTAAAGCGCATTGACAGCGCCGTGAGCGGGCAGATTTTAGGCGTTTTAGTGATGTATTTAAATGTTTATTAGCAATTACTGTAAGCGTTACATTTTTTAACGTGACGATGATCACATTAATATGCCGAAAAGCACAACAAAATCGTAAGGTTACATTTGTTTCAGATACGTAAAATTAGGTAAAGGGCTGGCCTGCTCCTTGAAGGCTCTTTAGAATCAATCTACTTGCTTTTGTTACTGCTCTCGTTAAGGAAATCTCATGCTCAAATCGACTCTGGCGGCTGTTGCAGCTGTTCTCGCTCTTTCTGCTCTCTCTCCTGTAGCGTTGGCAGCGAAAGGTGACCCACATGTTCTGCTGACGACCTCCGCCGGAAATATTGAACTGGAACTGAATAGCCAGAAAGCGCCAGTTTCAGTGCAAAACTTTGTCGATTATGTCAACAGCGGTTTCTATAACAACACCACGTTCCACCGTGTGATCCCCGGCTTTATGGTGCAGGGCGGCGGTTTTAACGAGCAGATGCAGCAAAAGAAACCTAACCCGCCGATCAAGAACGAAGCGGACAACGGGCTGCGCAACACCCGTGGCACCATTGCGATGGCGCGTACCGCAGATAAAGACAGCGCAACCAGCCAGTTCTTTATCAACGTTGCAGACAACGCCTTCCTGGATCACGGCCAGCGCGATTTTGGCTACGCCGTATTTGGTAAAGTTGTGAAAGGGATGGATGTCGCTGACAAAATCTCCCAGGTGCAGACGCACGATGTCGGCCCTTACCAAAATGTTCCTTCAAAACCGATAGTTATCCTTTCCGCCAAAGTCCTGCCGTAATGGCATTCTGCGCGGGCCAGTAATGCCCGCGCGATTCCTGACCTCTGCGTAACCTGAATTTGCTGCTTATACTTGTGGCAAGTGCAGGCACATTCAGGGAGGTCTCGTGAAAAAACTCACCGATAAACAAAAGTCTCGCCTCTGGGAACAACGACGAAATATCAATTTCCAGGAGAGTCGACGTCTGGAAGGGGTGGACATCCCGTTAGTTACCCTGACCGCCGAAGAAGCACTGGTGCGCCTGGCAGAATTAAGGAGGCACTATGAGCGATAAGTTTGGTGATGGACGCGACCCCTACCTGTATCCCGGCCTGAACATCATGCGTAATCGCTTAGGCATCCGGCAGGTTCAGCGTCTGGAGCAGGCGGCGTATGAACTGACCGCACTGCGTGCCGCGACGATTGAAGCTGGCCCCCTGGTGCGCGGACTGCCTCACCTGCGCGCCATTCATCGTCAGCTGTATCAGGATGTTTTTGACTGGGCCGGACAACTGCGCGAGGTCGATATATATCAGGGAGATACCCGTTTTTGCCATTTTGCCTACATCGAAAAAGAGGGCAACGCCCTGATGCAGGATCTGGAAGAAGAGGGGTATCTGGTCGGGCTGACGAAAGAGAAATTCGCCGATCGTCTGGCGCACTACTACTGTGAAATTAATGTGCTGCATCCTTTTCGCATCGGCAGCGGACTGGCGCAGCGCATCTTCTTTGAGCAACTGGCGCTCCACGCCGGTTATATCCTGAGCTGGAGCGGCATTCAGGTGGCCGAATGGAGCCAGGCGAACCAGAGCGGCGCGATGGGCGACCTGTCGGGATTACAGGCAATATTTCGTAAAGGGGTAAGCGAAGCCCAGGAAACTGAGTAGAATAGCGCGGTTCTTACGTACCGGAGCCGCCATGATTCTGCTGATCGACAACTATGATTCGTTTACCTGGAACCTTTATCAGTATTTCTGCGAACTGGGCGCTGATGTCCTGGTCAGGCGAAATGACGCGTTGACGCTGGCGCAAATTGACGCGCTGAATCCGCAAAAAATCGTGATCTCGCCGGGGCCCTGTACGCCGGATGACGCGGGTATCTCCCTGGCGGTAATCCGCCATTATGCCGGGCGCCTTCCCATGCTCGGCGTCTGTCTTGGACACCAGGCGATGGCGCAGGCCTTTGGTGCGACGATCGTGCGGGCGGCTAAAGTGATGCACGGTAAAACCTCTCCCGTCACCCATAACGGCCAGGGCGTTTTTCAGGGGCTATCGAACCCGCTCACCGTCACGCGTTATCACTCGCTGGTGATCGATCCTGAAACGCTTCCCGCTTGCTTTGACGTTACGGCCTGGAGCGACACGCAGGAAATTATGGGGATTCGCCACCGGGAGTGGGATCTGGAAGGGGTGCAGTTCCACCCGGAAAGTATTCTGAGCGAGCAGGGACATCAACTGCTGGCTAATTTCCTGTCGCGCTGATTTGTGGTTGCTATATAGTGATTTTTTATGCATATTTTATGACTGAAATTTCATTTAGCTGGATGGGCATAAGATGGCAACTGAACAAACTGCAATTACGCGCGCGACTTTCGATGAAGTTATCCTGCCGATTTATGCACCGGCAGAGTTTATTCCGGTAAAAGGCAAGGGCAGCCGGGTCTGGGATCAGCAGGGTAAAGAGTACGTTGATTTCGCGGGTGGGATTGCAGTTACCGCCTTAGGGCATTGCCATCCGGCGCTGGTGGACGCGCTGAAAACGCAGGGTGAAACGCTGTGGCACACCAGCAACGTTTTTACTAACGAACCTGCGCTGCGTCTGGGGCGTAAGCTTATCGACGCGACCTTCGCCGAGCGCGTGCTGTTTATGAACTCCGGCACCGAAGCCAACGAAACCGCCTTCAAACTGGCGCGCCACTATGCCTGCGTGCGTCATAGCCCGTTTAAAACCAAAATCATCGCCTTCCATAACGCCTTTCATGGCCGCTCGCTGTTTACCGTTTCCGTTGGTGGTCAGCCGAAGTATTCCGACGGATTTGGCCCTAAACCGGCGGATATCATCCATGTTCCTTTCAACGATCTGCACGCGGTGAAAGCGGTGATGGATGACCATACCTGCGCGGTGGTGGTGGAGCCGATCCAGGGAGAAGGCGGCGTCACCGCCGCAACGCCAGCGTTTCTGCAAGGCCTGCGCGAGCTGTGCGATCGGCATCAGGCGCTGCTGGTGTTTGATGAAGTTCAGTGCGGTATGGGGCGCACCGGCGATCTGTTCGCCTATATGCACTACGGCGTGACGCCGGATATTCTTACCAGTGCGAAAGCGCTGGGCGGCGGCTTCCCGGTCAGCGCTATGCTGACCACGCAGGAGATTGCGTCCGCGTTCCACGTTGGGTCGCACGGTTCCACCTACGGCGGCAACCCGTTGGCCTGCGCCGTTGCCGGAGCCGCGTTCGATATCATCAATACGTCTGACGTGCTGAGCGGCGTTCAGACTAAACGCGAGCGGTTTGTTCAGCATTTGCAGAAGATTGACGAGCAGTATGACATTTTCAGCGATATTCGCGGCATGGGGCTGCTGATTGGCGCGGAACTGAAGCCGCAGTACAAAGGCCGGGCGCGGGATTTCCTTTACGCTGGCGCGCATGAAGGCGTTATGGTGCTGAATGCCGGGCCGGATGTCATGCGCTTTGCCCCTTCGCTGGTGGTGGAAGAGGCGGATATTGACGAAGGGATGCAACGTTTTGCGCAGGCGGTGGCGAAAGTGGCTGGCTGATTGCCGGATGGCGCTACGCTTATCCGGCCTACAAATCGCGTTTTCCCTGTAGGCCGGATAAGGCGCTTGCGCCGCCATCCGGCAAACAACAAACAGTAAACAACGTCAACCCTTCATATCCCGTAACCGGCGACTAAGCCAGATGCCATGATGCGGGCGCTGGCGCCATGCCACTGACGAAATGGTGTGCATGGTATTCAGGTGCCCCAGCACGCGTTGCAGATGCTGTTCCAGCGTGCTGAGCGGCCCGTGGGAGAGCATCTCCGATGACTCCAGAATATTCACATCCCCGGAACCGCCCGGTGCGTCATACTCCAGCCGCTGCTGACAGCGCTGGAGCGCAATTTCGCAGGATTCCAGATAGCGCTGCGCCAGATCCGGCGTCAGCATCGTATGCTCGCGCGCCAGCGTGGTCATGGCGTTGACGTGCTCAACGATAAACTGGCTGTGCGTTACCCACAGTTTCATATCTTCCAGATAGTGCGTGTTAAACCCCGGTTCCTGCATCGCCTGATTCAGCGAGTTAAACAGCGTATTGTGCGCCTGGTTCACCCGCATTCGCTGATACGCCAGCGGCGTTGGCTGCGGGTCGTTGCTGAGGATCAGCCGAATGGCCTCCTGGTCCGCTTCCAGCGCGTCGTGGGCATTCTTACGCAAAAGGCCGCTTTGCCACTGCGGCCAGAGCCAGACCATTCCGCCAAAAGCAATCAGGCAGCCAATGACCGTATCAATAAATCGCGGCACGATGAACTGTTCGCCGTTGAGCGTCAGCAGTTGCAGGGTATAGACCGCCGTCACCGTAAAACCAACCGTCGCCCAGCCGTAGTTTTTGCGAATGGTCAGATAGCTCACCAGCGTAATGATCAGCATTAATGCCAGCGTGTAGCCTTCAGGAATGCGAAAGTGCAACGTGACGCCCGCCACCACCAGACCGGCCAGCGTACCCGCCGAACGGTGCAGAATGCGCACGCGCGTCGCGCCGTAGCCGTTTTGCGTGACGAACAGGATGGTCATCAGAATCCAGTACGGCTTGGGCAGATGTAAGGCGCTGCCCATCAGGCTGGCGATACTTAACATAACGCTGATTCGCCCGGCGTTGCGCAGCGCGGGCGATTTAAACGATAAATAGCTTTTCAGCGCGGGCAGTAGCGGCAGGCGACGCTGTTTATCGGCCATCAGGTCGCGTGCGTACAGCGGACGCTGAGTGCGTAATACGCGGGCAATACGGCTAAAGTGCCAGTAGCAAAACTGCCCGACAGGGTTTTCCGGGTGCTGATTGGCGATTTTTCCCAGCGCGCCAGTCTGCTTCTCCATCGAAAAACGGCTGGGCAGACGGTGATACAGTATGTCATCCGCGATGATGCGCAGGCGGGCTGCGACGGTTTGCGCATTCCAGCGAATAACCTGTTCTGCGTGACTGCGCTCCACCAGCTTCTGAACCTCCTCCGGCTGATGCAAACTGACGGAGATATGCTCCTGTAAGTCCAGCGCTTCCTGGAAGGCGCGCAGCAGGCGCTTGTAGTCATTATTGTGCTGGGCCGACAGCATGTGCATCTGCTGGTAACACTGGGTAATGAGATCCACCGCTTTCTGCTGGCGCACCAGCAGAGGCGGCAGCGCTTTTTCTGGATCGATATGCTGCGTGAGCAGGCTGTATTTGGCCTCGCAATAGTCGGCCAGCTCGCGATACAGCAGGCTGAGCGACTCGCGCAGCGGCTGTTCGCGCCACAGCCAGAACCAGAACCAGTTAAACAGCCCATACCATAGCGTGCCGAGCGCGTAGATGAGCAGCGGCTCCCAGACCGGCATGTTCCCCGCCAGGCTTAGCGTGAAAATGGCGGCAATCAGTGAAGCGGGCAGCAGTCTTGCATGTAGCGGGCTGATTTCCGCCGTGACGCCGAGCAGCAGCGTCAGTCCGGTGAGGATCAGCGGCAGGGGGATGTCGCGCGCCAGCAGCAATTGCGTAATCAGGCTGCATCCGGCAAACAGCGATCCGCCGATGATTAAGCGTTTGAAAAAGCGTTTATGCGGGGTATCAAGACCGGCAATGTTGCAGCAGGCGGGAACGAGCGAGAACAGCAGTCCCAGGTGCAACTGGCCGATGATCAGGCCGATAGCCACAGGCAGGCACAGCACCAGCGTTTGCCGTAGTGCGTAGTTGATCTCTGGATGGTAAATCAGTCTTCGCCACATCGGTGCAAACAAAAATGGCGCATTACCCGGTAATGCGCCATTCCGACGGGATTAACGTGTGCCGTAGACGACGATGGTCTTACCGTGAGCGGAGATCAGATTCTGATCTTCGAGCATTTTCAGAATACGCCCCACGGTTTCACGGGAGCAGCCAACGATCTGGCCGATCTCCTGACGGGTGATTTTGATCTGCATGCCATCCGGGTGAGTCATCGCGTCAGGTTGTTTCGCCAGGTTCAGCAGGGTCTGAGCGATACGGCCCGTTACGTCGAGGAAGGCGAGGTTACCGACTTTCTCAGATGTCACTTGCAGACGGCGAGCCATCTGGGAAGACAGGCGCATCAGAATATCCGGGTTTACCTGGATCAACTGACGGAATTTCTTGTAAGAAATTTCAGCGACTTCACAGGCCGTTTTGGCACGTACCCAGGCACTGCGTTCCTGACCCTCTTCAAACAGGCCCAGTTCGCCAATAAAATCGCCCTGATTCAGATAAGAAAGGATCATTTCTTTCCCTTCTTCATCTTTGATCAACACTGCCACTGAGCCTTTAACGATGTAGTACAACGTTTCCGCTTTTTCACCCTGGTGAATCAGCGTGCTCTTCGATGGGTACTTATGAATGTGGCAATGAGACAAGAACCATTCGAGAGTCGGGTCTGTTTGCGGTTTGCCAAGCACCATGCGCGGTTATCCTCTGTTATAAGCTGTCTCCAGAGCCAGAACACGACACTGCCTCTGGGTTTGCAAAAATAGGTTTCCCGAATTCCTGGGAAGGGGGCTGTCGAAAATGTACTGCAGCCTGAATGTGATGTCCTCTGCATACATGCAGTACGTCAATGTATTACTGTAGCATCCCGACTGTTTTAGCATAGCTTTCGCCGTGTGTCTCCTGGTGTCTCGCTTCAGCATGACGCAGGTCGCCTTCCGTTGCGAGATTTGTTATGTGCGCGTAATCTGTCAGGAAAATTGACACATTGGAGTTCCGAATATGCAAGCGCGTGTAAAGTGGGTTGAAGGGTTAACCTTTCTGGGAGAGTCTGCCTCCGGCCACCAGGTTTTAATGGATGGCAACTCCGGTGATAAAGCGCCAAGTCCGATGGAAATGGTGCTGATGGCCGCAGGCGGTTGTAGCGCAATCGACGTGGTTTCTATTTTGCAGAAAGGGCGTCAGGATGTGACGAATTGCGAAGTGAAGCTGACGTCCGAACGTCGTGAAGAAGCGCCGCGCCTGTTTACGCATATCAATCTGCATTTCATTGTGACCGGTAATGACCTGAAAGACGCGGCGGTTGCGCGGGCGGTCGATCTTTCGGCTGAGAAGTATTGCTCAGTGGCGCTGATGCTGGAAAAAGCGGTGAATATTACCCATTCGTATGAAGTGATTGCGGCGTGATGCCGGTTGCCTGATGGCGCTACGCTTATCAGGCCTACGAATTCGCACCCTGTAGGCCGGATAAGCGTAGCGCCATCCGGCATATATCAAACGCACCTTGTAGGCCGGATAAGGCGTCAGCCGCCATCCGGCAAACATCGAACAGATTATTCGATTTTCTTCCCTTCCATCAGTCGCTGAACCAGCGGCAACATGATCAGCTCCATCGCCAGCCCCATTTTGCCGCCCGGCACCACGAGCGTATTGATATGGGAAATAAACGACCCCTGCAACATCGCCAGCAGCCACGGGAAATCAATCCCTTCCAGATTTCTGAAATGAATGACCACAAAACTTTCGTCCAGCGAAGGAATGCCTTTCGCGGCGAAGGGATTGGAGGTGTCGACGGTGGGCACGCGCTGGAAGTTAATGTGGGTGCGGGAAAACTGCGGCGTAATGAAATTAATGTAGTCATCCATTGAGCGGACAACGGAATCCATCACCGCCTCGCGGGAGTGGCCGCGCTCGCTGGTATCGCGAATCAGCTTTTGAATCCACTCCAGGTTGACGATCGGCACTACGCCGACCAGCAGATCGACATGACGTGCGACATCATGCTGCGGCGTTACCACGCCGCCGTGCAGCCCTTCGTAAAACAGCACATCGGTGGGTTCCGGCAGCGGCTGCCACGGGGTAAACGTCCCCGGCACCTGATTCCACGGCACGGCTTCATCGTAGGTATGAAGATACTTACGCGCCTGGCCTTTGCCCGTCTGTCCGTATTCAATAAAGGTTTGTTCCAGCAGGCTGAAGTCGTTGGCTTCAGGGCCGAAATAGCTGATATGCCGCCCGGCGTCGCGCGCTTTGCGGATCGCCATGTCCATTTCGGGGCGTGTGTAACGATGAAAACTGTCGCCTTCCACCTCGGCTGCGCGCAGATTTAACTGCGCGAAAATTTTTCGAAACGCGAGGCTGGTGGTCGTGGTCCCCGCGCCGCTGGACCCTGTTACCGCAATCACCGGATGTTTGGCAGACATAACAACTCCATGAATCAACAAAAGTTTTAGTATAGTCGGCCGTCAGCGGCGGATTATTCGCGAAACTGTCCACGCGGCATAATGTTGACCGTCTCGTGCAGTTCAGACCACACCAGAACAGCTTCTCCGCACTGTAGCTGTCGTTTGACGTCGGCGACCTTTTGCTCAAGCGAACGTTCATGTTCACCATAATCGGTGCCTTCACGCAACACAAAGCTTTCGATCAAATTGTCCAGCGTCTCAGAAGACAGCTCTTGCCAGGGGATCATCATGATGACGCCTCCAGATACGTTGTCAGCCAGTCGGGAATCCGCGACTCCAGCCACATTTCCGGGCGACGCAGCGTCCCGCCGATAAATCCAACATGCCCGCCATGCTCGGTGAGCTGATACTCCACCAGCGGCGGCAGATTTTCCGGTTTCGGGATCACATGATGATCCATAAACGGATCGTCTTTCGCGTGGATGATGAGCGTCGGTTTGGCGATCTGGTTGAGCATCGGCATGGCGCTACATTGACGATAATAGTCTATCGCGTCGGCAAAGCCGTGAATTTTCGCGGTGATCAGATCGTCAAATTCACGGAGCCGGCGCACGGATTTGAGTTGCGCCAGATTAATCGGCAGTGTGCCGGGGTATGCCGCCAGCTTGCGCGCGGCGTTGGCCTTCAGCAGATTGAGCAGATAGCGCTGATAAACGCGGGAAAACCCTTTTTCCATATGATAGCTGCACGCTTCCAGCACGAAGGGGGCGGAAACGATGACCGCCGCGTCAATTGGGATCTCGCGGCCTTCTTTCGCCAGCAGACACGCCAGCATATTTCCGCCGAGCGAATAGCCGACGGCGGCGGTGGGGACGGCGCCAAACTCGCGCTGTAGCCAGTGTAAAAACCAGGTGCCGTCTTCCGTTTCGCCGGAGTGATAAATGCGGTTCAGCCGGTTCGGTTCACCGCTACAGCCGCGAAAGTGCATGACCACGCCCAGCCAGCCGCGCTTTTGCGCCGCTTCAATCAGCCCGTGAGCGTACGGGCTGTTCAGGCTGCCTTCCAGGCCGTGAAAAACCACCAGACGCGGTTTGTGCTTCGCGTGCTGCGGATCTTCACTCCAGGCCAGATCGATAAAATCGCCGTCTGGTAATTCCAGACGCTGCCAGTGCGCATCGAACTTCACCTTGCGGCGGATGAGTCGCGGCAGCATGGTTTGCAGGTGACGGTTGCGGATACCGCGCATTGGCACGAACTCCGCACTATCGTGACCGGTGATATCAAGGTCGGGGGAGGTTATTTGAGTCATAAATTATGCGATGTTTTTTTAAATCTGCCGCCTACTATACCGTCACTTTCCCCTGGTGTTTATGAAAATGAGGCAAGGGGAGCGGATTTACACCTTCCTGACGCTGATCTTAATCACAATTCATTACTCAAATTATTACTCTCAGGCTAATGATTCCTCTCTACGCTTAATTGATGACTTTCTCACCAGGGCGCACACTCTTTCCAGTGTTAAGCAATCAAAATGATTAGCTGAATCAGGAGGTTAATAATGTTATCTGGGCAAACGCCAGCACGAGTCTGGAACACGCGCCGCACCGAGAAGCAGCGGCGTCTGGCTTCTGTTCCGGTGCAGGGCAAGGTGCTGCCAACCGCAGACCTGACCGCAATGCTGGAAAAACTGATCGCGCCGGGTGACCGCGTGGTATTAGAAGGGAATAACCAGAAGCAGGCAGATTTCCTGTCCCGCATGCTGGCGGAGGTCAACCCGCAGATAGTGCATGACCTGCATATGATCATGCCAAGCGTTGGGCGCAGCGAGCATCTCGATATCTTCGAAAAGGGTATCGCCCGCAAGCTGGACTTCTCTTTTTCCGGTACCCAAAGTCTGCGCATCTCGCAACTGCTGGAAGATGGCCTGCTGGAAATTGGCGCCATCCACACCTACATCGAACTTTATTCCCGTCTTTACGTCGACCTGGCGCCAAACGTGGCGCTGATTGCCGGTTACAAAGCTGACCGCAAAGGCAACCTCTACACCGGGCCGAGTACCGAAGATACCCCGGCGCTGGTGGAAGCCGCCGCATTCCACGATGGCATCGTTATCGCACAGGTGAATGAGCTGGTGGACGACGAGTGCGACTTGCCGCGCGTCGATATTCCGGGCTCGTGGATCGACTACGTGGTGGTTGCCGACAAACCGTTCTTTATCGAACCGCTGTTCACTCGCGACCCGCGCCTGATCAAACAGGAACATATCCTGATGGCGATGATGGCCATTAAAGGCATCTACGCAGAGCACCAGGTGCAGTCGCTGAACCACGGTATCGGCTTCAACACCGCCGCTATTGAACTGCTGCTGCCGACCTGGGGCGAGCAACTCGGTCTGCGCGGCAAAATCTGTAAACACTGGACGCTGAACCCGCATCCGACGCTGATCCCGGCGATTGAAAGCGGCTGGGTGGAAAGTGTGCACTGCTTCGGCGGCGAGCTGGGGATGGAGGAGTACATCCGCGCCCGTCCTGACGTGTTCTTTACCGGCGCCGACGGCTCCATGCGTTCTAACCGCGCCTTCTGTCAGTTGGCGGGTCAGTACGCGGTCGATATGTTTATCGGCTCCACGTTGCAGGTTGATGGCCTGGCTAACTCCTCAACGGTGACTCGCGGTCGTCTGTCCGGCTTCGGCGGCGCGCCAAACATGGGCCACGATCCGCACGGTCGCCGTCACGCTACCCCGGCCTGGCTGAACATGATCACCGAACCTGATCCCATGCAGCGCGGTAAAAAACTGGTGGTGCAGATGGTGGAAACTTTCCAGGCAGGCGTGAAACCGACTTTCGTGGAAAAACTGGATGCGGTTGATGTAGCGAAAGCCTCCGGTATGCCGCTGGCGCCGGTGATGATCTACGGCGACGACGTGACCCACGTTCTGACCGAAGAAGGTATCGCTTATCTCTACCGGGCGGAAAGTCTGGAAGAGCGCCGCGCGATGGTTGCGGCGGTGGCTGGTATTACCGACATCGGTCTGGGCGTAGACGCCCGGCGCGTCGCCGAACTGCGTCAGAGCGGCAAGGTGGTTTACCCGGAAGATATGGGCATTCGTCGTACCGACGCCACCCGTTCTCTGCTGGCGGCCGGCAGTGTTGCCGACCTGGTGGAATGGTCCGGGGGGCTCTACAACCCACCTGCGAAATTTCGGAGCTGGTAATGAAACTTCTGCCCCGGATTCAGGTTGAAGGCGGCGCCGAATGGCTGGCGCGAACCGCCACGCAGTGTCTGATCGACGAAGCACGATTAAGCCCGAAGCCCGGTCTGGTGGACAGTCGGGGGAACGGCGCGCACCACGATTTATCGCTTGCGCTGATGGAGCGCTCGGCGCACAGCCTGACCTCCACGTTTCAGGCGCTGGCGCAACAAAGCTGGCGGCGTCCGGCTGATATTGCGCTCAGACAAACCATAGGGCGACTCGGTCGCGAAGGCGAGCAGCAGATGATGGCGGCAACGGGCGGCGTGAACACCCACCGTGGCGCGATTTGGGCGCTAGGGCTGTTGGTGAGCGCCGTGGCGATGCACGGCGGCGCGGGCAGGGCGCAGCAGGTGACGGCAACCGCCGCCGAACTGGCAAAACTGCCGGATGACGCCGCGCCGAAAGTCTTCAGTAAAGGGCTGCGCGCCACCCATCGTTATCGCGTACCGGGCGCCAGAGAAGAGGCACAGCAGGCGTTTCCACACATTATGCAGCGTGCGCTGCCGCAGCTTCGGCTAAGCCGACAGAACGGCAGCAGCGAAATGCACGCCCGGCTGGATGCGCTGATGGCCATCATGACCTCACTGACCGACACCTGCGTACTTTCTCGCGCCGGGATGGAGGGGCTGGATGCCATGCAGCATGGCGCGCGCGCCGTTCTCCATGCGGGCGGCAGCGCGCACCCGGCAGGGGCGCAGGCGCTGGCCCGTTTAGACCGTCAGATGCTGGCGCTGAACGCCTCGCCGGGCGGCGCGGCGGACTTGCTCGCCGCCACCCTGTTTCTCGATCGCGTCGAAACGTCTTATTCAAAGCATTAAGAGGATGTTATGGAAAAAATCACATTGACCGTGCCAGCCAGCCGCGCGTTACGCGGCAGGGCGCTGGCAGGGGTTGTCGGCTCCGGGGATATGGAGGTGTTATTCACCGCCGACCAGGGCCAGACGTTAACCATTGATATCACCACTTCCGTCGATAACAGCCGCAGCCGCTGGGAAGCGCTGTTTACCCGTCTGCAAACGGTCAGCAGCCTGCCGGCAGGCAAACTGACCATCCACGACTTCGGCGCGACGCCGGGCGTAGCGCGCATTCGTATCGAACAGGTATTTGAAGAGGTGAGCTATGCGTGATGACCGCAGTTTTATCGAATTAAAAGCGCGTCAGCGCGCCCATGCGCTGCTGGATGAAGGCAGCTACCGCGAACTGCTCGACCCGTTTGAAGGCGTGATGTCGCCGTGGCTGGGCGCGCAGGGCATCGTGCCGCAGGCCGATGACGGCATGGTCGTGGCGAAAGGCACTATTAACGGCAAACCGGCGGTGGTTGTGGCGATTGAGGGCGCATTCCAGGGCGGCAGCATGGGCGAAGTGTCCGGCGCTAAAATGGCGGCGGCGCTGGAGCTGGCGGCGGAAGATAACCGTAACGGCATTCCGACGCAGGCGGTGTTGAGCCTGGAAACCGGCGGCGTGCGTTTGCAGGAAGCCAACCTCGGCCTGGCGGCGATTGCCGACATCCACGCGGCGATTGTTGACCTGCGTCGTTACACCCCGGTGGTCGGCATTGTGGCCGGGACTGTCGGCTGCTTCGGCGGGATGTCTATCGCCGCTGCGCTGTGTAGCTATCTGATTGTCACCCGCGAAGCGCGTCTGGGTCTGAACGGCCCGCAGGTTATCGAACAGGAAGCCGGGATTGAAGAGTATGACTCCCGTGACCGCCCGTTTATCTGGAGCATGACCGGTGGCGAAGTGCGCTATCAAAGCGGGCTGGTGGATGCGCTGGTTGGCGATGGCGTCAACGCGGTGAAAGCGGCGATGAACGATGCGCTGGCGAAAGGCGTTCCGGCAAAACACCGCACCGATAACTACGACGATTATCTGAACCGTCTGAGCCATTTCGACACCCGCAAACAGGCCGATTCAGAACAGATTAACGCGCTCTTTGCCCGGGAGGTGAAATGATGAGTAACGTAATAAGCCGTGGCGAGTTATGGCTGCAAGCCCTCGTACCGAACGCCAGACGGCTCGAAGGGCTGTGCCCCTCCGTGCAGGCCGCAGACGGTGAGCTGAACGGTGAAACGGCGCGCTTTATCGCGGTAGTGCCGGATGCTAACAACCATTACCCACGCGCCGCAAAAGGCGAGGTTGGTCTGCTGGAAGGCTGGACGCTTGCAAAAGTGGTCAGCGAAACCGTGGCTGCCGATGCTGACAACGCTGTTAAGCGCCCGATCGTGGCGGTGATTGATGTGCCCAGCCAGGCCTACGGTCGCCGTGAAGAGGGATTTGGTATTCACCAGGCGCTGGCCGGTGCGGCAGCGGCGTATGCCAATGCGCGTCTGGCAGGGCATCCGGTGATTGGCCTTATCGTCGGCAAGGCGATGTCCGGCGCGTTTCTGGCGCACGGTTATCAGGCCAACCGCCTGATTGCCTTCAACGACAAAGGCGTGCTGATCCATGCGATGGGAAAAGAGTCTGCGGCACGTATCACCCTGCGTACCGTCGAGTCGCTGGAAAAACTGGCGGCCACCATTCCGCCGATGGCGTACGACATCAGTAACTACGCCACGCTGGGACTGCTCTCCAGTCTGCTGGATATCAGTAATCCAGATGCTCCTTCGGCAAACGATCTGACGTTGGTGACGGCTACTCTGCAACAGGCCATCAGCGATGCTCGTCAGGAGCCGACGCTGAAAAATCGTCTGGGTGCCGACAATCGTCGTAGTTCTGCTCTTGTACGCGAACGCATGCGGGCGAGCTGGTAAGTAAAAGAGACCTGCCAGATGCATAACCCCACGGGCGCGCCCGTTGCGTCCGTGAGGCGACCTGCATCCTGAAAATAATAATCATCGCGTCCGTGCTAACTCTTTTATTCATTACAGGTGATTTATGACTTACGTGATTGTTCATGCTCTTGCACCGATTTTTGTCATCATGTTGCTGGGGTTCTGGGCCGGGAAGGCCAAAATGGTTGATAACAAGAATGTTTCCCTGCTCAACATTTTCGTCATGGATTTTGCACTCCCCGCTGCGCTGTTTAGCGCCACGGTACAAACGCCCTGGACGGGTATTGTCGCGCAGTCGCCGCTGATTCTGGTGCTGACGCTGGCGATGTGGATCACCTACGCCGCTATCTATTTTCTGGCAACGAAGGTATTTAAAAAATCACCGCAGGATGCGGCCGTGCTGACCCTGACCGTCGCTCTGCCAAACTACGCCGCGCTTGGCCTGCCGATTCTCGGTAGCGTGCTGGGCGAAGGGCCGTCAACGTCGCTCTCCGTCGCGGTTTCCATCGCCTGCGGTTCTGTGCTGATGACGCCGTTCTGCCTGCTGATTCTGGAGCGTGAGAAGGCGCGTGCGGAAGGCGGCAACTCAGGTTCTACTCTGTCGATGCTGCCGGTGCTGATGTGGCGTTCAATCAAGAAACCGATCGTGATGGGGCCGCTGCTGGGGGTTATTCTCTCTGCTATCGGTATCAAGATGCCGGAGCTGGTGCTGGCGGCGATCAAACCGCTGGGCCTGTCCGCCACTGCGGCGGCGCTGTTCCTGACCGGGGTGATTCTTTCTGCGCGTAAGTTGCAGATCAACACGATGGTTATTACCTCCACCATTGCCAAGCTGCTGATTCAACCGGCGATCGCCTGGGGGATCGTGCTGATTTTCGGTCTGCATGGCTCGGTGGCGATCACCGCTATCCTGATGATTGCGCTGTCTGCCGGTTTCTTCGGCGTGGTGTTCGGTAATCGCTTCGGCGTGCAGTCGCCGGATGCAGAAGCCGTGCTGCTGCTAAGCTCGGTCCTGTGTATCCTGTCGCTGCCGTTGTTTATCTCGTTGACTTCAGGACTCTAAAGCATGAACACAACATTACGCCCCCACGATCTTATCTGGCTTAACGCGCGGAGCGCGCTGGAAGGTGTCACGGAATCCTGGGTGGATGACGTCTGGCATACCCGCCTGCCGGTGGTGGTACGGCGTGATGTTGATGCGCAGGGGCGCATTCCCGTCGGCGTTCGCGGCATAAAGCGCGACCAGCGCGCGGCGGGCTGGGCTCAACCGGACGCCATTACCCGCGTCTGTACGCCGGAATCGCTGGTTGACCCACAGACGCTGCTGCGCTCGCCCTTTATCTCGCAGCCACCGGTTCAGGTGGCTTTATTACTGACGCAACAGGCATGGCCGTGGACGTGGGGGATTACCGGCAGTACCGGTTACGCGCTGGCGACCGGGCTCCCGGTGATCCACGCCGCAAGCGATCTGGATTTGCTGATTCGCGCCCGGCAGCCGCTCTCTCGCGAGCTGCTGGAGAAATGGCGGCAGCAACTGACGGGCGGGCTTTGCCGTGCGGATACCCAGGTGGAAACGCCACACGGCGCGTTTGCGCTGAACGAATGGCTGCGCGATGGCAAAGCGCTGTTAAAAACGTCGCAGGGGCCGCGGCTGGTCAGCGACCCGTGGCGCAGGGAGGAGTAAATGAAAATCCTGTTTACCTTTCCGGGACAGGGGACGCAGCATGCAGGTATGCTGCAAAACCTTCCGGGAACGGAGTTAGCGCTGGCGCGCGAGGTGCTGGGGGCGGAGGCGAATACGCTTGATACCCCGGACGCGCTGCAACACACCCGGGCGGTACAGCTTGCTTTGCTGATTGCCGGGGTGGCGTGGGCGCGCGAGCTGGAACGTCGCGGCGTCGCGCCGGATATTGTCAGCGGCCTGTCCATCGGCGCGTATCCAGCGGCGGTGATCGCCGGAGCGCTGGAGTTTACCGACGCGCTGACGCTGGTGGCCCTGCGCGGTGATTTGATGGAGCAGGCGTATCCGCACGGTTACGGCCTGACGGCGATTATGGGGCTGACCTTGCCGCAGGTGGAGTCGCTGGTTGCAGGCAGTGGAACCTTTATCGCTAACCTGAATGCGGAAACCCAGATTGTGATTGCCGGTAGCGATGAGGCGATGGCGGATGTTGCGAAGCGGGCGCTGGATAAAGGCGCGAGTAAAGCCCACCGTCTGGCGGTGAGCGTGCCGTCGCACTGCGCTCTGCTGGCGGAACCGGCGCAGCGGCTGGTGGAGGCGTTCCGTCATGTGACGCTCTCCCGTCCGCGCTGTGCATACCTCAGCGGTAGTACCGGGCGCGTGCTGTGGCAGCCGGAACGTATTGCTGACGATCTGGCGATGAACATGGCGCGGACGGTGCGCTGGCAGGACGCGGCGATCTCCGCCAACGAGCGCGAGGCGCGGCTGGCGATTGAAATGCCGCCCGGCGGCGTGTTGACCTGCTTAACGCGACAGGCGGAGTGGGAAGGTGAGTCTGTTTCGCTGGAGCGCAGCGGGGTGGATGTCGCGGTGCATCTGGCAAAACGGCTTAGAGGCTAGTGCGGTTGCCCGATGGCGCTGCGCTTATCGGGCCTACGGCTCGCACCCGTTGTAGGCCGGATAAGGCGCGTAGCGTCGCCATCCGGCGATCCCGGTCAACATGCAACCCCCGTAGGCCGGATAAGGCGCGCAGCGTCGCCATCCGGCGATCAGGCGCCCGGATTAAGGCTACGCGCGTACATGCGCCCTTCGGCGGCCAGCGCCAGCAGATTAGGGTCGCGCTCGCGGTTGCGGGCGAAGACAATGGCGATGAGCTGCTGCATCTGGTACGGCTGCGACAGCTTCAGCAACTGTACGGAATTCTCGTACATCTTCTTCATGCGTCCCGGCATCAGAGTGAAACCGACGCCCGCCTGCACCAGACTGAGCATCGAAAAGATGTCGTTCACACGGGTGACAATCTCTGGTTCAAACCCGGCAATATGAAAGGCTTCCTGGAAGCCCGCATAGGTGGCAAAGCCTTCCGCCAGTGAGACAAACTTCTGATCCCGGTAATCACGCAGATCGGCGGGCGAGGAGGTGTCAAGCGTCGCCGTCGCCGGTGCGGCGAGATAAATATCGTCATGAAACAGCGGCAGCACTTCCAGACTGTTGCGATCGATAGCGCTTTCTGAAATGGAGATCAGGATCGCATCCAGCATTCCGTCTTCCAGCATTCTCAGCAGCGCTTCGTTGGAGCCCATTGTCAGATCCAGTTCGAGATCCGGTCGGCGCAGTTTCATCCCCATGATCAGATGCGGGACGGTTTCCAGCGTCAGAGAGTAGAGCGTACCCACGCGCAGACGCCCCTGGCCGATCCCTGCCGTTTTGCGCGCCTCTTCCAGCCCGCGCGCCATCAACTGGCTGACCTCCTGGCAATACTCCAGCAGCGTCCACGCCGCCGGTTGCGGGATCAGATTACGTCCTTTATGCACGAACAGCGGACAGCGAACATTCTCTTCCAGCGTATGCAGTGCGCGATGAACGCTGACCCCGCTGATATCCAGCGCCTCCGCCGTCCGGGCAATATTGCCTTTCTCCATAAACGTCATGAAGATGCTTAACTTGCGAAAGGTGATATCGTTGGTTATCAGCGGATTCATCGTCATATTCCCGAAGTTAGTCGGCCAGCATCTGCTCAAGCTGTTCCTGCGCTTCCAGCCAGGCCATCTCGCACTCTTCCAGCCCGGATTTGGCGCTGGCCTGCTGTTGCAGGCATTCTGTCAGTTCCGCTTTGCGGCTCTGGTCGTACAGTTCGCTGTCGCCCAGTTTTTCTTCCGCTTGCGCCAGTTTTGCGTTCAGCTTTTCCATCTCTTTTTCCAGACGGGCGATCTCTTTACGCAGCGGCTGGGTCTGGGCACGCAGTTCGGCTTCGCGACGCTTCTGATCCTTACGCGCCTGGGCGCTGTTGGCATTCTCTTTCGGGGCGTCATCAGGCTGGTTTTCCTGTTTCTGCACGTCGCTCAGCCACTGCTGATAGTCTTCCAGATCGCCATCGAACGGCTCGACTTTATGGTCGTGAACCAGATAGAGATCGTCGGTGGTGGAGCGTAGCAGGTGACGGTCGTGCGAGACGACCACCAGCGCGCCTTCAAATTCGATGAGCGCTTCGGTCAGCGCCTGGCGCATATCGAGGTCAAGGTGGTTGGTCGGTTCATCAAGCAGCAGCAGATTAGGGCGCTGCCAGACGATCAATGCCAGCACCAGGCGCGCTTTTTCACCACCGGAGAAGCGACGGGTCTCTTCGCTGACCTTATCGCCCTGGAAGCCAAACCCGCCGAGGTAATCGCGCAGCTTCTGCTCCAGTTCCTGCGGCGCCAGCCGCGCCAGATGTTGCAGCGGCGATTCATCCGCTCGCAAATACTCCAGCTGATGCTGAGCGAAGTAACCGAGTTTAATACCCTTCGCCAGACCGATTTCACCGCTGGCAGGCGCAAGCTCGCCCGCCAGCAGCTTGATGAGCGTTGATTTACCGGCGCCGTTGCGCCCCAGCAACCCGATGCGTGAACCGGGCACCAGATTCAGCTTAATGGAGTCCAGAATGATGCGATCGCCATACCCGGCGCTCACTTTTTCCATTTTCAGCAGCGGGTTGGGCAGGCTTTCCGGCGCGCGGAAGCTGAAGTGGAACGGGTTATCGACATGCGCGGGGGCGATAAGCTCCATACGCTCCAGCATTTTGATACGGCTCTGCGCCTGCTTCGCTTTTGTCGCTTTGGCGCGGAAACGGTCGATATAACTTTGCAGATGCGCCACGCGCTCCTGCTGGCTCTCGTACATCGCCTGCTGCTGGGCCAACCGGGTCGCGCGCTGCACTTCAAATGCGCTGTAGTTGCCGGTGTATTCGAACAGGGTTTGCTGTTCGATATGAATGATTTTGTCTACCACCGGATCGAGGAAGTCGCGGTCGTGCGAAATCAGAATCAGAGTGCCCTGATAGCTCTTCAGCCATTTTTCCAGCCAGATAACGGCATCAAGATCGAGGTGGTTGGTCGGTTCATCGAGCAGCAGCAGGTCAGAACGGCAAATCAGCGCCTGGGCCAGGTTAAGGCGCATGCGCCAGCCACCGGAGAAGTCGCTGACCGGACGTTCAAGCTGTTCGTTGCTAAAACCGAGGCCGTGGAGCAGGCTGGCGGCGCGTGAGCGCACGGTCCAGGCGTCGATGGCGTCGAGCTTGCCGTGTACGGTGGCGATGGCGTGTCCGTCGTTACGTTCGTTGGCGTCGTGCAACTGCGCTTCCAGCTGGCGGTATTCGCGATCGCCATCAATCACGTACTCCAGAGCAGGTTGCGCAAGCGCGGGTGTTTCCTGATTCACCCACGCCAGCTGCCAGTTACCGGGAAAGGTCACGCCGCCTGCATCGGCGCTGATTTCATTTTTCAGCAATGCCAGCAGGGTAGATTTACCGCAGCCATTCTTACCCACCAGGCCGACCTTCTGTCCTGGGTTGATGGTGGCGGTGGCATTGTCCAGCAAAACGCGCACGCCGCGACGAATTTGTAACGAGGAGAAAACAATCATAAGGCGCCGTATGTTCAGACTATGTTAATTTATCATTATGATAATGTAATATGCGGGCATTCTGCCGCGCCGGAGCGCAATGGTAGCCCAAAACAATAACGATACACAAAATAACCGGGAGGGGGATGATGTCCCAGCCAGCAAAGGTACTGCTGCTGTATGCCCATCCAGAATCTCAGGACTCGGTCGCGAACCGGGTGCTGCTTAAACCGGCCATGCAACTCAGTAATGTGACGGTGCACGATCTCTACGCGCACTACCCTGATTTTTTTATCGATATCGCGCATGAGCAGGCGCTATTGCGTGAACATGACGTGATTGTTTTCCAGCATCCGCTGTATACCTATAGCTGTCCGGCGCTGCTTAAAGAGTGGTTAGACCGCGTGCTCAGCCGTGGTTTCGCCAGTGGCCCAGGGGGGAACCAACTGGCGGGAAAGTACTGGCGGAGCGTGATTACCACCGGCGAGCCGGAAAGCGCGTATCGCTACGACGCGCTGAACCGCTATCCGATGACCGATGTGCTGCGGCCGTTTGAGCTGACGGCGGCGATGTGCCGGATGCACTGGATGAGTCCGATTATTATCTACTGGGCCAGGCGACAAAGTGAGCAGGAACTGGCCAGCCACGCGAAAGCCTACGGCGAATGGCTGGCAAACCCTGTTCTGGCGGGAGGTCGCTAATGGAAGGTTCCGATTTATTGACGGCGGGGGTGATGTTTCTCTTCGCGGCGGTCGCTGCGGTGCCACTGGCATCGCGGCTGGGTATTGGCGCGGTACTGGGATATTTGCTGGCAGGGATTGCGATTGGCCCCTGGGGGCTGGGATTTATCAGCGACGTTGATGAAATCCTCCACTTTTCTGAGCTGGGCGTTGTCTTTCTGATGTTTATCATCGGCCTGGAACTCAACCCTTCCAAACTCTGGCAACTGCGTCGCTCTATCTTTGGCGTCGGGGCGGCCCAGGTGATGCTGAGCGCTGTCGTGCTGGCCGGGCTGCTGATGCTTACCGATTTCTCGTGGCAGGCGGCGGTGATCGGCGGGATTGGTCTGGCGATGTCATCGACCGCGATGGCGCTGCAACTGATGCGGGAAAAGGGGATGAACCGCAGCGAATCCGGCCAGTTGGGTTTTTCGGTGCTGCTGTTTCAGGATCTGGCGGTGATCCCCGCACTGGCGCTGGTGCCGCTGCTGGCTGGCTCGGCAGATGAACATTTTGACTGGATTAAGGTCGGCATGAAGGTGCTGGCCTTTGCCGGGATGCTGATTGGCGGTCGCTATTTGCTGCGCCCGGTGTTCCGTTTTATCGCCGATTCCGGCGTGCGTGAAGTGTTTACTGCCGCCACGCTGTTGCTGGTGCTGGGGTCTGCTTTATTTATGGATGCGCTGGGGCTGTCGATGGCGCTCGGTACGTTTATCGCAGGCGTGCTGCTGGCGGAAAGCGAATACCGTCATGAGCTGGAAACGGCCATCGATCCGTTCAAAGGGCTGCTGCTGGGGTTGTTCTTTATCTCCGTGGGGATGTCGTTAAACCTTGGCGTGCTCTATACCCACCTGTTGTGGGTAGCGGTGAGCGTCATCGTGCTGGTGGCGGTGAAAACGCTGGTGCTTTATCTGCTGGCGCGTCTGTACGGGATTCGGAGTTCGGAGCGGATGCAGTTTGCGGGCGTGCTGAGTCAGGGGGGCGAGTTCGCGTTTGTGCTCTTTTCCACCGCCTCGTCCCAGCGGCTGTTTCAGGGCGACCAGATGTCGCTGCTGCTGGTCACCGTAACGCTGTCGATGATGACCACGCCGCTGCTGATGAAGCTCGTCGATAAATGGCTCTCCAGACAGCTTAACGGCCCGGAAGAGGAAGATGAAAAGCCCTGGGTGGATGATGATAAACCGCAGGTGATTGTCGTGGGATTCGGGCGTTTTGGTCAGGTAATTGGCCGTTTGTTGATGGCGAATAAAATGCGCATCACCGTACTGGAGCGCGATATCAGCGCCGTTAACCTGATGCGAAAATATGGCTACAAAGTGTATTACGGCGATGCGACTCAGGTGGAGCTACTGCGTTCGGCGGGAGCGGAAGCGGCGGAGTCTATCGTCATTACCTGTAATGAGCCGGAAGACACCATGAAGCTGGTGGAGATATGCCGGCAGCATTTCCCGCATTTGCATATTCTTGCGCGAGCGCGCGGACGTGTGGAAGCGCATGAGTTATTACAGGCGGGTGTCACGCAGTTTTCCCGCGAGACGTTTTCCAGCGCGCTGGAACTGGGGCGTAAGACGCTGGTGTCGTTAGGGATGCACCCACACCAGGCGCAGCGTGCGCAACTGCATTTCCGTCGGCTGGATATGCGTATGCTACGGGAGCTTATTCCGATGCATACCGACATGGTGCAAATTTCTCGTGCCAGAGAGGCCAGACGCGAACTGGAGGAGATTTTCCAGCGAGAGATGCAGCAAGAGCGGCGCCAGCTGGATGGCTGGGATGAGTTTGAGTAGAGGGTAGGTATGGCGATTCGTAAACGTTTTATTGCAGGGGCGACGTGTCCGGCCTGCCAGGCGCAGGATTCAATGGCGATGTGGCGCGAAAATAATGTCGATATTGTTGAGTGTGTTAAGTGCGGTCATCAGATGCGTGAAGCCGATAAAGCGGCCCGCGAGCACGTTCGCAAAGAAGAGCAAGTGATCGGGATTTTTCATCCAGACTAGCGATATGCCGCAGGTTTTTTTAAGCTAGTGGGTACACGGGTGCAGAATTCCGCTACAATCTGCGCCACTATTCTTCCCATGCTCAGGAGATATCATGAAAGTAGCAAAAGACCTGGTGGTCAGCCTGGCCTATCAGGTACGTACAGAAGACGGTGTGTTGGTTGATGAGTCTCCGGTGAGTGCGCCGCTGGACTACCTGCATGGTCACGGTTCCCTGATCTCTGGCCTGGAAACAGCGCTGGAAGGTCACGACGTTGGCGACAAATTCGATGTGGCTGTTGGCGCGAACGACGCTTACGGTCAGTACGACGAAAACCTGGTGCAGCGCGTGCCTAAAGACGTCTTCATGGGCGTTGACGAGTTGCAGGTTGGCATGCGTTTCCTGGCGGAAACTGACCAGGGCCCGGTACCGGTAGAAATTACCGAAGTGGAAGACGACCACGTTGTGGTTGACGGTAACCACATGCTGGCTGGCCAGAACCTGAAATTTAACGTGGAAGTTGTGGCGATCCGCGAAGCGACCGAAGAAGAACTGGCTCATGGCCACGTTCACGGCGCGCACGGTCACGACCATGACCACGACCACGGTCACGACGGTTGCTGCGGCGGCCACGGCCACGATCATGACCACGGTCATGAGCATGGCAAAGGTGGTTGTGGCGGTAACGGCGGCTGTGGTTGCCATTAATCGTCTGTAATGCCTGATGGCGCTGCGCTTATCAGGGCTACAGTAGGCCGGATAAAGCGTTTACGCCGCCATCTGGCACAAAAAAGCGGGAATATCCCGCTTTTTTTACGTCTCAATAATGCGGTGGCGGTGTCTCTTCGGCCTGCGAGGCGATATTCGACGGTTGGCTGGCTTTAAGCTTCTCCGTCAGCAGGCGCAGATGATCGCGCAGTTTCGCCATCTCCATCTCGTGCGCGGTCACCGTTACGTTGAGTTCTTCAATGGTGATCTCCTGAAACGCCAGACGGCTCTCCAGTTCAGCCAGGCGAGCTTCCATCGTTATATCTTGCATGATTCACCTCTCTTGTTGTCTCCGGCACTTCTTGGGTCGCGGCGGATTCTACTGAACTTTATCGGATTACACAGCACTCATTCGCCCTCTACGAAACTAATTTAAACAAAAAGAGTCTGAAAAGGGGTGATAATAGGGCGTGTCCGTATGTTGATTTGTTCTACAACGTTTTATAGTACGCTTCTCATGTAAGTTAACCCTGGGGTGAGATGCCCCGGCCCTGGAGATATGGATGAAATCACTGTTTAAAGTAACGCTGCTGGCGACCACGATGGCCGTTGCTCTGCATGCACCGCTCACTTTCGCTGCGGACGCCGCGAAACCAGCTGCAACTGCTGACAGCAAAGCCGCGTTCAAGAATGACGACCAGAAATCTGCTTATGCGCTGGGCGCTTCGCTGGGTCGTTACATGGAAAACTCCCTGAAGGAACAAGAAAAACTGGGGATCAAACTGGATAAAGATCAGCTGATCGCGGGTGTCCAGGATGCATTTGCAGACAAGAGCAAACTGTCTGACCAGGAAATCGAGCAGACCTTGCAGGCATTTGAAGCGCGCGTGAAGACCTCCGCTCAGGCGAAGATGGAAAAAGACGCCGCTGATAACGAAGCGAAAGGTAAAGCGTTCCGCGAGAAATTTGCTAAAGAGAAAGGGGCGAAAACCTCTTCAACAGGTCTGGTTTATAAAGTAGAGAAAGCCGGTACTGGCGAAGCGCCAAAAGACAGCGACACCGTTGTGGTTAACTACAAAGGTACGCTGATCGACGGTAAAGAGTTCGATAACTCCTACACCCGTGGCGAACCGCTCTCTTTCCGTCTGGACGGCGTGATCCCAGGCTGGACTGAAGGCCTGAAGAACATTAAGAAAGGCGGTAAGATCCAGATGGTTATCCCACCGGATCTGGCCTACGGTAAAACGGGCGTTCCGGGTATTCCGGCTAACTCCACGCTGGTATTCGATGTAGAGCTGCTGGACATCAAACCGGCGCCGAAAGCCGATGCGAAACCAGACGCAGCGGCCGACGCCAAATCGACAGATGCTGCTAAAAAATAAAAACTGAGAACCGCCGCCTGTCATGGCGGCGGTTTTTTTATTGCAGGCCGGATATAATTAATACTGGAAAGCGGAACCCCCGCTGTATTAATTTAATCATCCGCGTAAATAATGAGCCTGCCCTGAAAACATAACGACAGGCTCCTGAAAAGGAGTGTTTTTTTTCATGACCAGGTCGCTTTTAACCAACGAAACCAGTGAGCTTGACTTACTGGATCAACGTCCTTTCGATCAAACCGACTTTGATATTCTGAAATCCTACGAAGCGGTGGTGGACGGGTTAGCGATGCTCATTGGTTCCCATTGTGAAATCGTATTGCACTCTTTGCAGGATTTGAAATGCTCAGCCATTCGCATTGCCAACGGTGAACACACGGGGCGCAAAATTGGCTCGCCGATCACTGACCTTGCATTGCGCATGCTGCATGATATGACGGGTGCGGATAGCAGCGTATCGAAGTGTTACTTCACACGCGCGAAAAGCGGTGTCCTGATGAAGTCAGTGACGATTGCCATTCGCAACCGCGAGCATCGCGTAATTGGTCTGCTGTGCATCAACATGAACCTTGATGTGCCGTTCTCGCAGATTATGAATACCTTTATTCCGCCGGAAACGCCGGAAGTGGGTTCCGCCGTGAACTTTGCCTCCTCGGTGGAGGATCTGGTCACTCAGACGCTGGAATTCACCATTGAAGAGGTGAATGCCGATCGCAATGTCTCTAATAACGCGAAGAATCGTCAGATTGTGCTGAATCTGTATGAGAAGGGGATCTTCGATATTAAAGATGCGATTAACCAGGTGGCTGACCGCCTGAACATCTCCAAACATACGGTCTACCTCTATATTCGTCAGTTCAAAAGCGGCGACTTCCAGGGGCAAGATAAGTAATGCGTTTTGCCATTGTGGTGACGGGGCCAGCGTACGGAACGCAGCAAGCGAGCAGCGCGTTGCAGTTTGCACATGCCTTAGTTAACGAAGGGCATGAGTTGAGCAGCGTCTTTTTCTACCGGGAAGGCGTGTATAACGCCAACCAGTTGACCTCTCCGGCCAGCGATGAATTCGACCTGGTGCGCGCATGGCAGCAGTTGGGCGCGCAGCATGGCGTCGCGTTGAATATCTGCGTTGCGGCGGCGCTACGTCGCGGCATTGTGGATGAGACCGAAGCAAAAAGGCTGGCGCTGGCATCAGCCAACTTACAGCCAGGGTTTTCGTTGAGCGGGCTTGGCGCGCTGGCGGAAGCCTCCCTGACCTGCGATCGCGTGGTGCAGTTTTGATGAAACGTATTGCTTTTGTATTTTCCACCACGCCGCACGGCAGCGCGTCGGGCCGCGAAGGACTGGATGCATTACTGGCGACGTCGGCGCTGACGGAAGAGACTGGCGTCTTTTTTATCGGCGACGGCGTTTTTCAGATTCTTTCGGGACAAACGCCTGATGTCGTGCTGGCGCGGGATTACATCGCCACCTTCAAACTGCTGGGGCTGTACGATATCGAGCAATGCTGGCTGTGCGCCGCTTCGTTGCGTGAGCGCGGTCTGGAGACGGGGGCGAGTTTCATTGTGGATGCGACGCCGCTTGAACCTGAAGCGTTGCGCGGTGAACTGGACAATTATGATGTTATCCTGAGGTTCTGACGTGACTATCCTGCATACATTACATCGTTCCGCATGGCTCAGTGACGTTTCCGCGCTTCTTCGCGTGTGCAAAGAAGGCGATGCGCTTTTATTGCTACAGGATGGCGTTACGGCGGCCATCGAAGGTAGCCGTTTCCTTGAAAGTTTGCGTAACGCCCCCATAACGGTTTACGCACTGAAAGAAGATATCGATGCTCGCGGTTTGAGCGGTCAAATTTCAGACAGTGTCGTCAGGGTTGACTATACTGACTTCGTCAGACTTGCGGTTAAGCATCCCAGCCAGATGGCCTGGTGATTGTGGGATCGTTGTATATTTCTTGACACCTTTTCGACACCGCCCTAAAATTCGGCGTCCTCATATTGTGTGAGGCCGTTTTATTACGTGTTTACGAAGCAAAAGCTAAAACCAGGAGCTATTTAATGGCAACAGTTAACCAGCTGGTACGCAAACCACGTGCTCGCAAAGTTGCGAAAAGCAACGTGCCTGCGCTGGAAGCATGCCCGCAAAAACGTGGCGTATGTACTCGTGTATATACTACCACCCCTAAAAAACCGAACTCCGCGCTGCGTAAAGTATGCCGTGTTCGTCTGACTAACGGTTTTGAAGTGACTTCCTACATCGGTGGTGAAGGTCACAACCTGCAGGAGCACTCCGTGATCCTGATCCGTGGCGGTCGTGTAAAAGACCTCCCGGGTGTTCGTTACCACACCGTACGTGGTGCGCTTGACTGCTCCGGCGTTAAAGACCGTAAGCAAGCTCGCTCCAAGTATGGCGTGAAGCGTCCTAAGGCTTAATGGTTCTCCGTTAAGTAAGGCCAAACGTTTTAACTTAAATGTCAAACTAAACTCGTAGAGTTTTGGACAATCCTGAATTAACAACGGAGTATTTCCATGCCACGTCGTCGCGTCATTGGTCAGCGTAAAATTCTTCCGGATCCGAAGTTCGGATCAGAACTGCTGGCTAAATTTGTAAATATCCTGATGGTAGATGGTAAAAAATCTACTGCCGAAACTATCGTATACAGCGCGCTGGAGACCCTGGCTCAGCGTTCTGGTAAATCTGAACTGGAAGCTTTCGAAGTAGCTCTCGAAAACGTGCGCCCGACTGTCGAAGTTAAGTCTCGCCGCGTTGGTGGTTCTACTTATCAGGTACCAGTTGAAGTCCGTCCGGTTCGTCGTAATGCTCTGGCAATGCGTTGGATCGTTGAAGCTGCTCGTAAACGCGGTGATAAATCCATGGCTCTGCGCCTGGCGAACGAACTCACTGATGCTGCAGACAACAAAGGTACTGCAGTTAAGAAACGTGAAGACGTTCACCGTATGGCAGAAGCCAACAAGGCGTTCGCACACTACCGTTGGTAATCCCTTCGGAATTTTAGTCACCAGGCGGGCGCTTCCAGCAAGCAGCCCGCTTTGGGCTACTTAAATTGAACGCCTAGAAGATAAAACGAGGAATCAAATGGCTCGTACAACACCCATCGCACGCTACCGTAACATCGGTATCAGTGCGCACATCGACGCCGGTAAAACCACTACTACCGAACGTATTCTGTTCTACACCGGTGTAAACCATAAAATCGGTGAAGTTCATGACGGCGCAGCTACCATGGACTGGATGGAGCAGGAGCAGGAGCGTGGTATTACCATCACCTCCGCAGCGACTACTGCATTCTGGTCTGGTATGGCTAAGCAGTATGAACCGCATCGCGTAAACATCATCGACACCCCGGGGCACGTTGACTTCACTATCGAAGTAGAACGTTCCATGCGTGTTCTTGATGGTGCAGTAATGGTTTACTGCGCAGTTGGTGGTGTTCAGCCGCAGTCTGAAACCGTATGGCGTCAGGCAAACAAATATAAAGTTCCGCGCATTGCGTTCGTTAACAAAATGGACCGTATGGGTGCGAACTTCCTGAAAGTTGTTGGTCAGATCAAAAGCCGTCTGGGCGCGAACCCTGTTCCGCTGCAACTGGCGATTGGCGCTGAAGAAGCGTTCACCGGTGTTGTTGACCTGGTGAAAATGAAAGCCATCAACTGGAACGAAGCAGATGCAGGCGTTACCTTCACTTACGAAGATATCCCGGCTGACATGCAGGAACTGGCTGAAGAATGGCACCAGAACCTGATCGAGTCCGCTGCGGAAGCTTCTGAAGAGCTGATGGAAAAATACCTGGGTGGCGAAGAACTGACTGAAGAAGAGATCAAAAAAGCTCTGCGTCAGCGTGTTCTGAGCAACGAAATCATCCTGGTAACCTGTGGTTCTGCATTTAAGAACAAAGGTGTTCAGGCGATGCTGGATGCGGTAATTGATTACCTGCCATCCCCGGTTGACGTACCTGCGATCAACGGTATCCTAGACGACGGTAAAGATACTCCGGCTGAGCGTCATGCTAGCGATGATGAGCCTTTCTCTGCACTGGCATTCAAAATCGCTACCGACCCGTTCGTGGGTAACCTGACCTTCTTCCGTGTGTACTCTGGTGTGGTTAACTCTGGTGATACCGTACTGAACTCCGTGAAATCTGCACGTGAGCGTTTCGGTCGTATCGTTCAGATGCACGCTAACAAACGTGAAGAGATCAAAGAAGTTCGCGCGGGCGACATCGCTGCTGCTATCGGTCTGAAAGACGTAACTACGGGTGACACCCTGTGTGACCCGGACGCGCCGATCATTCTGGAACGTATGGAATTCCCTGAGCCGGTAATCTCCATCGCAGTAGAACCGAAAACCAAAGCTGACCAGGAAAAAATGGGTCTGGCTCTGGGCCGTCTGGCTAAAGAAGACCCGTCTTTCCGCGTATGGACTGACGAAGAATCTAACCAGACCATTATCGCCGGTATGGGTGAGCTGCACCTCGACATCATCGTTGACCGTATGAAGCGTGAATTCAACGTTGAAGCGAACGTCGGTAAACCTCAGGTTGCTTACCGCGAAGCGATTCGCTCGAAAGTTACCGATATCGAAGGTAAACACGCCAAGCAGTCTGGTGGTCGCGGTCAGTACGGTCATGTTGTTATCGACATGTACCCGCTGGAGCCGGGTTCCAACCCGAAAGGCTACGAGTTCATCAACGACATCAAGGGTGGTGTAATCCCTGGCGAATACATCCCGGCCGTTGATAAAGGTATCCAGGAGCAGCTGAAAGCAGGCCCGCTGGCTGGCTATCCGGTTGTTGACATCGGTATCCGTCTGCACTTCGGTTCTTACCATGACGTTGACTCCTCTGAACTGGCGTTTAAACTGGCTGCGTCTATTGCCTTTAAAGAAGGCTTTAAGAAAGCGAAACCTGTTCTGCTTGAGCCGATCATGAAGGTTGAGGTAGAAACGCCGGAAGAGAACACCGGTGACGTAATTGGTGACTTGAGCCGTCGTCGCGGTATGCTGCGCGGTCAGGAATCCGAAGTTACTGGCGTTAAGATCCACGCTGAAGTACCGCTGTCTGAAATGTTCGGATATGCAACTCAGCTGCGTTCTCTGACCAAAGGTCGCGCATCATACACTATGGAATTCCTGAAGTATGATGATGCACCGAGCAACGTTGCTCAGGCCGTTATTGAAGCCCGTGGTAAATAATCCACAGGATTAAAACCTAAGTCCCGTGCTCTCTCCTGAAGGGGAGAGCACTATAGTAAGGAATATAGCCGTGTCTAAAGAAAAATTTGAACGTACAAAACCGCACGTTAACGTCGGCACCATCGGCCACGTTGACCATGGTAAAACTACTCTGACTGCTGCAATCACTACCGTACTGGCTAAAACCTACGGCGGTGCTGCTCGTGCATTCGACCAGATCGATAACGCGCCGGAAGAAAAAGCTCGTGGTATCACCATCAACACTTCTCACGTTGAATACGACACCCCGACTCGCCACTACGCGCACGTAGACTGCCCGGGCCACGCCGACTATGTTAAAAACATGATCACCGGTGCTGCGCAGATGGACGGCGCGATCCTGGTTGTTGCTGCGACTGACGGCCCGATGCCGCAGACCCGTGAGCACATCCTGCTGGGTCGTCAGGTAGGCGTTCCGTACATCATCGTGTTCCTGAACAAATGCGACATGGTTGATGACGAAGAGCTGCTGGAACTGGTTGAGATGGAAGTGCGTGAACTGCTGTCTCAGTACGACTTCCCGGGCGACGACACGCCGATCGTTCGTGGTTCTGCTCTGAAAGCGCTGGAAGGCGAAGCTGAGTGGGAAGCGAAAATCATCGAACTGGCTGGCTACCTGGATTCCTACATCCCGGAACCAGAGCGTGCGATTGACAAGCCGTTCCTGCTGCCGATCGAAGACGTATTCTCCATCTCCGGTCGTGGTACCGTTGTTACCGGTCGTGTAGAGCGCGGTATCATCAAAGTGGGCGAAGAAGTTGAAATCGTTGGTATCAAAGAGACTGCGAAGTCTACCTGTACTGGCGTTGAAATGTTCCGCAAACTGCTGGACGAAGGCCGTGCTGGTGAGAACGTAGGTGTTCTGCTGCGTGGTATCAAACGTGAAGAAATCGAACGTGGTCAGGTACTGGCTAAGCCGGGTTCCATCAAGCCGCACACCAAGTTCGAATCTGAAGTTTATATCCTGTCCAAAGACGAAGGCGGCCGTCATACTCCGTTCTTCAAAGGCTACCGTCCGCAGTTCTACTTCCGTACAACTGACGTGACTGGCACCATCGAACTGCCGGAAGGCGTAGAGATGGTAATGCCGGGCGACAACATCAAAATGGTTGTTACCCTGATCCACCCGATCGCGATGGACGACGGTCTGCGTTTCGCAATCCGTGAAGGCGGCCGTAC
>NZ_JAOWGF010000020.1:0-54540 GCF_030333285.1 Citrobacter sp. CK199 | reverse complement strand
GTAAGCGCAGCGATGCGTTGAGCTAACCGGTACTAATGAACCGTGAGGCTTAACCTTACAACGCCGAAGATGTTTTGGCGATTTGAGAGACGATTTTCAGCCTGATTACAGATTTTGCGAAAACGAAAGATTTTACGCTGAGACAAGGCGGCAAGCGAAGGAAAGGAAGGAGCATACACAGGTATGTGACTGAGTTTACGGGCGCAGCCAACGCAGTATCAGGGTAAAAGATTCGTTTTAAGGGCACAAAGAATTTGCCTGGCGGCCGTAGCGCGGTGGTCCCACCTGACCCCATGCCGAACTCAGAAGTGAAACGCCGTAGCGCCGATGGTAGTGTGGGGTCTCCCCATGCGAGAGTAGGGAACTGCCAGGCATTAATTAAGTGAAGAGGCCATCCTGAGGGATGGCCTTTTTGCGTTTATGCGTCCGGGCGCAGCCGGATGTCGGCTGCGCCTTATCCGGCCTACGTATGAACCAGATTCAATAACGGATACGGTCTGCCAAGATCGTCTACCTCTGAACGTCCTGTCACTTTAAATCCCATCTTTTTGTAGAACCCAACCGCTTGTTCATTCTGTTCGTTAACGTTGGTTGTTAACTCGGGGGCCAGCGTAAACGCATGCTCAACCAGCAATTTCCCTACGCCGCAGCCACGAACGTCGGGATCGACAAACAGGGCATCCATGTGCTGCCCGGTCAGCAGCATAAACGCGACGGGCTCATCCTGCTCTGTCACTGCCACCCATAACGGCGCTTCTGGTAAAAAAGAACGCACCAGCTCTTCCAGCTCGCTCCGATAGGATGCAGACAGAAAATGGTGCGTAGCATCAACAGAACGACACCAGATAGCAATCAGTTTTTCCCCTTCATCCTGCCGCGATCGGCGAATGCTAATAACCATATTATCTCCTTTTCTTTGTGCTTATATTCTATCGTAAACACCGCCGTGAAACTTTCTCACCTTCAACATGCAGGCTCGACATTAGAAGAATTTCTGGGTATCTTCAGCTATCTGGATGTCTAAACGTTTAAACGTATGTAGTGAGGTTATCAGGTTATGCCAATTCGCGTGCTGGACGAGCTACCCGCCGTCAATTTCTTACGTGAGGAAAACGTCTTTGTTATGACGACATCCCGCGCTTCTGGCCAGGAAATTCGTCCGCTGAAGGTGCTTATCCTCAACCTGATGCCGAAGAAGATCGAAACGGAAAACCAGTTCCTGCGCCTGCTGTCAAACTCACCGCTTCAGGTCGATGTTCAACTCTTGCGGATTGATGCTCGTGAATCGCGTAATACACCGGCAGAGCATCTGAACAACTTCTACTGTAACTTCGAGGATATCTGCGATCAGAATTTCGATGGGCTGATTGTCACCGGCGCGCCTCTGGGTCTGGTGGAGTTTAATGATGTTGCGTATTGGCCGCAGATTAAGCAGGTGCTGGAGTGGGCAAAAGATCACGTCACCTCAACGCTGTTTGTCTGTTGGGCGGTACAGGCCGCGCTTAATATTCTCTATGGCATTCCGAAGCAAACCCGCACAGATAAACTTTCCGGCGTCTACGAACATCACATCCTTCATCCTCATGCTTTACTGACTCGTGGTTTTGATGATTCATTCCTTGCTCCGCACTCACGCTATGCCGACTTCCCGGCGGCGCTGATTCGGGACTATACCGACCTTGAGATCCTCGCAGAAACCGAAGATGGAGATGCCTACCTGTTCGCCAGCAAAGATAAACGTATCGCGTTTGTAACCGGTCACCCGGAGTACGATGCCCATACGCTGGCCAGTGAATATTTCCGGGATGTTGAAGCAGGTTTAAGTCCGAATGTACCGTACAACTATTTCCCGAAAAACGATCCGCAAAACAAACCTCGCGCGACCTGGCGTAGCCACGGTAATTTGCTGTTTACCAACTGGCTCAACTATTACGTCTACCAGATCACGCCATATGATCTGCGTCACATGAATCCAACGCTGGATTAATCTTCTGTAGCGCACGATCCTAAAGCGTTTCAGCATGTTGAAACAGGCACCTTCGGGTGCCTTTTTTATTTCTGAAATGCCGCTCATCTTGTAATTAAACTTTATTTTTATTGTTATCAATAAGTTAATTGATAATTAAATTAAAAATGGAAATTGTTTTTGATTTTGAAATTTAATTGAGTAGTCTTAGTTGTGCTGAACGAAAACCACACAACGATCCTTCGTTCGCATTGGGGATGTATTCGGATCAATGACGAGGAGCTGCATAATGAATCAACAGGCAACGACAACCGATGAACTGACCTTTACCAGGCCTTATGGTGAGCAGGAGAAGCAAATTCTGGCCGCAGAAGCGGTAGAGTTTCTGACCGAACTGGTGACGCGTTTTACGCCAAAGCGTAACAAACTCCTCGCTGCTCGTATTCAGCAACAGCAGGATATTGATGACGGTAAGTTGCCTGATTTTATTTCGGAAACAGCTTCCATTCGTGAAGGTGACTGGAAAATTCGCGGTATTCCTGACGATTTACAGGATCGTCGCGTGGAAATCACCGGCCCGGTAGAACGTAAAATGGTGATTAACGCGCTGAATGCTAACGTGAAAGTGTTCATGGCTGACTTTGAGGATTCACTGGCGCCGGAGTGGAGCAAAGTGATTGATGGCCAGATCAACCTACGTGATGCGGTGAACGGCACCATCAGCTACACCAACGAAGCCGGGAAAATCTATCAACTCAAGCCGGACCCGGCGTTACTGATTTGTCGCGTACGCGGTTTACACCTGCCGGAAAAACATGTGACCTGGCGTGGTGAAGCCATTCCTGGCAGCCTGTTTGATTTCGCTCTCTACTTTTTCCACAACTATAAAGCGTTGCTGGCAAAAGGCAGCGGCCCGTATTTCTACCTGCCGAAAACTCAGGCCTGGCAGGAGGCAGCCTGGTGGAGCGAAGTCTTCAGCTATGCCGAAGACCGTTTTAATCTGCCGCGCGGCACCATCAAAGCCACCTTGCTGATTGAAACGCTGCCTGCCGTCTTCCAGATGGATGAGATCCTGCACGCGCTGCGTGACCATATTGTTGGTCTTAACTGCGGCCGCTGGGATTACATTTTCAGCTATATCAAAACACTGAAAAATCACCCGGATCGCGTCCTGCCGGACCGTCAGGTGGTGACGATGGATAAACCGTTCCTCAGCGCCTATTCACGGCTGTTGATCAAAACCTGCCACAAGCGCGGCGCATTTGCGATGGGCGGCATGGCGGCGTTTATCCCGAGCAAAGACGCCGAGCGCAACAATCAAGTGCTCAACAAAGTGAAAGCGGACAAAGCGCTGGAAGCCAATAACGGTCATGACGGCACCTGGATCGCGCATCCGGGGCTGGCGGACACCGCGATGACGGTCTTTAACGAGGCGCTGGGCGAAAACCAGAACCAGCTGTTTGTTACCCGTGATGAAGATGCGCCCATTACTGCCGAACAGCTGCTGGCGCCCTGCGAGGGCGATCGTACCGAAGAGGGGATGCGCGCCAATATTCGCGTGGCGGTGCAGTACATCGAAGCATGGATCTCCGGCAATGGCTGCGTACCGATTTATGGCCTGATGGAAGATGCGGCAACGGCTGAAATCTCCCGCACCTCTATCTGGCAATGGATTCATCACGAGAAAACCCTGAGCAACGGCAAACCCGTCACGAAAGCGCTATTCCGCCAGATGCTGGCCGAAGAGATGCTGGTGATCCAGGACGAGCTGGGAGAGCACCGCTTCAGCAGCGGGCGCTTTGATGAAGCCGCGCGCCTGATGGAGCAGATCACTACCTCTGATGAACTGATCGATTTCTTGACCCTGCCAGGCTACCGCCTGCTGGCTTAACTCACCACATAACAATATGGAGCATCTGCACATGAAAACCCGTACCCAACAAATCGAAGAGTTACAGAAAGAATGGACGCAACCGCGCTGGGAAGGCATCCGTCGCCCGTATAGCGCGGAGGAAGTGGTGAAATTACGCGGCTCGGTCAACCCGGAATGTACGCTGGCGCAGCTTGGCGCGGCCAAAATGTGGCGTCTGCTGCATGGCGACGCGAAAAAAGGCTACATCAATAGCCTCGGCGCACTGACCGGCGGCCAGGCGCTGCAACAGGCGAAAGCGGGCATTGAGGCGGTCTATCTGTCCGGCTGGCAGGTGGCGGCGGACGCTAACCTGGCCTCCAGCATGTACCCGGATCAATCGCTGTACCCGGCAAACTCTGTTCCGGCGGTCGTGGATCGGATCAACAACACTTTCCGTCGTGCGGATCAGATCCAGTGGGCATCCGGCATTGAGCCTGGCGATCCGCGCTTTGTCGATTACTTCCTGCCGATCGTTGCCGATGCGGAGGCCGGTTTTGGCGGCGTACTGAACGCGTTTGAACTGATGAAATCGATGATCGAAGCCGGTGCAGCGGCTGTTCACTTCGAAGATCAGCTTGCGTCGGTGAAGAAGTGCGGTCATATGGGCGGCAAAGTTCTGGTGCCGACGCAGGAAGCCATTCAGAAACTGGTGGCTGCGCGTCTGGCGGCTGACGTGATGGGCGTACCGACGTTGCTGATTGCCCGTACCGATGCGGATGCGGCAGATCTGATAACCTCCGACTGCGACGCGTACGACAGTGAATTTATTACCGGCGAACGCACCAGCGAAGGCTTCTTCCGCACGCGTGCCGGTATTGAACAGGCGATCAGCCGTGGGCTGGCGTATGCGCCTTACGCAGACCTGGTGTGGTGCGAAACCTCCACGCCAGACCTTGAACTGGCGAAGCGCTTTGCCGATGCCATCCATGCGAAATACCCGGGTAAACTGCTGGCCTACAACTGCTCGCCGTCGTTCAACTGGCAGAAGAACCTGGACGATAAAACCATCGCCAGCTTCCAGCAGCAGCTGTCGGACATGGGCTACAAGTACCAGTTCATCACCCTGGCGGGCATCCACAGCATGTGGTTCAACATGTTCGACCTGGCACATTCCTATGCGCAGGGTGAAGGCATGCGCCACTATGTTGAGAAGGTTCAGCAGCCAGAATTTGCGGCGGCCAAAGACGGTTACACCTTCGTGTCCCATCAGCAGGAAGTGGGGACAGGCTACTTCGACAAAGTGACCACCATTATTCAGGGCGGTACCTCCTCAGTGACGGCATTAACGGGTTCTACTGAAGAATCGCAGTTCTGATTCATGCCGGATGGCGCTTACGCTTATCCGGCCTACCCCGAACCGTAGGCCGGATAAGGCGCTTGCACCGCCATCCGGCAACTGATGAGGACAAACCATGTCGCGTGGCCTGGAATTACTGATTGCTCAAACCATCCTGCAAGGCTTTGACGCGCAGTATGGTCGATTTCTGGAAGTGACTTCCGGCGCGCAGCAGCGCTTTGAACAGGCCGACTGGCATGCCGTGCAGCAGGCGATGAAAAACCGTATCCACCTCTACGATCATCACGTTGGTCTGGTGGTGGAACAGTTGCGCTGCATTACTGACGGCAAAAGCACCGATGCGGCCTTTTTACTGCGTGTCAAAGAGCATTACACCCGGCTGTTGCCGGATTACCCGCGCTTCGAGATTGCGGAGAGCTTTTTTAACTCCGTCTACTGTCGGTTATTTGACCACCGCTCGCTCACTCCCGAGCGGCTTTTTATCTTTAGCTCCCAGCCTGAACGCCGGTTTCGCACGATCCCGCGCCCGCTGGCGAAAGATTTCTTCCCCGATCACGGCTGGGAACCGCTGTTGACGCGTATTCTCAGCGATCTACCGCTGCGTTTGCCCTGGCAAAACAAAAGCCGTGATATTCATTACATCATTGCTCACCTGACGGAAGCGTTCGGAGCGGAGGCTTTGCACCGTAGCTATTTGCAGGTGGCGAATGAGCTGTTTTATCGCAATAAAGCCGCCTGGCTGGTGGGGAAGTTGCTGACCCCAGCCGGCACGTTGCCGTTTTTGCTGCCGATTCATCGCACCGATGAAGGCGAACTGTTTGTCGATACCTGCCTGACCACCACGGCTGAGGCCAGTATCGTGTTTGGTTTTGCCCGTTCCTACTTCATGGTGTACGCGCCGTTGCCCGCCGCGCTGGTTGAGTGGCTGCGTGAGATCCTGCCAGGTAAAACCACCGCCGAGCTGTACATGGCGATTGGCTGTCAGAAGCATGCGAAAACCGAGAGCTATCGCGAGTATTTACTGTATCTGGCGAACAGCGATGAGCAGTTTATTGAAGCGCCCGGTATTCGTGGCATGGTGATGCTGGTGTTTACGCTGCCGGGCTTTGACCGGGTGTTTAAGATCATCAAGGATAGGTTTGCCCCACAAAAAGAGATGTCGGCCGCCCATGTGCGCGCTTGCTATCAACTCGTTAAAGAACACGATCGCGTCGGGCGGATGGCCGATACGCAGGAGTTCGAGAACTTTGTGCTGGAGAAGCGGCGAATCGCGCCAGCGCTGATGACGCTGTTGCGCCAGGAGGCGCCGGAGAAAATCATCGACCTTGGCGATCAGATAGTGATTCGCCATCTCTACATTGAGCGTCGTATGGTGCCGCTGAATATCTGGCTGGAGCAGGTGGAGGGCCAGCAACTGCGTGACGCGATTGAAGAGTACGGCAATGCGATTCGCCAGCTTGCCGCCGCCAACATTTTCCCCGGCGACATGCTGTTTAAAAACTTTGGCGTCACCCGCCACGGGCGCGTGGTGTTCTACGATTACGATGAAATTTGCTACATGACGGAAGTGAATTTCCGCGACATTCCGCAAGCGCGCTACCCGGAAGATGAGCTGGCCAGCGAGCCCTGGTACAGCGTTTCGCCAGGGGATGTTTTCCCGGAAGAGTTTCGCCACTGGCTGTGCGCTGACCCAAGAATTGGGCCGTTATTTGAGGAAATGCACGCCGACCTGTTCCGTGCCGACTACTGGCGGGCGTTACAGACGCGTATCCGCGAAGGACATGTGGAAGATGTTTACGCCTATCGGCGCAAACAGCGGTTTTGCTTCAGATTTTCGGCTTGACGCCCGGTGGCGCTGCGCTTACCGGGCCTACACGTGACTGTAGGCTGGATAAGGCGCTTGCGCCGCCATCCGGCAAGCCTTGCTTATCTAAACCCGCCGTATGCCAGCGTGACTTCTTTCGCCGCTTTAATCACCATCGCGCCAAACTCGGTGACGCGATCGTCAGTGATGCGGGAAATCGGCCCGGAAATTGAGATCGCGGCAAACGGCTCGCGGTGCTCGTCGTAAATGCACGACGCAACGCAACGCAGGCCAAGCGCGTGCTCTTCATCATCAAAGGAATAACCGCGCTTGCGCGTCTGGGCGAGGTCGTCTTTCAGATGTACCGGCGACACCAGCGTGGCGTGGGTATAGGCATGCAGCCCTTTACGGTGCAGCAGGCCAGTCACCTGCTCTTCGCTGAGTTGCGCCAGAAACGCTTTCCCGGCGCCGGAAGCGTGCATTGGCAGTTTGCCGCCGATGGGCGCAGACATGCGCATCAGCTGTGTGCACTGTACCTGGTCGATAATAATCGCCTGGTGATCGCTCTGATCCAGCACCGCCAGATTGACCGTCTCGCCGGAGTCTTCCATCAGTTTGCGCAGGATAGGATGGACAATCGCCAGCAGATTACGGCTCTGCAAAAAACTGCTGCCGACGATAAACGCATGGGCGCCCACGGCCCAGTGGCCCAGCTCTCCCACCTGTCGCACAAAGCCCTGCTGCTGCATGGTGGTCAACAAACGGTGAGTCGTGGAGTTCGGCAGGCCCGCCTGCTGCGCCAGTTCGGTCAGCGCGACGCTGCCGTTGGATTCGGCAATCCACTCCAGCAGCTTCAGGCCACGGGTCAGCGACTGAACCTGCCCGGTTGCGGGCGCAGTGGCAGCGGCGGGTTTTCTACCGCGTTTCGCGGGGACAGGGGCAACCATGGCGGACTCCTTTTCTGTATCGTGGAAATCATTTTCGTTTTATTAAAATATAATGCAAGAATTCCTGCACTGATCGGAGGAGTGAAGCTGAACATGTCTCATGTTGCCCGTTGTTCTCTTTTCCGCCTGTCGTGTTTATGCCAGTATGGTTTGTTGGCCTTTTTTCGGTCCAGGTTGAGTGTTGTCGGGAGCAAGTCGTGAGCAGCAAAGTTGAACAACTGCGTGCGCAGTTAGATGAACGTATTCTGGTTCTGGATGGTGGCATGGGGACAATGATCCAGAGCTATCGCCTGAGTGAAGAGGATTTTCGCGGCGAGCGTTTTGCTGACTGGCCCTGCGATTTGAAAGGCAACAACGACCTGCTGGTACTCAGCAAGCCGGAGGTGATTACCGCGATTCATCACGCTTACTTTGAGGCGGGTGCGGATATCATCGAAACCAACACGTTTAACTCCACGACGATTGCGATGGCGGATTACCAGATGGAATCCCTGTCGGCGGAAATCAACTTTACCGCTGCGAAACTGGCCCGCGCCTGCGCCGATGAATGGACGGCGCGCACGCCGGAAAAACCGCGCTACGTTGCGGGCGTGCTTGGCCCAACCAACCGCACCGCATCCATCTCGCCGGACGTGAACGACCCGGCGTTTCGTAATATCTCCTTCGATCAGCTGGTCGCGGCCTATCGCGAATCTACCAAAGCGCTGGTGGAAGGCGGGTCAGACCTGATTCTGATTGAAACCGTCTTTGACACGCTGAATGCGAAAGCTGCCGTTTTTGCGGTGAAAGAAGAATTTGAAGCGCTGGGCGTCGAGCTGCCGATTATGATCTCCGGCACGATTACCGATGCGTCCGGGCGCACGCTCTCCGGCCAGACTACCGAAGCGTTTTATAACTCGCTGCGCCATGCCGAAGCGCTCACCTTCGGTCTTAACTGCGCGCTGGGGCCGGATGAACTGCGCCAGTATGTGCAGGAACTGGCGCGCATTGCCGAATGCTATGTCACCGCACACCCGAATGCCGGTCTGCCTAACGCCTTCGGCGAATACGATCTTGATGCTGATACGATGGCGAAGCAGATCCGCGAGTGGGCGGAGTCGGGCTTTCTCAATATTGTCGGCGGCTGCTGTGGGACGACGCCGGAACACATTGCCGCGATGAGCCGCGCGGTTGATGGTTTAGCGCCGCGTAAACTGCCCGATATTCCGGTTGCCTGTCGTCTCTCTGGCCTTGAGCCGTTGAATATTGGCGATGACAGCCTGTTTGTAAACGTGGGTGAGCGTACCAACGTCACCGGTTCCGCTAAATTTAAGCGGCTGATCAAAGAAGAGAAATACAGCGAAGCGCTGGATGTCGCCCGCCAGCAGGTGGAAAGCGGCGCGCAGATTATCGATATCAACATGGATGAGGGGATGCTCGATGCCGAAGTCGCGATGGTGCGCTTCCTCAACCTGATTGCCGGTGAGCCGGATATCGCCCGCGTACCGATCATGATCGACTCCTCAAAATGGGAGGTCATCGAAAAAGGGCTGAAATGCATTCAGGGTAAAGGCATCGTTAACTCCATTTCGATGAAAGAGGGCGTGGAAACCTTTATCCACCATGCGAAGCTGCTGCGTCGCTATGGTGCGGCGGTGGTGGTGATGGCCTTTGATGAACAAGGGCAGGCCGATACCCGCGCGCGTAAGATCGAGATTTGCCGTCGGGCGTACAACATTCTCACCAAAGAGGTGGGCTTCCCGCCGGAAGACATTATCTTTGACCCGAACATTTTTGCCGTAGCGACCGGTATCGACGAGCACAACAATTACGCGCAGGACTTTATCGGTGCCTGTGAAGATATCAAACGCGAACTGCCGCACGCGCTGATTTCCGGCGGCGTCTCTAATGTCTCCTTCTCGTTTCGCGGCAACGATCCGGTGCGCGAAGCGATTCATGCGGTGTTCCTCTACTACGCCATCCGTAACGGTATGGACATGGGGATCGTCAACGCCGGGCAACTGGCGATTTATGACGACCTGCCCGCCGAACTGCGCGACGCGGTGGAAGATGTGATCCTCAATCGCCGCGACGATAGCACCGAGCGTCTGCTGGCGCTGGCGGAAAAATACCGTGGCAGCAAAGCCGATGATTCAGCCAATGCGCAACAAGCGGAATGGCGCAGTTGGGAAGTGAAAAAACGCCTTGAGTATTCGCTGGTAAAAGGCATTACCGAGTTTATCGAACAGGATACCGAAGAAGCCCGTCAGCAGGCGACGCGTCCGATCGAGGTTATCGAAGGGCCGCTGATGGACGGTATGAACGTGGTGGGCGATCTGTTCGGCGAAGGCAAAATGTTCCTGCCGCAGGTGGTGAAATCGGCCCGCGTCATGAAGCAGGCGGTGGCGTATCTGGAACCGTTTATTGAAGCCAGCAAAGAGCAGGGTTCCAGCAACGGTAAAATGGTTATCGCCACCGTGAAGGGCGACGTGCATGACATTGGCAAAAACATTGTTGGCGTCGTTTTACAGTGCAACAACTATGAAATCATCGATCTTGGCGTTATGGTGCCGGCAGAAAAAATCCTCAAAACCGCAAAGGAAGTGAATGCGGATTTGATTGGTCTCTCCGGCCTGATTACCCCGTCGCTGGATGAAATGGTTAACGTGGCGAAGGAGATGGAACGTCAGGGCTTCACCATCCCGCTGCTGATTGGCGGCGCGACCACGTCCAAAGCGCACACGGCGGTGAAGATTGAGCAGAACTACAGCGGCCCGACGGTCTATGTCCAGAACGCCTCGCGTACCGTGGGCGTCGTGGCGGCGTTGCTGTCTGAAACCCAGCACGATGAGTTTGTCGCCCGTACCCGTAAAGAGTATGAAACCGTGCGCATCCAGCATGCGCGTAAGAAACCGCGCACGCCGCCGGTGACGCTGGCCGCCGCGCGTGATAATGACCTGGCATTTGACTGGGAAAGCTATACACCGCCTGTCGCTCACCGTTTGGGCGTGCAGGACGTTGAGGCCAGTATCGAAACGCTGCGCAACTACATCGACTGGACGCCGTTCTTTATGACCTGGTCGCTGGCCGGGAAATATCCGCGCATTCTCGAAGACGAAGTGGTGGGCGAAGAGGCGAAACGCCTGTTTAAAGACGCCAACGACATGCTGGATAAACTGAGTGCCGAGAAGACGCTCAACCCGCGTGGCGTGGTGGGGCTGTTCCCGGCAAACCGTGTGGGTGATGATATCGAAATTTATCGCGATGAGACGCGTACCCATGTGCTGGCGGTCAGCCATCATCTGCGTCAGCAAACGGAGAAGGTGGGTTTCGCCAACTACTGCCTGTCTGACTTTGTTGCGCCGAAACAGAGCGGCAAAGAGGATTACATCGGCGCCTTCGCCGTCACGGGCGGTCTGGAAGAGGATGCGCTGGCAGAGGCATTCGAGGCGCAGCATGATGATTACAACAAGATTATGGTCAAAGCGATCGCCGACCGTCTGGCGGAAGCCTTTGCGGAATACCTGCATGAGCGGGTACGTAAAGTCTACTGGGGCTATGCGGCGAATGAGAACCTCAGCAACGAGGAACTGATCCGCGAAAACTATCAGGGGATTCGTCCGGCGCCAGGCTATCCGGCCTGCCCGGAGCACACTGAGAAGGGCACCATCTGGCAACTGCTGGACGTGGAAAAACACACCGGCATGAAGCTGACCGAATCCTACGCCATGTGGCCGGGCGCTTCCGTTTCCGGTTGGTACTTCAGCCATCCTGACAGCAAGTACTACACCGTCGCGCAAATACAGCGCGATCAGGTGGAGGATTATGCGCAGCGTAAAGGGATGACGGTCGCGGAGGTGGAGCGCTGGTTGGCCTCCAACCTGGGCTATGATGCCGACTAGTTCATAAAACTGTCATTTTTCCTTACAACAAACAGGGTGCTCATCGGGCGCCCTGTCTCTTTATTGTTTTGAAACCCTTATACTGGAAGAAGGTTCACGGGGCTGCTTGCCGGATGGCGGCGTAAACGCCTATCCGGCCTACAAATATCCCCGTAAGCCGGATAAGCGCAGCGCCATCCGGTAAAAAGGCTGAACATCATAATAATGATAAGGAGTACCTGATTCTGTGTTAACTCTGCTACACCTGCTTTCTGCTGTTGCCCTGCTGGTGTGGGGCACCCATATTGTGCGTACCGGCGTGATGCGCGTTTTCGGTGCTCGTCTGCGTACCGTTCTCAGCCGCAGTGTTGAAAAGAAACCGCTCGCCTTCTGCGCGGGTATCGGCGTTACTGCGCTGGTGCAAAGCAGTAACGCCACGACTATGCTGGTGACGTCATTTGTCGCCCAGGATCTGGTCGCCCTGACGCCTGCACTGGTGATTGTGTTGGGGGCCGACGTGGGGACCGCGCTGATGGCGCGTATCCTTACCTTTGATTTGTCATGGTTATCGCCGCTGCTGATTTTCATCGGCGTTATCTTCTTTTTGGGGCGTAAGCAGTCACGCGCCGGACAACTGGGGCGAGTGGGGATCGGTCTTGGCCTGATACTGCTGGCGCTGGAGCTGATTGTGCAGGCGGTGACGCCGATTACTCAGGCGAATGGCGTACAGGTCATCTTCGCCTCGCTGACCGGCGACATCATGCTGGATGCGCTGATTGGCGCCATGTTTGCCATCATCAGCTATTCCAGCCTGGCAGCCGTCCTGCTGACGGCCACGCTGACGGCGGCGGGCATCATATCGTTCCCGGTCGCGTTGTGCCTGGTCATCGGCGCCAACCTTGGTTCCGGCCTGCTGGCGATGCTCAACAACAGCGCAGCCAATGCCGCCGCTCGCCGCGTGGCGCTGGGCAGTCTGCTGTTTAAGCTGGTGGGCAGCCTGATTATCCTGCCGTTTGTCCATGTGCTGGCCGATACGATGGATGCGTTACCGCTGCCAAAATCCGAACTGGTTATCTACTTCCACGTTTTTTACAACCTGGCGCGGTGTCTGGTGATGATTCCGTTCGCCGAACCGATGGCGCGTTTCTGTAAACGTATTATCCGCGATGAACCGGAACTGGATGCCCATCTGAAGCCTAAACATCTGGATGTCAGCGCGCTGGACACGCCAACGCTCGCGTTAGCCAATGCCGCCCGGGAAGCGCTGCGCATTGGTGATGCGATGGAGCAGATGATGGAAGGTCTGAAAAAGGTGATGCACGGCGAGCCGCGCGAAGAGAAAGAGCTGCGCAAGCTGGCGGATGATATCAACGTGCTTTACACCGCCATCAAACTCTATCTGGCGCGGATGCCGAAAGAGGAACTGGCGGAGGAAGAGTCACGGCGCTGGGCGGAAATCATCGAGATGTCCCTGAACCTGGAGCAGGCCTCAGATATCGTCGAACGGATGGGCAGCGAGATTGCCGACAAGTCGCTGGCGGCGCGGCGGGCGTTTTCCATTGAAGGGCTGAAAGAGCTGGATGCGCTGTATGATCAGTTACTCAGCAACCTGCAACTGGCGATGTCGGTGTTTTTCTCCGGCGACGTCACCAGCGCCCGACGTTTGCGTCGCAGCAAACATCGTTTCCGTATTCTCAATCGTCGTTATTCACATGCGCATGTGGATCGCCTGCACCAGCAGAACGTACAGAGCATCGAAACCAGCTCATTGCATCTGGGACTGCTGGGCGATATGCAACGCCTGAATTCGCTGTTTTGTTCGGTGGCTTACAGCGTGCTGGAGCAGCCGGATGAAGACGACGAGCGGGATGACTATTGATTGCTGATTGCCGGATGGCGGCGTGAAACGCCTTATCCGGCCTACGTTATAAGCACTATCCTGTAGGCCTGATAAGCGTAGCGCCATCAGGCATTTTACATTCTACATAGCGACGATCAGAAGCGATGACCGGCTTTAAGAGGAACCGCTTCTTCACCCGCGTTGAACACATACGTCGTGTTCGGGCCGCCGAGCGTCGCCTGCCCCTTGCTCACCTGAATCCAGTTGCCTTCCGGCAGGCCAATCACCGTTAACTCCGGCGCGACCACCAGCAGCTCGCGAATACGCTGTTCGCGGGTTTCTCCTTTGTGACCTTCCGGCAACGCGTTAGTGAAGTGCGGGTTAATCTGCAACGGGAACAGACCCAGCGCATCAAATCCTTGTGGGTCAACGATCGGCATATCGTTGGTGGTGCGAATAGTCGGACAGGCAAGGTTCGCGCCCGCGCTCCAGCCGATATACAACGCGCCACGTTTAACGGCAGCCACGATGGGCGCCAGCAGCCCACGTTCACGGCTCTCTTTTAGCAACTGGAAAGTGTTCCCTCCGCCGACAATCACCACTTCCGCATCGGCAATCGCTGCGACCGGATCGGCAACGCTATGAATACCGGTCACTGAAACGCCGAGCGGCGCAAGGACTGCGGCGGTTTTCGCTGTGTAATCGTCCCAGGTTTGCGTGACGCCAGCAAACGGGAGAAACACCGCTGAACGGCGGCCATGCAGTTGTTCCGCCACCAGCGGCAGCGCGTGTTCCAGCCAGGCTTTTCCCGGCAGAGTGGAGTTACTCAATAACAGCAGTTCCATGACATCTCCAGTAATCAAAAAGTAAAAACATCCGTGATGCTACCACCGCTCATCTTACCGCTTGCTGATGTGGCTCACGATGTGGTTATCGATATTCTGGAACGCGTCTCGCAGGGGGATTTCGTGATGTCATCGACTTTATGAGCAGCGGTGAGCCGCACTCCTGTCATTCGACGCTTTTTCCCTGACCGCAAGGTGCGGTATATTTCGCTTTTACAGGAGAATTTATGCTGCCCGACTCATCTGTCCGATTAAATAAATACATCAGTGAAAGCGGAATTTGCTCGCGTCGCGAGGCGGATCGCTACATTGAACAAGGGAATGTCTTCATTAATGGCAAACGCGCCACCATTGGCGATCAGGTGATGCCTGGCGACGTGGTGAAGGTGAATGGTCGGTTGATTGAGCCGCGCGAAGCGGAAGATCTGGTCTTTATCGCGCTGAACAAGCCGGTAGGGATTGTCAGTACCACGGAAGACAGCGAACGCGATAACATCGTGGATTTCGTGAACCATAGCAAACGTATTTTCCCGATTGGCCGCCTGGATAAAGACTCCCAGGGGCTTATCTTTCTTACCAATCACGGCGATCTGGTCAACAAAATCCTCCGTGCCGGTAACGATCACGAGAAAGAGTATCTGGTCACGGTTGATAAGCCGGTAACGGATGACTTTATTCGCGGTATGGGCGCAGGCGTCCCGATCCTCGGCACCGTGACCAAAAAGTGCAAGGTGAAGAAGGAAGCGCCGTTTGTTTTCCGCATTACCCTGATTCAGGGGCTGAACCGCCAGATCCGCCGCATGTGCGAGCACTTTGGCTATGAAGTGACGAAACTCGAACGCACGCGCATTATGAACGTGAGTTTATCCGGTCTGCCGCCCGGCGAGTGGCGGGATCTGACGGATGACGAACTCATCGCTCTGTTTAAGCTGATCGAAAACTCTTCATCAGAAGCCAAACCGACGTCGAAGGCGAAAGCGAAGCCGAAAACGGCGGGCATTAAGCGTCCGGTGGTGAAAATCGAAAAAACCAACGAGAAAGCGCGCCCGGCGTCAAACGGAAAACGCTTTACCTCGCCGGGGCGGAAGAAGAAAGGGCGTTAACGTCTGCCGCGCGTCGGCGTATTGGCCGACCAGGAAAACGACGCCTCAGTATCTGGTTTATAAGCCTGCTTTTTCTTCAACTGGCGGGCTTTTTTGGCCTCTGCTTCGCGCAGCGCCATTAACTTATCAATGTACTCCTTTTTCACGCTGTTGGTTTCCGCATTCGTGAGCGGACGGCCATGTGCAATGCGCGCGCGGTCGAGCAGCGTTTTCAGTTCACGCTGCTCGCGCTCGGTCATCTCTTTTTGGGTGATGCGTGGGAGTGCCATAAATGTACCCTCGGTCAGTCAGATAACCCAGTGTACGGCAAAGTGCAGAGGCTGTGTAGGCCGGATAAGGCGTTAGCCACCATCCGGCGACGTGCACGGATTGCGCCTGATGGCGCTACGCTTATCAGGTCTACACCTTCACCCTATCACGCGGCTTCTCGGCAATCGGCTTGCCTGACCAGTAACCGGCCAGCAGTGAGCCGGAGAGGTTATGCCAGACCGAGAACAGCGCGCCGGGGAGCGCGGCCAGCGGAGAGAAGTAAATTTTACCGAGCGCCGCCGCAAGGCCGGAGTTCTGCATTCCAACTTCAATCGCCAGCGTGCGGCAGGTGGACTCATCAAAGCCAAACAGGCGACCGCCCCAGTAACCGCCGAGCAGACCAATGGTGTTGTGCAGGATCACCGCCACAATCACCACAAAACCAACGGATGCGATATGCGAGGCGGAACCGGCCACCACTGCGCTGATGATCGCCAGAATGCACACCATTGAGAACGCAGGCAGATAAGGCTCCACGGTTTTTACCACGCGAGGAAACAGGTGGTGAATGACCAGCCCAAGCGCGATTGGAATCACGACGATCTGTAAAATGCTGAGCAGCATCCCCATCACATCCACCTGAATATGCGCATCCACATACAGGCGCGTCAGCAGCGGTGTCGCGACCACGCCAACCAGCGTGGAAACCGATGAGATAGTAACCGAAAGCGCCACATCCCCTTTCGCCAGATAGATCATGACGTTAGATGCCGTTCCGCTGGCGACGCTGCCCACCAGTACCATCCCGGCAGAGAGGTCCGGCGGCATGTTAAACAGTATCGCCAGTAGCCAGGCGGCGAGCGGCATCACCAGATAATGCAGGAAAATACCGGCAGCGACAGGCGCCGGGCGGGAAAGCACGCGTTTAAAGTCGTCGAGCTTAAGGTGTACGCCCATGCCGAACATAATCAGCATCAGCAGCGTGGTCACCCACGAGCCAATGGGGGTGAAGGTCGATGGCGTGTAATACGCAATAACAGAGAGCAGCAGCGCCCATAACGGGAACAGCCGGGTGATAACGGATAACATAATAAATTCCTTGCAGTATTGTCGTGTTGTTTAGTTATAAAAAAGCCGGGTTCGAGCCCGGCTATAGGTATTATTTATCGCGTGAGGAAATTTTATTCAAACAAATTATGATGAAGCTTCTGCACGACCTGCTCCGCTTCGGCGCCAGGCACCAGGAAACAGAGGTTATGGCTGGATGCGCCATAGCAAATCATGCGAATATTGAACGGCTCCAGTACGCCAAACACCTCTTTACCGACGCCGCAGGCTTTAGACAGATCGTTGCCAATCAGCGCGACCAGCGCGAGATTTTCTTCCACTTCTACCCGGCATAGCGCGGAAAGCTCCATCAGCAAAGACTGCGTCAGCAGCGTGTCGCCCGTTGAAGTGGAACCGGTGGTATCCAGCGTCAGCGCCACGCTCACTTCCGAGGTGGTGATTAAATCTACGGAGATATTGTGCCGCGCCAGAATGCCGAACACTTCCGCCAGGAAACCACGCGAATGCAGCATATTCAGGCTGTGCAGCGTTAACAGCGTCTGTTTGCGACGCAGCGCCAGCGCGCGGAAGAGCGGTGGGTTTTGGGTTTTATTGCATACCAGCGTCCCGCCCGCTTTTGGATCTTTACTGGAGCCGACGAAAACCGGGATATCGCTGCGTACGGCGGGCAGCAGCGTTGCAGGATGCAGCACCTTCGCGCCAAAGGTCGCCATTTCCGCCGCTTCTTCAAAGGCGATTTCATCGATACGCTGCGCGGCAGGCACCACGCGCGGGTCGGTGGTGTAGATGCCCGGCACATCCGTCCAGATATCGACGCGCGCCGCGTGCAGCGCTTCTGCAAGCAGCGCCGCCGTGTAGTCGCTGCCGCCGCGTCCCAGCGTCGTTGTGCGGCCTTTGCTTTCGCTGCCGATAAAGCCCTGGGTGATGACCAGACCCTCTGCCAGGCGTGGGGCAAGCTGTAGCGTGGCCAGCTCCGACAGCGCTGCGATATCCGGTTCCGCGCGGCCAAAACGATCGCTGGTGCGCATCACCTTACGCACGTCAAACCACTGCGCCTGAATATTGCGCTCGCGCAGGATCTCCACAAACAGCAGGGTGGACATCAGCTCGCCGTGACTCACCAGCTCGTCGGTCAGGGCCATTGACGTCGCCAGTGAAGCTGCTTCGGCAAGCGTGGTGATGTTTTCCAGCAGACGCTCGATCTCTTCGCGGATAACGTTCGGGTAACGCAGACGCTCCAGAATATCGAACTGAATTTTACGGATGGCGTCGAGCTTTTCGAAGCGCTCTGGCGGTTCCAGCCCTTCTGCCAGCGCTACCAGCAGATTGGTGACGCCCGCAGAGGCGGAAAGCACCACTAAGCGTGCGTTAGCATCGGAAAGCACCACGTCGGCGCTGCGGTTCATGGCGTCAAAATCGGCGACGCTGGTTCCGCCAAATTTGGCGACGACGAGCGGGGAAACAGCAGTTGTCATATCAACCTCGTGTCAGGGAATGAAAAAAGCGACCATGGCACAAGGGCAGAACAGAAACCGGTGCAGGCGCAAATACCGTATTTATAAATAAAATGTGTGGCTGGGACTGTCAACGCCGGGATTATGCGGATTTTTTATGCTGTCCTGGCCCTCAGTAACAGTGCTTATAACGACTATACCCGTCATACTTCAAGTTGCAGATGTGTTGGCTGCACTCAGAAACCCCAGTCACATAGTTATCTATGCTCCTGGGGATTTCTTCCCTTGCCGCCTTCCTGCAACTCGAATTATTTAGGGTATATACTTTTCGCTGCTTTTTATCCGCGTTTGATTCGCGTTCGGGCTAACGGCACTAAAACAATCACACTTTTTTGTGACTGGCGTTACAATCGATCTCAGTCACAATTCTCAAATCAGAAGAGTATTGCTAATGAAAAACATCAATCCGACGCAGACTTCTGCCTGGCAGGCACTACAAAAACACTACGACGACATGAAGGACGTTACTATCGCGGATCTTTTCGCGAAAGATAGCGACCGTTTTACCCGATTTTCCGCGACGTTTGACGATTTGATGCTGGTGGATTTCTCCAAAAACCGCATCACCGAAGAGACGCTGGCGAAATTGCAGGATCTGGCGAAAGAGACCGATCTGGCCGGTGCGATTAAGTCCATGTTCTCTGGCGAAAAAATCAACCGTACTGAAGACCGTGCCGTGCTGCACGTTGCGCTGCGTAACCGTAGCAATACTCCGATTATCGTTGACGGCAAAGATGTGATGCCGGAAGTGAATGCGGTGCTGGAGAAGATGAAAGCCTTCTCTGAAGCGATTATTTCAGGTCAATGGAAAGGTTACACCGGTAAAGCGATCACTGACGTGGTCAACATCGGTATCGGTGGTTCCGACCTGGGGCCGTTCATGGTGACTGAAGCGCTGCGCCCGTACAAAAACCATCTGAATATGCACTTTGTGTCTAACGTCGATGGCACCCACATCGCCGAAGTGCTGAAGAAAGTAAACCCGGAAACCACCCTGTTCCTGGTGGCGTCTAAAACCTTCACAACGCAGGAAACCATGACCAACGCCCACAGCGCGCGCGACTGGTTCCTGAGCACCGCGAATGATGAAAAACACGTCGCGAAACACTTTGCGGCGCTTTCCACCAATGCGAAAGCGGTGGGTGAGTTTGGTATCGACACCGCCAACATGTTCGAATTCTGGGACTGGGTCGGCGGTCGTTACTCTCTGTGGTCGGCGATTGGCCTGTCTATCATCCTGTCTGTCGGCTTTGACAACTTCGTTGAACTGCTGTCCGGCGCGCATGCGATGGATAAACACTTCTCCACAACACCGGCTGAGAAAAACCTGCCGGTGCTGCTGGCGCTGATCGGTATCTGGTACAACAACTTCTTTGGCGCAGAAACCGAAGCGATTCTGCCGTACGACCAGTATATGCACCGTTTTGCGGCCTACTTCCAGCAGGGCAATATGGAGTCCAACGGCAAGTATGTTGACCGTAACGGCAATGCCGTAGACTACCAGACTGGCCCAATCATCTGGGGTGAGCCGGGCACCAACGGCCAGCACGCGTTCTACCAGCTGATTCACCAGGGGACGAAGATGGTGCCTTGCGACTTTATCGCCCCGGCGATAACCCATAACCCGTTGTCCGATCACCATCAGAAACTGCTGTCTAACTTCTTCGCTCAGACCGAAGCGCTGGCGTTCGGCAAATCCCGCGAGGTGGTTGAGCAGGAATATCGCGATCAGGGGAAAGATCCGTCTCAGCTTGAGCATGTGGTGCCGTTCAAAGTGTTCGAAGGCAACCGCCCGACGAACTCCATCCTGCTGCGTGAAATCACGCCGTTTAGCCTGGGGGCGTTGATTGCGCTGTATGAGCACAAAATCTTCACTCAGGGCGCGATCCTGAACATCTTCACCTTCGACCAGTGGGGCGTTGAGCTGGGCAAACAGCTGGCTAACCGTATCCTGCCGGAACTGGGTGATGATAAAGCGATTTCCAGCCATGACAGTTCAACTAACGGTCTGATTAACCGTTATAAAGCATGGCGTGCCTGATGGCGTAACGCCCGGTGGCGCCAGGCTTACCGGGCCTACAAACGGCGCGTCCTGTAGGCCGGATAAGGCGTTCCGCCGCCATCCGGCAGAAAAGTGATATATCTGTAATTAGAGCCGATATTATTATCGGCTTTTTTTATAAGATAATTCCGGTTGTCTGTGCTATTCCGCAAAGATTTATATTGAGCTTAATCCTAAAATAATGAATAACCCGTAAGTTACTCGGTGTTATTTTCAGAGTATACGGATAATAAATATTGCATTGTTTTATTTTAATATGATGTTTTTAAAAGATATTTAATTAGCATATAAATGCTATTCCAGCCAAAAGTTTAATTATCCTAAAACCGCCTCGCTATTTAGACCTGTCGCAATCCACATGCTTTAGTTGTGTATACTCGATCCCGCCTGAAACGTTTTTCGGGTAAATCTCCATTCATTCAATGAAGGGATATTGTGATGAAAAAAGCTCTGTATGGCATTTTTGCCATATCCGCGCTTGCGGCGACTTCTGTCTGGGCCGCCCCCGTTCAGGTGGGTGAAGCAGCAGGGTCGGCGGCGACGTCGGTATCAGCGGGAAGTTCCTCCGCGACCAGCGTCAGCACCGTAAGCTCGGCGGTGGGCGTCGCTCTGGCGGCGACCGGCGGTGGCGATGGTTCTAATACCGGAACCACTACCACCACAACCACCAGTACCCAGTAACACCGGTACGTTTAATCATAACCACACTTCGGTGTGGTTATTTTAGCTTGCCTGAGCCTGTGGGACTTCCTGGCCGGGGCCACCCGGCAATAATGCGGAGAAGAGTCGTGAAGCGACCTGGAATTATCATCATTTGCCTGCTGTTACAGGCTTGCTCAGCCACCACTAAAGGTCTGGGTAATTCGCTGTGGGACAGTCTGTTCGGTACGCCGGGCGTACAACTGACGGACGATGACATTCAAAACATGCCTTATGCCAGCCAGTACATGCAGCTCAATGGCGGGCCGCAGCTGTTTGTGGTGCTCGCTTTCGCAGAGAACGGGCAGCAGAAATGGGTGACGCAGGATCAGGCCACCATCGTGACCCAGCATGGTCGCCTGATTAAAACCCTGCTCGGCGGCGATAATCTGATCGGTGTGAATAATCTGGCGGCTGACCCATTGGCCAGACCGGCACAAATCGTAGATGGCGCAACGTGGACGCGCACGATGGGCTGGACGGAACATAAACAGGTGCGTTACGCCACCGCCCGCTCGGTCTTTAAATGGGATGGCGCTGACAGCATTAAGGTCGGTAGCGATGTAACCGCCGTTCGCGTACTGGATGAAGAAGTTACAACCGACCAGGCGCGCTGGCATAACCGCTACTGGATCGACAGCGAAGGGCAAATCCGCCAGTCGGAGCAGTATCTGGGGGCGGACTACTTCCCGGTGAAAACCACGCTCATTAAGGCGGCAAAACAATGATGAAACAGACCATTGCAGCGCTGGCCCTGAGTTTGTGCGCTTCCTCATCTTTTGCCGCAGGCACCGTGAAGGTGTTTGCCGCAGGCAGCACAGAACCGAAGACGCTCACCGGCGCGGAACATCTGATCGATCTGGTCGGGCAGCCGAAACTGGCGAACAGCTGGTGGCCTGGCGCGGTTATCAGCGAAGAGCGGGCTACCGCCACGGCGCAGCGCCAGCAGCAGGAATTATTGGGCCGCCTGGCTGCGTTTGGCGCAGAGAAAAGCGGCGATGACGCCGCCGCAATCAATACGCTGCGCCAGCAGGTGCAGACATTGAAAGTGACCGGCAGACAGCTCGTTAACCTTGACCCGGATACCGTGCGCGTCAGCGAACGGGGCAATCCGCCGTTGCAGGGCCATTACACGCTGTGGGTTGGCGGGCAGCCGACAGATATTACGCTGTTTGGATTGGTTAGCCAGCCGGGTAAACGGCCCTTCAGCCCGGGGCGGGACGTGGCCAGTTACCTTGATGAGCAAAGCCTGCTCAGCGGGGCGGATCGCAGCTATGCGTGGGTTGTCTATCCCGACGGACGCACGCAGAAAGCGCCGGTCGCTTACTGGAACAAGCGTCACGTTGAGCCGATGCCTGGCAGCATCATTTTTGTCGGTCTTACGGATTCTCTATGGAGCAACACGCCGGATGCGCTTAACGCCGACATTCTTCGTACTCTGACGCAGCGGATACCCGAATAATGAAAAAAACACATCTGCTCAGCTTACTGGCGCTGGGCATCAGCGCAGCCTGCCATGCCGAAACATATCCGGCTCCCATTGGGCCGTCACAATCTGACTTCGGCGGCGTGGGGCTGCTGCAAACGCCAACGGCGCGAATGGCGCGGGAAGGGGAGATGAGCCTGAACTATCGTGATAACGATCAGTATCGCTACTACTCCGCGTCGATACAGTTGTTCCCGTGGCTGGAAACCACGCTGCGCTATACCGACGTGCGTACCAGACAATACAGCAGCGTGGAGTCGTTTTCCGGCAACCAGACCTACAAAGACAAAGCCTTCGACCTGAAACTGCGGTTATGGGAAGAGAGCTACTGGATGCCGCAGGTGGCGGTCGGCGCAAGAGATATCGGCGGGACGGGGCTGTTCGATGCGGAATACATTGTGGCGAATAAAGCCTGGGGGCCGTTTGATTTCTCGCTCGGTCTTGGCTGGGGTTATCTGGGCACCAGCGGCAACGTGAGCAATCCGTTTTGCTCATACAGCGATAAATTCTGTCACCGCGATAACAGTTATAAACAGGCCGGTTCCGTCAACGGCAGCGATATGTTCCACGGGCCAGCGTCGCTGTTTGGCGGGGTGGAGTATCAAACGCCCTGGCAGCCTCTGCGCCTGAAACTGGAGTATGAAGGCAACAATTATCAGCAGGATTTCGCGGGTAAGCTGGAGCAGAAGAGCAAGTTTAACGTCGGCGCCATTTACCGCGTCACCGATTGGGCCGACGTTAACCTCAGCTATGAACGCGGCAACACCTTCATGTTTGGCGTGACGCTGCGGACAAACTTCAACGATTTGCGCCCATCGTATAACGATAACGCGCGACCGAAATATCAGCCTGAGCCGCAGGACGCCATCCTGCAACACTCGGTCGTCGCTAACCAGTTGACGCTGCTGAAATACAACGCCGGACTGGCGGACCCTAAAATTCAGGTGAAAGGCGATACGCTGTACGTCACCGGCGAGCAGGTGAAATACCGTGACTCGCGGGAAGGGATCGAACGCGCGAATCGGATCGTCATGAACGATCTGCCAGAAGGGGTTCGCACGATCCGCGTGACGGAAAACCGTCTCAATATGCCGCAGGTCACTACGGAAACCGATGTCGCCAGCCTGAAACGCCATCTGGAAGGCGAGCCATTAGGACACGAGACCCCACTGGCACAAAAACGTGTGGAGCCGATCGTGCCGGAAACAACCGAGCAGGGTTGGTATATCGATAAATCGCGCTTTGATTTCCATATCGATCCGGTGTTGAACCAGTCTGTCGGCGGCCCGGAAAATTTCTATATGTACCAGCTTGGCGTGATGGGGACGGCGGATCTGTGGGTAACGGATCATCTGCTTACCACCGGCAGTCTGTTTGCCAATATCGCCAACAATTACGACAAATTTAACTACACCAACCCACCGAACGATTCGCATCTTCCGCGTGTGCGTACCCATGTGCGCGAATATGTGCAGAACGATATCTATGTGAATAACCTGCAAGCCAACTACTTCCAGTACCTCGGCAACGGTTTCTACGGCCAGGTTTACGGCGGTTATCTGGAGACCATGTACGGCGGCGCAGGGGCGGAAGTGCTGTATCGCCCGGTCGACAGCAACTGGGCGTTTGGTCTTGACGCTAACTACGTGAAACAGCGTGACTGGCGTAGCGCGCAGGATATGATGAAATTCACCGATTACAGCGTGAAAACCGGTCACTTGACCGCCTACTGGACGCCGTCGTTTGCTCAGGATGTGCTGGTGAAAGCGAGCGTCGGTCAATATCTGGCTGGCGACAAGGGCGGTACGCTGGAAATCGCGAAACGCTTTGACAGCGGCGTGGTGGTTGGCGGCTATGCCACGATCACCGATGTGTCGCCGGACGAGTACGGGGAAGGGGATTTCACCAAAGGCGTGTACGTGTCGGTACCGTTGGATCTCTTCTCGTCCAGCCCAACCCGCAGCCGCGCAGCGATTGGCTGGACGCCGCTGACGCGTGACGGCGGTCAGCAGCTTGGTCGGAAGTTTGGTCTGTACGATATGACCAGCGACCGCAACGTGAATTTCCGCTGATCGAGCCGTTGCCAGCCGGATGGCGCTACGCTTATCCGGCCTACAAACCGCATTCATTGTAGGCCGGATAAGGCGTTTACGCCGCCATCCGGCAATTTACAGGCGACGCAATAATTTTGCCGGGTTTCCGGCATATACGCCTTTCTCGGTGATCGATTTAGTGACCACGCTTCCCGCGCCGATCACTGTGCCGTCGCAAATGCTGACGGCCAGGATGGTCGCGCCGCTGCCGATGGAAACATTGCTGCCGATCTCAATTCGCCCCCAGTTCTGCCTGTTCGGGTCAGGCTTTCCTTCACGAAACATGTCGTTAGCGAACATTACGCCGTGGCCGATAAAGCAATCGCGTCCAATCGTGACATATTCGCAAACAAACGTATGGGACTGAATTTTTGTGTTTGCGCCAATCTGTGTATTACCCTGTATTTCGACAAAAGGTCCGATGAAAACATTGTCGCCAAGCTGGCAGTCGTACAGGTTTGCGGGCTCATAAATCACCACATTTTCACCGCAGGTGACGTTGCGGACGGTAGCGTGTTTTAACTGCATTTTCCCTTCTCTTTGAAACATGCCATGACAGAGATCATTCTCCGCTGACCTTTGCTGCACAAAACATAAACAAAAAATATAGATCTCCGTCACATTTTTGCGTTATACAGGAACCTTGCTACTGAGAAAGAGGGTGCTGCTATGACGTCACTATCTCGTCCACGCGTGGAGTTTATCTCCACGATCCTACAGACCGTGCTGAATCTTGGGCTGTTAAGTCTGGGCCTGATCCTGGTCGTTTTCCTCGGTAAAGAGACCTTACATCTGGCGGATGTGCTGTTCGCGCCGGAGCAAACCAGCAAATACGAGCTGGTGGAAGGGCTGGTGGTCTACTTTCTCTACTTTGAGTTTATTGCGTTGATTGTGAAGTATTTCCAGTCAGGTTTTCATTTCCCGCTGCGCTACTTTGTCTATATCGGGATCACCGCGATTGTGCGGCTGATCATCGTCGATCATAAATCGCCGATGGATGTGCTGATCTACTCTGCGGCGATCCTGTTATTGGTGATCACCCTGTGGTTATGTAATTCGAAACGGCTAAAACGGGAATAAAAAATGGCGCTCCGAGGAGCGCCGAAGAACAGTCACAAGTTGGGATAATATAAGTTGAGGGTTGCAGTGGCATTGCCCGTTTCCGGGCAGGTACATCAATGAAACTTAGCCTTTCACACCGCCCGCCGTCAGGCCGTTGACCAGCCAACGCTGGGCCAGCAGGAACACCAGCGTGATCGGGATGGCGGACAACACGGCTGCGGCGGCAAAATCACCCCACAGATAGTTTTGCGGGTTGAGGTACTGCTGCATACCTACCGCCAGGGTATAGCTGTTTACATCACGCAGTAACAGCGAGGCGACAGGAACTTCAGTGATGGCGGCAATGAACGACAGAATAAAGACCACCGCCAGAATCGGCACCGAGAGCGGCAGCAGCACCAGGCGGAAAGCCTGCCACGGCGTCGCGCCATCCAGCGCCGCCGCTTCTTCCAGCGAACCGTCGATGGTTTCGAAATAGCCTTTAATCGTCCAGACGTGCAGCGCAATCCCGCCCAGGTAAGCGAAAATCACCCCGCCGTGGGTATTCAGACCGATAAACGGAATGTACTGGCCGAGACGGTCGAACAACGCGTACAACGCCACCAGTGACAGCACCGCCGGGAACATCTGGAAAATCAGCATCCCTTTGAGCAACGTCGCTTTGCCGGGAAAGCGCATACGGGCAAACGCGTAAGCGCAGGTCGTAGAGAGCGCCACGATGCCAATGGCGGTGATCGCCGCGACTTTGATCGAGTTCCACAGCCATAACAGAACCGGGAAGGGGGGCGGCGTGACACGGCCATCAGCGTGTTCCACGCTGAAGCCCAATGCCAGCCGCCAGTGCTCCCAGGAGATGCGTTCCGGGATCAGGCTCCCGGTTGCGAAGTTGCCTTCACGCAGCGAAATGGCGACGACCATCAGCAGCGGGAACATGATTGCCGCGATAAAAATCAGCAGCCCTAAGTGCGTGATAAAGAGACGCAGCTTTTGAGATTTGGGTTGAACCATTGCCATTGTTGTTATCTCCCTTAATCAAACTTCATACGCGTGGCTTTCAGGTTCACGATGGCCAGCGCGCCAACCAGCAGGAAGATCAGCGTGGCGATCGCGGCCGCCAGACCGAAGTCCTGGCCCCCGCCGCCTTCAAAGGCGATGCGGTAGGTGTAGCTCACGAGCAGGTCGGTATAACCGGCTGGCGTAGTGGTGCCGAGGCGGTCCGGGCCGCCGTTGGTCAGAAGCTGAATCAGTACGAAGTTGTTAAAGTTAAAGGCAAAGCTGGCGATCATCAGCGGCGTCAGCGGCTTAATCAGCAGCGGGAATGTAATCTTAAAGAAGTTCTGGAACGGCCCCGCGCCGTCCATTGCCGAGGCTTCGTACAGATCGTCTGGAATCGCTTTCAGCAGGCCCATGCAGAGGATCATCATGTACGGATAGCCCAGCCAGGTGTTGACGATAATGACCATCGTGCGGGCGGTGTTCGGGTCGCTGAACCAGGCCGGTTTGAGGCCAAACAGCGCGCTCAGCATCATGTTGATCTCACCAAAGCTCTGGTTGAATAAACCTTTGAAGATCAGAATCGAGATGAACGACGGCACCGCATACGGCAGAATCAGCAGCACGCGGTAAATCGCTTTACCTTTCAGCGCTTCCCACTGTACGAGGCAGGCCAGCACCATCCCAACCGCCACGGTCAGCAGCACGGTGAGAACTGAGAACACCACGGTCCAGACGAAGATCGCGAAGAACGGTTTCTGGATACCCTCGTCAGTAAAGACGCGGGAGAAATTGTCCCAGCCGATGGTCACGGTGTAGCCTGGGCTCAGTTTTTCGTCGCCCCAGTTGCCGTCCGCGTTGATGGCCTGATAGTAGCCAATATCGTTGTTTGGCCGATACGCCACGCCGCTCTGGTTATTTGTCAGCGCGCCGTCGCTGGCGAGGGTATAGAGCGGCTGGGTGCCGGAAAACTGGCGCAGCGAGCTCATGATGACCTTGCTTTCATCGGGCAAAACGGCGGTAAGCTGGTTCAGCGCCTGACGATTTTGGGTGATGATGCGCAGGTTGGCGCGTTCACCGGTCGGCAGCGCGTCAGCCTCTTTCAGTTGCAGTTTTTGTTCGCCGCCGAATTTAAAGGCGTCGGAGAGATAATTCTTGCCGGTTTCGCCGTCGGTGAGGGCCAGTTGCCACTCGTCACCCGCCGGATACAGGCCAAAGTTATAGGTTTTGCCCGCCTGATAAGAACGATCCATCAGCACCTGCTGGGCGCGTTCAAAGGTGAGCTGGTTGGTGCTGCTGTAGTTGGTAAAGGCGATGGCGATAGTGCAGACCAGCGGGAACAGGACAAACAGCCCCATGCCGGCCATGCCCGGATAAACATAGCGCCAGGCATAGGTTTTACGATTCGCGAAAATATACAGGCCAGCAGAGCTTAAAATCAGCGTCATGATGGCAAACAGGTACTCCCCTTGTGCGTACATTAAAACTACAAGGTAACCCACCAGCAGGCCCAGCAGACCAATCGCTGACCACTTCAGCGCGTCGCTTTGCCACCAATGTTTCTTTTTAATGACATCCATGGGGATCTTCCTCTACAACTTTGAAATCCTGTAGGTCAGCGTGCCTGATGGCGCTGCGCTTCTCCGGCCTACTTGTTCTGTAGGCCGGAGAAGGCATTGATGCCGCCATCCGGCACACGACCTGAACATTACTTGGTGATACGGCCCTGCGCGTCTTTCAGCGCGGCGTCGACAGTCTGACGACCGCTGGCAGCGTTGATAACTGCCGTACGAACCGCATACCAGAAGGCTGACATCTGCGGAATGTTCGGCATAATTTCGCCTTTCTGGGCGTTATCCATCGTGGCGGCGATACGCGGATCTTTCGCTAACTGATCCTGGAAGGATTTCAGCGCAACCGCGCCCAGCGGTTTGTCCTTGTTCACGTCGTCCAGACCCTGATCGGTCAGCAGGTAGTTTTCGAGGAACTCTTTCGCCAGCTCTTTGTTCGGGCTGGCGGCGTTAATGCCCGCGCTCAGCACGCCAACGAACGGTTTAGACGGTTTGCCTTTGAATGTCGGCAGCAGTGTCACGCCGTAATTGATTTTGCTCTTGTCGATGTTTGACCACGCCCACGGACCGTTGATGGTCATCGCCGTTTCGCCTTTGTTAAAGGCGGCTTCCGCGATGGAGTAATCGGTATCGGCGTTCATGTGTTTGTTTTTGATCATATCGACCAGGAAGCCCAGACCGGCTTTCGCCCCTGCGCTGTCTACGCCGACATCTTTCACGTCATACTTACCGTTCTCAAACTTGAACGCGTAACCGCCATCGGCGGCAATCAGCGGCCAGGTGAAGTACGGTTCTTGCAGGTTGAACATCAGCGCGCTCTTACCTTTCGCCTTCAGCTCTTTATCCAGCGCCGGGATCTCTTCCCAGGTTTTCGGCGGGTTCGGAACGAGGTCTTTGTTGTAAATCAGGGACAGCGCTTCAACCGCGATCGGGTAGGCGATCAGCTTGCCGTTGTAACGCACCGCATCCCAGGTGAATGGATAGAGCTTGTCCTGGAACGCCTGGTCCGGGGTGATCTCAGCCAGCAGGCCAGACTGTGCGTAGCCGCCAAAACGGTCATGCGCCCAGAAGATGATGTCCGGGCCGTCACCGGTGGCCGCAACCTGAGGGAATTTCTCTTCCAGCTTGTCCGGGTGCTCAACGGTGACTTTAATGCCAGTGTCTTGTTCGAATTTTTTGCCCACTTCAGCGAGGCCGTTGTAGCCTTTGTCGCCGTTAATCCAGATAACCAGCTTACCTTCTTCAATCTTGGCGAGAGCCGAGGCGGAAAACATCATCGTCGTCAGTGCGGACAATGCGAGGATGCGTGCGCCAGTTTTGATTTTCATATCTCCCATCCTTTTTGGTGATGTGCTCGTGGATACACAGAGGTGGCTTAACGGTATCTAGTTTCTTTATACGACAACCTCTTTCCATCCTCCTTACCCCTACGCCCCACCCCTTCTTTATGTGATCTGTGTTGCATAAATGTGAGTAATGCGTGTTGGCGCACATAAAAACACCGCGATTTTTGCAGGTGACATCACGAAATTCCTCGGCGGGGCGCGGCCCGGGTCTCAGACGCTGCTCCCTCATCCTCCCGCCTCCTCCCCCATAAAAAAGCCGGGGGGTGGAGGATTTACGCAATCAAGGGATAACGCATAGTCAGGCCATCATGAATGTTGCTGTCGATGACAGGTTGTAACGAAGGGAGAAGGGCATGGCGAGCGTACAGCTACGAAATGTAACGAAAGCCTGGGGTGACGTGGTGGTATCGAAAGATATCAATCTCGACATTCACGAAGGGGAATTCGTGGTGTTTGTCGGACCGTCAGGCTGCGGGAAATCGACCTTGCTGCGTATGATCGCCGGACTTGAAACCATCACCAGCGGAGATCTGTTCATTGGGGAAGCCCGTATGAACGACATCCCGCCCGCCGAACGCGGCGTGGGGATGGTTTTCCAGTCCTATGCGCTCTACCCCCACCTGTCCGTGGCAGAAAACATGTCTTTTGGTTTGAAGCTGGCGGGGGCCAAAAAAGAGGTGATGAATCAGCGTGTGAATCAGGTGGCGGAAGTGCTGCAACTGGCGCACCTGCTGGAGCGCAAGCCGAAAGCGCTCTCCGGCGGCCAGCGCCAGCGCGTGGCGATAGGCCGCACGCTGGTGGCGGAACCGCGCGTGTTCCTGCTTGATGAGCCGCTGTCTAACCTTGATGCCGCACTGCGCGTGCAGATGCGTATCGAAATCTCCCGCCTGCATAAGCGTCTGGGCCGCACGATGATTTACGTGACCCACGATCAGGTCGAAGCGATGACGCTGGCCGACAAAATCGTGGTGCTGGATGCCGGCCGCGTGGCGCAGGTCGGTAAGCCGCTGGAGCTGTACCACTATCCGGCGGATCGCTTCGTCGCAGGCTTTATCGGTTCCCCGAAAATGAACTTCCTGCCGGTGAAAGTCACCGCGACCGCTATCGAGCAGGTGCAGGTTGAGCTGCCGAACCGCCAGAACGTCTGGCTGCCGGTAGAAAGCAACGGCGTTCAGGTCGGGGCAAATATGTCTTTAGGTATTCGTCCAGAGCATCTGCTGCCCAGCGACATCGCCGATGTCACCCTGGAAGGCGAGGTTCAGGTCGTCGAACAACTTGGTCACGAAACACAAATTCATATCCAGATCCCCGCCATTCGTCAAAACCTGGTTTACCGCCAGAACGACGTGGTGTTGGTAGAAGAGGGTGCCACATTCGCTATCGGTCTGCCGCCAGAGCGTTGCCATCTGTTCCGTGAAGATGGTTCCGCATGCCGTCGGCTGCATAAGGAGCCGGGCGTTTAAGGTCCCCATTAAAAAACAAAACGCAAAACCATTCGAGGATGCATCAAGGCGGCAAGTGAAAAACACCGCCAACAAAGAGGCAGTCCGAAGGGGGACGCGTTTAAAGAAAAGCAATGATCTCAGGAGATAGAATAATGATTACTCTGCGCAAACTTCCTCTGGCGGTTGCCGTCGCAGCAGGCGTTATGTCTGCTCAGGCAATGGCAGTGGATTTTCATGGTTATGCTCGTTCCGGTATCGGCTGGACGGGTAGTGGCGGCGAACAACAATGTTTCCAGGCAACTGGCGCTCAAAGTAAATACCGTCTTGGTAACGAATGTGAAACCTATGCGGAATTGAAACTGGGTCAGGAAGTGTGGAAAGAAGGCGACAAGAGCTTTTATTTCGACACTAACGTGGCCTACTCCGTAGCGCAACAGAATGACTGGGAAGCAACCGATCCGGCGTTCCGTGAAGCCAACGTGCAGGGTAAAAACCTGATTGACTGGCTGCCAGGCTCCACCATCTGGGCGGGTAAGCGCTTCTATCAGCGTCATGACGTTCACATGATCGACTTCTACTACTGGGATATTTCTGGTCCTGGTGCGGGTATCGAAAACATCGACCTGGGCTTCGGTAAACTGTCTCTGGCAGCGACCCGCTCTCAGGAAGCCGGTGGTTCCTACACCTTCAGCAGCCAGGATATTTACAACTCTTCTAAAGACACCGCCAACGACGTCTTCGACGTGCGTTTAGCCGGTCTGGAAACGAACCCGGATGGCGTGCTGGAACTGGGTGTCGACTATGGTCGCGCAAACACCACTGACGATTATCGCCTGGCTGACGGCGCATCTAAAGACGGCTGGATGTTCACTGCTGAACATACCCAGAGCATGCTGAAGGGCTACAACAAGTTTGTGGTTCAGTACGCCACTGACGCGATGACCACGCAGGGTAAAGGTATTCCTCAGGGTTCTTACGGCTCGACTTTTGATATCGGCGAAGGCGACGATCAGCTCCATTATGTCGATCGTTACGTCAATAACAACGGTAAGCTGTGGCGTATTCTGGACCACGGGGCGATCTCTCTGGGCGACCGTTGGGACCTGATGTACGTCGGTATGTTCCAGAAACAGGACCTGGATAACGATCTGGGTACTGACTGGTGGACCGTGGGCGTTCGTCCGATGTTCAAATGGACGCCGATCATGAGCACCCTGCTGGAAGTCGGTTACGACAACGTCAAATCTCAGCAGACTGGCGATCGCAACAACCAGTACAAAATCACCCTGGCGCAACAATGGCAGGCTGGCGACAGCATCTGGTCCCGCCCGGCCATCCGTCTCTTCGCAACCTACGCGAAGTGGGATGAGAAATGGGGCTATATCAAAGATGGCGATAACACATTGCGTTATGCCGCATCGAATAACTCCGGCTTTAACACAACCAGCCGTGGCGACAACGATGAGTGGTCCTTCGGCGCCCAGATGGAAATCTGGTGGTAATACGTGACATAACGAGGGGGGCGCAAGTCCCCCGGTAACGAGATGCAGGCCGGATAAGGCGTAGCCGCTATCCGGCATTATCTGCACCGTTTCTCGCGGTTTAGCGCGCTATTGCCTGGCCACCGCTGAACCCGTGCTATCTGAGGTGATAACAATGAAAATGAAGAAAAGTCTCGTCGCCCTTTGTTTATCTGCGGGGTTGCTGGCAAGCGCACCAGGCATCAGCCTGGCGGATGTAAACTATGTTCCGCAAAACACCAGCGCAGCGCCTGCGATTCCGACCGCCGCACTACAACAACTCACCTGGACGCCTGTCGACCAGTCCAGTACGCAGTCCACACAGCTTTCTACCGGTGGTCAGCGGCTTGACGTCGCCGGTATTACAGGCCCGGTTGCCGCGTATAGCGTACCGGCGAACATCGGTGAGCTCACGCTGACATTGAGCAGCGAAGTTAACAAACAAACCAGCGTATTTGCACCGAACGTGCTGATTCTCGACCAGAACCTGACGCCTTCAGCGTTTTTCCCCAGCAGCTACTTTACCTACCAGGCCCCCGGCGTGATGAGCGCGGATCGTCTGGAAGGGGTGATGCGCCTGACGCCCGCGCTGGGCCAGCAGAAGCTGTACGTTCTGGTGTTTACCACCAATAACGATCTCCAGCAGACCACCACGCTGCTTGACCCGGCAAAAGCGTATGCGAAAGGTGTGGGTAATGCCGTCCCGGATATTCCCGATCCGATCGCGCGCCACACGACTGATGGCCTGCTGAAACTGAAAGTGAAAACCAACAGCAGCTCCAGCGTACTGGTTGGCCCGCTGTTTGGTTCTTCCGGTCCGGGACCTGTCACCGTCGGCAACACTGCGGCACCGGCGACCGCCTATACCGCACCAGCCGTTGCCGCGCCAGCGCCTGCCCCGGCGAAGAAAAGCGAGCCAATGCTGAACGACACGGAAAGCTACTTCAACAATGCGATTAAGGACGCGGTAGCGAAAGGTGACGTTGATAAAGCTCTGAAACTGCTTGATGAAGCCGAACGCCTGGGATCGACATCTGCCCGTTCCACGTTTATCAGCAGTGTAAAAGGCAAGGGGTAAGCGTCTCCCCACATTGCTGATTTTGCAACAACTGGTGCGTCTCCTGGCGCACCTTTTTTTTAGCATTCCATGCGAGTTGTTACACTTCTGTTGCGCAACCGATCACTTAATTATGTTTACGCCTCCCGTAATCTCTTTTCTGCGATACAATGCCTTTACGTTATGAAACGGAGAGTACGGCATGTCACACCCTGCGTTAACGCAACTGCGTGCGCTGCGCTATTTTAAAGAGATTCCTGCGCTGGATTCCCGGTTGCTCGACTGGTTACTTCTGGAAGATTCCATGACCAAACGTTTTGAGCAAGAAGGGAAACGGGTAAGCGTGACATTGCTTCGGGAAGCGTTTGTTGGTCCACATGAAGTGGCTGAAGAGGTGGCGCTGCTACCGGTCGAATCCCGCTACTGGTTACGTGAAATTTTGTTATGTGCAGACGGCGAACCCTGGCTTGCCGGGCGTACCGTCGTGCCTGAATCAACGTTGTGCGGCCCTGAGCTGGCCTTACAAAATCTGGGAAAAACGCCGTTAGGGCGCTACCTGTTTACATCATCAACGTTGACCCGAGATTTTATTGAGATTGGTCGTGATGCCGCACTGTGGGGGCGTCGTTCCCGCCTGCGTCTGAGCGGTAAGCCACTGATGCTTACCGAGCTGTTTTTGCCCGCATCACCGTTGTATTAAGAGGAAAACAAAATGGAGTGGAGTCTGACGCAGAATAAGCTGTTGGCGTTTCACCGCCTGATGCGTACGGATAAGCCAATCGGTGCCTTACTGCTGCTCTGGCCGACATTATGGGCGCTGTGGGTAGCGACGCCGGGAGTACCGCAACTGTGGATTCTGGCGGTGTTTGTCGCCGGGGTCTGGTTAATGCGCGCCGCCGGTTGCGTGGTCAACGATTATGCCGATCGTAAGTTTGATGGACATGTGAAACGCACGGCCAACCGACCGTTACCCAGCGGGGCGGTCACGGAGAAAGAGGCGCGCACGCTGTTTGTCGTACTGGTAGTGCTCTCCTTCCTGCTGGTATTAACGCTGAATACGATGACCATTCTGCTGTCGATTGCGGCGCTGGCGCTGGCGTGGGTCTATCCCTTCATGAAGCGTTACACCCATTTGCCGCAGGTTGTGCTGGGCGCGGCGTTCGGCTGGTCTATTCCTATGGCGTTTGCGGCGGTGAGTGAGTCCGTGCCGCTGAGCTGCTGGCTGATGTTCCTGGCCAATATCCTCTGGGCGGTGGCCTACGACACGCAGTATGCGATGGTTGACCGGGACGACGATCTGAAAATCGGCATTAAATCGACGGCCATTCTGTTCGGGCGACACGACAAACTTATTATCGGGATTTTGCAGATTGCGGTGCTGGCGCTAATGGCGCTGATTGGCTGGCTGAACGGGCTGGGCTGGGGGTATTACTGGTCGGTGCTGGTGGCCGGCGCGCTGTTTGTGTATCAGCAGAAACTGATTGTCGGGCGCGAACGTGAAGCCTGTTTTAAAGCGTTTATGAACAATAACTACGTCGGCCTGGTGCTGTTTTTAGGGCTGGCGATGAGTTACGTTGGCTGAAAAAAAGCCCGGTAGCGCTTACCGGGCCTACATAACATATTGCGCAGAACGTAGGCCGGGTAGGGCGAAGCCGCCACCCGGCTTTTTATTGTCACTCGCCCTGCGTTGCGCTCTCAATGGTCAGACGCACATCCGACGTGATCAAATCGGCCAACATCTGATACACCTTCATCGTCTGCTCAGGCTCGGCGTCTCCGGTATCGCTGATGTATTTCTCATCACGCAGAGTCAGCACCAGGGAACTGAACACCGCTTTATCGAAGAACTCCGGCGCGTTAATGCCGTGCAGAACGGAAAGACGTTGCGCGACCGTGCGGCTCTCTTTTTCCAGCGTACCGCGGTTGATCGACGGATTCGCGCTCAGCAGCCAGAAGGTGATGGCATAGCGTTGCAGCGTTTCGCGCGCGCCAGCCGCCAGCAGTTGCAGCGTGCGAGAATGTGCCGGATTGATATGCAGCTCATCGTTCTGCACGGCGATCAGCCCCTGACGTTGCATCTCACTACTCAGCGCGTCAATCACGCTGGCAAGCTCATCGTGTTCCCAGCGCAGGAACAGTTCCGCTTTCAGCATCGGATAGAGCACGTCAACATGCTGCATCAGCGCGTCACGCGAGATGTGGCGGTGCTGGGTAATGATGGCCGCCATCAGGGAAGGCAGAACCAGCATATGCGCGATGTTGTTGCGATAGTAGGTCATCAACACGGCCTGCTCGCGCGGCAGAATGATGATATCGCCGATGGTGTCTTTCTCGACCTCAAACTTGTTCATCTGCAAGGCGTGGTCGATCAGTTCACTGGCGCTCTGCGCAGGAACCGTAGAATCCGCCGCGTACGGCACGTTGCGCAGCAGGCTCAGATAGCAGTCGAGCTGTTCAGTCAGCTGCTCACGGGTCAGAGAGCGCTGGCGGGAAGCCAGCAGCGCGGTGCAGCACAGGTTCATGGCGTTGGCGGCGCCTGCGTTGTTAATGCGCACCATCAGATCGGCGGCAATGTTATTCACCGTCGGCGTCAGCCAGGCCGGGCGGATAGACTCGATAGGATCAATGGATTCACGCCACTCCGGCACATGCTGGTTGAGGTAAGTCATCAATGGCATCGGTTCGCCAAAGTTGACGTAGCCCTGACCCAGATTACGCAGTTTGCTTAAACCGCGCAGCATCTGCGGCAGGCTCTCTTTCTCTTTCGTCGCGCCACGCAACTCTTTGGCGTAAGTGCCCACTTCCATCACATGCTCATAGCCGATGTAGATTGGCACCAGCGTGATAGGACGCGTGCCGCCGCGCAACATCGCCTGAATGGTCATCGACAGCGTGCCGGTTTTCGGGTCGAGCAGACGACCGGTACGCGAGCGACCGCCTTCCACGAAATACTCAACCGAGTAACCACGGCTGAACAGCTCGCCCAGGTATTCACGGAAAACGGTGGAGTAGAGCTTGTTGCCCTTGAAGGTACGACGAATAAAGAACGCGCCCAGACGGCGGAAAATCGGACCCGCCGGCCAGAAGTTCAGGTTGATGCCCGCAGCGATATGCGGCGGCACCAGCCCCTGGTGATACAGCACGTAGGAAAGCAGCATATAGTCCATATGGCTGCGGTGGCAGGGCACATAGACAATTTCATGCCCGTCGTGCGCCAACTGGCGAACGCGCTCGGCGTTATGGACGTTAATCCCCTGATAAAGACGGTTCCAGGTAAAGCCCAGAATACGGTCGGTCAGACGGATCATCTCGTAGGAGAAGTTGGCGGCAATCTCTTCCATCAGCGCAATGGCGTTTTGCTGCGCCTTTTCATGGGAGATTTTTTTGCTGCGCGCTTCATCTTCCACGGCGCGAGCGATGGCTTTTGAAGCCAGCAGCTTGTTAAACAGATCCTGACGGGCTGGCAGACGCGGCCCGACCGCCGCCAGACGTTGACGGGCGAAGTGCATACGCGCCACGCGCGCCAGTTTCTGCGCTATTGTCTTGTCAGTGCCGTGTTCGTCAGCCATCCGACGCAAAGACACGGACGGCGAGAAACGAACAAAGCTGTCGCGTCCCAGCCAGGAGACGGCAAAGAATTTCTGCACGCCGTTCAGCATACGTAAAGGCGGGTTCTCTTCTCCTTTTTCGCGCCCCGGAGAGCGGCCAAACATCACCGATACCGGCACCATTTGCACATCCAGATCGGGATTGCTGCGGTGGAGATCGAGATAGTTGTGGAAAAGCTTAATGGACTCTTCTTTTGGCGTGTAATAGGTGAAGACACGCGGCCCGCCGTGAATAAAGACATAACGCGGCAGCAGCGTTCCGTCGATCTCCAGCGGCTCCAGCGGGTCGGGAAGATCGTGCGCCAGACACTGGGCGCGCAGCGTCAGCAGGTCTGCTTTGGAGTTGTACGGCAATACGTACATAATAGGGCGCGATGTATCAAGCCCCAACTCCGGGGCAGGATCTGCCGGAATAGACTTGCTTTTTACCAGCACGCTTAATGGTAAATTCAGTAATTTGTAGTAAATTCGTGGCCAGCCGGACATAAACGATGTAAAGCCTCTGGTTAATAATGCAAATGCGCTGCAAGGATATCAGAAAGTCTGGTGAATTTCTGGTGTATCCCGTCATACTTCGCGCTGCGTTGCCGTCGCCCGAATCATACGGGCCAACGATATAATTTCATTGACGCTAATAATGCAAAAAGGTTCTTTTAATGGCCAATAATACCACTGGATTCACCCGAATCATTAAAGCCGCAGGCTATTCCTGGAAAGGTTTTCGCGCCGCATGGGTCAACGAAGCGGCGTTTCGCCAGGAAAGCATCGCCGTGCTGGCAGGTGTGCTGATTGCCTGCTGGCTGGATGTGGATGCCATTACTCGCGTATTGCTGATTGGTTCCGTGATGCTGGTGATGATTGTTGAAATCCTTAACAGCGCCATTGAAGCTGTTGTTGACCGTATTGGCTCTGAATACCATGAACTCTCCGGCCGCGCGAAGGACATGGGGTCTGCGGCGGTGCTGCTGTCTATTTTCGTCGCGCTGATGACCTGGGGTCTCCTGCTATGGTCACATTTCCGCTAAGGTTTTTTCGATAAAGATTCCATAACGGTATAAAACTCCTGTTTTCTGCGCAGTTTATGGTTCCAAAATCACCTTTAGCTGTATATACTCACAGCATAACTGTATATACACCCAGGGGGCGGAATGAAAGCGTTAACGGCCAGGCAGCAAGAGGTGTTTGATCTCATTCGGGATCACATCAGCCAGACAGGTATGCCACCAACGCGTGCGGAGATCGCGCAGCGTTTGGGGTTCCGTTCCCCAAACGCCGCTGAAGAACACCTGAAAGCGCTGGCGCGTAAAGGGGTGATTGAAATTGTTTCCGGCGCATCGCGCGGTATTCGCCTGCTTCTGGACGAAGAAGAAGGGTTGCCGTTGGTCGGTCGTGTCGCCGCCGGTGAACCGCTGCTGGCGCAGCAGCATATCGAAGGCCATTATCAGGTCGATCCCTCGCTGTTTAAACCCAATGCTGATTTTCTGCTGCGCGTTAGCGGCATGTCGATGAAAGATATCGGAATTATGGACGGCGATCTGCTGGCGGTGCATAAAACTCAGGATGTCCGTAACGGCCAGGTGGTTGTGGCGCGTATTGACGATGAAGTCACGGTAAAACGCCTGAAAAAACAGGGCAATAAAGTTGAACTTTTGCCAGAAAACAGCGAATTTAAACCGATCGTGGTTGACCTGCGTGAGCAGAGTTTCACCATCGAAGGGCTGGCGGTAGGCGTTATCCGTAACGGTGAATGGCTGTAATCAGGTGCCGGCACAACGCCTGATGGCGCTGCGCTTATCAGGCCTACAAATATCCCCGTAGGCCGGATAAGGCGTTTACGCCGCCATCCGGCAAATGTACCCGTAGAACCGTAGGCCGGATAAGGCATTTACGCCGCCATCTGGCAAATGTGCCCATAGTACCGTAGGCCGGATAAGGCATTTATGCCGCCATCCGGCGATTAATCGATTGGTTTATTTGACTTTTTCTCAGGCTCATCTGCATGCCTTTCTTCACATCCTCTGACAAAGCACTCTGGCGCCTCGCCTTACCCATGATTTTTTCCAATATCACCGTCCCCTTACTGGGTCTGGTGGATACGGCTGTTATTGGTCATCTCGATAGCCCCGTCTATCTGGGTGGTGTTGCCATTGGCGCAACCGCAACCAGCTTCCTTTTCATGCTGTTGCTCTTCTTACGCATGAGCACTACCGGGTTAACGGCGCAGGCCTTTGGCGCGAAAAATCCGCAAGCGCTGGCGAGAGCGTTGGTGCAACCACTCATCCTGGCGCTGAGCGCGGGGGCGCTGATTGCGCTGCTGCGCACGCCGATTATCGATCTGGCATTGCATATCGTTGGCGGTAGCGAAGCGGTGCTGGAGCAGGCAAGACGCTTTCTGGCGATCCGCTGGCTGAGTGCCCCGGCATCTCTGGCGAATCTGGTTTTGCTTGGTTGGCTGCTTGGCGTTCAGTACGCCCGTGCGCCGGTTATCCTGCTGATTGTCGGGAATATCCTGAACATCGTTCTCGACCTGTGGCTGGTTATGGGGCTGCACATGAACGTGCAGGGGGCTGCGCTGGCGACGGTCATCGCCGAATATGCCACGCTGTTAATTGGTCTGCTGATGGTACGCAAAGTCCTTCGTTTGCGCGGTGTCTCTTCCGGTATGTTGAAACAGGCCTGGCGCGGGAACTTCCGTCGTTTGCTGGCGCTTAATCGCGACATCATGCTGCGTTCGCTGCTGCTGCAACTCTGTTTTGGCGCAATCACGGTACTGGGCGCCCGTATGGGAAGCGATATCATTGCGGTGAATGCCGTTCTTATGACGTTGCTGACCTTTACTGCCTATGCGCTGGACGGCTTCGCCTATGCGGTAGAAGCCCATTCGGGTCAGGCTTATGGCGCTCGGGACGGCAGCCAGCTACTGGACGTATGGCGGGCGGCGTGTCGCCAGTCGGGAATTGTGGCGCTGCTGTTTGCGCTGGTTTATGTGCTGGCGGGGGAGTACATCATCGCACTGCTGACTTCGCTGCCGCAGATTCAGCTTCTGGCCGATCGCTATCTTATCTGGCAGGTGGTTCTGCCGCTGGTGGGCGTCTGGTGCTATTTGCTGGACGGTATGTTTATCGGGGCGACGCGGGCGGCTGAAATGCGTAACAGCATGGCTGTCGCCGCAGCCGGGTTTGCGCTCACCCTACTGACGATACCGCTGCTGGGGAACCACGGACTGTGGCTTGCGCTAACCGTTTTTCTGGCGCTTCGTGGGCTTTCTCTGGCATTTATCTGGCGGCGACACTGGCGAAAAGGGACCTGGTTTTCCTGAGTCCGGTGGTTAAAAACTCTGAATTAAAAAACGAAGGCCGAATCACTGACTACAATTAATCTCACGTTTAGCAGAAAACGTAATGCGTTTGAGCGACGTTCTCCCGCTATTCACAACCGAACGATGAGGACTTGATGATGAATAAAGACGAAATCGGCGGCAACTGGAAACAGTTTAAAGGTAAAGTGAAAGAGCAATGGGGCAAACTGACCGATGACGATATGACAGTCATCGAAGGTAAGCGTGATCAACTGGTGGGTAAAGTCCAGGAACGCTATGGTTACGCAAAAGATGAGGCGGAAAAAGAAGTGAAAGAATGGGAAAACCGTAACGACTACCGCTGGTAATCAACTTCTCCTGCCCGTGAGTACAAGGACGTACTCCCCTCTGTTCAACGTACTTGCTTTGGGCGGCGTCTGCGGATTAGCCGCCCGATTTATTTAACGTGGTTTCTTCTTCACCAGAATAGAATGGTCGTGCTGGCACTCGCCGGGGTGGCGACAGGCTTCGACTTCCACACACGCCGGGCATAACCCGTGTGCTTCAATTACGTTATGGCGCAGAGCGAACCCCATTTTTGCTGCCAGCGTATGCATAATGTCTTCCACGCCTTCAGCACACTCCTCTTTTACCACACCACAACGGTCGCAGATAAACATAGCCGAGCTATGGGTCGGCTGATCGAACAGGTGACAGAGCACGTAGCTGTTGGTGGATTCGACCTTGTGAACAAAACCCTGCTCAAGCAGAAAATCGAGCGCACGATACACCGTCGGCGGTTTGGCCTGCGGCTCCGTTTCACGCAGCAGATCCAGCAGGTCATAGGCGCTGATCGCGCCTTCCTGCAGACTCATCAGACGCAACACTTCGAGGCGCTGGGGTGTCAGCCGCACATTGCGTTGCGCACAGAGTTTTTCAGCTTGCGCTAAAAGCTCTTGCGTGGTGGTCTTTTCCATGTGGCACCTCGGATTGCGTGAAAGGTTAATCTTCTACTTTACCATGTTCTGCGTAAAACGCCGAGAAGCAGCCCTAACGATATATCGTCAGCTAATCTTTCAGTGGGCTGTGCTATAGTAGCGCCCCAAATTCACCAGATGCTTAAAATTTCGCCATGTCTACAGAATCACAGTTCGCTTTTCCTGCTCATCGTTTTTCTATCGCGCCGATGCTCGACTGGACGGACAGACATTGTCGCTACTTCCTGCGTCTGCTGTCTCGCCAGACGTTGCTCTATACCGAGATGGTAACTACCGGGGCGATCATTCATGGCAAAGGCGACTATCTGGCATACAGCGAGGAAGAGCATCCGGTGGCGTTGCAGCTTGGCGGCAGCGATCCGGCTGCGCTGGCGCAATGCGCGAAACTGGCGCAGGCGCGAGGATATGACGAAATTAACCTTAACGTAGGCTGCCCGTCTGACCGCGTACAAAACGGCATGTTTGGCGCCTGTCTGATGGGAAATGCGCAACTGGTGGCGGATTGCGTGAAGGCGATGCGGGACGTAGTGTCGATCCCGGTAACGGTCAAAACCCGTATCGGTATTGACGATCAGGATAGCTACGAATTTCTCTGTGACTTCATCAATACGGTCGCCGGTAAAGGCGAATGCGAGATGTTTATTATCCACGCGCGCAAGGCCTGGCTCTCCGGGCTCAGTCCGAAGGAAAACCGCGAGATCCCGCCGCTGGATTATCCGCGCGTTTACCAGTTAAAGCGTGACTTCCCGCATCTGACCATGTCCATCAACGGCGGTATTACGTCGCTGGAAGAGGCGAAAGCGCATCTGGAGCATATGGATGGTGTGATGATCGGGCGCGAAGCCTATCAAAACCCGGGCATTCTGGCCTCCGTTGACCGTGAGATCTTTGGCGCGACCACGGCGGATGCCGATCCTGTGGCTGTCGTTCGCGCCATGTATCCGTACATTGAGCGTGAACTGAGCCAGGGGACATACCTCGGGCATATTACCCGTCATATGCTGGGGCTGTTTCAGGGGATTCCTGGCGCGCGCCAGTGGCGCCGTTATCTGAGCGAAAATGCCCATAAAGCAGGCGCCGACATTGACGTGCTGGAACATGCGCTGAAACGGGTGGCGGATAAGCGTTAAGTTCTCACTAAAAGTTAGTCAATTTCACCACGCCCTGCGCACTGCCGCGGGGCGTTTTGTTTGCAAATCAATAGATTAATTTTGGCATGTTTCTTGTAATGGTCTGAATATGTCGGCCCGCAAAGCGCTACGCCACCGGGCATTCCATATTCAGGGGGAATCATGCTGGAACTACTTTTTGTGATGGGCTTTTTTATCATGCTGATGGCCACCGGCGTGTCATTGTTGGGGATTCTGGCCGCGCTGATGGTGGCGACCGCCGTGATGTTCCTGGGCGGGATGTTTGCGTTGGTGATCAAACTGCTGCCGTGGTTGCTGTTGGCTGTTGCCGTGGTGTGGGTCATCAAAGCGGTAAAAACGCCAAAAATCCCACAGTATCAGCGCAATAACCGTCGGTTTTACTAAGGTATTGTGCAGAGGATCACAACCTGTAACTTTCTTCTTAGAAGCAAATAGGAATTGATTATCAAATCTGTCACTATTGCGCGGCTAATGAATTCATCGAGCTGTACCCTACATACAGCCGAACTAAAAAAGAAAGGGCTTCCCGTGTGGAAGCCCTAATTCTTTTCCCCGTCATACTACGGAATGAGCAGGCTCGATCCCTGCGTTGCCCGGCTTTCCAGCACCTCATGCGCGCGCTGCGCATCTTTCAACGCGTATTTCTGATTCTCCGCGACCTCGACTTTTATCACGCCGCTGGCAATCAGTGAAAACAGCTCGTTGCTGGCTTCGGTCAATTCATCGCGACTGGTGATGTAACCCTGGAGAGAAGGGCGAGTGACGTACAGCGAGCCTTTTTGGTTCAGGATGCCTAAGTTAACGCCGGTCACAGGGCCGGAAGCGTTACCAAAACTCACCATCAGCCCCCGGCGTTGCAGGCAATCCAGCGACGCTTCCCAGGTATCTTTCCCGACTGAATCGTAAACCACCCGTACTTTTTTGCCGCCGGTAATCTCTTTCACCCGTTCAGCGATATTTTCTTCACGATAGTTAATCACTTTCCATGCACCAGCCTGTAAGGCAATTTGCGCTTTCTGCGCGCTGCCTACCGTGCCGATAAGTTTCGCGCCCAGCGCTTTGGCCCACTGGCAGGCTATAAGGCCCACGCCCCCGGCGGCGGCATGGAACAAAAACGGTTCGTCGGGTTTAACCTCATAGGTTTTGCGCAGCAGATAAAAGACCGTTAATCCTTTCAGAAAAGAGGCGGCAGCCTGCTCGAAAGAGATCGCTTTAGGGAGAATGGCGGCCTTATCGGCGGGAACATTGTGTACCGAACTGTAAGCCCCGAGCGCAGACTGGGCATAAACGACGCGGTCGCCCGCTTTAATATGTTTAACGTTGCTGCCGACTTTACTCACCACGCCCGCCGCTTCGGTGCCCAACCCGCTGGGCAGGGATGGCGGTGGATAGAGCCCACTGCGAATATAGGTATCAATGTAGTTGATGCCAATCGCTTTATTTTCGACCTGGATTTCGTTTTCCGCCGGGTCTACAGGGGTAAAGTCCACTGCTTTCAGGACGTCAGGGCCACCGTGCTTGTGAAATTCAATTCGTGTTGCCATGCTTCCTCCAGAACGTATCGTAAGGGTCCACTTATATGGTAAAGTTTCGACCCATTCTTTATCTCGGTAACTCCATTCACTATGGCAGGAAATAAACCCTTCAACAAACAACAGACTGATGCGCGTGACCGTGATTTGCAGGTTGACGGGCTAAAAGTGCCGCCGCACTCGATTGAAGCGGAACAGTCGGTGTTGGGCGGTTTAATGCTGGATAACGAACGCTGGGACGATGTCGCCGAACGCGTAGTGGCGGATGACTTTTATACCCGGCCGCACCGGCATATTTTTACCGAAATGCACCGTTTGCAGGAGATGGGGAAACCCATTGACCTGATCACGCTGGCGGAGTCGCTGGAAATTCAGGGGCAACTGGACAGCGTTGGCGGTTTTGCTTACCTGGCGGAGTTATCCAAAAATACGCCAAGTGCGGCGAACATCAGCGCTTATGCGGATATTGTCCGCGAACGTGCCGTTGTTCGCGATATGATTTCCGTCGCCCATGAAATTGCCGATGCGGGTTACGATCCGCAGGGGCGCAACAGCGACGAGCTGCTGGATCTCGCGGAATCTCGCGTTTTCCAGATTGCGGAAAACCGCGCCAATAAAGACGAAGGCCCGAAAAGCATCGATCAAATCCTCGATGCGACCGTGGCGCGCATTGAAACCCTTTTCCAGCAGCCGCATGACGGTGTGACAGGGGTCGATACCGGTTATCAGGACTTAAACAAAAAAACCGCCGGTTTGCAGCGCTCGGATCTGATCATCGTAGCGGCGCGTCCGTCGATGGGTAAAACGACATTTGCGATGAACCTCTGCGAAAACGCCGCGATGTTGCAGGAGAAACCGGTACTGATCTTCAGTCTGGAGATGCCCGGCGAACAGATTATGATGCGTATGCTGGCGTCGCTGTCGCGCGTGGATCAGACGCGCATTCGTACGGGTCAACTGGATGACGAAGACTGGGCGCGTATTTCCGGTACGATGGGCATCCTGCTGGAGAAGCGCAATATGTATATTGACGATTCATCCGGCCTGACGCCGACGGAAGTTCGTTCGCGTGCCCGTCGTATCTACCGTGAACATGGCGGGTTAAGCCTGATCATGATCGACTACCTGCAACTGATGCGCGTACCGTCGCTCTCCGATAACCGTACGCTGGAAATCGCGGAAATCTCCCGCTCGCTGAAAGCGCTGGCAAAAGAGCTACAGGTGCCGGTGGTGGCGCTGTCGCAGCTTAACCGCTCTCTGGAACAACGCGCTGATAAACGCCCGGTCAACTCGGATCTGCGTGAATCCGGCTCCATCGAGCAGGATGCCGACTTGATCATGTTTATCTATCGTGACGAGGTTTATCACGAAAACAGCGACTTAAAAGGCATCGCAGAAATTATTATTGGTAAACAACGTAACGGCCCAATCGGTACGGTACGTCTGACGTTTAACGGGCAATGGTCGCGTTTCGATAACTATGCGGGACCGCAATACGACGACGAGTAAATCTCCTTCATCATTCACGCCGCAGATGCGTTGACTGCGCCCGCTTACCCCTTCGGGGACAGCGCCGGCGCTGTTCAAAAACGCCAGAGCGTTTTTGTCCTGCAACGCGAATGATTTTGGCGATTCTTTTTATAAGGAATTCAAATGCAAGCGGCAACTGTAGTCATTAACCGCCGCGCTCTGCGACACAATCTGCAACGTCTGCGTGAACTGGCGCCTGCCAGCAAGCTGGTTGCGGTCGTGAAAGCGAACGCTTACGGACACGGTCTTCTGGAGACCGCGCGAACGCTCCCTGATGCCGACGCTTTCGGCGTCGCCCGCCTTGAAGAAGCCCTGCGCCTGCGGGCGGGTGGGATTACGCAGCCCATTCTGTTGCTGGAAGGTTTTTTTGAAGCCACCGATCTGCCAGTCATCTCTGCACAGCATCTGCATACCGCCGTGCATAACGAGGAACAGCTTGCCGCGCTGGAAGCCGCCGAGCTGGATGAGCCGGTAACGGTGTGGATGAAACTGGATACGGGAATGCATCGTCTGGGCGTGCGTCCTGAAAAAGCCGAAGCGTTTTATCAACGGCTTACGCAGTGTAAAAACGTGCGCCAGCCGGTAAATATCGTCAGCCATTTCGCCCGCGCCGATGAGCCAGAATGCGGTGCGACCGAGCAGCAACTCGATATTTTTAATACCTTCTGCGAAGGTAAACCGGGGCAACGTTCCATCGCCGCTTCCGGCGGCATCCTGCTGTGGCCACAGTCTCATTTTGACTGGGCGCGACCGGGCATCATCCTCTACGGTGTCTCGCCGCTGGAAAATCAGTCCACTGGCGAAGATTTTGGCTGCCAGCCGGTCATGTCGCTAATCTCCAGCCTCATTGCCGTTCGCGAGCATAAAGCGGGCGAACCGGTGGGTTACGGCGGCACATGGATCAGCGAGCGTGATACGTGTCTGGGCGTGGTTGCTATGGGCTATGGTGATGGTTATCCGCGCGCGGCGCCGTCCGGTACGCCGGTGCTGGTTAACGGTCGGGAAGTGACGATTGTCGGTCGCGTGGCGATGGACATGATCTGCGTCGATTTAGGCCCTCAGGCGCAGGACAAAGCAGGCGATCCGGTCATTTTGTGGGGTGAGGGTCTGCCCGTTGAGCGCATTGCGGAAATAACAAAAGTGAGTGCTTACGAACTTATCACGCGCCTGACATCAAGGGTTGCGATGAAGTACATTGATTAAATGCGTGCCGGGTGGCGCATTGATCCCAGGCCGGATAAGGCGGATACCCCGCCATCCGGCGATATTCACATCAACATCCTCTCGATCTTCTCTCGCTTCCGGTTTATTGTGTTTTAACCCCCTGCCTGTAAACCTGGAGAACCACAGCGTGTTTCAAAAAGTTGACGCCTACGCTGGCGACCCGATTCTTTCGCTTATGGAGCGTTTCAAAGAGGATTCGCGTAGCGATAAAGTGAATCTCAGCATCGGTCTGTATTACAACGAAGAGGGCATCATTCCTCAGCTTAAAGCCGTTGCCGAAGCGGAAGCCCGGATTAATGCGCAGCCGCACGGCGCGTCGCTGTACCTGCCAATGGAAGGTCTCAATACCTATCGCCATACCATTGCGCCGTTGCTGTTTGGCGCCGATCATCCGGTTCTTCAGCAGCAACGCGTGGCGACAATTCAGACGCTGGGCGGTTCCGGTGCGCTGAAGGTAGGGGCGGATTTCCTGAAGCGTTATTTTCCTGAATCCGCCGTGTGGGTCAGTGACCCGACCTGGGAAAACCACATCGCAATTTTTGAAGGCGCTGGTTTCGAAGTAAGTACTTACCCCTGGTATGACAACGCCACTAACGGCGTGCGTTTCAACGACTTGCTGGCGACCCTCAACACCTTGCCTGCCCGCAGCATTGTGCTGCTGCATCCGTGCTGCCATAACCCGACCGGTGCTGATTTAACCCATTCGCAGTGGGATGCGGTTATTGAGATCCTGAAAGCGCGCGAGTTGATTCCGTTCCTCGACATTGCCTATCAGGGATTTGGCGCCGGTATGGAAGATGATGCCTACGCGATTCGCGCCATTGCCAGCGCCGGATTGCCCGCGCTGGTCAGTAACTCTTTCTCGAAGATCTTCTCGCTGTATGGCGAGCGTGTGGGCGGGCTTTCGGTGGTCTGTGAAGACGCTGAGGTCGCAGGCCGCGTGTTGGGTCAGCTCAAAGCCACCGTGCGCCGTAACTACTCCAGCCCGCCGAATTTTGGCGCGCAGGTGGTTGCCGCCGTACTGAACGATGAGGCGCTCAAAGCCAGCTGGCTGGCGGAAGTGGAAGCAATGCGCACGCGTATCCTGGCGATGCGTCAGGAACTGGTGAATGTCCTGAACGCCGAGATACCGGGCCGTAACTTTGATTATCTGCTGCAACAGCGGGGCATGTTCAGCTATACCGGCCTGAGCGCTGCACAGGTGGACCGTCTGCGTGATGAGTTCGGCGTCTACCTGATCGCCAGCGGACGCATGTGCGTAGCGGGTCTGAATTCCGGCAATGTCCAGCGCGTGGCGAAGGCGTTTGCTGCGGTGATGTAAGTGATTGTGTTGCCGGATGGCGGCGTTGCCTTATCCGGCCTACAAAGCAGCCCGTAGGCCCGGGGGCGACCTGCCGGATGGCGGCGTTGCCTTATCCGGCCTACAAAGCAACTCGTAGGCCCGGTAAGCGGTAGCGCCACCGGGCGAGCAGCGCTGCCCCCCCATACATATGTGATCATCCTCTTTTTCTGTAACAAAACCGCAGAAAATTCTTCCTTTCACCTGCCGCTGGGGTTATGGTCAGAGAGTTTTTTGACCAGTCAATATAATTAAAAATCATAACTAACTGACTATTTAGGGAAAAATATGCGCAAGATAACCCTGGCCTTGAGCGCCTTTTGTTTACTTTTCACGTTAAATAATTCAGCAATCGCCCTGGCGTCCTCGCCGTCGCCGCTAAATCCTGGCACCAACGTTGCGAAACTCGCCGAGCAGTCTCCCATCCACTGGGTTTCTGTCGCGCAGATCGAAAATAGCCTGGCGGGTCGTCCTCCCATTGCTGTCGGGTTTGATATTGATGACACCGTGCTGTTTTCCAGCCCTGGCTTCTGGCGCGGCAAAAAAGTCTATTCGCCAGAAAGTGAGGATTATCTGAAAAATCCGGCATTCTGGGAGAAGATGAACAACGGCTGGGATGAGTTCAGCATTCCGAAAGAGGTGGCGCGTCTGCTCATCGATATGCACGTCCGGCGTGGCGACAGCATCTTTTTTGTCACGGGGCGGAGCCAGACGAAAACCGAAACCGTCTCGAAAACGCTGGCTGATGATTTCCACATTCCCGCAGCCAATATGAATCCTGTGATTTTTGCAGGCGACAAGCCGGGCCAGAACACCAAAACGCAGTGGCTACAGGAGAAAAATATCCGCATCTTCTACGGCGACTCCGACAATGATATTACGGCAGCCCGTGACGCGGGCATCCGTGGCATCCGCATCTTGCGCGCCTCCAACTCTACCTATAAACCGTTGCCGCAGGCCGGCGCGTTTGGGGAAGAGGTGATTGTGAACTCGGAATATTAAAACCGGCGGAACCTTTTGCCCCAGGACTGATAAAACGCATTAGCGTCGCCATCAGGCAATAAGCGGCACGGGTGCCGGATGGCGGTGCAGGCACCTTATCCGGCCTACAGTGGCATCATCCGGCAAGATTCTCAATTGCTGTTTTTTTGAACAAAATTGAGCTGCTGGCTTTTACCTTTGGCGGACTTGCTGCAAACTGAGTAAGAGACGTTCTCAGTGGGGCAATATGCTTAAAAGGGGAATAAGAAGATGACCAATTCGGAGTTACTGCAATATTGCATGGCAAAAACAGGCGCGGAACAGAGCGTTCACAGTGACTGGAAAGCCACACAAATCAAGGTTGAAGATGTGCTTTTTGCCATGGTGAAAGAGGTGGAAAATCGCCCGGCGGTATCTTTGAAAACCAGCCCTGAACTGGCGGAGTTGCTGCGCCAGCAACACGGCGATGTGCGACCAAGCCGACATCTTAATAAAGCGCACTGGAGCACCGTCTACCTGGACGGTTCGCTACCGGATTCGCAAATCTATTATCTGGTGGATGCCTCTTATCAACTGGCGGTAAGTACCCTGCCGGAGGACAAGCGTAAGCTGTTGGTGCAGCCGTGAGCCGTTTTGCCGGATGCGGCGCAAGCGCCTTATCGAGCCTACAAACTATTACGCATATTCTGTAGGCCCGATAAGCGCAGCGCCATCGGGCATTATTACAGCATTGGCTTGAGGAAACGGGCAGTATGTGACGCTTCACACTCTGCGACCGTCTCCGGCGTCCCGGAAACAAGAATTTCACCGCCGCCGCTGCCGCCTTCCGGGCCGAGATCGACAATCCAGTCCGCCGTCTTAATGACGTCCAGGTTGTGCTCAATCACCACAATGGTGTTGCCCTGGTCGCGCAACTGGTGCAGCACGTCCAGCAGTTGCTGAATATCGGCAAAATGCAGACCGGTGGTCGGTTCATCCAGAATGTACAGCGTCTGCCCGGTGCCGCGTTTCGACAATTCACGCGCCAGCTTCACGCGCTGTGCTTCACCGCCAGAGAGCGTGGTGGCGGACTGACCGAGACGGATGTAGGTCAGACCCACGTCCATCAACGTTTGCAGCTTACGCGCCAGCGCCGGAACGGCGTCAAAAAATTCGCGCGCTTCTTCGATGGTCATATCCAGCACTTCGTGGATAGTCTTGCCCTTGTACTTAATCTCCAGCGTTTCGCGGTTATAGCGCTTGCCTTTGCACTGGTCGCACGGTACGTAAATATCCGGCAGGAAGTGCATTTCAACCTTGATGACGCCGTCGCCCTGACAGGCTTCACAGCGCCCGCCGCGCACGTTAAAGCTGAAACGTCCCGGCGTATAGCCGCGTGAGCGTGATTCCGGCACGCCAGCGAACAGCTCACGTACGGGCGTAAACACGCCGGTATACGTTGCCGGGTTAGAGCGCGGCGTACGGCCAATCGGACTCTGGTCGATGTCGATGACTTTGTCGAAATGCTCCAGCCCCTGAATATCACGATACGGCGCAGGTTCCGCAATGGTCGCCCCGTTTAACTGGCGCTGGGCAATCGGGAACAGCGTGTCGTTGATAAGCGTAGACTTACCCGACCCGGATACGCCGGTAATACAGGTAAACAGGCCAACCGGCAGCGTCAGGGTGACGTCTTTCAGGTTGTTGCCGCGCGCGCCGGTCAGCTTCAGCACTTTCTCCGGGTTCGCGGGAACGCGCTGTTTCGGCACTTCAATCTTGCGTTTGCCGCTCATGTACTGGCCGGTGAGGGATTCCGGCACCGCCATAATCGCCTCCAGCGGCCCTTCGGCCACGACCTGACCGCCGTGTACGCCAGCGCCGGGGCCGATATCGATCACATGGTCGGCGGCGCGGATGGCGTCTTCGTCATGCTCCACCACAATCACGGTATTGCCGAGGTTACGCAGGTGAATCAGCGTTCCCAGCAAACGTTCGTTATCGCGCTGATGGAGACCGATAGACGGTTCATCCAGCACATACATCACGCCTACCAGCCCCGCGCCAATCTGGCTGGCCAGACGGATACGCTGGGCTTCGCCGCCGGACAAGGTCTCTGCCGAGCGGGACAGCGTCAGGTAGTTGAGGCCGACGTTTACCAGGAACTTGAGGCGGTCGCCAATCTCCTTGAGGATCTTCTCCGCAATCTTTGCACGCTGGCCTGCGAGCTTGAGATTGTTGAAGAAGTCCATCGCATGGCCGATGCTCATGTCGGAGATCGCAGGCAGCGGAGTATTCTCGACGAAGACATGACGTGCTTCACGGCGCAGACGCGTGCCTTCACAGCTGGCGCACGGACGGTTGCTGATGAATTTAGCTAACTCTTCACGTACCGCGCTGGACTCCGTCTCTTTGTAACGGCGCTCCATGTTGTGCAGCACGCCTTCGAACGGATGGCGACGCACGGAGGTGTCGCCACGATCGTTGATGTATTTGAACTCGATGCTCTCTTTGCCGGAACCGTACAGAACGACTTTATGCACGTTCTGACTCAGACTTCCCCACGGCGCTTCCACGTCGAACTTATAGTGTTCCGCCAGCGATTTCAGCATCTGGAAATAATAGAAGTTACGGCGATCCCAGCCGCGAATCGCGCCGCCAGCCAGAGAAAGCTCCGGGTTCTGGATCACGCGATCGGGATCGAAATATTGCTGTACGCCGAGGCCGTCACAGGTCGGGCAGGCTCCCGCCGGGTTGTTGAACGAGAACAGACGCGGTTCCAGCTCGCGCATACTGTAGCCGCAAATTGGGCAGGCGAAGTTGGCGGAAAAGAGCAGTTCTTCCGCTTTCGTATCGTCCATATCCGCGACGATCGCGGTGCCGCCGGAGAGTTCCAGAGCGGTTTCAAAAGATTCCGCCAGGCGCTGGGACAGATCGCTACGGACTTTGAAACGATCGATCACGACCTCAATGGTGTGTTTCTTTTGCAGCTCCAGCTTCGGCGGATCGGAGAGGTCGCAGACCTCGCCATCAATACGGGCGCGGATGTAGCCCTGGCTGGCCAGGTTTTCCAGCGTTTTGGTGTGCTCGCCTTTGCGCTCTTTAATAATGGGCGCCAGCAGCATCAGGCGTTTGCCTTCCGGCTGAGACAGCACGTTATCCACCATCTGGCTGACGGTTTGCGCCGCCAGCGGGACGTCATGATCCGGGCAGCGCGGTTCACCCACGCGGGCGAACAGCAGACGCAGATAGTCATGTATTTCGGTAATTGTACCTACCGTAGAGCGCGGGTTATGGGATGTCGATTTCTGCTCAATTGAGATAGCGGGCGACAGCCCCTCAATATGGTCGACATCTGGTTTTTCCATCAAAGACAGAAACTGACGCGCATACGCGGAAAGGGATTCAACGTAACGACGCTGCCCTTCGGCATACAAGGTGTCAAAAGCGAGCGAGGATTTGCCAGAACCCGAAAGCCCGGTGACGACAATCAGTTTGTCGCGCGGGATGACGAGGTTGATGTTTTTGAGATTATGGGTGCGGGCGCCCCGAACTTCGATCTTATCCATTCACCTTTCCCGGATTAAAACGCTTTTTCCCGGCCGCATGGCGCTACCGGCGATCACAAACGGTTAATTATGACACAACTCAACCTGAATGGATATACAGTATTGGAATGCAAAACACAGGCTACTGTGTAACAATGTCCGCCCAAGGTTGTTTACTGGAATCAGCCTCGCATCGTAGTAAAAACGCTATTGGTAATGCTACAATCGCGCGTTTACACTTATTCAGAAACGTTTTTCAGGAGACTCGATCATGGCCAGCAGAGGCGTAAACAAGGTGATTCTCGTCGGTAATCTGGGCCAGGACCCGGAAGTACGCTACATGCCAAATGGTGGCGCAGTTGCCAACATTACGCTGGCTACTTCCGAATCCTGGCGTGATAAGCAGACCGGTGAGATGAAAGAGCAGACGGAATGGCACCGCGTTGTGCTGTTCGGCAAACTGGCGGAAGTGGCCAGCGAATATCTGCGTAAAGGTTCTCAGGTTTACATTGAAGGTCAGCTGCGTACCCGTAAATGGACCGATCAGTCCGGTCAGGACAAATACACCACTGAAGTGGTGGTCAACGTTGGCGGCACCATGCAGATGCTGGGTGGCCGTCAGGGCGGTGGCGCTCCGGCTGGCGGCAATATGGGCGGCGGTCAGCAGCAGGGCGGTTGGGGTCAGCCTCAGCAACCGCAGGGCGGCAACCAGTTCAGCGGCGGCGCGCAGTCCCGTCCGCAGCAACAATCCGCTCCGGCACCGTCTAACGAACCGCCAATGGATTTCGACGACGACATCCCGTTCTGATGAATTAAAAAGGCTCCCTTTACGGGAGCTTTTTTTTGGCTGAAATAGCGTACAATTAAATAGCAGGCTTGTCAGTTTTGTCACCGGACGTAAATATATCTACAGACTTTATGGGTTATTTCCTTTCTTGCTTATGATCAAAAAAGACAGGGTATTATTGATTATTATTCCCCCGTTATTTTGGTCAAATGAATGCTGAATCTTGCCAGGTCTTTTCAGGGATATGTGATTGGCCTGTCAGCTAACTTAAGGAAATCATCATGAATAAAGTCATTTTAATGCCCGTTGATATTCTGGCGATGGATCTCTCTGACAAAGCCATTGCCTATGCTGATCATATGGTGGACAAAGAAAACGGCGTGATCCATCTGCTACATGTGTTCCCTAAACTGGGTACCTCCCCAATGCGTGGTTTTGCCTCGGATATCAGAAAATACGAGGAATACATGACGAATGATGCGCAAGAGAAAATGCTTAACCTTGCGAGAAAATTCAAAACGCCGTTGGAGAATATTCGTTTTGAAGTCCGTCATGGCAATATTCGTGATGAAGTAAATAACGCGGTAGAAGCGCATAACGCCGAGATGATTATCATCGGTTCGCGCAAGCCGGGTATTGTAACGCATTTGCTCGGTTCGGCTGCGGCGAATATTTTGCGATACGCGAAAATTCCAGTGATGGTCATTCGTTAATCTGTCATGCCCGGTGGCGCTTTGCTTACCGGGCTGACAAAATCCCTCTCCCGTAGGCCGGATAAGGCGTTTGTGCCGCCATCCGGCGTCATGCCCGGTGGCGCTTTGCTTACCGG
>NZ_JAOWGF010000019.1:0-30285 GCF_030333285.1 Citrobacter sp. CK199 | reverse complement strand
GCATTCGACCAGATCGATAACGCGCCGGAAGAAAAAGCTCGTGGTATCACCATCAACACTTCTCACGTTGAATACGACACCCCGACTCGCCACTACGCGCACGTAGACTGCCCGGGCCACGCCGACTATGTTAAAAACATGATCACCGGTGCTGCGCAGATGGACGGCGCGATCCTGGTTGTTGCTGCGACTGACGGCCCGATGCCGCAGACCCGTGAGCACATCCTGCTGGGTCGTCAGGTAGGCGTTCCGTACATCATCGTGTTCCTGAACAAATGCGACATGGTTGATGACGAAGAGCTGCTGGAACTGGTTGAGATGGAAGTGCGTGAACTGCTGTCTCAGTACGACTTCCCGGGCGACGACACGCCGATCGTTCGTGGTTCTGCTCTGAAAGCGCTGGAAGGCGAAGCTGAGTGGGAAGCGAAAATCATCGAACTGGCTGGCTACCTGGATTCCTACATCCCGGAACCAGAGCGTGCGATTGACAAGCCGTTCCTGCTGCCGATCGAAGACGTATTCTCCATCTCCGGTCGTGGTACCGTTGTTACCGGTCGTGTAGAGCGCGGTATCATCAAAGTGGGCGAAGAAGTTGAAATCGTTGGTATCAAAGAGACTGCGAAGTCTACCTGTACTGGCGTTGAAATGTTCCGCAAACTGCTGGACGAAGGCCGTGCTGGTGAGAACGTAGGTGTTCTGCTGCGTGGTATCAAACGTGAAGAAATCGAACGTGGTCAGGTACTGGCTAAGCCGGGTTCCATCAAGCCGCACACCAAGTTCGAATCTGAAGTTTATATCCTGTCCAAAGACGAAGGCGGCCGTCATACTCCGTTCTTCAAAGGCTACCGTCCGCAGTTCTACTTCCGTACAACTGACGTGACTGGCACCATCGAACTGCCGGAAGGCGTAGAGATGGTAATGCCGGGCGACAACATCAAAATGGTTGTTACCCTGATCCACCCGATCGCGATGGACGACGGTCTGCGTTTCGCAATCCGTGAAGGCGGCCGTACTGTTGGCGCAGGCGTGGTTGCTAAAGTTCTCGGCTAATCGCTGATAACATTTGACGCAATGCGCAATAAAAGGGCATCATTTGATGCCCTTTTTGCACGCTTTCACATCAGAACCTGGCTCATCAGTGATTTTTTTTGTCATAATCATTGCTGAGACAGGCTCTGCTGAGGGCGTTTAGTCCGAAACGCAACACAGAGCATTTCGGTTTGGATTGCCTCGCATACGCGGGGTGAAAATGTTTGTAGAATACTTCTGACAGGTTGGTTTATGAGTGCGAATACCGAAGCTCAAGGAAGCGGGCGCGGCCTGGAAGCGATGAAGTGGGTCGTTGTTGTCGCATTGCTGCTTGTGGCTATTGTGGGCAACTACCTCTATCGCGACATGATGCTGCCGCTGCGTGCGCTGGCCGTAGTAATTCTGATTGCTGCAGCGGGTGGTGTCGCGCTGTTGACGACAAAAGGTAAAGCAACCGTTGCTTTTGCCCGTGAAGCGCGTACCGAAGTCCGTAAGGTCATTTGGCCGACTCGCCAGGAAACATTGCACACCACGCTGATTGTGGCTGCGGTTACCGCAGTAATGTCACTGATCCTGTGGGGACTGGATGGTATTCTGGTTCGCCTGGTATCCTTTATCACTGGCCTGAGGTTCTGAGATGTCTGAAGCTCCTAAAAAGCGCTGGTACGTCGTTCAGGCGTTTTCCGGTTTTGAAGGCCGCGTAGCAACATCGCTGCGTGAGCATATCAAATTACACAATATGGAAGAGTTGTTTGGTGAAGTCATGGTGCCGACCGAAGAAGTGGTCGAAATCCGTGGCGGCCAGCGTCGCAAAAGCGAGCGCAAATTCTTCCCGGGCTACGTCCTGGTTCAGATGGTGATGAACGACGCAAGCTGGCACCTGGTGCGCAGTGTTCCGCGTGTGATGGGCTTCATCGGCGGTACGTCTGACCGTCCGGCGCCAATCAGCGACAAAGAAGTTGATGCGATCATGAACCGCCTGCAACAGGTCGGTGATAAACCGCGTCCGAAAACGCTGTTTGAACCGGGTGAAATGGTTCGTGTTAACGACGGTCCGTTTGCTGACTTTAACGGCGTTGTTGAAGAAGTGGACTACGAGAAGTCCCGCCTGAAGGTGTCTGTTTCTATCTTTGGTCGTGCGACCCCGGTAGAACTGGACTTTGCCCAGGTTGAGAAAGCCTAAGCAGCGATCAAAAAAGCGGCGATTTAATCGTTGCACAAGGCGCGAGATTGGAATACAATTTCGCGCCTTTTGTTTTTATGGACCTGGCCCGTAAAACGATTTTTTTATATCACGGGGAGCCTGTTTTCAGGCGTTATACCCAAACGAGGAAATTGCAATGGCTAAGAAAGTACAAGCCTACGTCAAGCTGCAAGTTGCAGCTGGTATGGCTAACCCGAGTCCGCCAGTAGGTCCGGCTCTGGGTCAGCAGGGCGTAAACATCATGGAATTCTGCAAAGCGTTCAACGCAAAAACTGATTCCATCGAAAAAGGTCTGCCGATTCCGGTTGTTATCACCGTTTACGCTGACCGTTCTTTCACCTTCATTACCAAAACGCCTCCGGCAGCAGTTCTGCTGAAGAAAGCGGCTGGTATTAAGTCTGGTTCCGGCAAGCCGAACAAAGACAAAGTAGGTAAAATTTCCCGCGCTCAGCTGCAGGAAATCGCGCAGACCAAAGCTGCCGACATGACTGGTGCCGACATTGAAGCGATGACTCGCTCCATCGAAGGTACTGCACGTTCCATGGGCCTGGTAGTGGAGGACTAAGAAATGGCTAAACTGACCAAGCGCATGCGTGTGATCCGTGAGAAAGTTGATGCGACCAAACAGTACGACATCAACGAAGCTATCTCTCTGCTGAAAGAACTGGCCACTGCTAAGTTCGTAGAAAGCGTAGACGTTGCCGTTAACCTCGGCATCGACGCGCGTAAATCTGACCAGAACGTACGTGGTGCAACTGTACTGCCGCACGGTACTGGCCGTTCTGTTCGCGTAGCCGTATTTACCCAGGGTGCAAACGCTGAAGCTGCTAAAGCTGCTGGCGCTGAACTGGTAGGTATGGAAGATCTGGCTGAACAGATCAAGAAAGGCGAAATGAACTTTGACGTTGTTATTGCTTCCCCGGATGCAATGCGCGTTGTTGGCCAGCTGGGCCAGGTTCTGGGTCCGCGTGGCCTGATGCCGAACCCGAAAGTGGGTACTGTAACGCCTAACGTTGCTGAAGCGGTTAAGAACGCTAAAGCTGGTCAGGTTCGTTACCGTAACGACAAAAACGGCATCATCCACACCACCATCGGTAAAGTGGATTTTGACGCTGACAAACTGAAAGAAAACCTGGAAGCTCTGCTGGTTGCGCTGAAAAAAGCAAAACCGACTCAGGCAAAAGGCGTGTACATCAAGAAAGTTAGCATCTCCACCACCATGGGTGCTGGCGTTGCCGTTGATCAGTCCGGTCTGACTGCGACTGTGGCGAACTAATATTCGCCTTTACGTGGGCGGTGATTTTGTCTACAATCTTACCCCCACGTTTCTGTTGAAATAAACAGAACTCTATGTGAGTCATTTGAATTGTAGCAGCTAACGCGGCTACGGTTCAAAGGGCGAAGTCATAGACAAGATTTGTTCGTTGGAGCCTGGCCTATCCAGGCCTCCGTCGAAGACCGCAGGTGTTTCGTAAGAAACTTAATGCCCTGCGTAGACGGTGACAGAACGCTAAGATTATTTTTTATACTCTGGCTTGTTTCTGCTCACCGTATTAAGACGCTCTCCTCGTTGAGGAGAGTGAAGTGAGTTCCAGAGCATGAGCTCTGGCAAACATCCAGGAGCAAAGCTAATGGCTTTAAATCTTCAAGACAAACAAGCGATTGTTGCTGAAGTCAGCGAAGTAGCCAAAGGCGCGCTGTCTGCAGTAGTTGCGGATTCCCGTGGCGTAACTGTAGATAAAATGACTGAACTGCGTAAAGCAGGTCGTGAAGCTGGCGTTTACATGCGTGTTGTTCGTAACACCCTGCTGCGCCGCGTCGTTGAAGGTACTCCGTTCGAGTGCCTGAAAGACACGTTTGTTGGTCCGACCCTGATTGCATACTCTATGGAACACCCGGGCGCTGCTGCTCGTTTGTTCAAAGAGTTCGCGAAAGCGAATGCAAAATTTGAGGTCAAAGCCGCTGCCTTTGAAGGTGAGCTGATCCCGGCGTCTCAGATCGACCGCCTGGCAACTCTGCCGACCTACGAAGAAGCAATTGCACGCCTGATGGCAACCATGAAAGAAGCTTCGGCTGGCAAACTGGTTCGTACTCTGGCTGCTGTACGCGATGCGAAAGAAGCTGCTTAATCGCAGTTATCTTTGTAACGCATCCGCTTACGTATAAACTTATTCTGATATTCAGGAACAATTTAAATGTCTATCACTAAAGATCAAATCATTGAAGCAGTATCCGCTATGTCCGTAATGGACGTTGTAGAACTGATCTCTGCAATGGAAGAAAAATTCGGTGTTTCCGCTGCTGCTGCTGTAGCTGTAGCTGCTGGCCCGGTTGAAGCTGCTGAAGAAAAAACTGAATTCGACGTAATTCTGAAAGCTGCTGGCGCTAACAAAGTTGCTGTTATCAAAGCAGTACGTGGCGCGACTGGCCTGGGTCTGAAAGAAGCTAAAGACCTGGTAGAATCTGCTCCGGCCGCTCTGAAAGAAGGCGTGAGCAAAGATGACGCTGAAGCTCTGAAAAAATCTCTGGAAGAAGCTGGCGCTGAAGTTGAAGTTAAATAAGCCAACCCTTCCGGTTGCAGCCTAAGAAATTAGGCTGATGGCTGGTGACTTTTTAGTCACCAGCCTTTTTGCGCTGTAAGGCGCCAGTAGCGTTTCACACTGTTTGACTACTGGTTGTCCTGACAATGCTTGTTTCTATCGACGACTTAATATACTGCGACAGAACGCCCGTTCTGTGTAAATCGCAATGAAATGGTTTAAGCGTGATAGCAACAGGCATTGCGGAAAGTATTCCATTTTCCGGTCAACAAAATAGTGTTGCACAAACTGTCCCTCCGCAGGACAGATGGGTCGACTTGTCAGCGAGCTGAGGAACCCTATGGTTTACTCCTATACCGAGAAAAAACGTATTCGTAAGGATTTTGGTAAACGTCCACAAGTTCTGGATGTACCTTATCTCCTTTCTATCCAGCTTGACTCGTTTCAGAAGTTTATCGAGCAAGATCCTGAAGGGCAGTACGGTCTGGAAGCTGCATTCCGTTCCGTGTTCCCGATTCAGAGCTACAGCGGTAATTCCGAGCTGCAATACGTCAGCTACCGCCTTGGCGAACCGGTGTTTGACGTTCAGGAATGTCAGATCCGTGGCGTGACCTATTCCGCACCGCTGCGCGTAAAACTGCGTCTGGTGATCTACGAGCGCGAAGCGCCGGAAGGCACCGTAAAAGACATTAAAGAGCAAGAAGTCTACATGGGCGAAATTCCGCTCATGACCGACAACGGTACTTTCGTTATCAACGGTACTGAGCGTGTTATCGTTTCCCAGCTGCATCGTAGCCCGGGTGTCTTCTTCGACAGCGATAAAGGTAAAACTCACTCTTCCGGTAAAGTACTGTATAACGCACGCATCATTCCTTACCGTGGTTCATGGCTGGACTTCGAGTTCGATCCGAAAGACAACCTGTTTGTCCGTATCGACCGTCGTCGTAAACTGCCTGCGACCATCATTCTGCGTGCACTGCAATACACCACTGAACAGATCCTGGACCTGTTCTTTGAGAAAGTGATCTTCGAGATCCGCGACAACAAGTTGCAGATGGAACTGGTGCCGGAACGCCTGCGTGGTGAAACCGCCTCCTTTGACATCGAAGCCAACGGCAAAGTGTACGTCGAAAAAGGTCGTCGCATTACTGCGCGCCACATTCGCCAGCTGGAAAAAGACGATATCAAACATATCGAAGTTCCGGTTGAGTACATCGCGGGTAAAGTGGCGTCTAAAGACTACGTTGACGAATCAACTGGCGAGCTGATCTGCGCAGCGAACATGGAGCTGAGCCTGGATCTGCTGGCGAAGCTGAGCCAGTCTGGCCACAAGCGTATCGAAACGCTGTTCACCAACGATCTGGATCACGGCCCGTACATTTCTGAAACGGTACGTATCGACCCGACTAACGATCGTCTGAGCGCGCTGGTAGAAATCTACCGCATGATGCGCCCGGGTGAGCCGCCGACTCGTGAAGCGGCTGAAAGCCTGTTTGAGAACCTGTTCTTCTCCGAAGACCGCTATGACCTGTCTGCGGTTGGTCGTATGAAGTTCAACCGTTCTCTGCTGCGCGACGAAATTGAAGGTTCCGGTATCCTGAGCAAAGACGACATCATTGACGTGATGAAGAAGCTCATTGATATCCGTAACGGTAAAGGCGAAGTCGATGATATCGACCACCTCGGCAACCGTCGTATCCGTTCCGTAGGCGAAATGGCGGAAAACCAATTCCGCGTTGGCCTGGTGCGTGTTGAGCGTGCGGTGAAAGAGCGTCTGTCTCTGGGCGATCTGGATACCCTGATGCCTCAGGACATGATCAACGCCAAACCGATTTCTGCGGCAGTGAAAGAGTTCTTCGGCTCCAGCCAGCTGTCTCAGTTTATGGACCAGAACAACCCGCTGTCTGAGATTACGCACAAACGTCGTATCTCCGCACTCGGCCCAGGCGGTCTGACCCGTGAACGCGCAGGCTTCGAAGTTCGAGACGTACACCCGACCCACTACGGTCGCGTATGTCCTATCGAAACGCCTGAAGGTCCGAACATCGGTCTGATCAACTCCCTGTCCGTGTACGCACAGACTAACGAATACGGTTTCCTCGAGACTCCGTATCGTAAAGTCACCGACGGCGTTGTGACTGACGAAATTCATTACCTGTCTGCTATCGAAGAAGGTAACTACGTTATCGCTCAGGCGAACTCCAACCTGGATGACGAAGGCCACTTTGTAGAAGATCTGGTTACCTGCCGTAGCAAAGGCGAATCCAGCTTGTTCAGCCGCGACCAGGTTGACTACATGGACGTTTCCACTCAGCAGGTGGTTTCCGTCGGTGCGTCCCTGATCCCGTTCCTGGAACACGATGACGCCAACCGTGCATTGATGGGTGCGAACATGCAACGTCAGGCGGTTCCGACTCTGCGCGCTGATAAGCCGCTGGTTGGTACCGGTATGGAACGTGCTGTTGCCGTTGACTCCGGTGTAACTGCGGTTGCTAAACGTGGCGGTACTGTTCAGTACGTAGATGCGTCCCGTATCGTTATCAAAGTTAACGAAGACGAGATGTACCCGGGCGAAGCAGGCATCGACATCTACAACCTGACCAAATACACCCGCTCTAACCAGAACACCTGTATCAACCAGATGCCGTGTGTTTCTCTGGGTGAGCCGGTTGAGCGCGGCGACGTGCTGGCTGACGGTCCGTCCACCGACCTCGGTGAACTGGCGCTGGGTCAGAACATGCGCGTAGCGTTCATGCCGTGGAACGGCTACAACTTCGAAGACTCCATCCTCGTTTCCGAGCGTGTTGTCCAGGAAGACCGTTTCACCACCATCCACATTCAGGAACTGGCCTGTGTGTCCCGTGACACCAAGCTGGGGCCGGAAGAGATCACCGCTGATATCCCGAACGTGGGTGAAGCTGCGCTCTCTAAACTGGATGAATCCGGTATCGTTTACATCGGTGCGGAAGTGACCGGCGGCGACATTCTGGTTGGTAAGGTAACGCCGAAAGGTGAAACCCAGCTGACGCCAGAAGAGAAACTGCTGCGTGCGATCTTCGGTGAGAAAGCGTCTGACGTTAAAGACTCTTCTCTGCGCGTACCAAACGGTGTTTCCGGTACGGTTATCGACGTTCAGGTCTTTACTCGCGATGGCGTAGAAAAAGACAAACGTGCGCTGGAAATCGAAGAGATGCAGCTGAAGCAGGCGAAGAAAGACCTGTCTGAAGAATTGCAGATCCTCGAAGCTGGCCTGTTTAGCCGTATCCACGCTGTGCTGGTTTCCGGTGGCGTTGAAGCTGAGAAGCTCGACAAACTGCCGCGCGATCGCTGGCTGGAACTGGGCCTGACCGACGAAGAGAAACAAAATCAGCTGGAGCAACTGGCTGAGCAGTACGATGAACTGAAACACGAGTTCGAGAAAAAACTCGAAGCGAAACGCCGCAAAATCACTCAGGGCGACGATCTGGCACCGGGCGTGCTGAAGATTGTTAAGGTATATCTGGCGGTTAAACGCCGTATCCAGCCTGGTGACAAGATGGCAGGTCGTCACGGTAACAAGGGTGTAATTTCTAAGATCAACCCGATCGAAGATATGCCTTACGATGAAAACGGCACGCCGGTAGACATCGTACTGAACCCGCTGGGCGTACCGTCTCGTATGAATATCGGTCAGATTCTGGAAACCCACCTGGGTATGGCTGCGAAAGGTATCGGCGATAAGATCAACGCCATGCTGAAACAGCAGCAGGAAGTCGCGAAACTGCGCGAATTCATCCAGCGTGCGTACGATCTGGGCGCTGACGTTCGTCAGAAAGTTGACCTGAATACCTTCAGCGATGAAGAAGTTCTGCGTCTGGCTGAAAACCTGCGCAAAGGTATGCCGATCGCAACGCCGGTGTTCGACGGTGCGAAAGAAGCGGAAATTAAAGAGCTGCTGAAACTGGGTGACCTGCCGACTTCCGGCCAGATCACGCTGTTTGACGGCCGTACCGGTGAACAGTTCGAGCGTTCAGTAACCGTAGGTTACATGTACATGCTGAAACTGAACCACCTGGTCGACGACAAAATGCACGCTCGTTCCACCGGTTCCTACAGCCTGGTTACTCAGCAGCCGCTGGGTGGTAAGGCGCAGTTCGGTGGTCAGCGCTTCGGGGAGATGGAAGTGTGGGCGCTGGAAGCATACGGCGCAGCATACACCTTGCAGGAAATGCTCACCGTTAAGTCTGATGACGTGAATGGCCGTACTAAGATGTATAAGAACATCGTGGACGGCAACCATCAGATGGAACCGGGCATGCCAGAATCCTTCAACGTATTGTTGAAAGAGATTCGTTCGCTGGGTATCAACATCGAACTGGAAGACGAGTAATTCTCGCTCAAACAGGTCACTGCTGCCGGGGTAATACCCGGCAGCGGAATGTGCTAACTCCGACGGGAGCAAATCCGTGAAAGACTTATTAAAGTTTCTGAAAGCGCAAACTAAAACCGAAGAGTTTGATGCGATCAAAATTGCTCTGGCTTCGCCAGACATGATCCGTTCATGGTCTTTCGGTGAAGTTAAAAAGCCGGAAACCATCAACTACCGTACGTTCAAGCCTGAGCGTGACGGCCTTTTCTGCGCCCGTATCTTCGGGCCGGTAAAAGATTACGAGTGCCTGTGCGGTAAGTACAAGCGCCTGAAACACCGTGGTGTGATCTGTGAGAAGTGCGGCGTTGAAGTGACCCAGACTAAAGTACGCCGTGAGCGTATGGGCCACATCGAGCTGGCGTCCCCGACTGCTCACATCTGGTTCCTGAAATCTCTGCCGTCTCGTATCGGCCTGCTGCTCGATATGCCGCTGCGCGATATCGAACGCGTGCTGTACTTCGAATCCTATGTGGTTATCGAAGGCGGTATGACTAATCTGGAACGCCAGCAGATCCTGACTGAAGAGCAGTATCTGGACGCGCTGGAAGAGTTCGGTGACGAATTCGACGCGAAGATGGGTGCGGAAGCTATTCAGGCCCTGCTGAAGAGCATGGATCTGGAGCAAGAGTGTGAAACTCTGCGCGAAGAGCTGAACGAAACCAATTCTGAAACCAAGCGTAAAAAGCTGACCAAGCGTATCAAACTGCTGGAAGCGTTCGTTCAGTCTGGCAACAAGCCGGAGTGGATGATCCTGACCGTTCTGCCGGTTCTGCCGCCAGATCTGCGTCCGCTGGTTCCGCTGGATGGTGGTCGTTTCGCAACATCGGATCTGAACGATCTGTATCGTCGCGTGATCAACCGTAACAACCGTCTGAAACGTCTGCTGGATCTGGCTGCGCCGGACATCATCGTACGTAACGAAAAACGTATGTTGCAGGAAGCGGTTGACGCCCTGCTGGATAACGGTCGTCGCGGTCGTGCGATCACCGGTTCTAACAAACGTCCTCTGAAATCTTTGGCCGACATGATCAAAGGTAAACAGGGTCGTTTCCGTCAGAACCTGCTCGGTAAGCGTGTTGACTACTCCGGTCGTTCTGTTATTACCGTAGGTCCATACCTGCGTCTGCATCAGTGCGGTCTGCCGAAGAAAATGGCGCTGGAGCTGTTCAAACCGTTCATCTACGGCAAGCTGGAACTGCGTGGCCTCGCCACCACTATCAAAGCCGCGAAGAAAATGGTTGAGCGTGAAGAAGCTGTCGTTTGGGATATCCTGGACGAAGTTATCCGCGAACACCCGGTACTGCTGAACCGTGCGCCAACACTGCACCGTTTGGGTATCCAGGCATTTGAACCGGTACTGATCGAAGGTAAAGCTATCCAGCTGCACCCGCTGGTTTGTGCGGCATATAACGCCGACTTCGATGGTGACCAGATGGCTGTTCACGTACCGCTGACGCTGGAAGCCCAGCTGGAAGCGCGTGCGCTGATGATGTCTACCAACAACATCCTGTCCCCGGCGAACGGTGAACCTATCATCGTTCCGTCTCAGGACGTTGTATTGGGTCTGTACTACATGACCCGTGACTGTGTTAACGCCAAAGGCGAAGGCATGGTGCTGACTGGCCCGAAAGAAGCTGAGCGTATTTATCGCGCAGGCCTGGCCTCTCTGCATGCGCGCGTTAAAGTGCGTATCACCGAATACGAAAAAGATGCTAACGGCGAATTCGTGGCGAAAACCAGCCTGAAAGACACGACCATCGGCCGTGCCATTCTGTGGATGATCGTACCGAAAGGTCTGCCTTTCTCCATCGTCAACCAGGCGCTGGGTAAGAAAGCCATCTCTAAAATGCTGAACACCTGCTACCGTATTCTGGGCCTGAAACCGACCGTTATTTTTGCGGATCAGACGATGTACACCGGCTTTGCTTATGCAGCGCGTTCAGGTGCATCCGTTGGTATCGACGATATGGTTATCCCGGAGAAGAAACACGAGATCATCTCCGAAGCGGAAGCCGAAGTTGCTGAGATCCAGGAACAGTTCCAGTCTGGTCTGGTAACAGCGGGCGAACGCTATAACAAAGTTATCGATATCTGGGCTGCGGCGAACGATCGTGTATCCAAGGCGATGATGGATAACCTACAGACCGAAACCGTGATTAACCGTGACGGTCAGGAAGAGCAGCAGGTTTCCTTCAACAGCATCTACATGATGGCCGACTCCGGTGCGCGTGGTTCTGCGGCACAGATTCGTCAGCTTGCTGGTATGCGTGGTCTGATGGCGAAGCCAGATGGCTCCATCATCGAAACGCCAATCACCGCGAACTTCCGTGAAGGTCTGAACGTACTCCAGTACTTCATCTCCACTCACGGTGCGCGTAAAGGTCTGGCGGATACCGCACTGAAAACAGCGAACTCCGGTTACCTGACTCGTCGTCTGGTTGACGTTGCGCAGGATCTGGTGGTAACTGAAGACGACTGCGGCACTCACGAAGGTATCCTGATGACTCCGGTTATCGAGGGTGGCGACGTTAAAGAGCCGCTGCGCGATCGCGTACTGGGTCGTGTGACTGCTGAAGACGTACTGAAGCCGGGCACCGCAGATATTCTGGTTCCGCGCAACACGCTGCTGCACGAACAGTGGTGTGACCTGCTGGAAGAGAACTCTGTTGACGCCGTTAAAGTGCGTTCCGTTGTATCCTGTGACACCGACTTTGGTGTATGTGCGCACTGCTACGGTCGTGACCTGGCGCGTGGCCACATCATCAACAAAGGTGAAGCTATCGGCGTTATCGCGGCACAGTCCATCGGTGAGCCGGGTACACAGCTGACGATGCGTACGTTCCACATCGGTGGTGCGGCATCTCGTGCGGCTGCTGAATCCAGCATCCAGGTGAAAAACAAAGGTAGCATCCGTCTGAGCAATGCGAAGTCGGTTGTGAACTCCAGCGGTAAACTGGTTATCACCTCCCGTAACACCGAGCTGAAACTGATCGACGAATTCGGTCGTACCAAAGAGAGCTATAAAGTGCCTTACGGCTCTGTTATGGCGAAAGGTGATGGTGAGCAGGTTGCCGGCGGCGAAACCGTTGCAAACTGGGACCCGCACACCATGCCGGTTATCACCGAAGTAAGTGGTTTCGTCCGCTTTACTGACATGATCGACGGCCAGACCATTACTCGTCAGACTGACGAGCTGACCGGTCTGTCTTCTCTGGTGGTCCTGGATTCCGCAGAGCGTACTACGGGTGGTAAAGACCTGCGTCCGGCGCTGAAAATCGTTGATGCTCAGGGTAACGACGTTCTGATTCCTGGCACCGATATGCCTGCGCAGTACTTCCTGCCGGGTAAAGCGATTGTTCAGCTGGAAGATGGCGTACAGATCAGTTCTGGTGACACCCTGGCGCGTGTTCCGCAGGAATCCGGCGGTACCAAGGATATTACCGGTGGTCTGCCGCGCGTTGCTGACCTGTTCGAAGCGCGTCGTCCGAAAGAGCCGGCAATCCTGGCTGAAATCAGCGGCATCATTTCCTTCGGTAAAGAAACCAAAGGTAAACGTCGTCTGGTTATCACCCCGGTAGACGGTAGCGAGCCGTACGAAGAGATGATTCCGAAATGGCGTCAGCTCAACGTGTTCGAAGGTGAACGTGTAGAACGTGGTGACGTGGTTTCCGACGGCCCGGAAGCGCCGCACGACATTCTGCGTCTGCGTGGTGTTCATGCTGTTACTCGTTACATCGTTAACGAAGTACAGGACGTATACCGTTTGCAGGGCGTTAAGATTAACGATAAACACATCGAAGTTATCGTTCGTCAGATGCTGCGTAAAGCCACCATCGAAAACGCAGGTAGCTCCGACTTCCTGGAAGGCGAGCAGGTTGAATACTCCCGCGTCAAGATCGCTAACCGCGACCTGGAAGCGAACGGCAAAGTGGGTGCAACGTTCTCCCGCGATCTGCTGGGTATCACCAAAGCGTCTCTGGCAACCGAGTCCTTCATCTCTGCGGCATCGTTCCAGGAGACCACGCGTGTCCTGACCGAAGCAGCCGTTGCGGGTAAACGCGACGAACTGCGTGGCCTGAAAGAGAACGTTATCGTGGGTCGTCTGATCCCGGCTGGTACCGGTTATGCGTACCACCAGGATCGTATGCGCCGCCGTGCTGCGGGTGAACTCCCGGCTGCACCGCAGGTGACTGCTGAAGATGCGTCTGCCAGCCTGGCAGAACTGCTGAACGCAGGCCTGGGCGGTTCTGATAACGATTAATCGTTGCTGACCATAATAAAAAACCCGCTTCGGCGGGTTTTTTTATGCCTGATGGCGCTTTGCTTATCAGGCCTACGGACACGGGGTGGACTTGTAGGCCGCCTGATGGCGCTTTGCTTATCAGGCCTACGGATACGGGGTGAACTTGTAGGCCGGATAAGGCGTAGCCGCCATCCGGCAACGGGTCTTAATTCACCAGTGGCAACCGACGATAAAGCTCAATCATATCCCCCGCCAAATCCTGAATAACCATCGCGTTCATCAGATGATCCTGGGAATGAACGGTGATCAGATTAACAGGCAGTTTTCCGGTTCCTTCATCAATCCCAATCAGCTTTGTCTGGATGCCGTGTGCCAGTTTGACAAACTCGCGCGACTCTTCCATCGCTTTCTCGGCGCCAGCAAAATCGCCTTTTCGCGCCAGTTGCAGTGCGGTCAGCGCCGAACTACGGGCTGCGCCTGCGTTGACCAGCAGCTCCATGATGATCGTCTCTAACTCTTCCATGCTATTACTCCATGAGCTTGAGGGCTTTTTCCAGCACGGCATCGCCTTTCATCATGCCGTAATCCATCATGTCGATAACCGCGACCTTTTTACCTAAGGGGTCGGCAAGCGCCTGCAATTTCGCCTGTTCATACTTGACCTGAGGGCCAAGCAAAACAATATCCGCAGTGGCGATGTTTTCTTTAAATTCAGCCACCGGAACAGCTTTGATACTGACTTCAACCCCTTTCTTCTGCGCGGCGTCTTTCATCCGTTGCACCAGCATGCTGGTGGACATCCCGGCGGCACAGCATAAAACGATATTCTTCATAATCGGCTCTCACGGTTCCCTTGGTTCTTCATCTTTAGCCTGTGGCCGGGGGGAGAACAACCGTCTTAAAGTGAATGTGTGTAAAGCATCACACAAAAACTGAAACCGGTTGCAGTAATCCGATGGGGTCTGCAAAGACTGTCTGACCAGATGTGAAGGCAGGGCGAAATGAGGAAGGAATTTTTCGCCCTGGTCAGCGTCCGCTGCCGACCATGACAACATAAAAAAACGGGAGCCTGACGACAATCTCCCGTTTTTTGTATTACGCACCGGCGCGCAAAAAAATTACGCCGTGTCACGTTCGTGCATTATGTTTGCGAAGCACGCCCCAGATAACTATCCCAGTCTTTCCAGACGGGCTGTAACCCCTGTGCGGTCAGTGCATTAGCAACGGCTTCTGGTCGGCGATCGTCATGAGGAGAAAACTGCTCCAGCTCGGGATGATTATCGGCATAGCCGCCTGGCTGCGTTTTTGAAAATGCGCTGACGTTATTAATCGCCAAAGGAATAACGTGATCGCGAAACCACGGCGATTCGCGCGTTGAGAGCGACAGTTCAATCTCCGGCGCCAGCAGACGAAATGCGCAAATGGTTTGCACCAACTGGCGCTCATCCATGATGGAGGCGGGTTCGACGCCGCCAGTACACGGTCGCAGGCGAGGGAAGGAGATAGAGTAGCGGCTCTGCCAGTAATGCTTCTGCATCCAGAGCAGATGCTCGGCTACCATGTAGCAGTCCACACGCCAGCTATCAGACAGCCCAATCAACGCGCCGAGACCAATTTTGTCGATACCTGCCCGACCCAGCCTGTCCGGGGTTTCCAGCCGCCAGAAGAAATCCTGCTTTTTCCCTTTCAGATGGTGCTGTGCGTAAATCGCCTCATGGTAGGTCTCCTGGTAGACCATCACGCCGTCAAGCCCCAGCGTTTTTAACTCGCTATACTCTTCTTCCGCCAGCGGCTGTACTTCCATCTGGAGTGAAGAAAACTGGCGACGGATAGCGGGCAAATGACGACGAAAATAGTCCATGCCGACTTTGGCCTGGTGCTCGCCAGTGACCAGCAGGAGATGCTCAAAACCCAGCTCGCGAATCGCCTCGCACTCACGGCCTATTTCTGTTTCATCCAGCGTCTTGCGCTTAATGCGGTTACTCATTGAAAAGCCGCAGTAAGTGCAGTCGTTGGCGCACAGATTAGAGAGATACAGCGGCACATAAAAGCTGACGGTATTGCCAAAGCGCTGACGGGTAAGGCGCTGCGCTCGTTGGGCCAACGGCTCCAGATAGTCGCTGGCGGCGGGTGAAAGCAGCGCCATCATGTCGTCGCGGCTAAGTTGCGTGGCGTTAAGCGCCCGTTCCACATCGGCGGCGGTTTTGCTGTTGATGCGCAGGCGAATATCGTCCCAGTCCAACTGTTGCCAGCGGTCGGTGAACGTTTTCATGCCGAAGCCTCCAGAAATCCGGTGAGCGGGCTGGTGGCCTGAGCGTAGCTGCTGCGCGTTCCGGGTACGGCCCGACGCGCCATAACTCCGGCTTCAACCGCCAGGCGAAAAGCCTGCGCCATCATCACCGGATCATCCGCTACCGCAATCGCCGTATTCACCAGTACCGCGTCAGCGCCCATTTCCAGCGCCTGTGTGGCGTGGCTGGGAACGCCGATACCGGCATCGACCACCACCGGAACGGTGGCCTGTTGGATGATGATCTCCAGCATCGCGCGCGTCTCCAGCCCCTGATTTGAACCAATGGGCGCACCGAGCGGCATGACGGCGGCGCAGCCAACCTCCTCAAGACGTTTGCACAACACCGGGTCGGCGCCGCAGTAGGGCAGCACGACGAACCCCTGTTTTACCAGCGCTTCTGCGGCTTTCAGCGTTTCGACAGGGTCCGGTAGCAGCCAGCGCGCGTCGGGGTGAATCTCCAGTTTCAGCCAGTGTGTGCCCAAGGCTTCCCGCGCCAGTTGCGCGGCGAAGATGGCTTCTTCCGCTGTTTTCGCACCGGAGGTATTGGGAAGCAGCGTTACCCCGGCATCAATAAGCGGTGCCAGAATCGCGTCATTGTGCTGGCGTAAATCCACGCGTTTCATCGCCAGCGTGACCAGCTGGCTGCCGGAAGCGCGAATCGCCTCGACCATCAGCTGTGAAGAGGCAAATTTCCCCGTGCCGGTGAACAGATGTGAATCAAACGTTTTATCTGCAATACGTAACATATCAACCCCCTGCAATAACCTGAAAAAGCAGGATCTGGTCGCCTTCCTGCACGATTTGCTGTTCCCACTGTTCACGCGGCAGGATCTGTTGATTCAGCGCCAGCGCCGCCCCTGGTTTCAGTTGGTTAAGCTGAGTGAGCAGATCGATAACGGACAGGCCGTCAGCGCACTGCATAGGTTCATCATTGAACTGAATCTGCATGACGCCCTCCGCATACCGGGCAACCGCTGGCGCGATGCAATGCCAGACTGCGCCACTGGCTGGTTTTGGCATCGAATAACCGCAACTCGCCGCCGGGGATGTCCATCCCGCTCAGTAACTTGATGGCTTCCAGCGCCTGCAATGTTCCCATCACGCCGACAACGGGGCCGACGATCCCTGCCGTGCGGCAGTTGCGTTCCGGTTCTTCATCATCCGGCCACAGGCAGCGGTAGCAGCCCTGTTCCCAGGGCGGCGTCAGCACCATCAACTGGCCGCCAAAGCCGACGGCGCTGGCGGTAATAAGTGGAGTATCCAGCGCGACGCAGGCGGCGTTGATCTCCTGACGGGTCGCCATGTTGTCGGTACAGTCGAGCACCACATCGGCGCGCTCAACCGCATGGCGGAGCGCATCGCCAGTGAGGCGCTGCTGTAACGCCAGCAGTTCAATATCCGGGTTCAGCCGTGCCAGCCGCTGCTTTGTCACCTGGGATTTAGGGCGGGCAATATCATCTGTGGTGAACAGGATTTGCCGTTGCAGATTGCTCAGATGTACTTCGTCATCGTCGGCTAAAACCAGCGTACCGATGCCAGCGCCCGCCAGATAGAGCGCCGCAGGGGAACCCAAACCGCCCAGCCCGACAATCAGAACCCGGCTGGCGAGCAATTTTTGCTGCCCTTCAATGGCGATATCGCCGAGCAAAATTTGTCGGCTGTAGCGCATAAAGTCGCGATCATTCATCGCCAGCCCCCACGATTGCCAGTAACTGCGCCGTTGCTTCGCGCCAGTCTTCCGCCCGGGTAATGGCGCTGACGACGGCAATACTGCCCACGCCAGTTTTCAGCACCGGCGAGGCGCGTTCGAGGCTGATCCCGCCGATGGCAACGGTGGGGTAATCGCCAAGACGTTCAATATGGCGCGCCAGCTGCTCCAGTCCTTGCGGCGCGGACGGCATCTGTTTGGTTTGCGTCGGGAATACGTGGCCGAGTGCGATATAAGACGGTCTGGCCGCCAGCGCTATGTCGATTTCCATGTCATCGTGGGTGGAAACGCCTAAGCGCAGCCCGGCAGCCTGAATCGCCTTCAGGTCGGTGGTTTCCAGATCTTCCTGACCGAGATGCACTCCGTAAGCGTTGTGCTTGATCGCCAGTCGCCAGTAGTCATTGATGAACAGGCGGGCATTGTAGCGGCGGCCCAGCGAGATAGCGGCTGATACGTCGTCCTCCACCTCTTCGTCGCGCTTGTCTTTGATACGTAGCTGGAGGGTGCGGACACCCGCCTCCAGCAAGCGTTCGATCCATTGCACGCTATCAACGACCGGATAAAGCCCCAGGCGGAAAGGCACCGCTGGGAAATCGGGCTGATACATTATGCCTCCTCCTTCCTGAGATAGATTTCACCGCCTTTGGCGCGGAAGTTTTCTGACATATCCGCCATTCCTACCTCGATGGTCTGCGCCGCCGCGTAGTCGCGGACTTCCTGGCTGATCTTCATTGAGCAGAATTTGGGGCCGCACATGGAACAGAAGTGCGCCACTTTACCGGATTCCTGCGGCAGGGTTTCGTCGTGGTAGGCGCGGGCGGTGAACGGGTCAAGCGCCAGGTTAAACTGGTCTTCCCAGCGGAACTCAAAGCGGGCTTTCGACATGGCGTTATCTCGGATTTGCGCGCCAGGATGGCCTTTTGCCAGGTCGGCGGCATGCGCCGCGATTTTGTAGGTGATCAGCCCCTGTTTCACATCCTCTTTGTTCGGCAGGCCGAGGTGCTCTTTTGGCGTTACGTAGCAGAGCATGGCGCAGCCAAACCAGCCAATCATTGCCGCGCCAATACCGGAGGTGAAGTGGTCGTAGCCCGGCGCAATATCGGTGGTCAGTGGCCCTAAGGTGTAGAACGGCGCTTCGTGGCAGTGTTCCAGCTCTTCGGTCATGTTACGGCGGATCATCTGCATCGGTACGTGGCCAGGGCCTTCAATCATCACCTGCACGTCGTACTCCCAGGCAATTTTGGTCAGCTCGCCCAGCGTGTGCAGCTCGGCAAACTGCGCTTCGTCGTTCGCATCCTGAATCGATCCCGGACGCAGACCGTCGCCCAGCGACAGCGAGACATCGTAAGCGGCGCAGATCTCGCAGATTTCGCGGAAGTGCTCGTAGAGGAAGTTTTCTTGATGGTGAGAGAGGCACCATTTCGCCATGATCGAACCGCCGCGCGAGACGATACCGGTCAGACGTTTTGCGGTCATTGGCACATAGCGCAGTAGCACGCCCGCGTGGATGGTGAAGTAGTCTACCCCCTGTTCCGCCTGCTCCAGCAGCGTGTCGCGGAAGGCTTCCCAGGTGAGATCTTCGGCGATCCCGTTCACTTTCTCCAGCGCCTGATAGATCGGCACGGTGCCGATAGGTACCGGGCTGTTACGCAGGATCCACTCGCGGGTTTCGTGAATATAGCGACCGGTTGAGAGGTCCATCACCGTATCTGCGCCCCAGCGCGTTGACCACACCAGTTTTTCCACCTCTTCTTCAATGGAGGAAGTGACCGCTGAGTTGCCGATATTGGCGTTGACCTTCACCAGGAAGTTGCGTCCGATGATCATCGGTTCGGATTCCGGGTGGTTGATGTTGGCCGGGATAATCGCGCGACCGGCGGCCACTTCGTCACGAACAAATTCTGGCGTGATGTTTTCCGGCAGGCGCGCGCCAAACCCAACGCCCGGATGCTGCTGGCGTAACACATCGCCGCGAATGCGCTCACGCCCCATGTTTTCACGAATAGCGATAAACTCCATTTCCGGGGTCACAATTCCCTGACGCGCATAGTGCAGTTGCGTTACGCACTTGCCCGCTTTGGCGCGCTTCGGCGTGAGCAGCCCCGTAAAACGCAGCTCGTCCAGTCCATCATCGGCCAGACGTTCTTTGGTGTACGCCGAGCTACGGTCGGTCAATTCTTCGCTGTCTGCACGAGCCTCAATCCAGGGCTGACGCAGTTTTGCCAGCCCCTGCTGAACGTTAATGGCGACATCAGGATCGCCATAGGGGCCAGAGGTGTCATAGACCGGGATGGCTTCGTTCTCTTCGTATTGCGGATTATCTTTGCTGCCGCCGATGAGCGTGGGGCTGAGCTGGATTTCGCGCATCGGAATGCGGATGTCCGGTTGTGAGCCGGTAATATAAATACGTTTTGAGTTCGGAAAGGCGGTGCCTTCCAGGGTGTCGATAAAGTGTTGGGCCTGGGCGCGTTGTTCGCGGCGAGTCAATTTTGTTGCAGACATAGCTCATTCCAAAAAGTGAAGGACGTGGCTTGTCAGACGACGGATGGAGTAATGGATGCGCGTTGCCCGTACAGGCTGACGCATAAAGCAGTTTACTCTTGTTCCCTTCGCAGGTATTAGCCTGATCAGGTTCCGCGGATCCCGAATTAACGGTCTCAGCCTGTGTTTTCACACACGGCACTCCGACAAGATGTAACCCCGGCGACGGGGCAATGGATGTAAATTACTCGTTACTGATTCATAACTCAAGCAGGCCGTGCAATTCCGCTTTCATCCTGGGCATTAAGCGTTAGATTATTGTCGAAGGCCAGCAGGATGAGTTTATCTTCCAGCGTAAACCGCGCTTCCAGCGCTTCGCCGATGTCGGAGAGCACTTGCTGAAACTCCGCATAATTATCGTGATCGATCGCGTTCTCCAGGCTGGAGTCGTAATATTCCATGATCTGTTGAGTATTGGCTTCCAGCAATGAATGGAGGCGCGTTGCGGTCGAACGCGGGTTTCCCTCTTCCATTTCTCGGATAATGTGTTCATAAATACTGAAGTGTCCGGCGGAAAGGTAGTCGACCAGGCCCTGACAAAAATCATCCAGCGCTTTTTCATTCAGCCGCATGTACGATTCTTTGCCAGGCTTAATGCCAACCAGATTGTAGTAAGCCACGAGCAGGTGCTTACGTACATGTAGCCAGCGATCAACCAGTTTATTACTTCCTTCGACGTGTTCCGTCAGGCTTTCCAGCTGGTTTAGCATGATTGACTCCGCAAGTTTAGATTTAAAACTGCTCACCTGAAAAATGTAAATATAATGTTAACAACATGCCAGTGAAGCAAAGGTAGTGCAAGAGCTATGGATCGTATTATTGAAAAATTAGATCACGGTTGGTGGATCGTCAGTCACGAGCAAAAATTATGGTTGCCTCGTGGAGAATTGCCATATGGCGAAGCGACAAATTTCGATCTTGTGGGGCAGCGCGCACTCCTGATTGGCGAGTGGGAAGGGGAGCCTGTCTGGCTGGTGTTACAGCATCGTCGGCATGATATGGGGTCGGTACGGCAGGTCATCGATCGGGACGTTGGCCTGTTTCAACTGGCGGGGCGGGGCGTGCAGCTGGCGGAATTTTACCGTTCGCACAAATTCTGCGGTTACTGTGGCCACCCCATGTATCCGAGCAAGACCGAATGGGCGATGCTGTGCAGCCACTGCCGCGAGCGTTACTATCCGCAGATTGCTCCCTGCATTATTGTCGCCATCCGGCGCGCCGATTCCATTTTACTGGCCCAGCATACGCGCCATCGTAACGGTGTTCATACGGTGCTGGCCGGGTTTGTGGAAGTGGGGGAGACCTTAGAGCAGGCGGTCGCGCGCGAGGTGATGGAAGAGAGCGGCATCAAAGTGAAAAATTTGCGTTACGTGACCTCACAGCCCTGGCCGTTCCCGCAATCGCTGATGACGGCGTTTATGGCGGAGTATGACAGCGGCGAGATTGTCATCGACCCGAAAGAGCTGCTGGAGGCGGGCTGGTATCGCTATGACGATCTTCCGTTATTGCCGCCGCCGGGCACGGTGGCGCGTCGTTTGATCGAAGATACTGTGGCAATGTGTCGGGCTGAGTATGAGTGATGGTACACTGGCACCCTGACGCAATGAAGGAACTGCAAAATGACCGAACTGAAGAACGATCGTTATCTGCGTGCGCTGCTGCGCCAGCCCGTTGATGTTACCCCGGTATGGATGATGCGCCAGGCAGGCCGCTATCTGCCGGAGTACAAAGCCACCCGCGCACAAGCAGGCGATTTTATGTCGCTGTGCAAAAATGCTGAGCTGGCGTGCGAAGTTACGCTACAACCGCTGCGGCGCTACCCGCTTGATGCGGCGATCCTCTTCTCGGACATTCTGACCATCCCGGATGCGATGGGGCTGGGACTCTATTTTGAGGCCGGGGAAGGCCCGCGCTTTACTTCGCCAGTCGCCTGTAAAGCGGATGTCGATAAGCTACCGATTCCTGACCCGGAAGACGAACTGGGCTACGTGATGAACGCGGTGCGTACGATTCGCCGCGAGTTGAAAGGTGACGTTCCGCTGATTGGTTTTTCCGGCAGCCCGTGGACGCTGGCGACTTACATGGTGGAAGGCGGCAGCAGCAAAGCCTTTACCGTCATCAAAAAAATGATGTATGCCGATCCGCAGGCGCTGCATGCGCTGCTCGATAAGCTGGCGAAAAGCGTCACTCTGTATCTCAACGCGCAGATTAAAGCGGGCGCGCAGTCGGTCATGATTTTCGACACCTGGGGCGGCGTGCTGACGGGGCGCGATTACCAGCAGTTCTCGCTGTATTACATGCATAAAATCGTTGATGGTTTACTACGGGAAAACGACGGTCGCCGTGTACCGGTCACGTTATTCACCAAAGGTGGCGGCCAGTGGCTGGAGGCGATGGCGGAAACCGGGTGTGATGCGTTAGGTCTCGACTGGACAACCGATATTGCCGACGCGCGCCGTCGCGTGGGCCATAAAGTGGCGCTACAGGGCAATATGGACCCGTCCATGCTCTATGCGCCACCGGCGCGCATTGAAGAGGAAGTGGCGACGATTCTCGCCGGATTCGGCCAGGGTGAAGGCCACGTCTTTAATCTTGGACACGGCATCCACCAGGATGTGCCGCCGGAGCACGCGGGCGCATTTGTTGATGCGGTACACCGCTTGTCTGAACAGTACCACCGCTAAGGAGTCATTATGGATCTCGCGTCGCTACGCGCTCAACAAATTGAACTCGCCTCGTCGGTGATCCGCGAGGATCGCCTTGATAACGATCCGCCGGATCTGATCGCCGGGGCGGATGTTGGGTTCGAGCAGGGCGGGGAAGTGACGCGAGCGGCGATGGTGCTGTTGACGTATCCAGCGCTTGAGCTGGTGGAATACAAAGTGGCGCGTATCGCCACTACCATGCCGTATATCCCCGGCTTCCTCTCCTTTCGCGAGTATCCTGCGCTGTTGGCGGCGTGGGAACAGCTGTCACAAAAACCGGATTTAGTCTTTGTCGATGGGCACGGTATTTCCCACCCGCGTCGTCTGGGGGTGGCAAGCCACTTTGGATTGATGATGGATGTACCCACCATCGGCGTAGCGAAAAAACGGCTGTGCGGCAAGTTTGAGCCGCTTTCCGCCGAACCTGGCGCGCTGGCCCCGCTGATGGACAAAGGCGAGCAGTTAGCCTGGGTCTGGCGCAGCAAAGCGCGCTGTAACCCGCTGTTTATCGCGACCGGACATCGCGTGAGTACCGACAGCGCGTTGGCGTGGGTGCAGCGCTGTATGCAAGGCTACCGTCTGCCGGAACCGACGCGCTGGGCGGATGCGGTGGCATCAGAGCGTCCGGCGTTTATGCGCTGGCAAGCAAATCACCGCTGATTCAGGTACACTGCGGCTCATTTCTGATTTCGAGAATTCAACATGTTACAAAACCCGATTCATCTGCGTCTGGAACGCCTGGAAAGCTGGCAGCACGTCACCTTTATGGCTTGTTTGTGCGAGCGTATGTATCCGAACTATGCCATGTTCTGTCAGCAGACGGGTTTTGGCGATGGGCAGGTGTACCGCCGAATCCTGGATCTCATCTGGGAAACGCTGACGGTGAAAGATGCGAAGGTCAATTTTGACAGCCAGCTGGAAAAGTTTGAGGAAGCGATTCCGGCTGCTGACGATTTTGATCTGTACGGCGTTTACCCGGCGATTGATGCCTGCGTTGCATTAAGCGAGTTAATGCATTCTCGTCTCAGTGGCGAAACGCTGGAACATGCCATTGAGGTCAGTAAGACATCCATTACCACGGTTGCGATGCTGGAAATGACTCAGGCTGGTCGAGAAATGACCGATGAAGAGCTCAAAGAAAACCCGGCTGTTGAACAGGAATGGGACATTCAGTGGGAAATATTCCGACTTTTGGCCGACTGCGAAGAACGCGATATTGAGCTGATAAAAGGGCTTCGGGCAGACCTGCGCGAGGCCGGTGAGAGCAATATCGGTATAAATTTTGAGCAATGACACCAGAAAACGTGATTTAACGCCTGATTTGTCGTGCCTGGAGGCTTCCCTTCCGCCCCCCGTCTGGTCTACATTTGGGGGGCGAAAAAAAGTGGCTATCGGTGCGTGTATGCAGGAGAGTGCTTTTCTGGCATTTCCGTCGCACTCGATGCTTAGCAAGCGATAAACACATTGTAAGGATAACTTATGAACAAGACTCAACTGATTGATGTAATTGCAGACAAAGCAGAACTGTCCAAAACCCAGGCTAAAGCTGCTCTGGAATCCACTCTGGCTGCTATTACTGAGTCTCTGAAAGAAGGCGATGCTGTACAACTGGTTGGTTTCGGTACCTTCAAAGTGAACCACCGCGCTGAGCGTACTGGCCGCAACCCGCAGACCGGTAAAGAAATCAAAATCGCTGCAGCGAATGTACCGGCGTTTGTTTCTGGTAAAGCACTGAAAGACGCAGTTAAGTAATTCGCGTGGCAGTGAACAGTTTTAATGAAGGGGCGCTCTCGCCCCTTTTGTCTGTCTGGCGTCGTATGCTGACGTTGGCAGGCGCGCTGTTGCTGTCCGCTTGTAGCCATAACACGACGCTTCCACCGTTTACGGCCAGCGGTTATGTTGACGACCAGGGTGCGGTACGCATCTGGCGTAAAGATTCCAGCGATGGCGTCCATCTGCTCTCGGTCTTTAGCCCGTGGCGTAACGGCAGCACCACAACCAGCGAATACCGCTGGCAGGGCGACATGCTCTCCCTGATTGAACTCAATATTTACAGCAAACCTTCTGAACATATTCGCGCACGCTTCGACGATCATGGCGAGCTCAGTTTTATGCAGCATGAAGTCGACGGGCAGAAGCAGCAGCTTTCCAGCGACCAGATCGCCTTATACCGCTATCGCGCCAATCAGATCCGCCAGACCAGTGACGCATTGCGTCAGGGACGCGTCGTGCTGCGTCAGGGACGCTGGCATGCAGACCGTACGGTAACTACCTGCGAAGGCGAAACGTTGAAACCAGACCTGGATGCGTGGGCTATCAGCCACATAGAGCGACGTCAGCAGCGTTCATCGATAGAGGTGAGTGTGGCATGGCTGGAGGCGCCTGATGGCTCTCAGCTGCTGCTGGTGGCCAATGAAGACTTCTGCCACTGGCAACCTATAGAGAAGACGTTCTGATGATTGCCGGATGGCGGCTTGCGTCTTATCCGGCCTACAGTTGTTCTCCATAGGCCGGATAAGAGGTGTCAGCGTTAGTTTTGCTCGCGTTCGATCGCGCGCCAGCCGATATCTTTGCGGCTAAAGCAGTTATCCCAGTGGATATCTGCCATCAGCGCGTAGGCACGCTGCTGTGCTTCGGCAACGGTATGGCCTAGCGCAGTGGCGCACAGTACGCGACCGCCGCTTGTTACGACCCGGTCATCTTCCGCCAGTTTGGTGCCGGCATGGAATACCTTACCGTCCGCCACCTCTTCCAGCGGCAGACCGTGGATCACATCGCCTGTGCGGTAGTCGCCCGGATAACCGCCAGCCGCCATCACCACGCCGAGCGATGCGCGCTCATCCCACTCAGACGTTTTCTCGTCCAGCTTACCGTCGCAGGCAGCCAGACAAAGTTCAACCAGATCGGATTTCATACGCAGCATGATTGGCTGGGTTTCCGGGTCGCCAAAGCGGCAGTTGAATTCGATAACTTTCGGGTTGCCCTGCTTATCGATCATCAACCCAGCGTACAGGAAGCCGGTATAAGTATTGCCTTCCGCCGCCATGCCTTTTACGGTTGGCCAAATGATGCGCTCCATCGTGCGCTGATGAACCTCGTCGGTCACCACCGGCGCCGGGGAGTAAGCGCCCATACCGCCGGTATTCAGCCCGGTATCGCCATCGCCGACGCGTTTGTGATCCTGGCTGGTGGCCATTGGCAGCACATGTTCGCCATCGACCATCACGATGAAGCTCGCTTCTTCACCGTCGAGGAACTCTTCGATCACGATACGGTGTCCCGCGTCGCCAAACGCGTTACCCGCCAGCATGTCATGAACGGCGGCTTCGGCCTCGCTCAGCGTCATCGCCACAATCACGCCTTTCCCGGCAGCCAGTCCGTCGGCTTTAATGACGATCGGCGCGCCTTTCTCACGCAGGTAAGCCAGCGCGGGTTCGATCTCCGTGAAGTTCTGGTACTCCGCCGTCGGAATCTGGTGACGGGCGAGGAAATCCTTGGTGAAGGCTTTGGAGCCTTCCAGCTGTGCGGCGCCTTCGGTTGGGCCAAAGATTTTCAGGCCAGCGGCGCGGAAAGTATCCACCACGCCTTTCACCAGCGGCGCTTCCGGGCCGACGATGGTCAGATCGATCTTCTCGTTCTGGGCAAAGCTCAACAGTGCCGGAATATCCGTGACGCCAATAGCGACGTTTTGCAGCGCCGGTTCCAGCGCTGTTCCGGCGTTACCTGGCGCGACATACACGGTTTCAACCTGCGGTGATTGCGCCGCTTTCCACGCCAGGGCGTGTTCGCGCCCGCCGTTGCCGATTACTAATACTTTCATTGTCTGCTCCGTGAATTAATGGCGGAAGTGACGCATGTCGGTGAAGATCATCGCAATGCCGTGTTCATCAGCGGCGGCAATGACTTCATCATCACGGATGGAGCCACCGGGCTGGATCACGCAGCTCACGCCAACAGCGGCAGCAGCATCAATACCGTCGCGGAACGGGAAGAACGCGTCAGATGCCATTGCGGAACCTTTTACTTCCAGTCCTTCATCGCTCGCTTTAATACCGGCGATCTTCGCGGAATAAACGCGGCTCATCTGGCCCGCGCCAATACCGATAGTCATATTCTCTTTCGCGTACACAATCGCGTTGGATTTCACAAACTTCGCTACTTTCCAGCAGAACAGCGCGTCACGCAGTTCCTGCTCGCTCGGCTGACGTTTGGTTACCACGCGCAGTTCGCCTGCCGTTACCATACCCAGGTCACGATCCTGAACCAGCAGGCCGCCGTTAACGCGTTTGAAGTCCAGGCCCGGGACGCGCTCGGCCCACTGGCCGCAGGTCAGGACGCGCACGTTCTGTTTGGCGGCGGTAATCTTCAGGGCGTCTTCAGATGCGGAAGGCGCAATGATCACTTCGACAAACTGACGGGAGATGATGGCCTGTGCCGTTTCGGCATCCAGTTCGCGGTTAAACGCGATGATGCCGCCGAATGCGGAGGTCGGGTCAGTCTTGTATGCGCGATCGTAAGCGTCGAGAATAGAAGTGCTTACCGCCACGCCACACGGGTTAGCGTGCTTCACGATGACGCAGGCGGGCTCGCTGAACTCTTTCACACACTCCAGCGCCGCATCGGTATCGGCGATATTGTTGTAGGAGAGCGCTTTGCCCTGTACCTGCTGCGCGGTCGCAACAGATGCTTCTTGCACATTCTCTTCTATATAGAAGGCTGCCTGCTGGTGGCTGTTTTCGCCGTAGCGCATATCCTGCTTCTTAATGAAGTTCAGATTCAGGGTACGCGGGAAGCGGCCAGCGGCCTCTTTGCTTTCACCGTGATATGCCGGAACCATGCTGCCGAAGTAGTTGGCAATCATGCTGTCGTAGGCAGCGGTGTGTTCGAAGGCTTTAATGGCGAGATCGAAACGGGTATCAAGGGTCAGTGAACCGTCGTTGCTATCCATCTCTTCAATAATGGCATCGTAGTCGCTGCTCTTTACAACGATAGCGACATCTTTATGGTTCTTGGCTGCGGAGCGCACCATGGTCGGGCCGCCGATATCAATGTTCTCTACGGCATCTTCCAGCGAGCAACCTTCACGAGCGACAGTCTGGGCGAACGGGTACAGGTTAACAACAACCATATCGATTGGCGCGATACCGTGTTGTTCCATAATTCCGTCATCCTGACCACGGCGACCGAGAATACCGCCGTGTACTTTCGGATGCAGGGTCTTCACGCGTCCATCCATCATTTCCGGGAAACCGGTGTAATCGGAAACTTCGGTCACCGGCAGACCTTTATCTGCTAACAGACGGGCAGTGCCCCCTGTAGACAGCAGCTCCACACCGCGTGCGGAAAGTGCCTGGGCGAATTCGACGATACCGGCCTTGTCAGAAACACTGAGCAGAGCGCGGCGGACTGGACGACGTTGTTGCATGGTAAATCCCCTGGATTTGACTATTACAGAGAGCGTTAGCTGAATTTTTCGTGAAAAACTCAGCTAACGCCCCTTACGGGGCATCCTTGTTTTGCGGTGGCATTGTAACGAAAACGTTTGCGCAACGCTCGCGAATTTTTCTTTTTCCATTCGATACCCTTTTATTCCTGTATTGAGCGCGTCTTTATTAAGGAGAGATTCAGGAAATGATCGCCAGGATTGTGGATAACTCTGTGTGTAAAAGGGTATAAGGCGGGGTTTTGCTGGGGAATGCAGCAGTCAGTCATTTTTCTGTCATTTTTCTATTGCGGCCTGCGGAGAACTCCCTATAATGCGCCTCCATCGACACGGCGGATGTGAATCACTTCACACAAACAGCCGGTTGATTAAAGAGAAAAATCCTGAAATTCAGGGTTGACTCTGAAAGAGGAAAGCGTAATATACGCCACCTCGCGACAGAGCGCTAAAGCGCGTCGCAACTGCTCTTTAACAATTTATCAGACAATCTGTGTGGGCACTCAAAGTGACATGGATTCTTAATGTCTTCGGACAATAAATGAATACCAAGTCTCTGAGTGAACACGTAATTCATTACGAAGTTTAATTCACGAGCATCAAACTTAAATTGAAGAGTTTGATCATGGCTCAGATTGAACGCTGGCGGCAGGCCTAACACATGCAAGTCGAACGGTAACAGGAAGCAGCTTGCTGCTTTGCTGACGAGTGGCGGACGGGTGAGTAATGTCTGGGAAACTGCCTGATGGAGGGGGATAACTACTGGAAACGGTAGCTAATACCGCATAACGTCGCAAGACCAAAGAGGGGGACCTTCGGGCCTCTTGCCATCAGATGTGCCCAGATGGGATTAGCTTGTTGGTGGGGTAACGGCTCACCAAGGCGACGATCCCTAGCTGGTCTGAGAGGATGACCAGCCACACTGGAACTGAGACACGGTCCAGACTCCTACGGGAGGCAGCAGTGGGGAATATTGCACAATGGGCGCAAGCCTGATGCAGCCATGCCGCGTGTATGAAGAAGGCCTTCGGGTTGTAAAGTACTTTCAGCGGGGAGGAAGGTGTTGTGGTTAATAACCGCAGCAATTGACGTTACCCGCAGAAGAAGCACCGGCTAACTCCGTGCCAGCAGCCGCGGTAATACGGAGGGTGCAAGCGTTAATCGGAATTACTGGGCGTAAAGCGCACGCAGGCGGTCTGTTAAGTCAGATGTGAAATCCCCGGGCTCAACCTGGGAACTGCATCTGATACTGGCAGGCTTGAGTCTCGTAGAGGGGGGTAGAATTCCAGGTGTAGCGGTGAAATGCGTAGAGATCTGGAGGAATACCGGTGGCGAAGGCGGCCCCCTGGACGAAGACTGACGCTCAGGTGCGAAAGCGTGGGGAGCAAACAGGATTAGATACCCTGGTAGTCCACGCCGTAAACGATGTCGACTTGGAGGTTGTGCCCTTGAGGCGTGGCTTCCGGAGCTAACGCGTTAAGTCGACCGCCTGGGGAGTACGGCCGCAAGGTTAAAACTCAAATGAATTGACGGGGGCCCGCACAAGCGGTGGAGCATGTGGTTTAATTCGATGCAACGCGAAGAACCTTACCTGGTCTTGACATCCACGGAAGTTTTCAGAGATGAGAATGTGCCTTCGGGAACCGTGAGACAGGTGCTGCATGGCTGTCGTCAGCTCGTGTTGTGAAATGTTGGGTTAAGTCCCGCAACGAGCGCAACCCTTATCCTTTGTTGCCAGCGGTCCGGCCGGGAACTCAAAGGAGACTGCCAGTGATAAACTGGAGGAAGGTGGGGATGACGTCAAGTCATCATGGCCCTTACGACCAGGGCTACACACGTGCTACAATGGCATATACAAAGAGAAGCGACCTCGCGAGAGCAAGCGGACCTCATAAAGTATGTCGTAGTCCGGATTGGAGTCTGCAACTCGACTCCATGAAGTCGGAATCGCTAGTAATCGTGGATCAGAATGCCACGGTGAATACGTTCCCGGGCCTTGTACACACCGCCCGTCACACCATGGGAGTGGGTTGCAAAAGAAGTAGGTAGCTTAACCTTCGGGAGGGCGCTTACCACTTTGTGATTCATGACTGGGGTGAAGTCGTAACAAGGTAACCGTAGGGGAACCTGCGGTTGGATCACCTCCTTACCTTAAAGAACCTGCCTTTGCAGTG
>NZ_JAOWGF010000018.1:0-251 GCF_030333285.1 Citrobacter sp. CK199 | reverse complement strand
AATAACTCCCTATAATGCGCCTCCACTGACACGGAACAACGGCACACAGGCCGCCGGGTCAGCGGGGTTCAGCGATGAACGCCGGCAGAGAAAAGTGAAAATAAGCACTTGACTCTGAATGAGGAAAACGTATTATACGTCACCTCGCAACGGTGAGCTGAAAGCCGCGTTGCAACTGCTCTTTAACAATTTATCAGACAATCTGTGTGGGCACTCAAAGTGACATGGATTCTTAATGTCTTCGGACAATA
>NZ_JAOWGF010000017.1:0-203 GCF_030333285.1 Citrobacter sp. CK199 | reverse complement strand
AACGAGACTCGAACTCGCGACCCCGACCTTGGCAAGGTCGTGCTCTACCAACTGAGCTATTCCCGCTTAATCTTCGTCTTTCAGACCGTTGCCTGAAATCCTGCGATTGGGTATCTGGTGTTGCTTTCAAATTTTGGAGCGGGAAACGAGACTCGAACTCGCGACCCCGACCTTGGCAAGGTCGTGCTCTACCAACTGAGCTA
>NZ_JAOWGF010000016.1:0-3997 GCF_030333285.1 Citrobacter sp. CK199 | reverse complement strand
GTGGTGCTGATACCCAGAGTCGAACTGGGGACCTCACCCTTACCAAGGGTGCGCTCTACCAACTGAGCCATATCAGCACGTCTGGAGCGGGCAGCGGGAATCGAACCCGCATCATCAGCTTGGAAGGCTGAGGTAATAGCCATTATACGATGCCCGCATCCTGGAACTCGGCTACCCAGTTCTTTCTGTAACAAAAAAAGAGACATGTCTCTTTTCTTATTCGAACCGGTTAATTTTTTCAACCAGTTCAGACAGCAAACACGCTGCCAGAAAGTGGTGGTGGGGGAAGGATTCGAACCTTCGAAGTCTGTGACGGCAGATTTACAGTCTGCTCCCTTTGGCCGCTCGGGAACCCCACCGGACTTGATGGTGCCGACTACCGGAATCGAACTGGTGACCTACTGATTACAAGTCAGTTGCTCTACCTACTGAGCTAAGTCGGCATCAAGTAGCGCGCATTCTATGGAGACCTGCGACCTCATGCAACTAAAAAATTGCATAAAATGTTCTATCGCTCACATTTTGCACGACAAGACTGCTAAATGGCCTATTTTTAGTCAGGTCAGTGCGATTTTTCGACACCAGGATGCTAACGGCTTAACGGAGAGCATCATCATATCTGTGTTTGAAAGAGAAAAATTCTTCTTTTACATATGGTATATCCGTCACATTGCGTTTCAGGGATAACTTATCAGGAGAGATTTTTTCTTATTATTCCCTCCCATCTGGTGTTACCCTCCTGCCCATTGTCCAAATTAACTGAAATGTGTCGTGCCATTGCATGCCGGGGATGATTCGCTTTTTTATCGCTGACCTGATGTAGCAATGACAGCCAGAAACATGCTTATGAGTAAAGAGCAAACGTTAATGACGCCTTACCTACAATTTGATCGCAACCAGTGGGCTGCGCTTCGTGATTCCGTGCCGATGACCCTGACCGAGGGCGAAATCGCACGACTCAAAGGCATTAATGAAGATTTATCACTGGAAGAAGTTGCCGAGATTTATTTGCCCCTGTCGCGTTTGCTAAATTTCTATATCAGTTCAAACCTGCGCCGTCAGGCTGTTCTGGAGCAATTTTTAGGCACTAACGGCCAGCGTATTCCTTATATCATCAGCATTGCCGGTAGCGTTGCCGTGGGCAAAAGCACCACCGCGCGCGTACTGCAAGCACTGCTGAGCCGCTGGCCGGAACATCGTCGCGTCGAATTGATCACCACTGACGGTTTTCTACATCCTAACCAGGTGCTGAAAGATCGCGGGCTGATGAAGAAGAAAGGCTTTCCTGAGTCTTACGATATGCACCGTCTGGTGAAGTTCGTTTCCGATCTCAAATCAGGGGTGCCAAATGTCACCGCACCAGTCTATTCACACCTGATTTATGATGTGATTCCAGACGGAGATAAAACCGTCGCGCAGCCCGATATATTAATTCTTGAAGGCTTAAATGTACTACAGAGTGGAATGGATTATCCTCACGATCCACATCATGTATTTGTTTCTGACTTCGTTGATTTTTCTATTTATGTTGATGCGCCTGAAGATTTACTCCAGACGTGGTACATCAACCGCTTCCTGAAATTCCGTGAGGGGGCGTTCACCGACCCAGATTCTTATTTCCATAATTACGCAAAATTATCGAAAGATGAAGCGATCAATACCGCCGCATCATTATGGAAAGAAATCAACTGGTTGAACTTAAAGCAAAATATTTTACCCACTCGTGAACGGGCCAGTCTGATTATGACCAAAAGCGCCAATCATGCGGTCGAACAAGTCAGGTTGAGAAAATAATGTAAAAAGGGAGCGTTAGCTCCCTTTTTATTATTCTGCGCTGCGTAAAGATATTTCTCCGCCCATCCACGGCTTAATTACGCCATCCTGTTCAAGCAACAACGCGCCTTGCGCATCTATCCCACGGGAAATACCAAATATTTCTTTATCACCAATAATCAGTTTAACCGGTCGGTTAATAAAATTATCCAGCTTTTCCCAGCGAGACAGGTAAGGTGCCAGACCTTCCTGCTCAAAGAGTTCCAGCGCCTCACGCAACTCTTTGATTAACGTCGCCGCCAGCATGTTGCGATCAAGCGTAATGCCCGCTTCCTGGAGATTGATCCATCCTTGATTCACGACGCCTTCTTCCACACGGCGCATGGCCATGTTGATACCTGCGCCGATAACGATTTGTGCAGCGTCGCCCGTTTTACCCGTAAGCTCAACCAGAATGCCTGCCAGCTTGCGATCGAGTAAATAGAGATCATTAGGCCACTTAACCCGAACCTTCTCTGCACCCAGATCGCGCAGAACCTCAGCCATCACAATGCCGATCACCAGACTCAGCCCGATCGCGGCTGCCGGCCCCTGCTCCAGACGCCAGTACATAGAAAGATACAGGTTCGCACCAAATGGAGAGAACCATTTCCGCCCACGACGACCACGCCCAGCCTGCTGGTATTCCGCTACACAGGCATCACCCGACGTCAACTGGCCGATACGATCCAGCAGATACTGGTTCGTCGAATCGATAACCGGAAGTACCGTGACATTCCCGCTGTCCAGTTGTGCATGGATGACAGAAGCATCTAATAATTGGATAGGTTCTGGCAGGCTATATCCTTTGCCAGGTACGGTAAACACATCAACTCCCCAGTCACGCAGCGTCTGGACATGCTTGTTGATGGCTGCGCGGCTCATTCCCAGCGTTTCACCCAGCTGTTCACCCGAATGAAACTCACCATCGGCCAGCAAAGAGATCAGCGTCAGGGGAACGGTATTATCCTTCATGCAATGATCTCCACAGCATTCACTTCACCGGTCTGCCCGATAAACCGAACTTCCGGTTCCAGCCAGACATTAAATTTCTCACCCACGTTCTGACGCACATGATGCGCGAGTTTCACCACATCCTCGCTTGTCGCATTATGTGCGTTAATCAGCACCAGAGCCTGCTGACGATGTACCGCAGCGCCCCCGATACTGACGCCTTTTAGCTGGCACTGATCGATCAACCAACCGGCAGCCAGCTTCACTGAACCATCGGCCTGCGGGTAATGTGGCGCACCGGGAAATTGCGCCAGTAATGTGTGCGCAATCTCTGCTGTAACAACAGGATTTTTAAAGAAGCTACCTGCATTACCATTTACTTTTGGATCGGGCAGTTTCGTGGTGCGCATATGGCATACGGCATCAAACACCTGCTGCGGCGTGACCGTTTCAGGTTCAAGGCGAACCAGGTCGCCATAAGTCAGTACGGGCTGCCACTGTTTTGGTAAACGCAGGCCGACAGCCACAATGGCGTAACGATCCTGATATTCATGCTTGAAGATACTATCACGATAACCAAAGCGGCACTCTGTGGCGCTCACCCGTAGAGACTTTCCGGTTGCCAGCTCGACACAATCCACATAGTCACAGACCCGCTGTAGTTCTACACCATAGGCGCCAATATTCTGGATAGGAGAGGAACCGACGCACCCCGGAATAAGCGCCAGATTTTCCAGCCCCGGCATACCTTGCTGGAGAGTGTATCGGACCAGGTTATGCCAGTTTTCCCCCGCCCCTACGTGCAAGTGCCATGCTTCGGGTTGCTCTGTCACCTCAATACCTTTGATACGGTTGATAATCACCGTTCCATGAAAGGTATCAAGAAACAGAACGTTACTCCCTTCGCCCAGTATCAGTACCGGATAATTTGATGCTTTAGCCGATTGCCAGGCATCCAATAGTTGTTGTTCATTTTCGGCACAGACAATCTCGTTAGCGCGTTGATCGATACCGAAGGTATTCCAGGGTTTGAGGGAGTGATTCATAGACGCTTTCCTGATGCAAAATCGCGTCTAGTTTACCGCATATGCAACAGTATGGCTTGTGGTTATGTAGGTGGGATAAGCGCAGCGTCATCCGGCTGACCCGGGCGCATAAACGCAAAAAGGCCATCCCTCAGGATGGCCTCTTCACTTAATTAATGCCTGGCAGTTCCCTACTCTCGCATGGG
>NZ_JAOWGF010000015.1:0-408 GCF_030333285.1 Citrobacter sp. CK199 | reverse complement strand
GTGTCGTATTCAACGTGAGAAGTGTTGATGGTGATACCACGAGCTTTTTCTTCCGGCGCGTTATCGATCTGGTCGAATGCGCGAGCAGCACCGCCGTAGGTTTTAGCCAGTACGGTAGTGATTGCAGCGGTCAGCGTTGTTTTACCATGGTCAACGTGGCCGATAGTACCGACGTTGACGTGCGGTTTTGTACGTTCAAACTTTTCTTTAGACATCGATTGTCCCTCTAAGACACGGATAAATCGGTGATATCACCACATCAACCAGGCGATATGCCTGAATTGTTGAATATTTAAGTTTATACAGAGAGAAACGGGAAGGAGAAGTGAAGTGGTGCTGATACCCAGAGTCGAACTGGGGACCTCACCCTTACCAAGGGTGCGCTCTACCAACTGAGCCATATCAGCA
>NZ_JAOWGF010000001.1:0-216 GCF_030333285.1 Citrobacter sp. CK199 | reverse complement strand
TGCGAAAATTTGAGAGACTCATACACACTTTACGTGTGTCGTTTCAATTTTCAGCTTGATCCAGATTTTTAAAGAGCAAAACTTCGCAGTGAACCTTTTCAGGTACACTCTGAAGTTTTCTTATACCGTCTACAGTATGGTGGAGCTATGCGGGATCGAACCGCAGACCTCCTGCGTGCAAAGCAGGCGCTCTCCCAGCTGAGCTATAGCCCCATA
>NZ_JAOWGF010000014.1:0-265 GCF_030333285.1 Citrobacter sp. CK199 | reverse complement strand
ATGGTGGAGCTATGCGGGATCGAACCGCAGACCTCCTGCGTGCAAAGCAGGCGCTCTCCCAGCTGAGCTATAGCCCCATATGATGTAGTTAAACCTCATCCCCAATTCGTTTCCGGGCGCGGCGTGGTGAAGCGAAGCATACTGAGGTATGCGAGCTTTGCCACAACAAAGCACGGGAGCGAATTTGGTAGGCCTGAGTGGACTTGAACCACCGACCTCACCCTTATCAGGGGTGCGCTCTAACCACCTGAGCTACAAGCCTGTA
>NZ_JAOWGF010000013.1:0-209 GCF_030333285.1 Citrobacter sp. CK199 | reverse complement strand
ATCCGGGAGGATTCGAACCTCCGACCGCTCGGTTCGTAGCCGAGTACTCTATCCAGCTGAGCTACGGATGCATCGGGAAAATTATTTACTGCCAATATTGATACCGCTACAAAAGCCGTATCAAGTAAGAGATGGTGCATCCGGGAGGATTACTCGGCTGCGCCTCGCCCTACGGGCCGTTGCTGAAGCAACGTTATCCTCCCTGGTGC
>NZ_JAOWGF010000012.1:0-560 GCF_030333285.1 Citrobacter sp. CK199 | reverse complement strand
AGTGTCGCTGCCGCAGCTTCGGTGCATGGTTTAGCCCCGTTACATCTTCCGCGCAGGCCGACTCGACCAGTGAGCTATTACGCTTTCTTTAAATGATGGCTGCTTCTAAGCCAACATCCTGGCTGTCTGGGCCTTCCCACATCGTTTCCCACTTAACCATGACTTTGGGACCTTAGCTGGCGGTCTGGGTTGTTTCCCTCTTCACGACGGACGTTAGCACCCGCCGTGTGTCTCCCGTGATAACATTCTCCGGTATTCGCAGTTTGCATCGGGTTGGTAAGCCGGGATGGCCCCCTAGCCGAAACAGTGCTCTACCCCCGGAGATGAATTCACGAGGCGCTACCTAAATAGCTTTCGGGGAGAACCAGCTATCTCCCGGTTTGATTGGCCTTTCACCCCCAGCCACAGGTCATCCGCTAATTTTTCAACATTAGTCGGTTCGGTCCTCCAGTTAGTGTTACCCAACCTTCAACCTGCCCATGGCTAGATCACCGGGTTTCGGGTCTATACCCTGCAACTTAACGCCCAGTTAAGACTCGGTTTCCCTTCGGCTCCCCTAT
>NZ_JAOWGF010000011.1:0-210 GCF_030333285.1 Citrobacter sp. CK199 | reverse complement strand
AACGAGACTCGAACTCGCGACCCCGACCTTGGCAAGGTCGTGCTCTACCAACTGAGCTATTCCCGCTTAATCTTCGTCTTCTAGGCCGCTGCCTGAAATCCTGCGATTGGGTGGTGCGTATCTGCTGATACTTTCAAATTTTGGAGCGGGAAACGAGACTCGAACTCGCGACCCCGACCTTGGCAAGGTCGTGCTCTACCAACTGAGCTA
>NZ_JAOWGF010000010.1:0-270 GCF_030333285.1 Citrobacter sp. CK199 | reverse complement strand
TACAGGCTTGTAGCTCAGGTGGTTAGAGCGCACCCCTGATAAGGGTGAGGTCGGTGGTTCAAGTCCACTCAGGCCTACCAGATTTTCCCTGAATACTGCGTTGTGAAATGACTCACATACTTTAAGTATGCTTCGTCATTCCACGCCTTGTCTCAGGAAAAATCATCGGTAAGAGGTTCTGACTGTACTGTATGGGGCTATAGCTCAGCTGGGAGAGCGCCTGCTTTGCACGCAGGAGGTCTGCGGTTCGATCCCGCATAGCTCCACCAT